>NZ_JBIAFG010000014.1:0-209538 GCF_042869175.1 Micromonospora sp. NPDC007208 | reverse complement strand
ACCCCGGCCCTGTCAACGGGTTGATCGCGCCGAAACGGCCGCCGCCCCACCCGGGACGCGGCGGCCGAGGTGCCGGGGGGGGGGGGGCGGGGGGGGGGGGGCGGCGGGGGGCCCGGGGGGGGGGGCCGGCGGGGGGGGGGGCGGGGGGCCCCCCCCCTTTTTTTTTTTTTTTTTTTGGGGGGGGGGGGGGGGGGGCGGCCCCCCCCCCCCCCCCCACGCGGCTGCGCTGTCCCCGGCTCGGTGCTAGCCGGTGACGCTGAACGGTCGGGACACCTTCGTCGCCGACGTGGCGCCGGTCAGCGTGACGCTGGACGCGCCCGCCTTCGCCGCGCCCGGAACGCTCACCGTCGCGCCGGAGATGACGCCGTCAGCGTTCGCGCGCACGGTGCTGACCGCGAGCCCGGCCCCGAAGGCGATGGTGACCGCCTCGTTCGGAGCGAACCCGGAACCGTCGACCATGATCGACGTGCCGCGCGGCCCCGAGGTGGTCAGCAGCACCACCCGCGGCTGGTACGTCCGCGCTTCCGGCTCCTCCGTCACCTGGACGGTGGCCGTGGCCGGCGTACGCGAGGATGCGCCCGTCGCGGTGACGGCGTACCGGCCGGGTTGCGCGTCGGTGGAGGTCGGCACCGAGGCGCGGACCGTTCCCGTCGCGGAGGCCGCGACCTTCATGGTCCGACCCGGGTCGGTGCCGACGCTGACGGTCACCTGCTCACCGGCGGCGAAGCCGCTGCCGTCGATGGTGATCGCGCCACCGGTGGTGACGGTGCCGGACGCGGACAGCGCGATCGCCGGCTGCGATCCGCCCCGAGCCACCGTCACGGTGAAGGACTCGGTGCTGCTCGACAGGCTGTCCCACGCGGTGACACGCACCGTGTAGGTGCCCTCCCGTGGGTAGGTGTGCTGGCCGCTCATCGCGCCGGACGCGTCGATCGTCACGTCGTTCGGAACCGTGCCGTCACCCCACTGGACGCGGGCACGGTAGCCCGTCGTACCGGGAACGCCGCCGGTCACCGCTCCGAGGTTCGCCGCGAGGGCCTGCCCGGCGGTGGCCGTCTGGTCCTTCGGGGCGACGGTCGCCAGCGCCGGGGCGGGCGTGCCGTCGGTGGCCACGGCGAACACGTGGATCCGGCCCGCCGAGCGAGGGTCACCGGTCTGCGTCGGCAGGGTCACCGACACCAGCGTCTTGCCCGCCGGAATCTGGTACGGCGCGGTGGCGAACAGGAACGGCTGGGCGCCGTCGCGGCTGGTGCCCTGCAGCCGGTACGCCGTCCGGGCGACGATGATGTTGCCGTAGGACGGGGTGCCGTTGGCGTTGCCGCCCAGCGTCCAGTCGCTCAACTGGATCGGAATGCTGGCCGTGCTGCCGTCGCTGAACGTCGCCGTGCCGGTGGTGCTCTGGTTGCCCTGCGTTCCGGCGCCGACGAACGAGATGCTCTTCGCGTCCTGCGGAAGGTCGAGGACGATCGTCGACCCGTTGCCGGTGGCGTTGTCCGGCTGGCCGGCCGGAATCGCCGGCAGGGTGAACCGCAACGCGGTTCCGGGAACCTGCTGGGGCTGACCCTGGGTCGCACCGCCCGCCGCCAGGGCGGCCCGTGAGTACGCCCACGACTTGGCGTCACAGTCTGCCGCGAGGGCCCCTTCGTCACCGACGCAGACGCTGTCGAACGCGGCGGTGAGACCGGAGGTCGGGGCGTACGCCACCTCGACGCCGACCGTCGCGGAGCTCTGGCTCTCGCCGTCGGTGACCGTGACGTTCGCCTGGTGGTAGCCGGGCGTGGCGTAGGTGTGCGACCCACCGATGCGGTAGACGGCCCGCGAACTCAACGTCACCGTGCCCGCGGTGACCGGCGTGCCGTCACCCCAGTCGATGGTGGCCTGGTAACCGCCGGCGTCGCCGCCGGTGACGGTTGCCAGCGGCACCGAGACGGGTACGCCGTTGGTCGCGTGCACGCCCTCCGCGGCGGTGACCGCGATGTCGCCGCCCCCGAGGTCGAGGTCACCCCCGGCAAGCAGCTCGACCTCGGCGAGGTTGGTCTGCGCGGCGCCGACGGTCTTCGTGACGGCGAGGCGGAACTGGGCGAACCGTCCCGGCTTGTCGATCGAGTACGGGCGGGTCTGGTTGCGCCACGGGAACACCTGGCCGGTGCGGGAGTCCACTGTGGTCCAGGTGAGGCCGTCGTTGGAGCCCTGCAGGCGCCAGTCCGCCGGATCGCCCGCACCGGCCCCGGACGTGACGGTGTAGTACTTCGGCTTCTGCTTGCCACCCCGGAAGGCCCAGGTGACCTGCGGGGTCGCCGAGGTGAAGGTCAGCTGCGTGGTCGACGAGTCGTCGAACAGCTTCGACGCGTCCTGACCGCCGGTCGCGGTCGCGGTGCCGAGACCGGGGCCGGTGACGTCCTGCAACGGCTTCGGCGCCTCGTCACCCTTGGTCAGCGACGGCGGTGCGTCGTTCTTGCCGCTGCCCCACGACGACGGCTTGGCGCCCATCTGGAAGTCGATGGTGCCGCCCTTGGCGAGCGTCGCCACGTCCAGCGACAGACCGCGCTGCTTCTTACCGTTGACCTTGACGTCCTGCACGTAGACGTTCGCCGCGCTGTTGTTCGGCGCGTTGACGACGATGTCGCCGCTGCTGCGGTGCACGGTCATCCTGGTGAACTGCGGCGAACCGATCGCCCACTCGGACGACCCGGCCTGCAACGGGTAGATGCCCAGCGAGCTGAGGATGTACCAGGACGACATCTCGCCGTTGTCCTCGTCGCCCAGGTAGCCCTGGCCGATCTCACTGCCGACGTAGAGGCGGCGCAGGATCTCCCGTACCTTCTCCTGGGTCTTGGCCGGCGCGCCGGCCACGTTGTACATGTACGGGATGTGGTGCGACGGCTGGTTGCTCATGCCGAGCTGACCCATCCGCACCGCGCGCGCTTCGAGCATCTCGTGGATGACGCCGCCGTACCCACCGGGGCGGTCGGCGTTCTCCGGGGTGGTGAAGAACGCGTCGAGCCTGTCCCGCAGCGCCTGCTGCCCGCCGTACAGGTTGACCAGGCCCTGGCCGTCCTGCTGGGCGGTGAACGCGAAGTTCCACCCGTTGGTCTCGGTGTAGACGCCACCCCAGTCCAGCGGGTCACCGGCGAGGAAGTTGCCGGCGGCGTCGCGACCCTGGAAGAGCTTCGTCTTGGGGTCGAAGAGGTGGACGTAGTTGCGGGCCCGCTCCAGGAAGTAGCGCGACTCCTCCTGGAGCCGGGCGCGCTCCGACTTCGGCGTGGCCGGGTCCTTGGCGAGCGCCGCACCCATGTTGCCGATGCCGAAGTCGTTGATGTAGCCCTCCAGCGCCCAGGACACCGACTCCCCCGTGGACGTCGGCGTGTAGCCGAGGAACAGGGAGCTCTCGATGCCCTTGCGTCCGACCGCGCTGCGCCCGGACGCGACGGTCGCGTCCTTGACGGCCGCGTCGTACGCCGCGAGCGGGTCGGGCAGCTCGACCCCGGTGAGGTACGCCTGGGCCAGAGCCACGTTCGCGCTGGTGCCGGTCATCAGGTCGGCGTAGCCGGGAGACGACCAGCGGGCGATCCAGCCGCCGTCGCGGTAGTGCTGGACGAACCCGTCGGAGATCTTGGCGGCGACGTCCGGGTACAGCAGCGCGTAGGCGGGCCACACGGTGCGGTAGGTGTCCCAGAAGCCGTTGTTGACGTAGACCTGCCCGTCGACGACCTTCGCGCCGGTCGTGGTGGGGGTCGACGCGCCGGTCGGCGCCGAGACCGGGCTCGCGTACTGCCAGCGCGGCGCGGCGGCGGTGCCGGTGTTCTCCGACTGCGAGTTCGGGTAGAGGTTCAGCCGGTACAGGTTCGAGTACATGGTCACCAACTGCGACTCGCTGGCGCCCCGCACCTCGACCCGACCGAGCCGGTCCTTCCACGCGGCCGTCGCGGCGGCGTGGATCTGGTCGAAGCTCTTGCCGGTGACCTCCAGGTCGAGGTTCCGGCGCGCCTGGTCGACGGAGAGGAACGACGTGGCGAGACGCATCGTCACCTCCCGCGACGCGGAGGTGTCGAAGGTGGCCGAGGTCGCGGCGGACGCCGTCGGTGCCCGGTCGAAGGCTCCGGAGACGAACATCCGGCTACGACCTGCCGACAGGCCGCTTCCGTTGTCCACCCAGCCGGTGAACGTGCCGTCCGTGCCGATGGTGAACGTGCCGTTGTGGAAGACGAGGCTTCCGGTCGCCTGCCCGGTGGGGAAGGTGAACCGCATGATCCCGGCGTGGTCGGTGGGCGACATCTCCGCGACCAGGCCGTTCTGGAGCGTGACCCGGTAGAGGTCCGGCTGCGCCGTCTCGTCGTCGTGGCTGAAGGCGAGCGCACGACTGGCGGGCTGACCGGTGAGCGGCCCACCACCGACGACCGGCATGACCGACATCTGGTTGCGGTCGCCCATCCAGGGGCTCGGCTCGTGGGAGATCGCGAGGCCCTGGAGCATCGGCAGGTTGGCCTCGTTGTTGATCCGGTGGTACTGGTACTCCCACGAGTCGGAGGTCGCGTCGGTCACCGGGGTGAAGAAGTTGAACCCGTTCGGCACGGCGGTGATCGGCAGGTTGTTGCCGCGCGAGAAACCGCCAGTCGAGTTGGTGCCCCGGCGGGTGTCGACGTAGTTGGTCAGCGTCGAGCCGTCGATCGACGCCGGCGTGGCCGTCAGCTCGATGTCGTCGAGCCACCCCTGGAACCGGGTCTCCCCGGTGGCCTGCGGGTTGTCGTACGCGAGCAGGATGCGGTCGATCGTCTTGCCGCGCGCCACGGTGCCAAGGTCGGCCTGCACCAGGTTCCACTGGTCGGCGAAGAGCACCTTCGAGGCGCCCTGACCGGCACCCGTGAGCGGGTAGCCGTGCTGGTCGGCGGGCGAGCGACCACTCAGGTAGCTGCCGTCGGTGAAGTGCAGGTCGACGGCGGCGTAGGTGGACGGGTACCGGCCGTCCCCGTTGGTGAACTCGGGGAAGATCTTGTACGACAGTCGGGTCTGCGGCCCGACCGGGATGGTGACGTCGAACAGCTTGTTGGTCGCGTACGACCGGCCGTTGCCCTCGGCGCCGCCGGAGTAGCGCAGCGCGGCCAGTCCAGTGAACCCGACGTCCGGCTTCGTGGTGTAGCCGCCGTTCGGGCCGGCGGTCGCCTCGCTGACCATGGGGGTGGCCGGCGGGCGGACGTCCGAGCCGTCGCTGATGTTCCAGTCGGCGAGCTGCACGAGCGAGTCACCGGAGTTCGCGGTGACGTTGAGCCGGTAGAAGCCGTAGGCGTTCGTGTTGGTGAAGCTGTACGTCTTGGTGGCGAAGCGCCCGCTGAACTTCTCGCCGGCGCGCTTGTCCAGGTCGGTCCAGGTGCTGCCGTCGTTCGACCCCTGGACGACGAAGTCCTTCGGGTCCCGGGTCGGTGCGTCGTTGGCCGCGGTCAGCGAGTAGCGCACCACCGTCGCCGGCTTGGCGAGCTGGTAGGTCACCCAGCCGGTCGACGCGAACACGAGCCACTTGGTGGACGGGTCGTCGTCCTTGAGGTTCGCGGCGACCTCTCGCGGCTGGTTCTCGTCGCTCGCGGTCACGGCGCTGACCTGGCCGAGCAGGCTGCCGGGCAGCGTGGCGACCTTGCCGCTCAGGTTGGCCTGGACCGGCTTTCCGTTCGCGCCGACCTCCACGGTGCTGGTGGCGGGCTGCGGGTCGGTGGGCTCGAACGAGGAGGTGAAGTTGCCGGGCGTCGCGGCGGTGGGGGCGGCGTTCGCCAGGGGTGCGGCGACGAGGAGGCCCAGCGGGAGCAGGACGGCTGTCGTCGCCGCGATCAGGCGGGGAGAGAGGGGACGCGCAAGGGGGGTGTGCGACATGAGGGACGGAGCCTTTCGCCTCGAACCGGGTCGAGTACGTCGAAGGTCTGGGCAGAGTGGAGCGGGTGGTGGGTCAGGCCCTGACATCGTTGTCATGAGAGTTCGTGAACAACGAGAGCCGGGGCGGTGGACTGTCGCTGATAGTTCCGGGCGCACCCCGGCCCTGTCAACGGGTTGATCGCGCCGAAACGGCCGCCGCCCCACCCGGGACGCGGCGGCCGAGGTGCCGGGCCTCGACTTACGTCCGGGGACGTACGTCGAGGCCCGGGCACGGATCAGCAGGAGAGGTTGGCTCCGGCGGACACGCCGAGGATGCCGACGAACTGCTGGTATCGGGTGACGCGGCTCTGCACCTGGGCGGGGTTCCCGCCGTTGCACTCGATCGAGCCGTTGATGCTGCGGATCGTCTCTCCGAACCCGGCGCCGTTGACCATCGCATTGTGGGCGGTCATGGTGCCCGGCCCGTTCTGGGTCATCCAGTACCAGATACCGGTCTTCCAGGCCACCGCGGCGTCGGTCTGCACCAGCCACGGGTTGGTCAGCAGGGGCAGGTTGAGCGCGTTACCCGCGGCGTTGTAGTTGAAGTTCCAACTGAGCTGGATCGGCCCCCGCCCGTAGTAGGCGGCCTGCCCGGCCGGACATCCGTAGGGCTGGCCGGGGTCGCAGTAGTGCGGGTAGTTCGCGGTGTTCTGCTCGACGATGTGCACGAGCCCGCCGGTCTCGTGGTACACGTTCGCCAGGAACGCGGCGGCCTCCTGGCGCTGGACGGTGGCACTGCCGGTGCGCGCGAACGCGGGGTAGGCACTGAGCGCGGCGACGAGCCCGGAGTACGTGTAGAAGGAGTTGCGACCCGGGAACATCTGGTTGAACTGGGCCTCGGTGACCACGAAGCCGCCCGGGTTGGTGGGCGGCGGGCTGGTCGGTGGCTGACCGCCGCAGGTGTAGGGCTCCCAGTACCAGGTGCTGACGACGGGGTCGTACCCGGGATTGTCGTGCTCGGCGATGTAGTAGAGACCGTTGGTGTACCGCACGATCGCCCCGGTGGCGTACCAGGTCCCGGCGGTCCAGTTCGGGTAGCTGCAGGTCCCGCCGGTGGGCGGCGTGGTGCCTCCACCGCACGCGCCGAGATCCTCCCAGACGCCTGTCGTGCCCGGTGGCGCCTCGTTCTGGGTCCACCACTTCGCCCGGTAGTTGCGGCCGTTGTGGGAGACCTGGGCGTCTCCCCAGTAGACGGCCGAGGCCTGCCACGATGCTGAGCAGGCAGCCGCCGAAGCGGCCGTGGCCGGGATGACCGCAACCAGTCCGCCGGCGACGACCAGTACCGCCAGCGCGACCAGCGCGCGCAGTCTCGTCATGTGATCACTCCTTTCTGGGACCTCACTGGCCGAAACCCGAGCGGATATCGACCGAAGTGACTGTAACATCTTCTGTTCACAATCTTTACTATTACCCGCGGTCGGCGCGACGCCAGGTCCGTTGACGGGTGGTCGATAATTCCGGCAGCTTTCCGGATCATGTCGAGTTCATGCGCATCGACCAGCATGATCGGGACCCCAGGGGTGGCTGCTGTGCCTGGCCAGCCCCCGGACGGCCCCCTGCGCTGTTCCGAGGATGTTCCGGAACTTGTTGACGCGTTGGAATTCTCGCTGTAATACTCCGATCCATTGACGTCGATGCGATCGGCTTCGCTGCGGTTTCGGCTCCACCTACCCACTCATCCACACCTGTCCGGACTGTGCTGCCCACCCACCAGGGCGCGTCCGGGCCTGCGCGAAGGGGCACCAGATGAGCAGGCTCTTCCCCCGCACGGCCCTGTGGTCGAGGCGGTTGCGCGCGGCGCTCGCCGTCCTCGCCACCGCCGTCGCCATGTGCGGCGTCGTCCTGGCGGCCACCTCGACCCCGTCGAGCGCCGCCGCTTGCAACGGCTACGTAGGCCTCACCTTCGACGACGGTCCGACCAGCAGTACCAGCGCACTGCTGAACGTGCTGCGCGCCAACGGCGTACGGGCCACGATGTTCAACGTCGGGCAGAACGTCCAGAACAACCGGTCGGCCGCGCAGGCCCAGGTGGCTGCCGGCATGTGGGTCGCCAACCACAGCTGGAACCACGCCCACATGACCTCGATGAGCCAGGCGCAGATGCAGTCGGACCTGTCCCAGACCAGCTCGGCGATCCAGTCGGCGACCGGCAGCCGACCGGTGCTCTTCCGGCCGCCCTACGGCGAAACCAACGCCACCCTGCAGTCCGTCGCGTCGTCACTGGGCATGCGCCAGGTGATCTGGGACGTCGACTCCCAGGACTGGAACGGCGCCAGCGTCAGCCAGATCGTGGCCAACGCGAGCCGACTCCAAGCCGGTCAGGTCATCCTGATGCACGACGGGATCCAGAACACCCGCGACGCCATCCCCCAGATCATGGCCAACCTGACCAGCCGCAACCTGTGCCCCGGCATGATCTCGCCGTCCACCGGCCGCGCCGTCGCGCCCGACGGCACGACCCCGCCGCCCACCACCACCCCGCCGCCCGCCGGCGGCACCTGCACCGCGACCGCCACGACCCCCAACGTCTGGGGCGACCGGTACAACACGTCGGTGACGGTCAGCGGCGCCAGCACGTGGACGGTGGTCGTGGCCATCACCGCACCGCAACAGGTCACCACCATCTGGAACGGCACCGCCACCTGGGACAGCAGCGGCACCGTCATGACCATGCGCTCCAACGGCAGCGGCAACACCTTCGGCTTCACCACGATGACCAACGGCAACAGCAGCGCCCGCCCACAGATCCGCTCCTGCACCTCGGGTTGACCTCGCCCAGGTCGAGTCGTGCGCGGTGGGTGCGCCCGGCACCCACCGCGCACCTGCCTGCCCGCCGCACGTGGCCACTAACCTGCACGGATGCGACACACCCTCACCCCCGGGGATGACAGCCTGCACGGCCACTTCTCCCCCGACTTCCCGCCGGTGCTCACCATCGACCCCGGTGACACCGTCACCTACCGCACCCTGGACTGCTGGTGGTCCGCCGGCCCGTACCCCGGCGGGCCGAACCGGGACCGGCCCCGGGTGGCGCAGCACCGGCCCGACCACGGACACGCGCTGATCGGTCCGGTCGCGGTCCGCGGTGCGCGCGCCGGCCAGACCCTCGCGGTACGCGTCGACGCGGTCGTCCCCGGCCGCTGGGGAACCACAGTGGCCGGCGGCTGGCCGAGTGAGTTCAACCAGCGCTACGGCGTGCAGGACCAACCGGTGGTGCACGCCTGGGCGCTGGACCCGGTGACGATGACCGGCCGCAACCAGCACGGCCACACGGTCGCGCTGCGGCCCTTCATGGGAGTGCTCGGCATGCCACCCGCGGAGCCGGGCCGGCACTCGACGATCCCACCGCGCCCCTGGGGCGGCAACCTGGACTGCCGGGACCTCACCGCCGGCAGCACCCTCCTTCTGCCAATCCCGGTGGACGGCGCGCTGTTCTCCGTCGGGGACGGACACGCCGCACAGGGTGACGGTGAGGTCGGCGGCACTGCGATCGAGTGTCCGATGGACGAGGTGACGTTGACCTTCGACGTACGCGACGACTTTCCGGTCACCGGCCCGGTGGCCCGTACCCCCGACGCCTGGCTGACCCTGGGCGTCGGTGCCTCCCTCGACGAGGCCACGTTCACCGCCCTGGACTCGATGCTGACCCTGATGCAGCGGCTGCACGGCCTCAGCCGCGCGGACGCGGTGGCGCTGGCCAGCATCGCGGTCGACGTGCGGGTGACGCAGATCGTCAACCAGAGCGTCGGCGCGCACGCGGTGCTCCGCGACGACGCGCTGCGCTGGCCGGACCCCGGTTCTGTCGGGGGGCCTCGATAACGTGTGGTCACTGTCGAAGCGCCGGCCGGATCGCGCCGCTCGCTGACCCCTCGGAGGCCCCCCATGTCCCAGGAGACGACCTACCTCGAACTGTCCGAAGTGGACGGTGCGCACAAGTTCTACGAGGTCATCGTCGACAACGCCACGCTGACGGTGCGCTACGGCCGGATCGGTGACCAGGGGCAGGTCAAGGCGAGCGCCTATCCGGACAACGCCCGGGCCCGGGCCGCCGCGGCGAAGAAGATCGGGGAGAAGGTCCGCAAGGGCTACGCGCCGGCGGTCCCCGGCGTCCGCCAGAAGCGCACCGTGTCACGGCGGCAGATCGTGAGCACCCGGTCCACCGCCCACACCGCCCCGGTCCTCTGGCGCTACGACTCCGGCGCCCCCGCCTTCGGCATCTTCGTCGACGGGCAGCACTGCATGGTCGGCAACGAGCACGGCGTCATCACGACGCTCGACCACGACGCCCAGGTGCGCAGCCAGGTCCGCCTTCCCGACGGCGTGAAGTGCATCGTCGCCGACGACGCCTGGATCTACGCCGGCTGCGACGACGGCAACGTCTACGACCTGTCCGGGAAGGTGCCCCGGGTGGCATACGCGATCGCCCCGGAGATCGACATCTACTGGCTGGACATCCACGACGGCGTCCTGGGTGTCTCCGACGCCGACGGTGGGATCACCGCCGTCGACCACGAGGACGAGTTCCTGTGGCGTCGCCCGGGGCGGGGGCGTTCGGCCTGGATGGTGCGGTGCGACAACGACGCCATCTACCACGGCCACTCGCAGGGCGTGACCGGCTACGAGTGGCGTACCGGCGGGGAACTGTGGCACACCAGGACCGGCTCGGTGCTCTTCGGGTGGCAGGAGCAGGGCAGTGTGTTCGCCGGGACGGGCACCCGCGAGGTGGTCCGACTGTCCAAGTCGGGTCGACTCGAACGCACCTACCGCTGCGACGCCCCGGTCTTCTCCTGCGCGACCGCCGAGGGCGGCCGGTACGTCTTCGCCGGTGACAGCCAGTCCTCGATCTACTGCTTCGACGCGGCGGGCACCCGGCTGTGGAAGCTCGGCACCGGCTGCGGTTCGGCGTACTCCATGCAGTACCACGACGACCGGCTCTACGTCGTCACCACCGGCGGCCACCTGGCCTGCATCGACGCGAGCGAGCCGGCGATCCGGGCGGCGCAGGCCGGGGACGTGCCCCAGGTCCGCGACATCAAGGCCCCCCGCCAGACGCCTCAGCCGGTGCAACCGACGATCGTCGAGGTGACGAGCGACTCGGGCGCGGGCGTGGTCGTGCAGTGCCTGGACGACCGGGGGCGGTTGCGGGTGCAGGTGCTCTCCGACGGCTACCGGCGGGACTGGTCGGTGCAGTTCCCCAAGGGGATTCGCGAGCCCGGCGCCCGCTACCTGGTGACCGAGGTGCGCGAGTCCAGCCGCGGTGGTTACTACCGCGCGTACGGCGACATCCGCCGGCTGCGCTGAGCGGCGAGCGCACCGCCTGCGTCACCGAGGGGCCCCGGTCGCACACGCCGTGTCGTAGGGTGCCGGCATGGCGCACCCCGTCCGAGCCATCGGCGACGCCAACAGGGCGTGGTGGGCCGCCCCGCCGGCGCGACGGGTGAGTCACCTGCAGGGCATCGACCCGGAGCTGTTGCGGGTGGCACTCGACCCGTTGCCACGGGCGGCGCCCGCGATCGTGCACTACCGGCCCACGGTGACAGGTCCCCTCGGCGACCTCGTGGACACCCTGCTCGGTCACCTCGACACCGCGGCCCTCGCGATGTTCCCCCGCTGGCTGACCGGGGCCGACCGTTTCGACGGTGAGGGCACGCTCGGTGTGGCGGCGGTGCGCGCCCTCGCGGCCCGTACCGCCGCCCGCTCCCGGCACTTCGGTCCGTTCCTGGCCGACCTCGCCGAGCGTGGGCTGCGCGGGCCGCGCCACCCCGCCGGCCGGTCCCGCTTCGCCCCGGGGGTACGCGCCGCCGGGCTCGCCCGGGTGATCTCCGAGGCGTACGACCGGGAGAGCTGCCTTCTCGTCGTGGCCCTGCCCGACCTGGATGCGAACGCCGAGCGGACGCTGGTGGCCGCCGCCGAGTGGCTCGTGCGGCACGGCGACTTCACGGTGTGGTTGGCCGGCAGGCCCCTGCGCCACGTCGACCGGGTGCGGTCGGTGTCCATGCCGGTGCCGGCGCGATTCGCCGAGTTGGCCGGCACGGTCGAACGGATTCCGGCCACCGCCGTCGAGCCGGAGTCGACGGTGCTGGCCTGGCCGCCGCTCGCGGGCGTCCCTCGCGGCGACAGCGCCGCCGAGCAGGCGTTGGAACGCGCGCTCGCGCCGCACGACTGGGCGCGTGGACGGCGGTGGAACCAGACCTACGAGTGGCACGTCCTGGGCGCGGCGTACCGACTGGATCTGTTTTGGCCCGTGGAGGGTCTTGCGGTCGAGGTGGACGGCCCGGAGCATCGTGGGCGAATCGCTTTCGCCAACGATCGGCGGAGAGACGTGCAGCTGCAACTCCTCGGGCTGGACGTGCTCCGCTTCACCAATGAGCAGGTGCTCACCGACGTGCCGGCGGTGGTCGACGGGATCCGTCGGCTGCTGGCCCGGCGACGCGCGGACGGCACGCAATCCCCTGGAGATGAGACATCATGACGAGCCCGGCGGACGTCCCGCACCTGACGCCGAACCAGATCAACGCCCTCGTGGTGCTGATGGTCGAGGCGCGCCGACTCACCAACGTCGAGCTGAAGGAGCTGGCCGGTTTCACGCTGACCGGCCAGGACAACAAGAAGCTCGTCGACCTGGGCCTGGTGGACACCGATCGGACGCACCGGCCGTTCGCCCACGAGCTGACCGAGGAGGGCTGGCGGGTGGCACGTCAGCTGCACACCGTCGCGCCGCCGAAGCAGGGCGGCTCGACGACCCGGTCGCTGTTCGTCGTCCTGTCCAACCTGCACCGTTCGCTGGACCGGCTCCGGGTCAGCCACGGCGATTTCTTCAAGCAGACCGGGGCAACGGCCCCGGCGGCCAGCGAGTCGCAACAGCAAGCACCGGCAGCGACGCCGGCGGCACCCGCACCGGCGGCACCGGTGTCCGCGGCGGAGGTGGAGGCGCTGGTTCGTTCCGCGTACCGGGATCTGGCCACCGCGCCAGGCGCCTGGGTCGGCCTCGCCGACGTCCGGGACCGGCTCGCCGACACCGACCGGGCCTCCCTCGACGCGGCGTTGCGGACGATGGTCGGCCGAGAGGACGTCCGCATCATCCCGGTGGCGAACACCAAGTCACTTACCGCACGGGACCGGGCCGCGGCCGTCCGCATCGGGAACGAGGACAACCACGCCCTGGCGATCGGCCCGGCATGATCTCGGACGACCAGCGGACCGCGCTGGAAGCGGTGAGCCTCAACCCTGCGGTCACCCCGGACGACGTCTGGCGGCCCAGCCCGCACAACGTGCCGGAGCTGCACGAGAAGGTGGCTGCGGAGATCCTCCGCGGGGTGGCACGGGCCCGCACCGACGACACCAGCATGCCGCTCGGCGTCGCCATGCAGGGCCGCGCGGGCGCCGGCAAGACGCACCTGCTCGGGGCGGTCCGCGAACGGATCCAGCGCGACGGCGGCTACTTCTTCCTGGTCGACATGGTCAGTGGCAAGACGTTCTGGGAGAGCGTGGCACTGGCCCTGGTGGAGGGATTGGGCCGCCCCCACGTCGGCTGGGGCACCCAGTTGAAGACCTTCCTGCGGCGGCTCACCCCCCAGCTCGGCCTGCCGGTGGAGGTCCGCGACGCGGTCGCCGGCGCCCGACCGGTGACCCGTGCGCAGCTCGACACCTTCATCTGGGCGCTACGCGAACGCGATCGGGAGGTCGGACGGGACGCCCAGGACACCGCAAGGGCGCTCGTTCTGCACGGCGCCATCGACTTCGAGGCACAGGACGTCGGCTACGCCCACCTGATCTCCGAACCGGGTGACCCGGCCGCGCGGGCGGCGTGGGGGTTGAGCGCGGCGGTCCGCACCCCGCAGCAGGTCGTGCAGGACATCTCCCGGCTGATGGCCCTGACCCTGAACCCCACGGTCATCGCCGTTGACCAGCTCGACACGCTGTTCGCCCAGACCAGCACCTCGCTGCTCAACCAGCATCAGGGCCTGGAGGACGGCCAGGCCAAGGTGCTCGGCCCGATCGCCGACGGCCTGCTCAAGCTCCGCGACATCACCCGCCGCACGCTTGTCGTGGTCTCGTGCCTGCCGGACACCTGGGTGCTGATGACCCGCACCGCGCCCACCCCGGTCGCCGACCGCTTCCGTACGTCGACCCTGCCGGACCGGATCCCCACCCCGGAGATCGGGCAGGCGATCGTGGCGAAGCGCCTCGCCGCCGCGTTCGCCGGTCCGCGCTTCGTGCCACCGCACCCCACCTGGCCGATCGCCCCCGCCGCCTTCACTGACGCACCCACCCTGACCCCGCGCGCCCTGCTCCGCCGGGTGGACCGCCACATCGCCTGGTGCCGTGACCGCGACGAGCTGGTCGAGCTGGACCGGCTCATCGACGGCGCCGACTCGACGCCGACGGTGCGCACCGTCCGTGGCGCCTCCGCCGACCCGACGACTGACGAACGCCGCCTGCACGAGTTGGACGCACGGTTCGCCGAGTTGGTCGAGGCCGCGGACGTGTCCGCCGCCGTCGACCCGGCCGGCGAGGACGAGCACCTGCCGCCGCTGCTCGCCGCCGGCCTGGCCGCCTGGATCGCCGAGCAGGCGCCGACCGGCGCCACCTACAAGTACGATCCGCCGCCCGGACGCAAGCCCGCGCTGCACGGGCGGCTCATCGAGGTGCTCGACGAGGCCACCGAGAACGAGGCGCACTGGTGCTTTCGGGCCATCGCGCACCCGAACGCCATCGCCGTCACCGCCCGGGTCAAGGCCGCCTGCACCCTCGCCGGGTTGGACCGGGACCTGCCGCAACGGCGGCTGATCCTGCTGCGCAACGGTCCGTGGCCGACCGGGAAGCGTACGACCGAGGTGTTGGCCGGCTTCGACGCGGCCGGCGGCCTGCGGCGCGCCGTGCCGGAGGCGGACCTGCGGGTCTTCGCGGCGCTGCGGGTGATGGCGGCCGAGCCGTCCACGGCCTTGCAGGAGTGGCTGGTGGCCCGCCGTCCGGCCAGCGGCACCGAGCTGTTCCGCGCGGTCCTGCCCGGCCCCGACGGGACGCCCGGCGGTGCCCCGCCACCGACGCCCGACGACGACGAGCCACCGTCGGGCGGCCCCGATTCCGGCCCGACGAGCGTGCCGGTCGCCGACGTCCCCGCTGGCGCGTCGACCGGTTCGACCACCGGGCCCGTCCCCGCTGACCCGGCCGACCTCGTGGTCGACGCCGGCGGCCGGGCCCTCGGGCTGGGACGGACCGTCGACGGCGGTCACCCGTTCACGGTGCCCCTGGAGTCGTTGCGCCGCCACGCCGTCGTGTTCGCCGGGTCCGGCTCGGGCAAGACCGTGCTCATCCGCCGACTCGTCGAGGAGTGCGCCCGCGAGGGCGTCTCGTCGATCGTGCTCGACCCCAACAACGACCTGGCCCGGCTCGGCGACCCGTGGCCGGACCCACCGAGCGGCTGGGGCCCCGGTGACGCCGAACGCGCCGCCGACTACCTCGCGCACACCGAGGTGGTGGTGTGGACGCCCCGGGTCACCGCCGGTCGGCCGCTGAGTTTCCAGCCGCTACCCGACTTCACCTCCCTGCGGGACTGGCCCGACGAGTTCGACCAGGCGGTCCGCTCCGCCGTGGAGGCGCTCGCGCCACGGGCCGGCGTCGACCGGTCGAGCAGGCTCGCCCAGCAGGGCAAGGCCGTCCTCACCGAGGCCCTCCAGGCGTACGCGCGCAGCGGGATGGTGGGTCTGCCCGGCTTCACCGAGTTCCTGACCGACCTGCCCGAGGGGGTCAGTCGGCTGGCCCGCGCCGGGAAGCTCGCCGAGGAGTTGGCCGAGGCGCTCAAGGCGGCGATGGTCACCGACCCGCTCTTCGGCGGGGTGGGCGCGCCGGCCGACCCGGGGCTGTTGCTCACGCCGTCGGCGGGGCGGCGGGCCCGGGTGTCGGTGATCAGCTTCGTCGGCCTCACCTCCGACCAGGAGCGGCAGAGCTTCGTCAACCAGCTGCAGATGGCGCTCTTCGCGTGGATCAAGCGGCACCCCGCCGGTGACCGACCGCTGGGTGGGCTGTTCGTGATGGACGAGGCGCAGACGCTCGCACCCTCGACCGGCACCACGGCCTGCACCGCCAGCTCGATCGCGCTGGCCTCGCAGGCCCGCAAGTACGGGCTCGGGCTGGTCTTCGCCACCCAGGCGCCCAAGGGTCTGCACAACCAGATCTCCGGCAACGCGACGACCCAGTTCTTCGGGCTGCTCAACGCGCCGGCGCAGATCGACGCGGCCCGGCAACTCGCCGAGGCCAAGGGCGGGCGGCTGCCGGACATCGGCCTGCTCAACAGCGGCGAGTTCTACGCCGCCGGGGAGGGGTTCTCCTTCGTCAAGGTTCGTACCCCGCTCTGCCTGACGCACCACCCGAAGGCGCCGTTGACCCCCGAGGAGGTCGTCGCCCGCGCCCGTCCGGCTGGGTAGCCTGGGGCCATGATCTTCATTACCGCCAAGTTCCGGGTCCTGGCCGAGCACGCCGACCGGTGGCCGCAGATCGCCGCCGAGTTCACCGAGGCGACCCGGGCGGAGCCGGGCTGCCTGTGGTTCGACTGGTCCCGCAGCGTGGACGACCCGACCGAGTACGTGCTGGTCGAGGCGTTCCGCGACGACCAGGCCGGTGCGGCCCACGTCCAGTCCGCGCATTTCCGCACGGCCCAGGAGACCCTGCCGCCGCACCTGGCCGAGACGCCGCGCATCGTGAACGCCACCGTGCCGCAGGAGGACTGGTCGCTGCTCGGCGAGATGGCCGTGCCCGAGGGCCGCTGACCGCCACCGGTCCGCGACCCTCGTCAGCGCGGCCGGTCCGCGACCCTCGTCGGTGCAGCCGGTCCGCGACCCCGCCGTCAGCGCAGCCGGCGGGCGGTGAAACGGGCCGGCGGGTCGGCGATCACGTCCTGGGCCGCGATCAGCTGGATCTCCCGGGTGCCCGCCGCGAGAGTGGCTTCGAGCACGGCGTAGACGGAGGCGATGGTCCGTTCCAGCGCGGTCGCGGGTGAGCCGGTCGTCCACAGGTGCGCGAGGTACAGCGCGGCGGTGACGTCGCCCCCACCGTTCGGGTTGATCGGCAGCAGCGGCGTGGTCACCGCCCAGGCGCCCTCGTCGGAGACCGCCACCACCTCCAGCGAGTCCGGAGGCAGGTCGCCGTGGAGCACGCTGGTCACCAGGACGTGCCGCGGCCCGGTCGCGCGCACCACGTCGACCGCGTCGAGCACCTCGGCCAGCGAGTTCGTCGTACGGCCGGCGAGGAAGTCCAGCTCGAAGTGGTTCGGCGTGATGATGTCCGCACGGGGCACGACGGTGTCCCGTAGGTACTCCGGAATTCCCGGCCGGACGAACATGCCCCGACCGGCGTCGCCCATCACCGGGTCGCAGCAGTACACGGCGGCCGGGTTGGTCGCCTTCACCCTCGCCACCGCGTCCAGGATCACCGCGCCCACGGCCGGGTCGCCCTGGTAGCCGGAGAGCACCGCGTCGGCGCTGCCGAGGACCCCGCGGTCCTCGATGCCCGCGATCACCTCCGCCACGTCCGCCGCCGGGAGCATCGGCCCCCGCCACGCGCCGTACCCGGTGTGGTTGGAGAAGTGCACCGTCAGGACCGGCCAGACCTCGTGGCCGAGGCGTTGCAGCGGAAAGGCCGCCGCCGAGTTGCCGACGTGACCGTAGGCGACCGACGACTGGATGGACAGGATCTTCACCGGCCCATCATCGCCGCTGCGCCCGGCGCCGCACGGGCGGCCCGCCGTTTCTGTCGGGTGGCCCACTCGCCTTCTGTGGAGTGGCCCACTCGCCGCCCACCGGGCAGGACGGCACGAACGGGCGGCCCGGACCGTGTCGTCCGGGCCGCCCGAGCGGTCGTACGGTCAGCCGCCGAGGCTCGCCGCCGCCGAGGCGATCGACGAGGCGAAGTAGCTCACCTGGGTGTAGACACCCGGGTAGTTGGGCCGGGCGCAGCCGTTGCCCCAGCTGACGATGCCGACCTGGATCCAGGCGTTGCCGGCGTCGCGGCGGAACATCGGGCCACCGGAGTCACCCTGGCAGGTGTCCGTGCCGCCGCTGGCGTAGCCGGCGCAGATCTCCTGGGCGGGGATGAGGTCCCCGCCGTAGTTGGCGTTGCAGGTGGAGTCGCTGACGAACGGCACGTTCGCCTTGAGCAGGTACCGCTGCTGGCCGCCGCCCTCGCGCGCGGCGCCCCAACCGGCCACGGTGAAGGTGCCGCTGTCGTACGCGGTCGTGCTGGCGATCGGCAGCGTGCTCAGCCCGGTGACGGGGCTGGCCAACCGGATCAGCGCCCAGTCCCGGCCGGCGCCGTTGTAGCCGGGAGCACGGTAGACGTAGTTGGACCGGACGGTGATCCGGCTGGACGACTGGAGGTCGACCGTCCCGAGCGTCGCGGTGATGCTGGTGTTGGCGCCGGTCGCGCCCACGCAGTGTGCCGCCGTGAGCACCAGCCGGGGGCTGTACAGCGCCCCGCCACAGCCCATCGAGAGACGCACCATGAACGGGAACTCGCCCTGAGCGGCGCGGGTGCCACCGACGACGTTCGGCGTCACGGGGCTGTCGGCCGCGGCGGCCGGCGCGGTGAGGGTGAGGCTGGCCGCGGTCACCGCGGCCAACGCGGTGGCCAGCAGGCCAGTGAGGGTACGCCAGCGAACCATTCATTCCTCCGCATCAGGATGGCACGCCTCGTGAGCGCACCCGCAGTCGAGATAGCGGTCATCATATTGAGATTTATGGATCTAGCGGGTCATCCTCTCTGGGTCGTACCACCGGCGTTATGGATCTCGTGCGGTGCGGTGCGGCGCGGGGCGTGCGGCCGACCGGCTGTCAGGCGGCCGGCGTTCCGGTGCTCTCCCGGCGCAGGAGCCGGAACGGTGTCTGCACGGTCAGCGGCCCCGCGACGTCCGTGCCCTCGATGCGAGCGACGAGGCGGCGTACCGCGAGACGGCCGATCTCCCTCTTGTCCGGCGCGATCGTGGTGAGGGTCGGGGCACTGAACCGCCCCTCCTCGATGTCGTCGATCCCGACCACCGCGACGTCCTCGGGCACCCGGTGACCGGCCTCGGCCAGCGCCCGCAGCGCGCCGATGGCGACCAGGTCGTTGTAAGCGAACACCGCGTCCGGCGGGTCACCGAGGGCGAGCAGGTCACGCATGGCGCGCATGCCGTCGAGCCGACCGAACGCGTCGGTGCGGGCGACCAACCGCGGTCGGTACGGCAGGCCGGCGGCCGCGAGGGCCTCCCGGTAACCCCGGACCCGCAGGTGGGCCGACTGCCGGTCACCGCCCGGGGTGGCGCCGATGAACGCTATCCGGCGGCGGCCGATCGCCACGAGATGCCGGATCGCCGCGTGGCTGGCGGCCACGTTGTCGATGGCGATGTGGTCGTGCGGTACGTCGTAGACGCCCTCGCCGATCAGCACGAGTGGGCTGCCGGCCGGCCGGGCCAGCACCTCCTCCCGGCCGATGCGCACCGGACTGAGGATCAGACCGTCGATGATGCGCTGCCGGGAGCCGTCGAGGAGCGCCAGCTCCGCCCCCCAGTCGGCGGCGGTGTTCTCCATGACGAGCGTGTAGCCGAGCGCGGCGGCCTCGGCGATGGCGATCTCGGCGAGTTCGGCGAAGTAGGGGTTGGTCAGTTCCGGGACGGCCAGGGCGATCAGGCCGGTACGGCCCCGGCGGAGGTGCCGGGCGCCGAGGTTGGGGCTGTAGCCGAGTTCGTCGATCGCCTGCTGCACCCGTTGTCGGGTCCGCTCCCCCACCGGCCGGTACCCGTTCACCACGTTCGAGACCGTGGCCAGCGAGACACCGGCGCGCTGGGCGATGTCCTTCAGGTTGACGCCCATCCACCAACCCTTCCCGAATTCGACCGGCGGGCCGACAGGGCATTGACGAACAAGCATTGACGGGACGCCCCGGACGGCTCTATAACGTTATACAGGTGATGATGGATGTCAATATGCCGGCACCGTCGGCGTGTGGAGATCCCACCGACATCCGTCGCTGACGCCCGTCCCCGTCAATGACCACCCGATGCCCACCACCCACGCGCTTCGGGCCTGGCTGCACCGCCCGCGGCGACTCCTCCCCCGGAGACGGCATGACACGTCACGTCCCCATCCGCCCCGCCCTGCCACTGCTGCTCGCCATCGCCCTGGTCGCCGGCTTTCTCGCCGCGCCAGCCTCACCGGCGAACGCCGCACCTCCCAAGACGCCGCCGCTGACCACCCCCTGGACCAGCCAGGCCCTGGCCGGCACACCACTGCCCGAGTACCCGCGACCGCAGATGACGCGGCCGGACTGGCTCAACCTCAACGGCGAGTGGCAGCTACGCCAGTCGACGACCGACGACGCCCCGCAGTTCGGCACCAACCTGCCCGAGCGGGTCAACGTGCCCTTCCCGGTGGAGAGCGCCCTGTCCGGCATCCAACGGGCCGCCAACGACAACCGCAACTACCTGTTCTATCGACGCACCGTCACCATCCCCGCGAACTGGTCCGGTCGGCGGACCCTGCTGCACTTCGGCGCCGTCGACTGGCAGAGCACCGTCTGGGTCAACGGTGTCCGGGTGGGCGCGCACACCGGCGGCTACGACGCCTTCACCTTCGACGTGACCCCGCAGCTCACGGCCGGAGCGAACGAGATCGTCGTCAAGGTCTGGGATCCCACCGACACCCGGCAGAACGGCAGCCTGCCCGCCATCGGCAAGCAGACCAAGACACCCAGCGGGATCTTCTACACCCCCAGTTCCGGCATCTGGCAGACGGTGTGGATGGAGCCGGTGCCCGCCGCCTCGATCAGCAGCGTGGACGTCTACCCGAACCTGAGCAACAACACCCTGCGGGTCCGGGTCTTCACCCGGGGCGACGTGAGCGGCCACAGCGTGCTCGCCGAGGCGCTGAACGGCACCACAGTGGTCGGCTCGTCCACCGGCGGCTTCACCGACTTCAGCGTGCCGGTGCCCAACGCCCGTCGCTGGTCACCCGACGACCCGTTCCTCTACAACCTCCGGGTGACCCTGCGCAACGCCGCAGGCGCCACAGTGGACCGGACTACCCACTACTTCGGCATGCGGGAGATCACCACCGGCCTGGTCAACGGGGTGCTACGCCCCAAGCTCAACGGCCAGTTCGTTTTCCAGGTCGGCACCCTCGACCAGGGCTTCTGGCCGGACGGGCTCTACACCGCGCCGACCGACGCCGCCCTCGCCTTCGACCTGCAGAAACACAAGGACCTGGGCTTCAACATGGTGCGCAAGCACATCAAGGTGGAGCCGCAGCGCTGGTTCTACCACGCCGACCGGCTCGGCCTGCTTGTCTGGCAGGACATCCCCTCGCTGACCGCGCAGGACGTCGACCCCACCGACGCCCAGCAGGCGCAGTTCGAGGCCGAGGCCCGCGAGATCGTCGACGAACACCGCAGCTCACCCGCGGTGATCGCGTACACGCCCTACAACGAGGGCTGGGGCGAGCGGTCCCTCGCCGACACCCGGCGGGTCGCGCAGAACATCAAGAACCAGGATCCGACGCGTCTGGTCAACCCGCACAGCGGCCACAACTGCTGCCAGTCCCTCGGCAACCCCGGCAACGGCGACATCGACGACTGGCACGTCTACCTCGGACCGGACTCCCCCGTGCCGTCGAACACCCGGATCGCGGTGCTCGGTGAGTTCGGCGGCCTGGGCCTGCACACGCCGGGCCACGAGTACAGCCCGAGCGGCAGCTTCTTCGCGTACGAGTGGCAGTCCAGTTCGAGCGCCCTCACCGACCGGTACGTGGGGCTGGTGCAGGGCACCCAGAACCTGATGGTCGGCAAGGGGCTCAGCGCCTCGATCTACACCGAGATCACCGACCTGGAGGGAGAGCTGAACGGTTTCCTCACCTACGACCGGCAGGTGATCAAGATGGACCAGGCGCGGGTGCGAGCCGCCAACACCGCCCTGATCAACGCCTCGAAGACCATCGGCAGTTCGGCGCCGGTCGCCCTGCCGGTCAACACCCGCCGGTCGTTGCAGGTGACCACGCCCGGCTTCACCAACCGCTACCTACGCCACCAGGACAGCCTGGCCTACACGGAGGTGGTCGACGCCGCGAGTTCCAGCCTGCTCAAGGCCGACGCCACGTACACCATCCGGCCCGGCCTGACCGGCACCGGTTGCTACTCGTTCGAGTCGGTCAACTTCCCCGGGCAGTACCTGCGCCACCAGAACTCCCGGGTCCGCAACTCACCGGACGACGGCTCCGCGCTGCTGCGCGCCGACGCCACCTGGTGCGCCCGCACCGGGCTGACCGGCACCGGCGTGTCGCTGGAGTCGTACAACTTCCGCGGCAAGTACCTGCGGCACTACAACGCGGAGGTCTGGCTCAGCAACGGCACCGGCGGCGACGCGTACAACACGCCGACGTCGTGGACCGCCGACAGCACCTGGGGCATCGCCGCCCCGTGGGCGCCGTGACCGCCGCGCGCTGACCGGGTCGTCACGACGCGACGACGCGCGGGGGGTTCCGGCGTGGGCCGGAACCCCCCGCGACGCGGTGGAGGTCGTCGCGGGTCGGCTCCTTCCCTCGGCGCGGCTCCTCCCCGCCGACTTCGGTCGCTTCCGACACCGCGGCTCCTTCCGACAAAGGGCGCTTCCCCCGCGCGACTCCTTCCGCCGGGGTCGGTGACCGGACTTCGGCGTCACTCGTCGTCGCGGGGGTCGTTTCTCCGGTCATGAGGGAAAGCGGCGAGTTGTCTGCACCGTGCGACCGGGTCGACTTCACGGCAAGGACCGAGCCGCAACTTGCACCTGGCCAGGTTCGCTCAGCTGTTGCAACACGCAATTATGCCGACCAATAAATAGACAAGAACCAATCTTGACTTGTGCGGCCGGCCAGCGCACCGTGAAGAGCCAGAGGCAGATGCACGCCATTATCGGCCCGGCTGAAAGTGGATCGCCAAATGGGGGCGCTGCCGGTTTAGCGCCGCGTGCACCAGGAGGCTTTCCATGCGGTTGAATCCGTTCGCCGGGGTCTATCTCACCGATCCGGCAAGCATGTGGCGACGTATTCTCGACGATCCCGACGGGGTGCACTACGCCGAGGATCTGGGTCTGTGGTTGATCAGCAGGCACGCTCACGTCCGGCGGGCCCTCGCCGACACTGCGACATTCGCCAACGCCCTCACCCTCGCCCCGATCTACGAGGTGTGCCCACCCGCACTGAACGTGATCATGCAGATCGACGCCCCACCCACGACGGCCGCCGCCGACCCACCGGCGCACCCGCGTAGCCGCCGGGCCCTCCGGGCGACCTTCGCGAACACCACCGAGCGGGTCGAGGCCGAGTACGGGGCGATCGTCCGGCGCCGGGTCGACCAGTTGGTGTCCCGTCTCGCCGCCCGCCAGGGCGACCAGGTCGACCTGATCCCGGAGTTCGCGACCGAGCTTCCCCTGCTGGTGGTCCTGGACATCCTCGGGGTGCCGGACGCCGACATCGGGCGGATCCGGAGGTGGGCGGACGGCCAGATCGCCCTCATCTGGGGGCAGCCGGACCCGGCCGAGCAGGTACGCCTGGCGCAGGGGCTGCTGGAGTTCTGGCACTACTGCGAGGATCTGGTCCGCCAACGGGTGGACAGCGGACACCGGGGTGACGACTTCATCAGCCGCGCCCTGGCCTACCGGGACGACGACGACACCGTGCTGACGGTGCCCGAGGTGGCGAGCCTGGCCTTCAATCTCCTGGTCGCGGGTCACGAGACCACCGCCGGGCTGCTCGCGCACACCCTCGACCAGGCCCTGTCCGCTCCCCAGCGCTGGTCGGCGATCACCGCGGACCCGGGGCTCGTCCCCGCCTTCGTGGGCGAGACGCTCCGGTTCGCGCCCGCCATCGACGGCTGGCTCCGGGTGACCACCCGAGACGTCACAGTGGGAGCGGTCACGATCCCCGCCGGGGCGCGTTGCCTGCTCCTGATCGGAGCGGCGAACCGGGACCCCGCGGCGTTCCACGACCCGGACCGGTTCGACCCCCACCGGGCCGATGTGGGCAATCACCTGTCATTCGGCCACGGTCCACATTTCTGCATCGGTGCGGGATTGGCGCGACTTGAGGCCGGGGTCGCCCTCAGCCGGCTCGCCGAAGTCATTCCCGGTCTACGGCTGTCACCCGAGCAACGTCGCTCGTACAAACCGAATGTCGCGTTTCGTGCGCACCGCACACTACTCGCGATAATCGATGTCCCGCCGGCCGCGGACGCGCCGGCGGCGCGGGGTGAGGCGACGGCCGAAGTGCACGCCGCCTGAGTGCGGGCGAGTGCCAGCGGTGCTGACCTGCGGCCGGGTCGAGGGTGGGGTGGGGCGGCGTTGCCCCCTCCATCCGGCGCAGCCTCGGTGCCGGCAACGGGTCCGGCACCCACCTTTCACGCTTTGCCAGACGATCCATGCCGGTGAACGTCTTCACACCCATCGCGTCCTGGGTTAAGAATTGCCCTCTGTGAATGTTCAGCTCATCGGCCAATCTCGATCTGGCGTCCGTCGCTGAATGTCCGTTCCACGAAGGTGAGCGCATGGAGCACACGTCCCCGTCGAGCTCGGCTCACTCTGCGGCCAGTCAGCGGTTCCGATGGGAGTTGCGCAACTGTCGCGTCCAACGGGGCCTGACCCAACGAGCCCTGGCCGATCTGGTGCGGTTCAGTCGGGAGACGGTCGCGGCGGTCGAGTCGGGTCGCCGGTTCGGCAGTCACGAGTTCGCGCTGCGCTGCGACGACGTGCTCGGCACTGGCGGCAGGTTGGCCGCGCTCTGGCCGCAGGTCGCCGCCGAACAGTTGGCGGCCGACGGCCGCCGTGGCCCACGCGCCCCGGAAACGGCTCAGCTGGGTCGGCAGGTTCCGCGTCAGCGTGGCCGGCGTGACGCGCGCGACCCGGGAGCCGTGGTGGACGCGATCGACGAGCTGCGCGAACTGATCGGCCAGGTGCTCAACGGCCAACCCGAACCGGACGCCCCGGAGCGGCGGCAGTCACCGGCCGGGCCCCACGACAACCAGCGCTGACTCGACGGATCCGGCCCGACCTCGCGGCGTCACCGGCCGCTGACGTTGGGTACAGATGCTGGTACGGGCAGTTTGTACCACGGCCAGGTCTGGTCTACGAGCGCGGCTTCCGGCCGAATGGGACTTGCATTCGGCAACGTGCGGATAGACCGTCATCGACGAGTCGTGGGAGTCAATCTTGGCGTCGAGCACCCGGTCCCACGCGGCCAGACCCTACCCGACCCGCCGACGCGGTTGGAAGATAGCCGGCCGGATGCGCCTCATCGTCGCGGCCCCGCTCGTCGCCGTGATCGGCTTCGCCGGTCTCGCACTGAACGAGAGCGCACGCCAGACGGCCCGTGCCAGCGACCTGCAGATCCTGGCCCAGGTCGGCGCCGAGGCCGGCGACCTCGCCTACCGGCTGCAACGCGAACGCATCGCCGCCGCCGACCTGCTCACCTACGCCCGGCCGGAGCAGCAGGACGCCTTCGGCGCGGAGATGGCCGCCACCGACGACGCCGTCGCCCGCTACAGCGGGCAGCGGGACCGACTGTCCGCCGACAACGGCACCAGCGCGGCTCTCCTGCGGCGCATCGACGCGGCCCTGGACGGCCTCGCCCCGCTGCGCACCCAGGTGCGCACCGCCACGCACGCGTCGGTGTCGGCGATGACCTTCAGCTACCGCATCGCGATCGCCGACCTCATCAACTTCCGGGAGAGCGTCTCGCACGGCGTGGTGAACGCCCAACTCGCCGACGGGATCCGGGCCTCGGCGGCGCTGTCGAAGACCGCCGAGGCCATCGGTCAGCAGCAGGTGGCCGTGCTGCGCGCGGTCGCGGGCGGCGAGCTGACCCCGGCCATGCAGCAGGACATCACCGCGGCGCGCACCAGCTACACCGAGTCGAGCCTGTCGTTCCTGGCCCTGGCCCCGCCCGAGTGGAGCATCTGGTGGGAGCAGGCCGGCACCGGCAAGGAGGCACTTGCCCTGCAACGGATGCAGGACGAGGTGTCCCGGGCCCAGCCGGGGTCGCAGCTGCAACTGGAGACCGACGCGTGGGTGTCCACCACCCAGACGCGTGCCGCCCGCCTGGCCGACCTGCGCGCCCGCGTCGACGACGCGGTCCGCGACGACGTACGGGCCGCGCACGCCGACCAGCGGCGTCGGGCCGTGGCCGAGGCGGCCAGCGTCCTCCTGGCCCTGATCCTGACCGCGTTGGTGACCTGGGCCGTCGCTCGGCAGATCACCCGACGGCTGCGCCGCCTCCGGGACGCGGCCAACGCCGTGGCCTTCGAACAGCTCCCCGCCGTGGTGGCGCAGCTCCAACAGCCCGGCAGCGCCACCGTCGACCCACAGAAGCTGGCCCAGCAGCAGTCCAGCGCCGCCCTCGAACCGTCCAGCGACGACGAGATCGGCGAACTGGGTCAAGCGTTCAGCGCCGTGCACCAGGCCGCCGTGCGGACCGCCGCCGAACAGGCCGTCATGCGCGCCAACACCGCCGACATCTTCATCCACCTGAGCCGCCGCGAACAGCGACTGGTCGACGCCGTCCTGGCCCAGGTCGACCTGGTCGAGCGGGACGAGACCGACCCCGACCGGCTCGACCAGCTGTACACACTGGACAACCTGGCCACCCGGATGGGCCGGATCAACGCCAGCCTGCTGGTGCTCGGCGGCGTCGGCGTGGGTCGCGTACGCCAGCGTGACGTCCCTCTGCAACAGGTGCTCCAGGCGGCGCTGTCCCAGATCGAGCACTACGCGCGGGTCCGGCTCGGCATGATCGACGGGGACGTCGCCGTGGCCGCCAAAACCGTCGACGAGGTCGTGCACCTCCTCGCCGAACTCATGGACAACGCCACCACGTACTCGCCGCCCGGCAGTGAGACCTGGGTGAGCGGCCGGAGCCTGGGTGACCGCGTCATCGTCCAGATCAGCGACGAGGGTGTGGGGCTGTCCGCGCAGCGGATGCAGCAGCTCAACGAGCTGCTGGCCCGCCCGCCGGCCATCGACGTGGCCGCCGTACGGGCGATGGGGCTGGTCGTGGTGGGCCAGCTCGCGGCCCGGCTGGGCGCCACCGTCCAACTGCGACGCGGTCCCCGACGCGGCATCCTCGCCGAGGCGACACTGCCCGCGGCGATCATCCGGTCGCTGCCGCCCGAGGAGTACCTGCTCGCACCCGGCCGGCTGTCGCGGCGGGCAGCGCGGACGCCCAGCCCTCCGCCGCCGTACCAGCCGCGCCCCGAACCCACCGCCGGACGCCCCGCGACCGAACGCACCCTGCCGGCGGCGCCGGTCTTCCGACCGGCTCCCGCAGCCCCGGACCGGGGTGACGCGCCCACCGAGGAGCTCCTCATCTTCGAACAGGTCAACCACTGGTTCCAGAACGACGTCGTCGACGGCCAGAACGGCCAGCAGTGGTCCAGCCCCGCCGACGACGCCTGGCGTACGGCCGCCCAGGCACAAGCCCCCGAGGTCGCCGCGACCACCAACTCCGGCCTGCCCAAACGACAGCCGCAACGGCACCTGGTGCCCGGTGGGGTGACCGTGCCCCAGCAGCAGCAACGGTCCGAGTACCGCGACCCGGCGCAGGTGGCGACGGCGATGGCCGCGTACGCGCGGGGCGTGGCGAACCGACGACGCACGCCGATCGACCTCACCAACAAATGACGCGACAGGAGAGCACGTGACCGACCAACAGGATCTCGGCTGGCTGCTGGACAACTTCGCCGCGCGCGCGACCGAGGTCAGCCACGCGATCGCCATTTCCAGCGACGGCCTGATGGTGGCCGCCACTCGCGACCTGCCACCGGACCGGGCCGACCAGTTGGCCGCCACGGGTAGCGGGCTCGTCAGCCTGCTGCGGGGGGCGGCGGCCTTCTTCGACGCCGGCGCGGTGATCTCCAACGTCACGCAGCTCGAGGGCGGGTTCATGTTCTCGATGGCCTTCAACGACGGTGCCTCGCTGCTGGTGCTCGCCGCCCCCGAGTGCGACGTGGGCAAGGTCTCCTACGAGATGACCGAGCTGGCCAACCGCATCGGGGACGCCCTGACCCCCGCTGCCCGAGCGGCACTCGCCCGCAGCCGCTGACCACCCCGGCGCCCCCACGCCGGAGACCCCTTCCCCTTCCTCTGGAGTTAGACATGCCTCTCACCACGCCTTGGCGCAGCCGTGCCCTCACCGCCGCGCTGCTCGCGGCCGTGCTGACCACCGGTACGGCCTGCGGCGACGACGCGCCGGGCACGAGCGCCGGCGGCTCGATAAAGATCGGTCTGCTCGCGTCGCTGTCCGGGACGTACCAGGCGGTCGGTACGGAGATCCGCGACGGCTTCCAGCTCTACCTGGACACGCACGACGGCAAGTTGGGCGGCCGGCAGGTCGACCTGATCGTCGCGGACGAGGGCAACGGCGCCCAGACCGCGGTCCCGGCGGCGACCAAGCTGCTCAAGCAGGACCGGGTGTCCGCGCTGACCGGCATCGTCGGTGGCGGCTCGGTCGCCGGCGTCACCCCCGTGCTCAACGAGACCAAGGTGCCACTGGTCGGCTCGAACGGCCGGCCGGAGCTCAAGGACGTCTCCCGGGTCTGGCACACCTCGTACCTCTCCGACGAGCCCGGGGCGGCGATCGCCCAGCACGTCCGCGACAACGTGAAGGGCTCCGTCTACGCGATCGGCCCGGACTACCAGGGCGGTTGGGACGAGCTGCGCGGTTTCACCGACGCGTTCGGGAAGATCGGCGGGAAGCTGGCGAACGCCGATGGCAAGACGACCTTCACGCCGTTCCCGGCCACCACCAACTTCCTCCCGTACTTCGCCCGCATCAAGGCCTCGGGCGCGGCGGCCGTCTACACCTTCTACGCCGGCAGCGCCGCCGTCGACTTCGTCAAGCAGTACGCGCAGTCCGAGATCAAGGACATCCCGCTGTACGCGGCCGGGTTCCTCACCGAGGGCGGCGTGCTCAACGCGCAGGGCGAGGCCGCCCGGGACATCTACTCGGTGCTCAACTACTCGCCCGACCTCGACAACGCGGAGAACCGCGCCTTCGTGGCCGCGTGGAAGGCGAAGCACGACGGATCGCCGACGACCTACGCGCTCGCCTCGTACGACGCGGCGGCGGTGCTGGACCGGGCGATCGGCGCCGCCGGGAGCAACCCGACCCCGGAGGCCATCAACACGGCCATCGGTCAACTCGGCCAGATCGCCAGCCCGCGCGGCACCTGGCAGTTCTCCACCACCACGCACTCCCCCGTGCAGAAGTGGTACCTGCGGCAGGTCCGCCAGGACGGCCGGGCGCTGTCCAACACCGTCGTGGGCGACCTCGCGACCGTCGGCCGGTGATAGCGGTGGCGGCCGGCACGAACCGGATCGACCCGTACCTGATCCCGGCGTTGGACGGAGTCGCCTACGGGTTGCTGGTGTTCGTCGCCGCGTCGGGCCTGGTCTTCTGTTTCGGCGTCGCCAACATCCTCAACCTGGCGCACGGCCTGCTCTACGCGATCGGCGGGTACACCGCCGCGGCGCTGCTCGACGGCGGCTGGGCGAGTCTGGGGTTGGCCCTCGCCGTCGGTGTGCTGGCCGCCGCCGCGGCGGGGGTGCTCCTGGCCGGTCTGCTCACACCGGTCGCCGCCGGCAACCACCTGAGTCAGGCGCTGCTGACGTTCGGGGTGGCGCTGGCCGGCGGCAGCCTGCTCGTCGCCGGCTTCGGGCCCGACAACCCGCAGGTTCGGGTGCCCGCCGCCCTGGAAGGGTCGGTGATGGTCGCCGGTCACCGCTACGCCGCGTACCGGCTGGTGTTCATCGTCGTCGCCGCGGTGCTCGCCCTCGCGCTCTACCTGGTGGTGCGACGCACCAGGGCCGGGATGCTGGTTCGGGCGGCCGTCGACGACCCGGAGATGGTCGCCTGTCTGGGCGTGAGTCCGGCGCGGATCCGGGCCGGCGTGCTCGCCGCCGCCGGCGCGCTGGCCGGAGCGGCCGGGGTCCTCGGCGCGCCCATCATCGGCCCCGGCACGGGCACCGCCGACACCGTGCTGCTGCTCTCCCTGGTGGTCGTCGTCCTCGGTGGTCTCGGGTCGATGGCGGGCACCCTGCTGGCCGCGCTCGCGATCGGCGAGATCCAGACGCTGGGCGTGGCGCTGCTGCCGTCCGCCGCGCCGTTTCTGCTGTTCGCCGCCATGGCGGCCGTGCTGGCCGTACGGGCGCGCGGTTTTGCCGGCAGATGGAGGCCGGCATGAGGGGCGAGGTGATCCGGCGGGTACGGGGTGGCATCGCGGCGCTCGTCCTGGTCGGCCTGGTCGTGGCGCCCTGGGTGGTCGACGACTACACCACGTCGATCCTCGCCCGGACGCTGGCGCTGGCCCTGGTCGGGGTGAGCGTGGCCCTGCTCACCGGCGTCGCCGGCATGCCCACCCTGGGCCAGACCGCACCGTACGCGGCGGGCGCCTACGCCTGCGCCGTGGTCGGCAGCCGCGTCTCCGACGTCGGCGTCGTGCAGCTCGTCGTCGCGGCGGCGGCCGGGGCGCTGCTAGCCGCGCTCACCGTGCCGCTCGTCGTGCACGCCCGAGGGGTGATCGTCCTGATGATCACCCTGGCCATCGGCGAACTCGTCGTCATCGTCCTCGGGCGGTGGCGGTCGGTGACCGGTGGCACGGACGGGCTGGCCGGCATCCCCGCGGTCCGCCCGTTCTGGGGGCTCCCGGCCCTGGCCAGCGACCAGGCCCGTTACCTGTACGCCCTGGTCGTGGTGGCGACGCTGATCGGCGTGGTGCTGGTGCTGCTGCGTACCCGGGCCGGGCTGGTGCTGCGAGCCGGCCGCGACGACGAGACGCGGCTGCGGGCCAGCGGTCACCGGGTGGCGGTGCACCTGTCCGGGGCGCACATCGCCGCCGGGGCGATCGCCGGTGCCGCCGGCTCGCTCCTGGTCGTCGCTCAGCAGTACATCTCCCCCGCCGATTTCGGCTTCGACACGTCCGCGCTGCTGCTGCTCGGTGTCGTCATCGGTGGCACCGCCTCGGTGGGCGGTGCCCTGGTGGGTGCGGCGTTGGTCATCGCCGTCCGGGACTGGTTGTTCGGGGTGCTGCCCGGCCACGCGCCGCTGGTGCTGGGCGCGCTGTTCGTGGCGACGGTCTACCTGCTGCCCACCGGCGTCAACCGGGCCCGGGGTCGGCTGCGCCCGCCGGACGCCCCGGCGCACGAGCCAGCCGCCCACGATCAGGCCACCGTTGCCGAGGTGCACCGATGACCGGCCTGTTGGAAGCCCGGAAGGTCAGCGTCCGGTACGGCTCGCTCGCCGCGCTCGACGGCGTCGACCTGTGCATCCACGACGGTCAGCGGCACGCGCTGATCGGCCCGAACGGGGCCGGCAAGACGACCCTGCTCAACGTGATCGGCGGGTCCACCAGGCCGCAGCGCGGCACCGTGCGGTTCGACGGACGGGACGTCGGTCGGCTCGGGCCGGCGGCCCGGGCGCGGCGGGGAATCAACCGCATCCACCAGCGACCCGCGGTCTTTCCGACGCTCACCGCGACGGAGAACGTCGTGGTGGCCGCGCTGCCGCGGGTCATCCCGCGCCGCCGGTGGTGGCCGGGCGGACGCCGCCGCGCCGCGCAGCGCCTGGCCGGCCCGCTGCTGGACCAGATGGGGCTCACCGCCGTCGCGGCGGTGCCCGCCGGGCACCTGGCGCACGGGCAACGACGCCAGTTGGAGATCGCGATGGCCCTGGCCGGTCGCCCCCGCCTGCTGCTCCTCGACGAACCGGCGGCCGGGTTGTCCGCCATCGAGGTCGGCCGGCTGGTCGAGTTGCTCCAGGCGCTGCCCAGGGCGGTCGCCGTGCTGCTTGTCGAACACCGACTGGACCTGGTGTACGCCCTCTCCGACACGGTCACGGTGCTGCGTGACGGTCAGACCCTGGCCGCCGGCACACCGGACGAGATCCGTACCTCGCCGCTGGTGCGGCAGGCCTACGCCGACGGGGTGGCCTGATGCTCACTGTGGATCGTCTCTGTGCCGGCTACGGCGGGGGAACCGTCCTGCACGAGGTCAGCCTGCGGGTACGCCCGGGCAGCATCCAGGCCGTGGTGGGCCGCAACGGGGCGGGCAAGAGCACGCTCGTGCACACCATCGCCGGGCTGGTTCGCGCGTCCAGCGGTCGCATCGAGATCGGCGGCGTGCACGTCGCCGGCCGACAACCGCATCGCATCGCCCAGTCCGGCGTCGGTCTCGTCCCGCAGGGCCGACGGGTCTTCTCCCGGTTGACCGTGGCCGAGCACCTGCACCTGGCGGCCGCGCCGTGGCGGGCCCCCACCTCCGGCGGCGAGGGCTGGACCGTCGCCCGGACCCTGGAACTGCTGCCGAGACTCGCGGTGCGGCTGCGGCACCGCGGCTGCGAACTCTCCGGCGGCGAGCAGCAGATGCTGGCGATAGCCCGTGCCCTGCTCGGCCAACCCCGGGTGCTGCTGCTCGACGAGCCGTGTGAGGGCCTCTCGCCCGATCTGGCAGCAAGGGTCCGCGAGCTCGTCAACGGTCTCGCCGCCGACGGCCTGACCGTGCTGCTCGTGGAGCAGCAACTCCAGCACGCGATCGAGATCGCGGACCGGGTGGCGGTGCTGGAGTACGGCCGGGTGGTCTACGACCGGCCGACCGCGGAGGCCCGCCGCGATCCGGCCCCACTGGCGGCGATGTTGAGCGTCGCCGCCGTTGCGCCGCCCCCGGCCAACCGACCGACCCCTCGGCTCTGGGCCGACACCCCGTAGTCACCCGACCCTTCTCGGAGAGGTAGACACCGATGACAACCGCTACGAGCGATGACACGTACACGTTCGACAACGGCGCACCGGACGCCGTCCCCCAGATGCACGCGCTGGAGTCCTTCCTGGACCCGATCACGACGCGTCGGCTGGCCCGCCCGGTGCTGGAGCCGGGAGCGACCTGCTGGGAGGTCGGGGCGGGTGGCGGCTCGATGGCCCGGCGGATGGCTCGCGCGGTAGGCGACGACGGTCACGTGCTGGCCACCGACATCGACCCCACCCACCTGGTGGCCGAGGGCAACCTGCACGTACGCCAGCACGACGTGCGCACCGAACCGCCGCCCGGGGACGCGTTCGACCTGATCCACGCCCGGCTGGTGCTGCTGCACCTCCCCGATCGACGACGGGTCCTACGCACCCTCACCGGCGCGCTGGCACCCGGCGGGTGGCTGGTGGTCGAGGAGTTCGACTGCACCGCGCCGCAGCGGGTGCTGACCGCGCCCACCGACGACGCCGCGAAGCTCTTCGCGCAGGTCATGGACGCCATGATGGGCGTCCTGGAGGACCACGGCGCCGACCTGGGCTGGGCGCAGGACGTGCACACCGAGATGGCCCTCGCCGGCCTGACCGACCTGGACACCATCACCCACTCGCAGAGCTGGGCCGGCGGGTCGACCGGGACATCGCTCTACGAGACCAACTCCCGCCAGTTGGAACCGGACCTGCTGGCCGCCGGGCTGTCGCCCAACCAACTGAACGCCTTCCGGCGGCTGCTCCGTGACCCCGGGTTCGCCGTCATGTCGTACCACTTCGTCTCCACGCGGGGCCGCCTACCGAGCTGAGCAGGTGGACCACCGCGCGGAGCGCGGTCGCGCCGTCCGTACCTCTCCCGTCGCAGCACCTCCCCCCGCTGCGCTCCGGACAGCTCTACGACGGCGTCGACCGCACCGGCCGGGCTCCCCGCAAGGGAGCCCGGCCGGCCTGTGCCCGTGGCGCCTGACCCCCAGACCACTGAACGCCGACAGCTCGGCCCAGCCGCAGCATGTCACCTTCCATCGGCACACGGTGGTTGATGGCGTGCGCTCTGACTGGCCCGCCATGTCGTTGTGCTGTTGAGCGGTATACCTCAGAGGTATGAATATGACTCTGAGGTATACCGCTCACGGCCGCATCCGCCCCGGCCAGGATTAGGACTTGGTGATTCTCATACTCTTCGTCGGTCCACAGCTGTCGAAGTGGCCAACTTTGGCGCCGGTCTCTTGCCTGGCCGTCGCCCGATCCATCCGAAGGTGGCCCCGGCAACGAAGCTGTGCAGGAGGGTCTGACCGGCCCGGAGGAGACGATGCGGGCACCACTGAGGGGGCCTGGCTCAGCGCGGAGTGGTTTCCTGGTCGGCCAGAACGATCAGGTCGTCGGGGCGGGCCGACAGCGGCGCCGTCGCCCCGTCGAGCCAAACGAGATAGCCCACCGGCGGACCTGACCGACCCCACCGGGCACCGATGATCGTGGCCAACTTCGCCTGGTGCGGCTGCGTGAGCAGGCGTACCCGGGTGCCCGGCGCGTGTCCGTCGTCGGCGACGATGAGCAGCGCGTCGAGGATCTGCCGGGCACCGGCGACGGGCAACCCCGGAACCCACGGCTCGCCCGCGTACCCCAGACGCGGCGTCATCATCGTGCTCAACAGCGCTGCCTGCCGGGTCGCCTCCTGGCGGACCTGCCCGTCCACGCTGCGTTCGGCCGTGGTCAGCGCCTTCTGGATGCGCGACCAAAGGGCCAATGGCTCCTGGTCGAGCAGGCGGCGAGCCTCGCGGTCGACGTCGGCGCAGGCCGTGTCGAGCGCGGTGTCCTCGCCGAGTTCCGCGATCCAGGCGAGGTCCCCCACCTCGGGCAGCAACCCTGGCGACTCGGCCACGATCACGATGTACAGCATCGCGAGCAGCTCCTCGCGGCCCTCGCCGTGATAGAGCGAGCCCACCCCGCTGCCGGTACGCCCACGGCTGGGCGGGAACCGCTCGACGAGGTGCCGCGCGCGACCATGAGGCAGGATCGCGGCCCGCCTGCTGTCCGACACCCGCTCCTCGAACGACCGCCGCTCACGACGTTCGACGAGCAGTTGGCGATGCGGGTCGAACCCGACCGGATAGATCGTCCGCCCGTACCTGGAAAGGGTTTCGCCGGGCCGAAGGCCGACCGACTCGAGTTGCCGGGCAGCCTCCGAGTAGGCGACGCCAGCCCGGGCGGCATGTTCACGGATGGCGCGCTTGCGGGCGCGTCCCGGGGCTGGGGTCGGTCGGGGTGTGGAATCAGACATGACGCCTCCGGTGCAGCCCCACGCACTCCACCGAACGGGCGGCGTGACCGGCACGCCGGGAATCGACACATCGGCGCGGAGTCGGAGACTCTTGGCCCCAGGCATGTGGTCAGGCGTGGGCCACCACATCGGGCGCTGGCAGGCGCTCTGCCGTGGCCAGCATATCGTGACGCCGGCCGTCAGCGGGGACGTGCAGGCCCCGGCCGCCCTCCCCCGCGGCCCCGGTGTCGGCCCGTGTCAGCCGGTGTCGGTGGCGTGTCGGCGCGGTGTCAGCAGGCCAGCGCAGAGTGGGCGCATGACAGCTGACCTGGTGATCGAGGCCGAGGGCCTCGTGAAGACATTCGGGAAGACGAGGGCGCTACAGGGCGTGGACCTCGCCGTTCCCCGCGGCACGGTGCTCGGGGTGCTCGGGCCCAACGGCGCCGGCAAGACCACCGCCGTGCGCATCCTCTCCACACTGCTCACCCCGGACGGCGGGACCGCCCGAATCGGCGGTTTCGACGTGGTACGGGACGCCGAGCGTGTTCGGCAGAGCATAGGCCTCACCGGCCAGTACGCCTCGGTCGACGAGGACCTGACCGGGCGGCAGAACCTGGAGCTGTTCGGCACCCTGCTGGAGCTGGGCCGCAACGGCGCCCGACGACGGGCCGCCGAGTTGCTCGACTGGTTCGACCTGACCGATGCCGCGAACCGACCGGCCAAGACCTACTCCGGCGGCATGCGGCGACGGCTGGACCTGGCCGCCAGCCTCGTCGGCTCCCCCGACGTGATCTTCCTGGACGAGCCGACGACCGGGCTCGACCCGGCCAAGCGCGAGGACATGTGGGACGTGGTCCGCTCGCTGGTCAACAACGGCTCGACGGTGCTGCTCACCACCCAGTACCTGGAGGAGGCCGACGCGCTCGCCGACGCGATCACGGTGATCGACCACGGCCGGGTCATCGCGCACGACACCCCCGAAGGGCTCAAGCGGGTGGTCGGCGGGCAGACCCTGGAGGTCCGGCCGTCCGACCCGGCACAGCTGCCCCGCACCGCGGAGATCCTGACCCAGGTCGGCTCCGGCGCGCCTGCCGACGAGATCCGCAAGGGCGTGCTTGCGGTGCCGGTCACCGACGACGCGGCGCTGACCGAGAGCGTCGCGCGGTTCGCCACGGCCGGCATCGCGGTCACCGAACTCTCCCTGCACCTGCCGAGCCTCGACGAGGTGTTCTTCACCCTCACCGGGCGTACGGCGTCCGAAGACGACACCACCCGCCCCCTGGAGGTCGCGGCATGAGCACTCTGACCGACACCGCGCCCACGAGAAGCCGCGCGCTCTCGAACTCCGCGCCCAACCCCCGGCCGTTCCGGCTGGTCCGGCACTCGTTGGCGCTCGCCAAGCGCAGCCTCATCAAGACCTGGCGTACGCCCGAGGCGCTCATCGACGTCACCCTGCAGCCGGTGCTGTTCCTCATCATCTTCGTGTACGTCTTCGGCGGCGCCGTCGCCGGATCGACCCATGACTACCTGCAGTTCCTGCTGCCCGGCATCCTGGCGCAGACGATCGCGACAGGCGCCATCGCGATCGGCGTCAACCTCAACACCGACATCGCCAAGGGCATCTTCGACCGGTTCCGGTCGTTGCCGATCCCCCGCTCCGCACCACTTGTCGGCGCGGTCCTCGGCGACGTGGTCCGGTACGTGATCGTCACGGTGTCGACCCTCGCGATCGGCTACGTGATGGGTTTCCGGATCGACACCGACCCGTTCCGGGCGATCGCCGGGTGTCTGCTCGCGGTGCTGTTCGCGCTCTGCCTGAGCTGGCTGCCGGTGCTGGTGTCGATGAAGGTGCGGACCGCGGGTGCCGTGCAGGGTGTGATGTTCGCGCTGATCATGCCGCTGAGCTTCGCGTCCAACGTGTTCGTCGGCGCCGACACCCTGCCGGGCTGGATGCAGGCGTTCGTGGACGTCAACCCGATGACCCACCTGGTGGCGTCGGTACGCGGGCTGTTCCTCGGCACCCCGCTCGGCAACCACGTCTGGTGGACGCTCGCCTGGTGCGCCGGCTTCGTGGCGGTGTTCATGCCACTGGCGCTGCGCGCGTACCGCAAGAAGATCTGACCTACGCGAGCAGGTCGTCCATCAGCTCGCGGATCCGGCTGACGGCCGCGGCGGCCGGCCGCTCGCGCCACGCGGCCAGCAACGGCTCACGCTGTTCCTCGTCCCCGAGGATGGCGCTGAGCCGTTCGCCGTTCTCGGACGGGAAGAACATCTCGATCTGGCTGCCGATCCGCTTCGCGAGGGCGGACAGTTCGCGGGCGGTGTCGACGTCATCCCGGTACGCCGCGAGTTCCGCGCCGCCCGACGCCCACGCTCCGATCACCGGCAGGTCCCGTGAGGTCAGAGCGTCGTCGCGGACGAGCGACAGCATCGCGGCCGCCTGGGCGACGACGTCGTTCCCCGACGCCCGCCGAGCCTCCGCGACCCGCAGGTAGAGGATCGCCGCCGTGGTCCGCAGCATCACGCGCGGCTGTGGCAGTGGCCCGGCCCAGCCGGCAAGGATGCGCGTGACCTCGTCGGCGTGAGCGATCACATCGTCGTACCGCTCGCGCTGCCAGGCCAGGCGGGCCAGGCCGAGAAGCGCCTGCGCGGCGTCCAACTGCTCCGCCTGGCCCAGTGCGGCCGTCTCCCCCAGTCGCCGCTCCGCCTCCACGTCGCCGGTGAGGGCGAGTTGCGCGTCCAGCCGGACCCGGATCGACCGTGCGTCCTGCGCGGCGCCGACCAGTTCCATGTGCTGGACGCTGCGCGTCAGCCACTCGGCCGAGCGCGCATCCCCGCCGGGAACCAGGAACTGCCCGACGGCACCCGCCGCCATGGCCATGCCCCAGTGGTCGCCGGCGGCCTCGAAGCGGTGGTACGCCTGCTCGGCGTCGCTGATCGACGCCTCCGGCAGGCCACCGTTCTCCCGTACCGCGGCGCGCGCGAACAACCCGAGCCCCTGCACGTACGGGTCCGGGTGCGCGATCATCTCGGTCGCGCTCTTCAGGTTCTGCTCCAGATTGGATACATCGAAACTGGGCAGCGCCGACGCGAGCGCGGTCAGCCGGGACGACACCCCGCCGGGACGTTCGGCCAGGAGCGTCCGCAGGGCCCGCCGGGCTAGCACGGCGGGCCGCAGATCGGCGCTGACGCCGGCGTTCACGCTGATCACCACGCACGTCCAGGCAAGCCGGTCGGCGTTGGGTAGTGGCCGCCCGCTGGCCGCGCCACGCATGATCGCCGACCGCAGCCGTCGCTGCGGGTCGTCGGCGTGCAGGAGCCCGCGCGCCCAGGCGAGGACCTCAAGGTGCAGGCCACGCACCGACCAGAGGTGGAACAGCGCGGTGGCGACGTCGACGGCGGCGGGCTCGTCGTCGGCTCCCATCGCCCACCGCAGGCCCGCGACCAGGTTGTCCTGCTCGGCGGCGCAGCGGTGCAGCGCCTCGACCTGGCCGGGGCCGATGAAGCGGCCGGTGAGCGCGATGGCCTGCTCCCGTGCCCAGCTGACCAGGCCGGCCATGGCCTGGTCCCGGGCGCCGGCCGCGTCCAGCCGGGCCTCGCCGTACTCACGGACCGTTTCGAGCATTCGGTAGCGGGGCGGGCCGTCCCCCTCGACCAGGGTCAACAGGGACTGTTCGACGAGTGTCGCCAGGCCGCGGCGCACCTCCGGGGCCTGCGCGACGGCGGCGGCGAGGTCCGCGGTGAACGGTGCGGGAATGACCGCGACCCGCTGCAACAGTTCGCGGTCGTCCTCGGCGAGCAGTTCCCTGCTCCAGTCGACCAACGCCCACAGGCTCGCGTGCCGCTCGGGCAGGCCGCGCAGGGCGTCGTCGAGCAGCGCGAACCGGTCGGTCAGCCCGGCGAGTACGTCGTCGATCGGCATGTGCCGCAGTCGCGCGGCGGCCAGTTCGAGCGCCAACGGCAGGTTGTCGAGCCGGTGGCACAGGGCGAGCGCCCGTTCGGTGTCCCAGGTCGGCACCGCGCCACCGGCCCGCGCCCGGGACTCGACAAGCGCTAGCGCGTCGGCGTCCGGCAACGCGGTCAGCCGGTGCACCAACTCGCCGACCAGACCCAGTGGGGCTCGGCTCGTCGCGAGCACCGCAACCTCCGGCGAGGCCGCCGCCACCAGGTCCGCGACGACGACGGCCACCGCGTCGAGCACGTGCTCGCAGTTGTCCAGCACCAACAGCCCGTCCAGGTCCGGCGCCACCGCGCGCAGCCGCTCCTCGGGGCTGAGGACCCGCCGTTCCAGACCCAGGTTGCCGCCGGTCGCCGTGGTGTCCGCGCCGCCGAGCGCGGCGAGCACCGTGGGCAGCACCTCGTCGGGCGAGCGCAGGCCGGCGAGTTCGATCACGCGTACCGCCTGCCCGGCCGCCGCCGTGCGCCTGGCCACCTCGGCGGCGAGACGGGTCTTGCCCGCCCCGCCGGTCGCCACGATCGTCACGACGGGCGCCTCGGCGAGCGCGCCGGTGACGGCCTCGACGTCCCGCTCCCGCCCCAGCAGGGCGGCCATGGGGCGGCGCCACGCGGCGGGCAGCGTGATCCGCGCCTGTTGCCGGGGCGGCGCCGCGGCGGGCGGGGCGATGAGTTCACCACGCAGCAACGCCAGGTGGACGTCTGTGATCACGGGAGACGGGTCGGTGCCGTACCGGTCGGCCAGGTCGGTGCGCAGCCGCTCGACCACCTCCAGCGCCTCCGCCTCGCGCCCCTGGGCGGCCAGCACCCGGACGAGCAGGGCGGCGGACGGCTCGTCCGGCGGCGTACGCGCGACGAGTCGGCCCAGGTCGACCTCGTCGAACGGGCCCACGCCGGCGAGTGCCGCCTGCGCGCGCAGCGCGGCGACCTCGGCGAACAGGCGGGTGTCCTCGGCGCTGACCAACTCCGGCACCTCGGGGAACAGGGCCCGCGCCTGATCCGCGAGGCCACGGGCGGCACGGAGGTCACCGCACCGCAGCACGGTGCCCGCCTGCTCGACGAGCGCGCGCGCCTCGACCGCGTCGACGGTGACCTCCTCGGCGGGCAGCCGGTACCCGCCCGGCACCGCGACCACGGGCAGCCCGAGACGGCGTACCCGGGACACGAGCGCCTGGACGGCGCCGGTCGCGTCGTCGGGTGGCGTGCCGTCCCAGACGGCGTCCATGAGCAGGCTCACGGAGACCGCCCGCCCACGCGCGTCGACGAGCGCGCGGAGCACCGCCGCGAGCCGTTCACCCCGAACGGGCTGGCCGTCGACGGCGAGTGGGCCAAGGGTCGCGATGTGCACGGACCCAGCATCCCCCACGCGTGCACGGACCCGACGACCACCGGTCGGCCAGGCTGATCACGTTCCCGTGACCGGCTTGACAGCCCACGATTTGGTTAGGTTAGCCTAACCTCATGAAGAGCGAGTTGGCGTCGGTCAACGGGGAGCGCAGCCTGTCCGGCGTCGACCTCCGCCTGGGCTATCACGGTGTGCCGGTGGTGCACGGTGCGGTGATCAACCTCCGCGCGGGTGCCGTGACCGCACTCGTGGGGCCCAACGGCAGCGGCAAGTCCACCCTGCTGCGGGCCCTGGCCCGGCTGCACCCGATCGAGGCCGGGATGGTGCACCTCGCCGACGGCGTCACCGCCGCCGGCCTCGCGGCCCGGGAGTTCGCCCGGCGGGTCACCCTGCTCGCCCAGAGCCGGCCGGTGCCCAGCGGGGTCACCGTCCGCGACGTCGTCGGGTACGGCCGCCACCCCTACCGGGGGCGCTGGCGCACCGAGGATCCCGACGGTCCCGCCGCCATCGCACGCGCCATGGACGTCACAGGCGTCGCCGCGATGGCCGACCGTCCCGTCGACGAACTCTCCGGAGGCGAGTTGCAGCGGGTGTGGTTGGCCACCTGCCTCGCCCAGGACACTCCGGTGCTGCTCCTCGACGAGCCCACCACCTTCCTCGACCTGCGGTACCAGGTGGAGATCCTCGACCTGGTCCGTGACCTCGCGGACGACCACGGCGTCGCCGTCGGCGTCGTGCTGCACGACCTCGACCAGGCGGCCGCCGTGGCGGACGAGGTGGTCCTGTTGCACCACGGCCGTGTCCGCGCCACCGGCACCCCGGCAACGGTGTTCACCGAGAACGCCCTCACCGAGACCTACGGGATCCGCATCGAGGTGACCATCGATCCGCTCAGCGGACTGGTCACCACCCGCCCTGTCGGGCGGCACCAGATCCGCGCCCTGGTCTGAACAACCCTCATCCACAGCAGAGAAAGACCGTCATGACCCGTACCCGTTTCACCGCCCTCATCGCCGTCGTGGCCGCCCTGACGCTCGGCGCCTGCGGCACCACCGAGAACGCCGCCGCCCCCGAGACCTCCGCCTCGGCGGCCAGTGGTCCGGTCACCCTCACCGACAGTCGGGGCAAGGAGATCACCCTCAAGGCGCCGGCGACCAAGGTCGTCGGGCTGGAGTGGGGCGAGGTCGAGATGCTGGTCAGCCTCGGCGTCATGCCCGTCGGTGTCGCCGACCCCAAGGGCTACGGCACCTGGGTCACCTCCGCGAAGCTCGACCCGGGCGTCAAGGACGTCGGCACTCGCGGCGAGCCCAGCGTCGACTCCATCGTGGCCCTCCAGCCCGACCTCGTCGTGATGGAGGACGACCGGGGCGCCAACATGGTCAGCCAGCTGGAGAAGTTCGTGCCCGTCGTGGTCGCCAAGGGCAGTGACGCCACCGACAACCTCGGCCGGATGCGCAGCGACCTCAACATGATCGCGAAGGCGGTCGGCAAGGCCACCGAGGCGGAGAAGCTGCTCGCCGACTTCGACGCGGCCATCGCCGACGGCAGGAAGAAGATCGCCGACGCGGGTGCCGCCGGCCGGCCGTTCGCCATCGCCGACGGCTGGAAGGAGGGCAGCACCGTCAGCATCCGGATGTTCGGCAAGGGCGCGCTGGTCTCCCAGATCGGCATCCAGCTCGGCCTCACCAACGCCTGGACCGGCAAGACCGATGAGGCGTGGGGCCTCGGCCAGACCGACGTCGAGGGCATGACGGTCCTCAAGGACCCGAACACGCACCTCTTCTACAACGCCTCCGACGGCGACGACGTGTTCGCCGACGGTCTCGCCGGCAACGCAATCTGGAAGTCGCTGCCCTTCGTTCGGCAGGGCAACCTGCACAAGATGCCCAACGGCGTCTGGACCTTCGGCGGTCCGCTCTCCGGCAAGCAGTACATCGACGAACTCGTCAAGACGTACGCGGTGTGAGCGTGCTGAACGCACCCCCACGCCCGGAGCCGGCCACCCGGCCGACTCCGGGCGGACGCCTGGCCGTACCCCGCGTCGCCGGTGTCTTCGTCGCCGCGATCCTGCTGCTGCTCGTGGTCGGCGCGCTGCACCTCACCCAGGGCACCTCGAACGTCGGCGCCCTCGACCTGCTGCGGCTCGCGACCGGCGCCGACGACGAGGCAGCCCGCGTCCTGATCGCCTCCCGGCTGCCCAGGCTCCTCGCCGGGCTGGCCATCGGCGTGGCGCTCGGGTTCGCCGGGGCGGCGTTGCAGTCGATCGCCCGCAACCCGCTCGCCTCCCCCGACACCCTCGCGGTCAACGCGGGCGCCCACCTCGCGATCGTGGCCGTCGCCGCGTTCGGCGTCTCGCTGCCCGCGCTGCCCGCCGGCGGCCTCGCCTTCTGCGGCGGGCTGGCCGCCGCCGGCCTGGTGATGGCGATGTCCTCCGGCGGGCAGGCCGGCACCACCCGCCTGATCCTCGCCGGCTCGGCGACCGCGCTGGCGCTCGGGTCGGTGACCACCCTGCTGCTGCTCCTGTTCGAGCAGGCCACCATCGGGCTGTTCGCCTGGGGGAACGGCTCGCTGGTGCAGAGCGACCTGACCGCGCTGACCCAACTCGCCCCGGTGATCGTCGGCGCCGCCGTCGTGCTGGTGCTGCTCGGGCACCGCCTCGACATCCTCGCCCTCGGCGACGACACCGCCACCGTGCTCGGCCTCGACGTGCGGCGCACCCGACTCACCGTCATGGTGCTGGCCGTGCTGCTCTCCGCCGCGGCCGTCACCCTCACCGGTCCGGTCGGCTTCGTCGGCCTGTGCGCCCCGGTGATCGTCCGGCTGCTCGCCCCCGTGGTGCCGGGGGTGCACCGACACCGCATCCTGCTGCCGTTGTCCGGCATCGCCGGGGTCATCATCGTGCTCGGCTCCGACGTGCTGCTGCGGGCCGTGATGGGCGGGCAGGCAGGCGTCGACATCCCCACCGGCGTGGTCACCACCCTGTTCGGTGCGGCGATCCTCATCTGGCTGGCCCGCCGGCACCGCGACGCGGGCCCCACCCGCCGTCCGCCCGGTGGCCACGCGGCCGTCCGCTCCGCCGCCTTTCACCGCGGCGTCGTCGCCGTCACCGCCGTCCTGACCGTCGGCGCCGTGGCGGTCGGCATGCTCGCCGGTGACACCTGGGTGCTGCTCGGTGACGTGGTGAACTGGCTCAACGGCAGCACCGGGCCCGCGTACACCTTTGTGCTGGACCAGCGGTGGCCGCGCGTCGCCGCGGCGGTCCTGGCCGGCGCGGCGCTCGCGGTCGCCGGCACCACCGTGCAGGCGGTCTGCCGCAACCCGCTGGCCGAACCCGGCATCCTCGGCATCACCGCCGGTGCCGGGCTCGGGGCCGTCTCCCTGCTCACCTTCGTGCCGCTGGCCGGGGTGTGGGCCGTCTCCGGCGTCGCCGGGCTCGGCGCGATGCTGGCGTTCGCCCTGGTCTACGGCCTGGCCTGGCGAGGCGGGTTGAGCTCGGACCGTCTGGTGCTGATCGGCTTCGGCGCCTGGCAGGGCGGCATGGCGGTCATCACCTACCTGGTCGTCGCCTTCGACCCGTGGAACACCGGGAAGGCGTTGACCTGGCTGTCCGGCTCCACCTACGGTCGGATGCCCACCCAGGTGCTGCCGGTGCTGATCGCCCTGCTGGTGCTCACCCCGGCCGTGGTCGCCGCCCGCCGGGAACTCGACCTGATGGCGCTGGACGACGACACCCCCCGGGTGCTGGGCGTCCGCCTGGAACGCACCCGGTTGGTCGCGCTCGGCGCGGCGGCGCTGCTCACCTCCACCGCCGTCTCGGCCGTCGGGGTCATCGGCTTCGTCGGCCTGGTCGCCCCGCACGCCGCGCGGGCGCTCGTCGGCGGGCGGCACTCCCGGGTTCTACCGGTGGCCGCCCTGCTCGGCGCGGCGCTGGTCAGCATCGCCGACACCCTCGGCCGGACCGTCATCGCTCCGGCCCAGGTCCCCGCCGGCCTGGTCACCGCCATGATCGGCACCCCGTACTTCGTCTGGTTGCTGTGGCGCTCCCGCGCCGTGGCGAGCACCACCCGGTAGAGCCGGCCCGAGTCGAGAGAGGCACCATGACCGAGACCCTGCCCATCGCCCCGTGGCGCGTGTTCGCCGTCACCGTCCACGCGGTACGCCGACTCAGCCCGTCCTTCACCCGGGTGACCTTCACCGGGGCGGACCTGGACCGCTTCGCCGACAACGGTTACGACCAGCGGATCAAACTGGCGCTGCCGCTGCCCGGTCAGCGCGGGGCGACCCTTCCGCAGGGAGCGGACTGGTACGCGACGTGGCGGGCCCTGCCCGAGCACCTGCGCAATCCGATCCGCACCTACACGGTGCGGGCGGTCCGCCCGCACCTGGCCGAGGTCGACGTCGACCTCGTGCTGCACGGCGACAGTGGCCCGGCGACGCGCTGGGCCCGGCGGGCGAGTGTCGGCGACGAGATCGCCCTGGTCGGGCCGGACGCCGGCTTCGACGGCAACCACGGCGGGGTGGAGTTTCGACAGTCGACCGGCGGCACCCTTCTGCTGGCCGGGGACGAGACCGCCGTGCCGGCGATCAGCAGCATCTGCGAGCGGCTCCCCCGCGACGCCCGGGGCACGGTCGTGCTGGAGGTGCCCGACGCCGCCGACGTGTTGCCGCTGGTCGCGCCCCCCGGCGTCGAGGTCCGCTGGCTGTCCCGGGGCGCCGACGGGTACGGCAGCCACCTGGTGCCGGCCGTCGTCGCCGCGGCCGGGGAACTGCTGGCCCCCGACGCGGCGGCGGCCGCCCAGCCCGTGCCGGACGTGGACGTGGACACCGAGATCCTGTGGGAGGTGCCCGAGCAGGTGGCCTCGGCGCCGCTCTACGCGTGGCTGGCCGGGGAGGCCGGCGTCATCCGTCACCTACGCCGGCACCTCGTCGCCGAACGAGGTCTGGACCGCCGGGCGGTGGCCTTCATGGGTTACTGGCGTCTCGGCCACGCCGACGCCGACTGACAGCGCCGCGAGGCGCACCGCCCCTGGCGGCCGCGAGGCGCACCACGCCGGGCGGCCGTGAGGTGCGTCGGAGGCCGTGGGGCGCGTACCGTTTCGGGTCGGACTTGGGGCGGGCCGGCTGGAGCCGGCACGGGATACGGGACGAGACAACGACGCATGACGGTGGACAACGTTACCGAAAACGGTCAAGAGGGTATTGACCGAAGCCGGCTGGAGGCCTGCCTCAGCGTCTTCGAGGCGCTGGAGGCGCTGCCCTCCGACCACCCCGACGTGGTGCAGGTGCAGCGGGCCACCGCCCGGCTCTACAAGGTGATCAAGCAGCGGCGGCGGGAGGAGCGGCGCGACGCCATCCTCGCCGCCGACCGCGCGGTGACGGAGGCCACCGCCACCGGGGCGCCGGGGCGGATCGACGACGAGACGCAGGGCATTCCGCTCGCCTCCTCCGCCGCGGGCGAGACGGCGGGATTCCTGCACAACCCCCGCGGCTGCTACGTCTGCAAGCAGCGCTACCGCGAGGTGGACGCCTTCTACCACCAGCTCTGCCCGTCCTGCGCCGCGCTGAACCGGGAGCGCCGCGACGCCCGTACCGACCTGACCGGTCGGCGCGCGCTGCTCACCGGCGGCCGGGCCAAGATCGGCATGTACATCGCGCTGCGGCTGCTGCGCGATGGCGCGCACACCACGGTGACAACGCGGTTCCCGCACGACGCGGTCCGCCGGTTCGCCGCGATGCCCGACAGCGGGGACTGGCTGCACCGGCTGCGCATCGTCGGGATCGACCTGCGCGACCCCGCCCAGGTGATCGCCCTCGCCGACGAGGTCAGCAGCCAGGGCCCCCTCGACATTCTGATCAACAACGCGGCGCAGACCGTCCGCCGGTCCCCCGGGGCGTACGCGCAGCTCATCGCCGCCGAGGCCGCGGCCCTGCCGGACGGCCCGCTGCCGGAGCTGATCACGTTCGCCAAGCCGGACGGGCCGGGCGGCCCGGTGGGCAGCCTGACCGCTGGACCACAGTCGACAGCGCTCACCCCGCACGCGCTCACCGCGCTGGCGCTCACCAGCGGCTCGGCCTCACCGGAACGGATCGCGGCGTCCACGGCCATCGACGCCGGGGGTCTCGTTCCCGACCTCGACTCGGTCAACAGCTGGGTCCAGCGGGTCCAGGAGGTGGACCCGGTCGAGCTGCTCGAGGTGCAGCTGTGCAACGTCACCGCGCCGTTCGTGCTGGTCAGCCGGCTGCGCCCGGCGATGGCCGCCGCGTCGGCCCGCCGCAAGTACGTGGTGAACGTGTCGGCGATGGAGGGCCAGTTCGGCCGCGGCTACAAGGGGCCGGGGCACCCGCACACCAACATGGCCAAGGCGGCGCTGAACATGCTCACCCGCACCAGCGCCGAGGAGATGCTGACCGACGGCATCCTGATGACCAGCGTCGACACCGGCTGGATCACCGACGAACGCCCCCACCCGACGAAGATGCGACTGGCCGACGAGGGCTTCCACGCCCCACTGGACCTGGTCGACGGCGCGGCCCGGGTGTACGACCCGATCGTCCGGGGCGAGCAGGGCGAGGACCTGTACGGCTGTTTCCTGAAGGACTACGCGCCCTGCGCCTGGTGATCGCCCCGCCCGACGGGGATGATCGCCCCGCACCACGAAGGAGAAGAAACATGTCAGCTGACCGTGAACCGTGGCCGACGCTGGACGAGCTGCTGCGCGAGGAGAACGAGCTGGAGCTCGCGGGCCTGTCCGAGACCGACGCGTACGAGCTGGGGATGCTCGCCGTCGCCGCCGCGACCGAGCAGCGGCTGCCGGTCTCGGTGGGTGTATGGCGGGCCGGGCGGCAGCTGTTCCACTGTGGCCTGCCGGGGTCGACGGCGGACAACGACGCGTGGCTGCGCCGCAAGGGGCGGGTCGTGATGCGGTTCGAGCACTCCTCGCTCTACATGGCCCGGCTGTGCCAGGACAAGCAGGTGACGCTGGCGGAGAGGTTCGGCCTGCCGGCCTCGCGGTACGCGGCGGCCGGGGGTGCGGTGCCCCTGCGCGTGCGCGGCACCGGCGTGGTGGGCTGGGTCGGTGTCTCCGGGCTGCCGCAGCTGGACGACCACCGCTTCGTGGTCGACATCCTCCGCAAGCTCCCCCGATAGGGCGGTCCCGGCGGCCTCGCGACGAGGCCGCCGGGTCACCCGCTCAGTGTACGCGTCGGTTTGCGCGCAGGGCGCCCAGGAGCATGCCGGGCCGGGCCAGCGAACGCGGGTGCTCGCGCATGGAGACGACGTCGTTGAACCGCCGCGCCGTCGTCACGTCCGTGACGGTCGCGGCGATGATCTGCCCACTGGCCCACCTGGAGAGCCGGTAGCCGCGCGGGTAGGGCCCGTCGACGTGGGGCAACGCCAGGTCCGCCGAGGTCGACAGCGACCAGGCGGCGTCGACCACGACCTTCTGTAGCGCGAGGAAGTGGCGCGCGGGCGCCCGCAGATCCGGGCCGGACCGGAGGTACGTCGACAGGCACGCCGCGTGCAGGGCCGCCGCCGTCATGCCCTGCCCGTACACCGGGTTGAACGAGGCGACGGCGTCGCCGACGCTGATCAGGCCGGCCGGGAACCGCTTGAGCGCGTAGAAGTCCCGTCGTCGGCTGTCGGCGTGGTGGTAGGTCTGGACGTCACCGATCATCTCCTGGTCGGCGACCTCGCCGAACTCGGGCGGGAACTGCTCCCGCAGGCGGCGGACGAAGTCCTCCGCGGTGCGCCCCGGGCGGTCGTTGCCGTAACCGGCCATCATGGCCATCCACCGGCCGTCCTCGATGGCGAAGAACGCGGCCCCGGCCACGTCCGCCGCCGTCCTGGCGGTGTTCAGTGCCAGCACGACCGTCGAGGCCGGGGTGACCTCCGGGCGACGGAACAGGGCGGTCGCGTAGTTGAGGTGCACGGTCATCCGCCGGGTGACCGGCCGGTCCCAGTCGGCCCGTTCCAGCCAGTCCGACAGTTTGCTGGACCGCCCCATGGCGTCCACCACGAGGTCGCCGCGCTCCACACCGGTCACCCCGCCGACCTCACAGCGGACCCCGGTGACCGCGGTGCCGTCGAACACCAGGCCGGTGGCGCGGGCGGTGATCGTCTTGACGTTGGGCAGTCGAAGCACCTGCTGGCGGATCAGGCCTTCCAGCAGCGGCCGACTGCCCGCCAGGCTGTCGGCGTCGTCGGGGACGACGACCTTCAGACGCCCGTCGAGGTAGTTGCGCCGGGACGCGGGCGGCGCCTCGATCGCTCCGCGCGCCAGCGCCTCACCGCGGAATCCGGGAAACAGTCGCTCCAGCTGGAAGAGGCCGCCGGGCAGCAGCGCGTGCAGCTGTGTCCCCTGGGGTACGCCGGGCCGCGCTCCGGTCATCTGCGGGTCGTCCCGGTCGATGATGACGACGGTGTCGGCGTGGTCGGACAGCACCCGGGCGGCCAGCAGACCGGCGACGCTGCCGCCGACCACGACGGCCGTCCCCATCGTCGGGGACGGCTGGTCAGGGGGTCGAGCAGCGTTCAGCTCTGCGAAGACCCGGGACGGGGAGAGGGACATCGTGCTCTCCAAGGGGGTAACGAGGTGTGTGCCCTCCCCGGTGACTGTCCGCGACCGTGCGCGGACAGACCGGTGGACGGTCGTTCGACGTGATGCCCGCCGATCGTCGCACAACCGCCCGAATGGCAACCGGCTGTGTCCGCCAGATGACCACCTGTTGGCCGATGGGTTCGACCGGGTGGACGATTGGACGGGTCAGGTGGCGCGGCCGATGGCCGACTGTCACGATCTCCGGCATGGCCGTTACGCGTCGTACTCTGCTCGGGGTCGGCCTGGCCGCCGCGGCCTCCGCCCTCACCGGTTGCGGCGACAACGGCGCGACGGGTTCCGGTGCTGCGGCCACCGGCGACGCGGTGACCGGGACGGACGCCGCCGGGAACCGGGTCGGGTTCGGTCCGGCGGGAAACCTCAGGTCACCGTCCGCCGCACCGGGCGCGCCGGTCCCCCCGAGCGACGGCCCCCCACCAGCCGGTCAGGCCCCCTACGCGCGGGACGTGACCGCCCTGCTCCGGCGACACCTGCCCGCCGCACCGCAGACCTTCCAGCACAAGGGTTTCCCCGGTGCGGTCGCTCTCGTCCTGGTGGACGGGAAGATGACGGTGCACACCGCCGTCGGCGAGGCGCTGCGCTACGGCGCGGGCCCGAAGCTGCTCACGGCGAGCCAGCGCGTCGCGATGCGCCCGGACTCCATCTTCGACCTCGCCTCGGTCACCAAGGTGTACACGGCCATCCTGCTGTTGCAGCAGGTCGACAAGGGGCATGTCGACCTCGGCGCTCCGGTGCGCGACTACCTGCCCGCCTTCACCGGCACGGGCAAGGGGCAGATCACCGTCGAGATGCTGCTCACCCACACCAGCGGCCTCCCCGTCGGCGCCAAGGTCACCGGCCTGCCCGACAACGCGGCCCGGTGGAACGCCGTGCTCACCACACCGCTGGTTCCCGGCGCCGTGCCCGGGAACTCGTTCCGCTATTCCAGCGTCGGGCTCATGGTCGCCGGCAAGATCGTCGAGAAGGTCACCGGCCAGCGGCTCGACCAGGCACTCCGGACGAACCTCACCAGCCCGCTGGGCCTGCGCGACACCGGCTTCAACCCCAACAGCTGGGTGTCCACCAGCTCCAGGGCCAACCGTCTGGTCGCCACCGACGCCCGCTCGTCCCGGGGCCTGCTGCAGGGCACCGTCCACGACGACGTCGCCAACCACCTCGGTGGCATCGCCGGCCACGCCGGCATCTTCGCCTCCGCGACCGATCTCGCGGCCATCGGTCAGCTGCTCCTGAACGAAGGCACCTACCAGGGCAAGCGGATCCTCGCCGCGGCGACCGTGCGCCGGATGCTCAGCAACCACAACGCCGGCAAACCCGCCATCGACCCCGAGCGACCCAACCGGACCTCGGCGCACGGCCTCGGGGTCGTCCTCAACCAGAGCTGGTTCATGGGGAGGCTCGCCTCGGCCCGGACCTTCGGGCACACCGGGTTCGCCGGCCCCTCGCTCCTGGTCGCGCCCGACCGCAAACTCGTCCTGGCGCTGCTCACCAACCGCGCGCACCCCAACTGGAGTTGGTCGAACCCCGACCCGGTCCGCGCCGCCGTCGGCGACCTGCTCGCCACGGCGGTGAGCTGACCGGAAGGTGTGGACCATCGCGCCGCACCCTGACACGATACTTGCGCTAGTAGTGCAAATACTTCGTCCCTCAAGGTGGAGGATCGATGCACACATCTCGCCGGAGGCTGCTCTCCGTGCTGGCCGGGGTCGCCCTCGCGGCCGGCCTGTCCGCCGTCGCCGTTCCCCGCGCCGCCGAAGCCGCCGCCACCCCGACCCACCGCCCAGTGATCTTCGTGCACGGCAGCGCGGGATCCGCGGCGCAGTTCGAGTCCCAGGCCAAACGGCTGGCCAGCAACGGCTACCCGATCGACATCATCGAAGCCCACGAGTACGACTCCCCGAACATCGCGGCGATCCTTCCCCAGGTGTACGCGGGGCTCGACGCGCGGATCTCCCGCCTGCTGGCGGCCACCGGCGCGGACCGGGTCGACCTCGTCGCGCACTCGCTGGGCACCTTCGTCACGCAGGGCTATCTCACCAGCTCGCCGGAAAGGGCCGCCCGGGTCGCCCACTACGTCAACCTGGACGGGCGCACCGCGACCTCCCCGCCGGGCGGGGTGCCCACCCTCGCGATCTGGGGCGAGGGCGACCCGGCCCGGGCCGTCGTCGGCGCGACAAACGTGCACCTGCCCGGCCAGTCGCACACCCAGACCGTGTCGTCGACGGAGTCGTTCGGCGAGATCTTCCGATTCCTCCAGGGCCGCGCGCCCCACACGACGCGGATCGTGCCCCAACTCCTCGGCGCCGCCCGGGTCTCCGGCCGGGCCGTGCTCTTTCCGAGCAACGTCGGCGTCACCGGTGCGACTCTCGACGTCTATCCGGTCAGCCCGCTGACCGGCGGCCGACTGTCGCACCGGCCCGTGCACCGGGTGTCGCTCGGTGGCGACGGCTCGTTCGGTCCCCTCCCGGTGCTCGCCACGGCCCGCTACGAGTTCGCCCTCGTGCGCCCCGGCGCCGCGACGCACCACTTCTACTTCCAGCCGTTCCTGCGCTCGGACTCGTTCGTACGCCTCGCGACGAGCGAGCCGGGCGAGGGCCTCAGCGCCCTGGTCGACACCAGCGACCGGCACACGGCGCTCACCATCCAGCGGCAGAAGGAGTGGTGGGGCGACCAGGGCGACGCCGGCGACCACCTCTGGATCAACGGCAGGGATGTCCTGAACGCGGCGAACGCACCGCGCGCCAAGAGGACGATCGGCATCTTCGCCTTCGACGACGGCAGCGACGGCGTCACGAACCTGACGGCCCCGTTGCCGGAGTTCTTCAGCCAGACCTTCATCACGGGCATGGACGTCTTCATCCCGGCGACGCCGGCACACCTCGGCCTGGTACGGATCACCGTGGGCCAACGCGGCGGCGGGTACGAGGTGGTCAACGTGCCCAACTGGAGATCGAGCACCGACCGGGTGACGGTCAGCGTGGACGACTTCTGACCGCGTCGCGCGGGCGGCCCGGCCACCTCGGGTCGAGACGGTGGCCGGGACCCGCCCCGCGAACCCGTCAGACGGTGGCCGGGACCCGCTCGCGCACCCGTCGTCCGACGGCGAAGCTGACCACTCCCAGGATCAACCCGACGACCGCCAGAACGACGCCCACCCGGGCCGGCGCGAGGTAACCGAGTCCGGCGGCGATGGCGACGCTGCCCAGGGCGGCGCCCAGGCTGTTCGCGATGTTCATGGCCGACTGGTTGAGCGCCGCGCCCATCAGTTGTGCTCCCGGCGCGACGGTGATCAGGCGTGCCTGCAACACCGGGCCGAGATAGAGGCTTGTCGCACCGACCAGGAACGCGCCCACGAACAGGCCGACGCGGGACGACGCCACGAGGCTGAACACGGCGATGCTCACGATCATCGCCACGAAGCCGATGACCATGCTCCGCTGGAGGTCGCGGTCGGCCAGCCAGCCGCCCAGGGCGTTGCCGACGGTCATCCCGAGACCCACCGCGACCAACGCCCACGGCACCGTCGCGGCGGAGAGGCCGGTGACGTCGGTGGTGACCGGCGCGATGTAGGTGTTCACCGCGAAGAACCCGGCGAAACCGACCGCGCCGGTGGCGGCGACCAGCCAGACCTGCGAGGTCCGCAGCGCCCGCAACTCGGCGGCCGGTGAGCCGTCGACCGCCGCGGCGACCTCCGGCACGACCGCCAGCACCGCCAGCAGGGTGAGCACGAAGAAGCCGGCGATGACCAGGTACGCGACCCGCCAGTCGACCGTCTGCCCGAGCCTCGTGATGAGGGGTACGCCGACCAGGTTGCTCACGGTCAGACCGCCCAGCACGGTGGCGAAACCACGGGCCTCGTTACCGGGGCCCATCAGGGTCGCCGCGAGCAGACCGGCCGCACCGAAGTACGCGCCGTGCGGCAGTGCCGCCGCGAACCGGGCCACCAGCACCAGGTCGAAGGTGGGGGCGAGCGCGGAGGCGACGGTGCCGACGGCGAACAGCACGAGCAGCCCGAGGACGAGCTTCTTGCGGGGCAGGCGCGCGCTCAACGCGGCGATCAGCGGCGCGCCGACGACCACCCCGAGCGCGTACGCGGTGATCATCCAGCCGGCCCGGGCGATGGCGTCCGACGGCGACTGCGCGTACTGGTGCGGGAGCAGACCGCGGGCGATGTCGGGCAGCAGCCCCATCGCCACGAACTCGGTCAGCCCGACCGCGACGCCGCCCAGTGCCAGCGCGGCCAGCGCCGCCAACCGTCGACCTCTACTCAACTCGATCACCGAAAAAATTTAGCAACAGCGTTGCGTAATAGGGTGGTGAGATGACTCGCGTCACTGCCGACGTCAGCTTCCTGCGCGGCTACAACGAGGCACTGGTCGTGGCGGTGGGGCGCACGGCTCGCACGTTCGAGCGGGCGACCGTGGTCGAGGCCACCGGCCTGACACCACAGGCGGTCTCCAAGGTCATCGCCCGGCTGACCGCCGACGGCCTGATCCGCCCCGCCGGCGTCCGGCGTCCGGGCATCGGCAAGCCCGCGGTCGTCTACGAACTCGTCCCCGACAGCAGGTACGCGATCGGCGCCCACGTGGCCCGGCGTACGCTGCGGCTCGTCCTGGTCGACCTGGCCGGCACCGTGCACCACTCGGCGGTCAGCCCGCTGCCCCGCGACTTCACCCCGGCACAGCTTCTCGACGCCCTGAGCGTCGGCATCGACAGGATGGCCGGCATCGGCGACCTGCGGGGCCGGCTCACCGGGCTGGGCATCGGCATGATCGGCCCACTCGACCACGCCAACGGCCTGGTCCGGGACGCCCACGGCCTGCGGCACTGGCACGACGTACCGCTGCGCGAGCTCGCCGAGAAACACCTCGGCCTCCCCGTCCACCTGGACAAGGACGTCACCGCGGGGATCACGGCGGAGGCCTGGCGGCACGGCGCGACGTTCGGCGACGCGGCCCTCATCATGGTCGAGTCCGGCATCGGCGGAGGCTTCTGGCTCGGCGGCGCGGCCCACCGGGGGGCGCACACCAACGCCGGTGAGTTCGGCCACACGGTCGTCGACCTGACCGGGCCCCGCTGCGTCTGCGGCCGGCACGGGTGCCTGGAGATCGTGCACCACCACGCCGCCGAGGCCGGGGACTTCGCACGCGCCGCAGGTGTGCTGGCCGTCGGCGTCGTCAACCTGCTCCAGACCCTCGACCTCGCCCACGTGGTGCTGGCGGGCGCGGACCTTCTCCGGCACCCGCAGACCTATCTCGCGGCGGTCACCGACGCCGTCCAGGCGGACGCCCGGCGTGCGGACTGGCTCCGTACCCGGGTGGCCCTGTCCAGTCTCGGCGCGGACGTGATCGCCGCGGGCGCCGCCATGCAGGTCCTCGACCAGCACTACGGCATCCCGGAGTTGACCCCGATCTGACCACCGACGTGCCGCGCCGCTACGCCACTTGGGCGTCGGCGCCCGTCCGGGTGCAACCGCTGGCCGGGCTCTCGCTGATCGCGATGACCTCGTCGAGCCGCTTGCGCGCCTGCCGGAGTTGAGTGATCTGCCGATCGATGCGGTCGCGTTCGGCGCGCAGCATGGCCCGCGACTGCGGTGTGTTGACCTTAGCGTCGACGCAGGGCAGCAGGTCCAGGATGGTACGGCTGGACAGGCCGGCGGCGTACAGCATCTGGATCAGGTACACCCGGTCGACGGCGTCGTCGAGGTAGTGGCGCTGGCCGCCACTGCTTCGTGCGGCAGCCAGGAGGCCCTGCTCCTCGTAGTAGCGCAGGGCTCGTACCGACACGCCGGTCTTCGTGGCGAGTTCCCCGATCCGCATGGACGCCTCCCCCGGCCGGTGACGCCAGCCACCAGCCTTGTCCCTCACGTGAACGTCAGGTTCTACCGTAGCTCGGGAACCCGCCGCACGCGCGGCGTGTCAGCTGCCGGAGGCGGACGGCGACGGCGTCCGCGAGCCGCCGGTGACCGCGCGGGCCGGCGGCGTCGACGCCGGGGCCGGGGCCGGTCCCAGATCCGCGGGTACGGGCAGCGCGCTGCCCTTGACGAACTGGGCCCAACTGGTGTTCCAGGCCGTCCAGCCGTTGCCCGACTGGAGCCGGACCTCGGTGCCGGTGAAGGTGACCAGGTCACCGACCTGGGTGACGCCCATCAACCAGTCGGCGTTGGCCGGCGAGATGTTCGTGCAGCCGTGCGAGACGTTGCGGTGTCCCTGATCCGACACCGACCAGGGTGCCCCGTGGATGAACTCGCCGCCCCAGGTGAGCCGTTGCGCGTCCTCGACGTTCACCACGTAGCCGCCGTTCGGCTCGCCGCGCGTGTCGAACGTGGTGTACTGGTGCTTCTCCATGATCACCATCTTGCCGCTGGACGTGGGGGTGCTGCGCTTGCCCAGGCTGACCGGGATCTTGCGGATCAGCTTGCCGTCGCGCAGCACGCGCATCTGCTTGGTGGCGTTGTCGACTTCGAGCGCCACCTGCCGTCCGATCCGGGACGTCGCGGTGCGGTCGGCGTCACCGACGTGGTTCCTGCCGATCGGCAGACCCGCCAGGCCGGCCCGGACGCTGATGGTCGTGCCGGGTCGCCAGAAGGCGGGCGCCCGGTAGTAGACCTGACTGCCGTCGTCCACCCAGGACCAGGCGCCCGGCTGGGGCGGGTTCGTGGTGACGAACAACCGACGCTGCACGTCGGCGCGGGCCGCGCTGGCGATGGGCGGATCGAAGCCGATGGTCACCGGCATCGCGGTGCCGTACGTCTGCTTGTCGGCGAAGTACAGGGTGCTGGTCACCTGCGGCTTCGTCGACGCCGCCGCTGTGGTGAAGGTGGTGGTGCGGGTGGTGGTCCGCCCGGAGTCGCCGGTGGCGGTCACCGCCGCGGTGTAGGTGTGCTGCGGCCGCAACGGAGCGGTCGGCACCCAGGCCGAGCCGTCCTCGCGTGGCTCCGCCCGGACCAGCGTGCCCGCGTCGTCGACGATGCGCACGGCGGTGATCTTTCCGCCCCTGACGAGCGGAACCACCTCCGCGCTGAGCGGCACGTTCCGGGACAGGTCGGTGGGCGTGAGGGTCAGTTCGGGCGATGGCACCACCCGCTCGGCGGGGCGTGCGGCGGGCTTCCGCTCGGTGGTGCACCCGCCGAGGACCAGCGGTGTCGCCGCGACGGTCACCGCCACGAGCGCCATGCGCCTTCGAAACCCCATCCAACGTCCCCCGGCTCCCGTGTGCTCCGTGGCGGCAATTCTCTCCGCGCCGGCAGCGCCCTGCGCTGTTTCCCGGAAATCACGAAACGAACGGGGGAACGCTGGGCACACCGCGCGTCGCAGGCCCGTCCGTTGCGCTTCCCTTTCGTGATCCTCGGGGCATCGAAGTGAGAACAGGTCGGGCCAGGATGGGGACGTCTCTACCGATCAGGACGGCCCGACCGGGACCCGGGCTGCCATCGGTCGACCCGCCATCCGACGCAGAGCGAGGTATCCGACGCAGCCGAGGCAGAGGTCGAACGCCGCGTTGAGGAACGCGGCGGCCAGTGCCGCACCGGTCGCCGCGAGCCCGAGTGCCGGCACACCCGACAGATTCCCGATCGTCGCGACCAGCACGAAGACCAGGCCGACGAGCTGCGCGAACCGTACCGGGGCCGCCGGTTCGAGCTCGGTGGGCGGCGCGACCCGGGGCGCGACGAGGCTGCGGTAGAGCACCCCGTACGGGCCGATGCGGGGGTTGGCCGCGGTCACCGCGAAGATCAGCGCCTGAACGATCAGCAGCAGGGTCGAGCCGGTGACGAGGGCGACGGCGAGGACTGCGGTGGTAATGGCGGCGGCGAACCGGGGCGCGCGAGGGTCAAGCAGCATGTGAACGGTTCCGTTCGGCGAGGACGCCGGGAGCACGAGGATGGGCGGGCCCGGCGCGGGCGGGGAGAGGGCTCAGGCGGACGGAAGCGCCGGACAGAGGCTCGCCGAGAGCCGACCGTGGTCCACAGTCCGCCGACGGGTCAACGCGGTGCCGGTCAACGCAGTGCCGGTCATCGCGCGGCTCCGGCGACCAACGGCCGGAGCGCGGCCATCAGCTCGTCACGACCCGGCATCCCGGACACGCGCTGGACGACCCGGCCCTCGGCGTCGACCACCAGCACCGTCGGCGTACGCCAGACAGCGAGCGCGCGGACCTCGTCGAGGTGCCGTTCGGCGTCGATCTCCACGACGGTGATCCCGTCGACGCGACCCTCGACCTCGGTCAGGAGGCGGCGGGTGGCTCGGCAGGGAGCGCAGTACGCGGACGAGAACTGCACGAGGGTGACCGCACCGGGGCGCACCCCGAGCGCGGCGAGCGTCGCCGAGGCGGGGTCTGGGCCGAGGTCCGCGAGTCCGTCGGCGGCGACGACCGAGCGGATCCGGCCGTCGCGTCGGCGCCACCACCAGCCGAGGACAGTCGCGAGGGTGAGCACGCCGATGACGACCAGGAGGCCGGTCAGGTGGGAGTGCCGCACCGCCCAAGGGTGCCACAGCCCGAGGGCCGGTGGCCTCCGCCGGTTGGACGAGCCGCGCCACGTCGAACTGCCCACCGGGCGCGTGTCGCGAAAGCCTCGGTCGGCCGACCACTCAAGAAAGGTGGAGTGCCGCCGCAGTCGCCGATTACAGTTTTTGGAGGAGAATCAGAGAATTGAGATTGAGCCGACACCACGGCGGCTCCGCAGAGCTGACCAGATAATCGCAGAGCGATATTTAAGGGAGACTTAATCGTTTCGGTGGGAAACGCGCGGGGGGTGGACTTCTATTCTTCGGGCTCGGAAGAAAGGTGCTCCCCCGTTGATGAATCTCCGATCCACCCCTCGACACCGTCGTTCCGTGACCGCCCTGCTGCTGGTGAGCGTGGCGCTCGCCGGCGGATGCAAGGAGGCGCCGGGCACGCCCGGCGCGTCCGGCCCGTCCAGCGACACCGGCATCGGCTCGTCCGGCCCGGATGCGCCGACGGCGACCGCCCCGGGCGACCCGTCGGCCACGCCGAGCGCTCCGGGCACCTCGGCCACGCCGTCCGCGCCGGGCAAGCCGGGAACGCCGGCGACCAGCGCCGCCCCGCCCACCGCATCCGGCGGCTGGATCACCATCGACGCTGCCGCGCAGGCCGCCGCGACGAAGGCGTTCTTCGCGCGCAAACCCAAGCCGGTGACCGGCAACCCGGTCAAGGTGCCCGAATTCAACGTCGGCTGTACGACCAGCCACCACAACAGCGACGACCCGATCGTGCTGCCCAAGCTGGCGGGCGGCTCGCACAACCACACGTTCTGGGGCAACAGGTCGACCGACGCCAACTCGACCGCCGAATCGCTGCGGGCGTCGAAGGCGACCACCTGCAACTCGCCGGACGACCAGTCCGCCTACTGGGTGCCGACGATGTACCAGAACGGCAAGGTCGTGGACCCGAAGGAGGTGACCGTCTACTACGGTTCCCGCCTGAAGGACCCGAGCAGGACCCAGCCCTTCCCGTTCGGCCTGCGAATGATCACCGGTAACGCCAAGAACCAGGTCGACACCCCGGACAAGCAGGGCAACCACTTCTGGTGCGCCGGCATCGGCGGCGAGATCGGCCGCAGCGCCGACAAGACGTTCCCGGTCTGCGCGAAGACCGCGAACATCGTCCGGCAGATCACCTTCCCGGACTGCTGGGACGGCAAGCACCTGGACAGCCCCGACCACAAGGCGCACATGGCCAACGGCGACCACACCGGGGCGTGCCCGAAGAGCCACCCGGTGCCCGTCCCCTCGGTGTCCTTCGTGATCTCGTACCCGTTGAGCGCGAACACGGACGGCATCACCCTGGCGTCCGGCACGTCGTTCTCCATGCACGCGGACTTCTTCAACGCGTGGAAGGACGAGGCGCTCGCGGCCCGGGTGCGCAACTGCCTCGACCAGGGCGTGAAGTGCAACTCGGCCGGTAACTTCTAGTCGACGAGCCCGACAGGGCTGACGGCGTGCGCCTCGGCTGGCCCGCCATGCCGATGTGTTGGTGAGCGGTATACCTCAGAGTCATATTCATACCTCTGAGGTATACCGCTCACTACCGCATCCGCCCGGCCGGCGGTGACCGACGGTCACCGCCGGCCGCCCATCGCCCCAGCCAGGGTGAGGACTTACTCGTCTAGAGCTTCGCGGCGCCCGCCTCGGTGGCCTCCTGCACCGCCGACGTACGGCGCAGCTCGGCCCGCTGGTCACCGGCGTCCTCGCGCTCCGGGGCGGCGGTCCGGGCCGCCCGGTTGGTGGTCGGCGCAGCCTGGTCACCGGTCACGCCGCCCCGGATCCGGTTGTTCGCGGCGACCTGGGCGGCCGGGTCGTTGGACGTCACCGCCAACTGGCCGTTGATGATGTTGTCGTCGACGGTGACGCCACCGGTGGTGCTGGTGACGCTCACGTCCCCACCCCAGTAACCGCCCGAGGCGCAGCTGTCGAGGGTGCCGTTCGGGCCCAGCTGCACACCGCCCAGGTTGCCGGCGAAGGTGGCCCGACCCTGGACCGCGCTGCCACACACCACGCTGCCGGTGGCGCTGTTGAGCACCGACAGCGTGCCGTCGACGAACGAGTCGTGCAGGTCGGTGTAGTAGGTGCCGGTGCTGCTGAGGTTGCGCTGCACCTGGGTGCCGCGATCGAGCCGGACCTCACCGGCACCGACGTTGACGTGCCCGGTGACCGTCGACGCCTCGGCGAACAGGAAACTGTCGATGGTCGTGGAGCCCTTCGGCTTCACGGTGACGGTGCCGGTGCGGGCGTCCTTCAGGAAGATCCCGTACCCCCCGGCGGCGAGCACCACCTGGCCGTCGACTGTCGTCTCGGTGGCGTCGAGGTACCCGTCGGCCGCGACGCGTACCTCACCGCTGACCCGGCCACCGGTCACCACCAGGTTGCCGCCGGCCGCGACGGTGACGTTGCCGGTGATCGTGGTGCCGGTCAGCGCGCAGGACTCGCCGGCGGGCACGAGCAGGTCGTTGGGCACGGTCACCGCGCCGCCGGTGCCGATGCAGTGGGTGACCAGATCGGCGTGTGCGCTGGGCGCCACGGCCAGCACCGAGGCCGCGATGACGGCGCTCACGGTGGCCAGCTTGGCGACGGTACGTCCGGGCATCGTTGTACTCCCTGTCGATGAGGTTCGAGGACTCATGCGCCGACGTCCGATCGGGCCGCGGCCCGGACGATGGCGCCCTGCTGCCGCCGGTCGAGCGTGCCGCCGGTCACGAGCGCGGCGGTGACCGCCTCGACGTGCCGGACGAACTCGGCGTGGCCGGGATACTCGGCGTGTTCGTCGATCAGATCGTTGATGGTGCAGCCGTCGCCGGTGTCCACGTTGGCCACACCGGTGTCGCCGCCGTCGATGACCACGGTGGCCCGGGTGTCCGAGTCGGGGCAGCGGTCGGTGCCGTCGGCCACCACGGTGAACGTCGTCGACTGCTCGGCGGAGGAGTTCCCCGCCGTGTCGGTCGCCCGGTACTTCACTGTGTGCGCGCCGGGCGTGCGGACCGCGACCGGAGCGGCGTACGCCGTCCAGCCCCCGGTGTCGAGTGCGTACTCGATCTTCGCCACCCCCGACTCGGCGTCGGTGGCCGTGACCGTCACGGTCGCGCCGCCGACGTACGCGCCGTCGCCGTTGCGGTCACCGGCCACCGTGGCGGCGACCGTCGGTGGAGTGGTGTCCTCGGCCTGCGGCTCGACGACGGTGAAGTGGGCCATCTGCTCCGCCGACGTGTTACCGGCGACGTCGGTGGCCCGGTAGTGCAGCATGTGCATCCCGACCGCGTTCACCACGATCGGGTTCGTGTACGCGGTGAAGGCCGCCCCGTCCAGCGCGTACTCGATGGTGGCGACACCGGATCCGCTGTCGGTGGCGGTCAGCGTGGCGGTGGCCGTACCGATGTAGTTGCCGTCGCCGTCGCGGTCGCCGGCCAGTGCGGCCGTGACCACCGGCGCGGTGGTGTCCTCCTCCCCCGGCTCGACGATCCGGAACGACACCGAGCCGACGGCGCTGGTGTTGCCGGCCTGGTCGGTGGCGCGGAACTGCACCGCGTGGTCACCGATCGCGGTCACCTGCACCGGCGCGGTGTACGGCAGGAAGCTGGTGTCGTCCACCTGGTACTCGACGGTCTGCACCCCCGAGTCGGCGTCGGTGGCCGTCACGGTCACCGTGGCCGCGCCGAGGTAGTTGCCGTCCTGGTCCTGGTCACCGGAGACCGTGCCGGTCACCGTCGGCGCGGTGGTGTCGCCGCCGCCACCGCCCTCGGTGACCACCAGCTCACCGACCATCGAGCTGTGGCCGGGGATCGAGCAGAAGTACCGGTACCGGCCCGGGGTCAGCGTCACGGTCGCCTGGTGGCGGCCGTCGTTGGCGTCGAACGGGCTGGCCAGGATGTTGACTGTGACGTCGTGGTTGTAGCCCTCGGTGCTGGTGTCGAAGGTCAGTGTGTGCGGCATCCCGGTGGTGTTGCCGGTGGCCGCGCTGTTCTCCCAGATGATCGTGGTCGCTCCGGCCACCGCCGTGGTGGGCGCGGACTTGTAGCGGGTGATGCTGTCGTCGGCGGTCCAGGTCAACACCTGGTCGGCGGCGGCGCGAGGGGCGGCGGAGGCGGGCGTTGCTGCCAACGGGATCACCGTGAGCAGGAGCGCCGCCAGCGCGGCCGTCAGTCGTCGGGTCATCGTCTCTCCTAGAGTTCCCGCGCGCGGACGTTGCGGAACTCGGCCAGGTCGTTGTCACCGTGGTTCTGCAGACCGATGAAGCCGCGCAGGAACTGCCGCAGGTCGGTCGGCGGGTCGCCGGCACGCGACGACTGCTTGCCGGGCGTGTTGTCGAACTCGTTGATCACCACGCCGTTGCGGATGATCGTGTAGTGCTGCCCGACGACGCGGATCTCGTAGTCGTTCCACTCGTTCTTCGGCGTCACGCCGGCCTGGGCCAGCGGCACCGTGTCGAAGTTGTAGACCGAGCCGGTCTTCTGCGGCTCGCCGGTGTCACCGTCGTAGATCTGGATCTCGTGTCCGCAGTAGATCGCCACCCACGCCTGGGAGGTCCGCGCCGACCCGACCGTGCCGCAGCTGTCCGGTGGGCGCTGGTCGAGGGGGATCCGGGGGTCCGGGAAACGGGTGAAGACTCCGGTGTTGGCCCGGCCGGTGCCCGGGGCGATGTCCTTGAACTGGAGCTTCAGCGAGAAGTCGCCGAGTTCCTTGGTGTGCCAGAGCATGCCCAGGCCGCCGCTGGAGCGCAGTGCCCCGTCCGGCTGGATGGCGAACGAACCCGTCGGCGCCTGCTCCCAGCCGCGCAGCGACTCGGCGGTGCCGTCGAAGAGCGGCTCGTACCCGGTGTGGCCGGCGCGGCCGATCTCCGACGCCGCGGCCAGGCGGGTCAGGGTGCCGGCCTCACGGGCGCTGAGCAGGTCGTCGTCCTGCAACGCGCGGGTCACTGCGGTCACGTGCCGGACGAAGGTGTTGTGGTCGGCCCAGGTGCTCTCGTCGTCGATCAGGTCGTTGGCCGTGCAGCCCTGCCCGACCGTGCGACTGGGCACCCCGGTGTCCGTGTCACCGAGCCACACCGTGGCTCGGTCATCGGGCACCGCGCAGCCCACCGTCACCGTGGTCTGCACCGTCGCCGTCTGACCGTCGGCGTACGTGACGGTGAGCTTCGCGGTGTAGGTGCCGACCGTGGCGTACGTGTGCCGGGGGTCCGCCTCGGTCGACGTGGCACCGTCGCCGAACTCCCAGCGGTGGCTGACGCCGCCGGAGCGGGAACCGGTGAAGGCAATGGTCAGCGGCTTGTTCTGCACGGCGACCGAGGTCGCCGCCGGCGCCGGGGTGGGCGCCCCGCCGGTGTAGGTGATCCGGATCAACTTCTGGTTGGCGTGCAGGCTGAAGAAGCCGCCGCCGTAGTCGAGCAGGTAGAGCGCGCCGTCCGGGCCGAACTTCGCGTCCATCCAGCTCTGCAACCGGGTGTCGCCGTTGCCACCCGGGATGATGGCCCGCAGCGTCTCGGCGTACACCGGTGGGGCGGCCTGCGGCACGCCGGCCGGGTCGACGGTGACCGCGACCCGGTTGGCGGCGTTCGACTGGTCGCCGATGAACCACTTGCCGTCCCAGTGCTCCGGCCAGGCCACGCCGCTGGTGGTGTCGACGAGGCTGCGGTGGTACGTCGGGCCGGACATGATGGCCTGCCCGCCGCCGCGCAGGTACGGCTGCGTGTAGGTGGCGTCGGCGGCCACGTAGGTCGGGAGGCCGCTGCCGTCGGTCCGCTTCGGGAACACCGGGCCGCCGCCGTCCGGCGAGTACCAGATCATGTTGTCCCGGGCCGCCGGAATGTCCACCAGTCCGGTGTTGCGCGGCGAGGTGTTCTTCAGGTTGTCGCAGTCGTACCAGCCGGTCAGCACCGTCGCGTCGGTGTTGCTGCGGTCGCGGTACGGCTGCCGGTTGCCCATGCAGTACGGCCAACCCTGGTTGCCGGACGAGGTGATGATGGTGGCCGTCTCGTACTTCGCCGGGCCCAGCGTGGGGCTGGGCGACGAGGCGTCCGGGCCGACCCAGCCGGCGGTCAGCCACTGGTGCACCGGGTCGATCTGCAGGCGGGCGATGTTGCGCACGCCCATCACGTAGATCTCCGGCCGGGTCTTCTCGGTGCCCGGTGGGAACAGGTTGCCCTCCGGGATGGTGTACGTGCCGTCCGCCTCCGGGTGAATCCGGATGATCTTGCCGGCGAGGTCGTTGGTGTTACCCGACGTGCGGCGGGCGTCCTGGAACGAGATCCCCTGGTACTCCTCGGTCCAGTTGTTGCCCGCGTAGCCCTGCGACCCCTCCGAGGAGTTGTTGTCGCCGGAGCCGACGTAGAGGTTGCCCTTGGCGTCGAACGCCATGCCGCCGCCGGCGTGGCAGCAGCTGTGGATCTGCACGGGGAACTGCAACAGGTCCTTGCGGGTGGCCTGGTCGATGGTCTGCGCCTGCCGGTCGTAGGTGAACCGGGAGACGGTCCGCTGACCCACCCGCTTCTCCCGGTCGACCGAGTCGTGCGGCATCCAGTAGACGTAGAGCCACCCGTTCTCGGCGAACGCGGGGTCGGGCACGATGCCCAGCAGGCCCTCCTCGTTCTTGACCAACTCGGAGCCGCTGCCCCGGTTGCCCATCACCTCAAGGGTGGTGAGCAGCTTGACCTGCTTGGTACGCGGGTCCCAGGAGTGGATGGTGCCGCAGCCCAGGCCGACCTTCGGGTTGGTCCAATCCGCGATCGGGCCGCTCGGGCAGGCCGCCTTGCCGACGTAGAAGACCGTGCCGTCCGGCGCGATGGTGAGCCCGTGCGGCTCGCCGATCTGGTCCAGCTGCCCGGCCTGGTTCGCCGCGGTGAGTCGCTCCACCTTGTAGTTCGAGGCGATGGTGGCCTGGCAGTCACCGCGTACCCGACCGGTGGTCCAGTTGAGGGCCCCGGCGAGGTGTGTACGGAACGCCTCCTCGCCGTAGCTGCCCTCGGTGTGGCCCATGCCGGTGTAGAACGACCGGCCGCCGTCGTAGTCCCGGCACCAGGACACCGGGTGGAAGGCGCCGTTGGCGCTGGCCCCCGGGTTGTAGTGCCGCTCCTCGACCTGGGCGAGCGTGTGCACGGTGCCGATCGGGTTCGGGTCCCAGTTCTCCCAGCGGTCGGAGCGGGTGATGGTCAGCGGCAGCGACGCCGTGGCCGGGTGCTTGCGGTCCAGGATGTTCACCACCGCGCGGTTCACCGCGGGCGGTTCCGGGGCGGTGGTGCTGCCGGTGAACAGGCGCAGGTCGGCGAGTTGGACCAGCGGCTCACCGCTGTTCGCGGTGACGTTCAGCCGGTAGCGCGTGAACTCCTGCGGCGCGGCGATGTCGAACCGTCGGGTCTGGTACCGCTCCGGGAAGGTCTGCCCGGTGCGGCGGTCCAGGTCGGTCCAGCTCTGACCGTCCGTGGAGCCCTGCAGGGTCCAGTCCTTCGGGTCCCGACCGGAGGAGTCGTTGGCCGACGTGAGCGCGTACCCGGTGATCCGCTTCGGTGCGCTCAACTCGTACGCCACCCAGGCGGTCGGGGTGCGGACGAGCCACTTCGTGTTGGCGTCGCCGTCGGTCAGCTTCTCCTTGGTCTCGTTGGGCGGGTTCTCCCCGCTGGCGGTCACCCGGGCCACCGGCTCGGCCACCGGGATGGCGCCGGCCGGGCGGGTGCCGATCAGCCCGGTGAACCAGGTGGAGTCGACCTGGGCGCGGGCCGCGTCGGCGATGCCGACGAAACCGCCGCCGGCCTTGACGTAGCTCTGCAGCGCCGACTCCTGGTCGCGGTTGAGCGCGGCGCCCGTCGCGGAGAGAAAGACCACGCTGCGGTACGCGGACAGCCCGGCCGCGGTGAAGGTACCCGGGTCGGTGGTGGCCGTGACATCGATGTCATGGACGGCACCAAGCTGTTTGATGGTGTCCACCGCGCGAGAGACCGGGTCCTGTTGCTCGGCCACCGGGCCGTGGAACACCAGGACCGCGGTCTTCTGCGGCTGTGCCGCCGGCGCGGCGGCCGCCGTTCGTGGTGCGGCCGCGGCCGCCGTCGTTGCCGGGATCAGTGTGGCGAAGGCCGCTACCGCGGCGAGGGTTCGTCGTAAATTTCGGGTCATGCCCGTCCCCACTTTCGGTTCGGTCAGCTTCCGTGCGTGTGGGTGTGGCCCTGGAACCGGTGGATCGCCTCCTCGGCGCCCGGCGGCATGCTGCCGTCGGCGTTGCGCACCAGGAAGATCCCGGCCATGCCGCCGTCGGAGTGCGACTGCACGTGGCAGTGGTACATCCACGCGCCAGGTCCGACGCCCTCTCCGGCCAGCACCTGGAAACCGAACGAGCTGCCGGGATTGAGGTCCTTGTTGTCGATCACCAGGCTCGGGTCGCTCGGCCCCTCCAACATGCCGGTGCGGTTGTCCGCCCACCGGTGCGCGTGCAGGTGGAAGGTGTGGAACAGGTTGCCGTGGCCGATGGCGATCCACTCGACGCGCTCGCCCAGGTTCGCCTCGAACATCGGGGTCGCCGGGGCCATCTTGTTGTTGATCATCATGTCGTGGAACACGGCCGTGAACTGCTTCGACGGCAGGATGTCGCCGCGCCGCCGGACGATCAGCGCGCCGTACAGTCCCTTCGCGACACCGCCGGTGCCGTGGTCGGTGCCCATCGCGTGATCGTGGTAGTGCCAGTAGCCGGCGCTGCCCGGCATGTACCGCCGACCCGCCGCGGCAACCATCTCGTGGGAGCGCCAGACGTACGTCCGCGTCTCACCGGGGTTGTTGAACGAGTCGTTGAACGGGCTGCCGTCGGACTCGGTGCTGTAGTCCACCCCGTGCGGATGGATGGACAGCCGCTGGGTGGTGGTGTTGACCAGGGTGACCTCCAGCGTGTCACCCTCGTACATCTCCAGGATCGGGCCCGGGACGGTGGCCTGACCGGGCGCCAGGCCGTACCCGAACAGGTTGCCGGGCAACTGCTCGGCGTAGATGGTGACTTTCTTGGTGACACCGGCGGCGGCCCGGGCCGGGCTGCCTCCGAACGCTGTGCCGATCGTTGGGGCGGACGCGCCCAACGCCCCGGCGGCGAGCGCTCCGGTGGCGATCAGCGATCTGCGGGACAGGTGGCGGTGAGGGCCACCAGCGTGATCGTCCATGGGTCTCCGTTCACGACCGGGCGAAGACGCGACGAGGGCAGGGTGCATCGACCGCCGAGCACGGGCGGTGGCACGACTGAGGGTGAGGCTCGTCGCGGGCTTTGCTCGGAAGACTCAGAACTTTCGATGGATGACAGCAACTTATGTAATCCATCGACGAAAGTACAGGTCTGATTGCAAGAAGATTACCTTGACATCACGACGTCGGTCGATTGACATGAAGCTGACACACAGGCCGTCGACCGCCGGGTCCTCGGCCGGGTCGCTCGCGGGCGGACGCCGCTACCCGTATCGGCAACGGAAAGCAGCGCACAGCTCGACGCCGGGCTGCCATCGAGATGGCAACCCGGCGGGGAGGACGTACGGGAGTTGCGGTCAGAGGTTGTGGCGGTCGTCCGTCGGCAGGCTGGGAGCCGGCGAGGGCGCCGGCGACTGGTCCGGCTGACCGAGCTGCGCGATGTGGGTCGGGTCGAGGACCCGGGAGAGGAACGCGCGGGTCCGCTCGTGCTTCGGTGCGCCGAGCACCTCCTGCGGCGGCCCCTGCTCGACCACCACGCCGCCATCCATGAACACCACCCGGTCGGCCACGTCGCGGGCGAACGCCATCTCGTGGGTGACCACCATCATCGTCATGCCGTCCTCGGCCAGCTTGCGCATGACGGTGAGCACGTCGCCCACGAGTTCCGGGTCGAGCGCCGAGGTCGGCTCGTCGAAGAGCATCAGCTTCGGCTCCATCGACAGCGACCGGGCGATCGCCGCCCGCTGCTGCTGCCCACCGGAGAGCTGCGCCGGGAACACGTCGGCCTTGTCGGTCAACCCGACCCGCTCCAGGTTGGCCCGCGCGATCCGCTCGGCCTCGGCCCGACCACGCCGGAGCACCCGGCGCTGGGCGATGGTGAGGTTGTTCAGGACGGTCAGGTGCGGAAACAGGTTGAACGACTGGAAGACCATGCCGATGCCGCGGCGGACCGCGTCGATCTCGACGTCCGGGTCGGTCATCTCGACCCCGTTCACCCAGATCTTGCCGGCGGTCGGCTCCTCCAGCAGGTCGACGCAGCGCAGCAGGGTCGACTTGCCGGAGCCGGACGGCCCGATGACGCATACCACCTCGCCCTGGCCGACCTCGAAGTCGATGCCCTTGAGCACCTTGAGCGGCCCGAAGGACTTGTGCAGGTCGCGGATCTCCACGGCGGGACGGGAGGGGGTGGTCGTCATGGGGTCACCGAGCCTTGGCGTAGCGGAGTTCGAGGCGTCGTACCACCTGCGACAGCGGCAGGGTGATCACCAGGTAGGCGAGGCCGGCCACCAGCAGCGGGGTCGCGTTCACCCGGTCGTTGAGCATGTCCCGACCGAACTTGGTGATCTCGATGGTCTGCGCCGTCACGCCGAGCACGTAGGCCAGCGACGAGTCCTTGGTGAGCAGGATGAGTTCGTTCGTCAGCGGTGGGATCACGATCCGGAACGCCTGCGGGATGACGATCGTGCGCATGGCCGTGAAGTGCGACATGCCGAGGGTCCGCGCCGCCTCCATCTGCCCCTTCGGCACGGCCTGGATGCCCGCCCGGATCGTCTCCGCCATGTACGCCGCGGCGGTCAACCCGAGGCCGATCGCGATCGAACCGAACACCCCGCCCGGGATCTCGCGCTCGGGGAAGGCGATCGGGATGCCGTACCCGACGAGGAAGAGCACCAGCAGCGCGGGCAGACCCCGGAACAGCTCGATGTACGCCGTCGCCACCCAGCGGTACGGCGCCACCCTCGACAGCCGCATCAGCGCCAGGACGGTGCCGAACACCAGGCCGAAGGCGAACGCGCCCAGCGTGTAGAGGATGGTGTTGCGCAGCGCGACCGTGATGATCGTCGGGAACATCGACTTGATGATGTCGACGCGGAAGAACGCGTCGGCCAACCTGTCCCAGTCCGCGGCGACGAGCACCGTGGCGATGATGGCGATGAAGACCAGGTACTGGAGCCCGAGGGACAGCCGCTCCCGCTGGCGGCGTCGCAGCTTCACGTTCGCTCGTTGCCTTCCCGGAGGTAACCCAGACGGAGGGCGCGCGGGGCGCGCGCCCTCCGGTACTGCGCGGTGCTCAGGCGCTCGGCCGCTACGCGGCTCAGGCGCTCGGCCGCTTGCCGATCCACTTCTCGTAGATCGTGTTGTACGTGCCGTCCTGCTTGGCCTTGGCCAGCACCTCGTTGATCTTCTTGAGCAGCTCCGGGTTGGCGTCCTTCTTCACGGGGAAGCCGTACTGCTCGCCGGTGTCGAACTCGGCGGCCACCTCGAACCCGCCCGGGTTCTTCTTCAGGTACTCGGTCCAGACCGGCAGGTCGTTGATGGCGGCCTCGACCTGGCCGTTGGCGACGGCCTGCTGCAGGGCGGCGAGGTCCTCGAACTCGACGAGCTTCAGGCCCTTCTCCGTCTCGAGCTTCTTGGCGTAGTCACGACCCGTGGTGGCCGCCTGGACGCCGAGCTTCTTGCCCCTGAGGTCGTCGAGCGACTTGTACGTCTTGCCGGTCTTCACCAGCATCGCCTGGGTGGCGTCGAAGTAGGGATCGGAGAAGTCGATCACCTTCCGCCGCTCCTCGGTGATCGTCATGCCGGCGGCAGCCGCGTCGCACTTGCCGGTGTTGAGGTCCTGGCCGGACTTGATCCCCTCGAACGGGGTGTCGATGATCGTCTGCTCGACGCCGAGCTCCTTGGCGACCAGATCCATGATCTCGACGTCGAAGCCGGTCACCTTGCCGCTGGCGTCCTTGGACTGGAACGGCGGGTACGGCAGGTGGGTGCAGACGGTCAGCTTGCCCGCCGCGACCAGCTTGACGCCGCTGGCCTGGACCTCACTGTCGTCCTTCTTCGCGCAACCCGCGCTCAGCGCGAGGGCGGCGACGGCCACGACGAGGCCGGCCTGACGGACGGCGCTTGGGAACCTCACGGCTGTGTCCCTCCGATTCGGCTTCCATTGCACAGAAAGCCAATCTGATTCATAGACTTTGCGAAGGCGACCGTACCCGATCCGGCGCGTCGCCCCCAGATCACGCGGCGACCGCTCGGCGGGTGCGGCACGCCGGCCCGCACCGGCAAACCCGACACTTGGCCCGGAATGCGCCTCAGCCGCCCGTTCCCTCCTCGGCCCCGTCCGGGGTGAGGGCCCCTCCGTGGGGGTCTGTGTCCAGGAACACATGCTGGTGGCCCTTGCCGGCATCGACGCTGATCTGGTCGAGCTGGGTCGCCGCGACCGACCAGATCGTCGCGGCCTCGGCCGCCTGCCGGGCGGTGACGTCCAGCAGGGCCGCACGCTGCGCGGCCGGAACGTTGGCGGTCAGGGCGTAGGTGTCGACGGCCAGCGACGCCTGCTGGACCGCACCGCGCAACCCTCCGCGCGCCACGTTGGTGGCGGTGGTCCCCGACGGCGGATCGGCGAACGGCGCGGCCGCCTGACGCATGACCTCCTGCCACTGGCGTGCCTTCGCCGGATCCGGGGCACGTCCGCCGGTCGTCTCCGTCTTGATGGCGGTCAGGACCGGGGCGACCTGGTCGCGGACCCGTCGGGCCGTCTCGATCAGCTCCACGATCTGCTGGGCGTCCCGCTTCGCCTCGGCCTCCTTGAGGCTCGCGATGGTCGCCTCGGTGGCGTCCGGACGGCCCACCTGGTAGCCGATCAACCCACCGAGCAACGCGGTGACCAGTGCGATCACGCCCGCGACGGCCGCGAAGCGCACTGTGCGCTGGCGGCGCACATCGGCCTTGTCCAACTGGTAGGAGGGTCGGCCGGTACGGCGTGCCATCGCATCTCCTCACATCGATAATGTGGGGCCAAAGATTAGCCGGCCCTCGTGACGTCCGTCGATAGCGAGGACCTTTGACCCGTGCCGCTATACCGGGTAGCCCCACTCGGCCAGCGGCTTCTCCAGCACCCGTTCGATCGCGGCGAGCTGCGCCGGGCTGAGTTCCTCCCGGTACGCCTCCGCCCGGCCCACCGTGAAGTCGTACCGGGAGAAGCCCTTCTCGAAGGCGGCCGACCAGCTCAGGCCGAGGAAGTCGAGCATCCGGCCGACCTGTTCGCGCGGCTGCTCGACGAGATCCTCGTAGCGCACGTCCAGCCACTGGTGGGCCGGGTGACGCAGCCGGGCCTGGGCGAAGGCGTCCATCAGCATCTTCCAGCCCAACGCGGCGAGCACCTGGAAGGAGCGACCCGACTCGACCCACTCCTCCCGCAGGTCGGACGGGAGCGGGCCGTAGATCCAGTTGTCCGGCCCGCGCCAGCCGTCCCACCAGCCCATCTGGAGCCAGGAGTTGGCCACCGCCCGGCCGTCACGCACCACGTTGACCACCCGCAGCTCCGGGTACGCAGCGTGCAGCAGGCCGGTGCGCGGCCACCCGGTGACGTGCTGCACCAACTGCTGACAGCCCTGCCGGGCGATCCGCTCGTCGAAGAAGGCCCGCAGCCGCCGGGCCACGAACGGCGTCAGGTCCTCGGCCAGCAGGTCCCGGCACGGCCGGGAGAACCCGGCAAGCACCTGCCGGTCGAGCAGGTGGTACGCCTCCGACGGCGCCACCCGGAGCCGGCCCCGCTCCAGCAACCGTCGACTGTGGCGCAGCGAGGTCATCCCCGCCGGGCGCGGTGCCGAGCGCCGGTAGAGCGCGCCGTTGAACCTGCCCTTGGGGTTAAGCCGGGCCAGTTTGTCGTCGAGGCCGGAGACGAAGCCGACCGCGGGATGCCGGGAGAGCAACTCCTGGACCAGGGTCGAACCGCAGCGACCGGTTCCCACCACCAGTGAGAGCATCGTTCAGCCTTCCTGCCGGGTGGCGGGTGACGGGGAAACGGCCGGGTCCGCGGCGGGAGAGATTGCCGCCGGGCGGCGCAACGGGTAGCCGAACCGGGCCAGGGCCACGGCGGTCAGCCCGGTCACCACGGCGTACGCGCGGGTGGGGAGCCCGGTCAGCCACTCGGTATCGGCGACCACGTCGACCAGCCCGGTGCGGTGCCGCGACGGATTACCGGCCACCGAGTGGGTGGGGGTGAGCCGCACCGTGGCCGGTGACGGGAACGGAAGCGCGTCGGGGGTCGCGCCGACGAAGCCGGCGATCCGGTCGGTGGTGCCGGCCGGGTCGGCCACGAAGTCCTCGTACCGCACCCGCAGGTAGCGGCCCGGCGTACGGCGGCGGCCACCCCACAGTCGTACGGTCGCGGTGTTCCAGACCAGCCAGAGCAGCGCGGCCTTGCCCACCGGTGGTCGGCTCATCAGCCGGTCGTCGGCGCGCCCGTCCAGTGGGCGCCGGCGACGCCAGGAGTACGCGGTGGCGCGCGGGTCGCGCACCAGGTGCAGGACGTACAGGTCGATGCCGGGCAGGCTGCCGAGCAGGGCGCCGTACGGCGGCAGCTTGGAGGAGTCGACGATGACACCGTCCGACCGGCCGGCCAGGGCGTGTTCGGCGATCGCGGCGTAGAGCCGGGTCAGGTGCGTGTCGTCGGGGTGGCCGGCGACCGGCGGCTGCCCCCTACGCTGGCGGCGCAGCAGTGCGGGCAATCCCCGCAGCCGCAGCCGCTGGGCCAACCGGGCGGCGATCCCGGCCGGGTCGGCGTCGGGCAGGTCGGCGCGTACCCGGGCCCAGAGCGGGCAGTCGGCCACCGGGGAACCGCAGCCGCAGGGCCGGTTCTCCAGGAGGCCGCGCCGCCACAGGTAGCGCAGCTCGCCCGCCGCGAAGAAACCGGGCAGCTGTCCCAGGACCGTGGTGACCAGTGTGCTGCCACTGCGACCACTGCCGGCGAGGTAGAGCACCCGAACCGGGCTCACCGGGCCGCTCCCCCACCGGCGGCGGCACGGCCGGCCCGCCGTCGCGAGGGCAGCGCCTCGGCGGCCTCCGCGTACAGCCCACGGATCCGGTCCAGGTGCCGGTCCGGAGTGAACCGATCGGCGATCTTCGCCCGGCCGGCCCGGCCCATCCGGTACGCCCGCTGGGGGTCGGCCAGGATGTCGTTGAGTGCGTCGCCGAGGTCCGTCGGCGCATCGGCGGCGACGATGCGACCGTCCACCTCGGACTCGACCAGCTCGGGAAGCCCGCCCAGGTCGGTGGTGACCACCGGCACGCCGCAGGCGAACGCCTCCAGCACCGCCATCGGTTGGTTCTCGTGCCACCGCGACGGGACGGCGACCACCGCCGCCGAGCGGATCAGCTCGTGCAGGCGCGGCTTGTCGAGACGGCCGTGGAACCGGACCCGGCCGGGCACCCGCCGTGCGGCGAGCGCCTCCAACTCCGGGCGGGCCGGGCCGTCTCCGGCGACGTCCACGCCGACCCCGTCCGGCAGCGCGGCGGCCGCCTCGATCAGCACGTCGACGCCCTTCTCCGGGGCCAGCCGACCGGCGAAGACGACACCGCCGCCGGGCGTCTGCTTGGCCGCGACGCCGTTCAGGTCGACGAAGTGGTTGACCACCCGCAACCGGTCCGGGTAGACGCCCGCGCGGCGCATCACGTCGGCCAGGAACCCACTCGGGCTGACGAAGAGCTGCACCGGGTCGTACGCGTCGAACTGCCGGTGCAACCAGGACTCGACGGCGAGCAGTCCACTGCGCGAGAGCGACCCGTCCTTGCAGCGGCGACGGGCCGCCTGCAACGGGCCGCCGGTGACGCACGCCTGGCAGGGGCGGCCCCGGTCCAGCAGTTGGTAGCTGGGGCAGGCGAGCTTGTAGTCGTGCAGGGTCAGCACGCACGGCACACCGGCCGCGCGGGCCGCCGCCAGCACCGACGGGGAGAGCTGGTGGTAGATGTTGTGCAGGTGCAGCACGTCCGGCCGAAAGTCGTCGATCACCCGGGCCAGCCCGCGGCGGCTCGTCGGTGACCACAGCATCCGGCCGACGGCCACCGCGCGGGGCCGCACCCCGCTGGGCGCCGGCTCGAACTCCACTTCGGACGGGAACCGATCGGCGTACGGCAGCGGCGACTCGTTCTCCGGGTGGCTCATGCCGAAGTAGGCCACCGTGTCGCCGGCGGCCCGTTGCAGGTCGGCGAGATCGAGCAGATACCCCTCGGCGCCGCCACGGCGGTAGAGGAACTTGTTCACATGCAGCACGCGCATCGACTCGGCCTGCTCACGTCGATCGGGCGAACCGGGCCCGGAGGTGATGACCGGGGTCTGCCCGCCCCGGCCAGGGCCCACGGTATGCAGGGTGAGTCGGCGAGTCCAGCTCACGTTTGGCATGTGGCTGAACGGGTGATCTTCGTCTGCCCGTGCGGTCCGCGGCCTGGCCTCCCGCCATGATCTCCCGATAGCCTGGCTGCCGCCGGTCGTACCCGCTCTGGTGTCGGGCCGGGCCGGTGCCCGACGAGGAGGACCCGTGGCAGCCGACGACGAGGTCTCCGCGCTCGCGTACACCGCTCGGCGGGTCCGGCGGCATCTGCGCTGGGCGCGTACCGAGGGGATCGGACGGCTGATCGAGGAGGACCGCCTCAACCCGGTCGACCGGATCGGCACGGCCCTGGCGAAGCGACGCTGGCGACGGCGGACCGGCCGGCCGCCCGGTTCGGCGATGCCGGTCTATCTGGTCGGCCTGCAACGCTCCGGCACGAACATGCTGGTCCGGGGCCTGGACGCCGCCCCGGAGGTGGAGGTCCGCAACGAGAACGACCGCACCCTCTTCCACCGCTTCCAACTGCGCCCGGACCCGGTGCTGACCGCCGCCCTCCACCGCAGCCGGCACGCGTACGTCCTGGTCAAGCCGCTCTGCGAGAGCCACCGGGTGGACGAGTTGCTGGCCCTGCCGGGGCTGCCGCCCGGACGCGCGCTGTGGGTCTACCGCGACGTCGACGACCGGGCCCGCTCCGAGGTCGCCAAGTTCGGTGACGCCAACCTGCGGGCCCTGCGGGCGATCGCCGACGGCAGCATCGGCCGACGCTGGCAGGGGCAGCGGCTCGACACCGACACCGTCGAGCTGATCCGGGCCCACGACCCGCAGCGGTTGGATCCACAAAGCGGCGCGGCGCTGTTCTGGTACGTCCGCAACTCGCTGTTCTTCCAGCTCGGCCTGGAGCAACGGGCCGACGTGCTGCTCTGCCGCTACGACAGTCTGGTCGCCGAGCCCGCCGCGCAGCTCCGACGGCTCTGCGCCTTCCTCGACTTCCCCTACCATCCCCGGCTGCACGCGCACATCGCCCCACGCATGTCGCACCGTGCGGCGGGCGACAGACGGCTGCCGATCGACAGGCGCGTCCGGGCCCGCTGCGACGAGCTGACCGACCGGCTCGACCGCGCCGCCGCCGACGCCCGATCCGAGACGACGAAGGCGGTCGACCGTGGCTGAGACCGGAACCCGTACCGCGCCGATCTTCCTGGTCGGCTGCCAGCGGTCGGGCACCACGATGGTGCGCCTCGTCCTGGACTCGCACTCGCGGATCAGCTGCGGCCCGGAGACCCGGTTCCTGCCGGACCTGCGACGGATCGTCGGCCGGGACTGGGAACGGCTGGCCCGCTTCGGTTTCCCGCGCGAGGACTGGCTGCGCCGGATCCGGGACTTCTTCGGCGGCGTGCACGCCGACTACGCCGCCGCCCGGGGCAAGACCCGGTGGGCCGACAAGACCCCGCTGTACGCCATGTCGCTCGACTTCGTCACCGAGGTCTTCCCGGACGCCCAGATCGTGCACCTCATCCGGGACGGACGCGACGTGGTGGTCTCACACCGCAAACGGTTCGGCTACTGGTCCGCGGTGAAGTGCGTGGTGAAGTGGCCGCGCTACATCCGCACCGCCCGGGCGGTCGGCGCCACCCTTCCGGCGGACCGCTACTACGAGCTGCGCTACGAGCAGGCGGTCGGCGAGCCGGAGAAGACGATGCGGGGCCTCTTCGAGTTCCTCGGCGAACCGTGGGAGGACGGCATCCTCGACTACGACAGCAAGCAGCACGACGTGGCCCAGAAGTACACCACCGAGGCGGAGCGGCGACGCGCGGCGGTGGGCGACACCGCGCCGATCTACGGCTCCCGGGTGGGCAGCCACCGCCACGAGCTCGACCCGTTCCTCCGCCTGCTGGTCTGGGTCTTCTCCGGTCCGACCCTGCGCGCCCTGGGCTACCGGTGACCCGCCCGGGCCGGCTGCGTGCCGTCGCCGCCGCCGTCACCGCCACACTCCTGCTCGGTGCCGGCTGCACCGCCGGCGACGACGACCCACCACCGGCAGCCACCCCCTCCGCGACGGCGGCACCCGAGGCCACCAACACCGTGGACGGGGTGAGTAACCCGTTCGGCGCGCACTGGGACTGGTCGCGGTACCAGCAGTTCGAGCCGTACCTGCGCCGGCTCGCCGGTTCGGCGACGTACGAGGAGATCTCCTGGTGTGAGATCGAACGGACCTCGGGGCAGGCGGACTGGGCCGGGTTGGACGAGATCGCCACGCGCAGCCGGGAACTGGGCATCACCCTGCACCTGAAGATCCGCACCGGCGTGTGCTGGGCGACCGGTGGCACCGCACGCCACGCCCGGGGCACGGCGAACAAGACCGAGTCGGCGATGCCCACCGACCTCGGCGCGTACCAACGGTTCGTCCGCTCGGTGGTGCAGCGCTACGGCCCGTACGGGGTGCGGGAGTACGCCATCGAGAACGAGGTCAACGCGCCGAGCTACTGGGCCGGCAGCCCCGAGGAGTACGCGCGGCTGGTCCGGGCCGCCGCCGAGACGATCCGCGCGACCGACCCGAAGGCGCGGGTGGTCGACTCCGGCATCAGCAGCGTCGCGTACGGCATGGGTGTCGCCGACCGGCTGGTGCGCGCCGGTCGGGGGGCCGAGGCGGTCGCCGCCTACCAGGCGTACTTCCAGCGTCGGGTCGGCACCCGGGGGCAGCAGATCCCGGCGGTCACCGGGGAGGCGCAGCTGCGCCGGGCGCTCGGCACCGAGACCAACAGCCGCAGCCTGCGCTTTTTGGCGGTCACCGAGTCGCTGTTGACCGACCGCACCGTCGACGTTCGGCAGGTGCACTTCTACGAGCACTTCAGCGGGGTGGCGCCGCTGCTGGACTACCTGCGCGCGACCACACCGCCGGGTACGCCGATCCAGGCGTGGGAGGTCGGGCAGTTCTGGCGCGACGGCGACGGTGACCCGGCCAGCCGGGCGGCCGAGATGGTCAAGACGGTCACCCTGCTCGCCGCCGGCGGGATCGGCGAGATCAGTTGGTTGCCGTTGGCGTACAACCCGAACAACGCGGCCGGCAGCGAGGTCCGCTACGGCCTGCTCGACCCGAACGGCACCGAACGCGAGGCCGGCCGGATGTTGGCCGCCCTCGCCGACGCGGCCCGGGACGCCACCGTCACGCCGCTGCCCGGCTCGGTGGCCGGCCGGCTGAACGGGGTCGCGTTCGTCCGGGGCGGGTCGAGCACGCTGGTGCTCTGGTCCACGGCGGACACGCCGGTGACCGTGCCGGCGGCGCCGGGCGGGCGGACCGGGGCGGTGGGTTCCCCGCTGGGCGCGGCCGGTGGCGGCACCACCGTGACCGACGTCCCCGTCCTGCTCCGCGCCGACCAGCCGGTGGACCGGATCCTCGCCGCCGTGCGCTAGGGCCTGACCGCCCACGGGACCTCCAGCGTGCGCTAACCGGCCGGCCAGGGATCGGGCCAGTCGAGCAGGGTGGCCAGGCGGGCGTTGTGCGGCGCGAAGTGCTCGCCCAGCCGGTCCCGCAGGGCCGGGGTCAGCTCGGAGACGCCCGGGTCGACGCGACGGGTGTGCCGGGTGAACGCCTCGGGGGTGAAGGCCGGCAGGCCGAGGAAGCGCAGGATGTCGGCGTACGTGCCGGCCGGGTCGGCGTGGAGGTCCTCGGTGCGGGCCAGGTGGATCCGCTCCCGGGGGACCTGCGCGAACCACCGGTCCAACTGTTCGGCATAGCGACCCCGGGCCGCGTACGAGTAGTTACGCAACGCCCGGTGCGCGGCAGGGCTGTCCGGGCCGCCGCGCGTCGCCCGCGCCAGCCGCTCCTCCTCCGCGTCGAGGGCGTCGGCGAAGGACAGCGGCTCCAAGCCGTACGAGCGGGTGTGCAGGTAGTGCGAGTAGGCCCGCTGCACCGGGTCGCGCAGCAGTACGACGAAGCGGGCCTGCGGCAGGGTCACCGCGACCCGGGCCGGCACGCTCGGGTGGAACAGGTAGTAGGGACTCGCCTCGAACGTACGCTCGCCCGGGGCGAGGTGCGGGAAGTGCCCCCGGTACCACCGCTCCCCCCGACCGTGGTGGACGCTGAAGTACTGCAACTCCTTGCCGCTGGCCACCCGGACCCGGGGATGCGCGGCGAGGTGGTGGTACAGCGACGTGGTGCCGCAGCGCTGCCCACCGATCACCAGGAAGTCGGGCAGCGGACCGGGCTCCCCCGGTCGCGCCGCGCGCCCCCAGGCCCGCGCCGCGCGTACCCCCCGACGCAGCCGGTCGGTGACCTGACGCCGCGCGACGCCGGTCACGAGCGGACTCCGCTGCCCACGACGACATCGGCGCTGCCGTCGGCGGCACGTCGACCGCCACGGCGGGTCACCGCGCGCAACACCATGACGTCCTCCCGACTGAGCCCGAGGGCGAGCACCGCGGCGAGGTACGCCGCCACGATCGCGGCCAGACCGACAACGAGCTGCGCGGTCCCGCCTCCGACCAGCCACCGCACAGCGAACCCGACGCCCATCGCGACAAGCGCGGCGACCAGGCCCTTCACCATGCCCGCCGTCACCGGCACGGTGTGCACCTGCGCGCGCACCTGCCAGACCCGGGCGATGTTCACCGCCGCCAGCGAGACCGCCCAGGCCACCGCCGCGCCGAGAATGCCGTACGCCGGGATGAGCCAGAGGTTGAGCAGGACGTTGAGCAGCAGGGCGGCGAGGTTGTCCACCATGTTGACCGAGACCCGGCCGGACATGTTCAGCAGCGTTCCGCAGGGCCCGGTCGCGGCGTTGACGAGCTGGCCGAGCGCCAGCACCACCGTCACCGCCGCGCCGCCGGCCAGGCCCGGCCCGCCGACCAGCCGCAGCAACTGCTCCGGAAAGACCAGCAACGCCACGAAGGCCGGCAGCGACAGCCGGAGCACCCAGCCGGTGGCGACCCGGTAGATTTGGCGTACCTCGTCCAGTCGACCCTGGTGGTAGAGGTGCGCCAGGTGCGGACCGAACGAGGCGTTGACCGGCGCCAGCACGAACACCGCGATCGTGACCAGCCGGGTCGCCACGTGGTAGACGCCGATCGCGTCGGGGCCGTAGTCGAAGAAGCCGAGCAGCAACGCGTCCACCCAGATCAGCCCGGTGGACGACAACGAGGAGACCCAGCTGACCGTGGAGAACCGGAACAGCTCGCCGGGCCGGTACGCGGGCCGGGCGGCGGGCACCCGGCGCACCATTCGGGCGAGCGCCACGAGGGCCAACCCGGCCGCGCTCCAACTCGCCGCCACCAGCGCCCAGAACGCGCCGGTCAGGCCCGCCCCGAGAGAGATCGCCAGCGCGGTGAGCACCAGCCGGGCGGCCGGCTCGTAGACCTGGCCGATGAGCGCGTAGGCCCGTTGCGTGCGCCACCCCCGGGTGGCCGCGAGCGCGGCCTCACAGACGGTCGAGGCGGGCAGGCAGAGCGCCGCCAACCGCAGCCCGGTGGTGAGCTGCGGGTCGTGCAGGGCGTCGGCGAGCCACGGCGCGCCGACCGCCAGACCGAAGGCGATCACTGTGGACGCCACGGCCGAGATGCCGAGCCCGAGCCGGATCGCGCCCCGGAGGGCGGCCGGCTCGTCGTCGGCGAGGTGCACCGCCACGAACCGGGTCAGCCCGGCCCGGAAACCGGAGAGCGAGAGCAGGCCCAGCAGCGACAGCACGGCGTAGACCTGGGCGTACCGGCCGAGTTCGCGTACACCCAGGGCCCGGGCCAGCAACAGCATGACCAGGAAGAGCGCCACCTGGCTGAGCACCGCGCTGCCCAGGTTCAGCACACCGCCGCGGGCCATGCCGCGTACCTGCTGGTCGCCGGCCTCCGGCGGGGCCGGCGGGCGGTCGGTCACCTCGCGCACCCGGCGGCCCCTTCCCGGATGGTCACGGCCGGGCCGCGGTCACGGTCTCCGCCGGCGCCGAGGGGGCCGCGGCGGTCGCCGCCGCCGGCCGGGTGGCGGCACGACCCCGGGAGAGCAGTTCGAGTACGCCCACCAGCAGCACGCCGAGCAGCAGACCGGCGCCGCCCACCGGCAGGGCGGTACGCACCAGCTCGCTCATCCGGCTCACCTCGTGCGCCTCGCCGATGCTCGTCACCTGCTTCGGATCGGCGGCCTGGGCCTGCGCCCGCGCCGCCTGCAACCCCTCCCGCGCCTGGGACAGGGCGTTGGTCGCCGCGTCGCGCTGGGCGAGCAGGGCCTGGTAGTCGGGGAGCTTCGGCCCCAGCTCGTCGAGCTTCCTCTGCGCGGCGGTGATCGCGTCGGTCGCGGCGTCGGCACCCCGGTCGTTGCCGACCGCGTGCATGGAGAGCCGCTGCTGGCGCAGGCTGGTCAGCTCGCCGAGCGTCGCCTGGTAGATCCGGTCCGGTTGGGAGACCTTGTTCGCCTTCTCCCACTCCCCGATCGCCCTGGTCGCCGCGGTGACGTCGGAGTTGGCCGCCTCGACCTCGCCGGTGGCGATGCCGACCTGGGAGGAGAAGAGGAAGGCGAGCGCGCGGGTGGTGGTCGCGGTCAGCACAGGCGCGATCTTCGCCCGGTCACCGGCGATGTACGTCACCTCCAACTGGCTGCTCGCGCCGACCTGGGTGACGGCGAGCCCGTCGCGCAGCCGCTCCGGTGACACCCCCGTGTCACCGGCCACGTCGGCGAGCACACGGGGCGAGGTGACCGCCGCGCCGAACGCCGCGACGAACTGGTTCGCCGCCTGCGTACCTGTGTACTGCGTTCCGGCCGCACCGCCGACCAGCGCCGGCGCCGCCACGTACGCGGTCCCGCTGAACTGCTGTGGCGCGAACAGGACGATGGCGGCCGCGGCGCCGGTGGCGAGCACCGGCACCCCCACGAGTACCCAGAGGCGCCGCCGGGCGACCCGCAGGTAGTCGACGATCTCCACTTTTTCCCCAATGCTGTCGTTCAGTCAAACCGGGACGGACGTGCCTCGTGGCTGCTCGCCGGTCAGGTTCGGAGCCGGTTGGCGGGCGATCACACTGGCCGCCGCGGCGAACGCGACGAAGTACCAGAGCGTGACCACGTTGGAAATGACGTTGGAGGCGGCGCTGACCGCCACGAACGCGGCGGCGCAGCCGGTGAACCCGACCGCGACGCCACGCTCGAAGCTGCCCGGAGGCGCGCGCCGCAGCGCCCGCCACGCCGTGTGCAGGAAGGCGAACAGCATCAGCAGGTACGCCCCGAGGCCGAGCAGCCCGGTCTCCACGTACGCGCGCAGGAAGTCGTTGTGCGGCTTCTTCGCCTCGTCGGTCTCGCGCTGGGTCATGTTCGGCCCGATGCCGGTCACCGGGTTCCGGTCGGCGAGCGTGACGATCTCGGTCCAGTAGCCGATCCGCCACGCCAGAGTGTTTCCAGTCGGGTCTCCGCCGACCGCACGCGACGTGCCGAGTTGGGCGAACCGCTCGCCGACGGCGGGCACCAGGGCCACCCCGGCGACCGCCACCACGCAGAGGGTGACAAGCATCCGCTTGCTGCGATGCAGCGCCGCGACCACCACCAGGCCGATCGCCGCGCCGAGCAGGGCGCTGCGGGTGTTGGTGAGCAGCAGGAACAGCAGCGAGAGCGCGAGCAGCACGCCGAGCGACACCCGCAGCCGGCGACCCAGGAAGCGGTACACCGCGAACCCGAAGATCACCATGAACATCAGGTAGCGGCCGAACGTGGTCGACTGGCTGAACGTGCCGCTGATCCGGGTGAAGTCGCCCTTCACCTCGGCCGGCGGGTTGCCCAGCAGCGACAGGACGACTGTGTAGCCCAGCGCCAGCACCAGCGAGGCGTAGCAGGCGAGCAGGACCCGACGGATCGCCGCGGTGTCCGGCATGAGCTGTTCCAGCACCACGAACATCACCACCACGGTGAGGATCCGCAACGCCTCCAACAGGCTGTTCGCCGGCCGGCTGGCACCGAGGGCGCTGACCACGCTGCTGGCCCCGACGAGCAGCATGGCCCAGCTGAGCGGGGAACCGCGCAGGCGCCCGTGCCGGCTGAGCTGTGCGGCCAGCCAGAGCCCGGCGGCGAGGAGGAACAGCACCGCGAGCAGTGTGGAGGGGTCCACCGCCCGGGCCGATCCGGCGGAGTCGGCCTGGCCGGCGCTCGGGCCGGTCAGCTTGAACAGGTCGACGCAGGAGCGCACCGCGAGCATCAGCAGCACGTACCCGGCGAACCGGGTCAGCGCGAGGACGGCCACCGCGATCCCCGCGACGGCCGCGAGCGGCAGCACCATGCCCCTACGGTCACCGGCCGCCATCGAGACACCGGCGACCACCGCCACGACCGCGGCGGCCAACGCCGCGCCGCCGGTGAGGAGGCGGGTCGGGTCGAGCCGCCTGGCCATGAGCGGGGTGACCTGCTGCGTGTGTTGTTCCACTGATCCCACTGAACTGAATCGGCGCTGCCCGGCCGCTGCCGGGCGCGGCCAACCGATGTCCTCCCGGCACAAGATCGGTTCAATCTAGCCCTGTCACCCCGACGGCAGAAGGGGCCGTTGCACCGACTGCGCCGTCCTCCGCGGGGCCAATCCGACACTGCCTGAGCGAACGCCGCCCGGTCAGGCGCGGGCCCGGGCGGGTCGTGCCCTGGCCCGTCGGCCCGGCTGCGGGGCCAGCCGGAGGTAGAGCCGCTCCAACTCGCGGGCAGCGGTGTCCCAGCTGTACCTCCCGGTGATCCGCTCGCCCAGCGCCGCGGCGGCGGCCCGTTCAGCCGGCAGGTCGGCGAGCAGCGACGTCAGCACCCGGACCAGGTCGTCCTCGTCGCCGTCGCGGAACAACCGCCCTCCGGCGGCGTCCGAGCTCAGCACCTCGACGTGCGGCGCGATGTCGCTCGCGACCACCGGCAGCCCGTACGCGGCCGCCTCCAGCAACGTCAACGGCAGTCCCTCCAACCGGGACGGTTGGACGAAGCCGGCCGCGCCGGAGTACAGCTCGGCGAGCAGGTCGCCGTAGGCGAACCCGGTGAAGACGATCCGGTCGTCCGCGCCGGCTTCACGGCGCAGCCGGTCCACGAAGTCGTCGGTGAACGACGACCCGCCGACGATCGCCAGGCGCATCGGGGTCTCGGTGCGGCGGAAGGCCCGGATCAGCAGGTCGGCCGCCTTCTCCGGGACCAGTCGACCGACCAGCAGCAGATAGCCGCCGGGAGTCAGCCCGAACCGGTCCTGGATCTGGCCGGTCCGCACCGGCCAGGCCGGGTTCACACCGTTCGGGATGTAGGTCGTCGGGCGGCCGAACCGGGTGCCGTAGTGGGCGGCGAGCCCCTGGGAGACCGCCACCCGCTGGTGTGGGACGTAGCCGCTGAACCAGTGCGCGCTGCCCAGCACCGCCCGCGCGGCGAACCCCCACTTGCCCCGCTGGTTGTCCAGCCCGTGCACGGTCAACACCACGCGCGCCCGGGACAGGGCGCGTGGGAGCGGGGCGACCAGGGCCGGCCCCAGCCCGTGGTAGTGCACGATGTCGGGCCGCGCGGTCATCGCCGCGACGGTCGAGGTCGCCGCGTGCACGATGGCGTCGAGGTGTTTGCTCGCGATCGTGTGGGTCTGGCGCAGCCGTACGCCCCGGTAGCCGTCGGCGGGGGTCTCGCCGTAGCTGCGGCGGCAGTAGACGGTGACCTCGTGCCCGTAGCTGGCGAGCCGGCTGGCCATCTCCTCCACGTGCCGTTCGATCCCGCCGTAGGTCGCCGGCATCCCCTTCTGGCCGATCATCGCGATCCGCAGTGGACGCCAGGCGGTGCCGTCGGCGCTGGCCGGCCCGCCGGGGACCACCCGCTGCCGGGGAATCGCCCGGCTTCCGGCTTGCTGGTCCACTTCCTCGGCCTGCAGGTTGGGATGGCCCACGTTGACTCCCTGCGTGACTAGGTCAGCGCCCGCCGCCCGGGCAGATCAACACCTTGCCATGGATGGGCCCGTCCGCCAGCTGATCAATGAGACAAAAAAATCATCCATGGGATTCGTTGCGAAGGGAATGCCATCAGAGTGACATCGAGGTGGACGGCGCCGGTGCCGCGTCGAACGGCACGCAAAGGGCGACGAGCCCCGGCCGATCACGTGGATCGGCCGGGGCTCGCCGGTGGTGCCTGTCAGACGAGATCGAACCGGTCGAGCTCCATGACCTTGGTCCAGGCGGCCACGAAGTCGGCCACGAACTTGTCGCGGGCGTCCTGGCTGGCGTAGACCTCCGCGAGGGCCCGCAGCTGCGAGTTGGACCCGAAGATGAGGTCGACCGCGGTGGCGGTCCACTTCACCTCATCGGTGGCCAGGTCGCGGATCTCGTACACGTGCTCGTCGGACTTCGACGCGCTCCACCGGGTGCCCGGGGAGAGCAGGTTGGCGAAGAAGTCGTTGCTGAGCACGCCCGGCCGGTCGGTGAGCACACCGTGCTGGCTGCCGCCGACGTTGGCGCCGAGGGAGCGCAGACCGCCGATGAGGACGGTCATCTCGGGCGCGGTCAGGTTGAGCATGTAGGCACGGTCGACGAGCAGCACCTCCGGCTGGGTCTTCTCGCCGGCGCGCAGGTAGTTGCGGAAACCGTCGGCGCGCGGCTCCAGGACCCGGAAGGAGTCGGTGTCGGTCTGCTCCTGGGTCGCGTCGGTGCGGCCCGGCCGGAACGGCACGGTCACCTCGACGCCAGCGTCCCGCGCCGCCTTCTCGACGGCGGCCGAACCGGCCAGCACGATCAGGTCGGCGAGCGAGATGGTCGCCCCGCCGGCCGAGTTGAACTCCTGCTGGATGCCCTCAAGGGCGGTCAGGACGGTGGCCAGCTGCTCGGGCTGGTTGACCTCCCAGTTGCGCTGCGGCTCGAGGCGAATGCGCGCCCCGTTGGCGCCGCCGCGCTTGTCGGTGTGCCGGAAGCTCGCGGCGGAGGCCCAGGCGGTGGAGACCAGCTGGTCGACCGTGAGACCGGACTCCAGGACCTTCGCCTTGAGGGCGGCGATGTCGGCGTCGCCCACCAGCTCGTGGTCGACGGCCGGCACCGGGTCCTGCCACAGCTGCGGCTCGGCCACCCACGGCCCGAGGAAGCGCTCGATCGGGCCCATGTCGCGGTGCAGCAGCTTGTACCACGCCTTGGCGAAGGCCAGCGCGAACTGGTCGGGGTTCTCCAGGAAGCGGCGGGAGATCTTCTCGTACGCCGGGTCGACGCGCAGCGACAGGTCGGTCGTGAGCATCGTCGGCTTGTACTTCTTCGCCGGGTCGAACGGGTCCGGGATGATCGCCTCGGCGTCCTTGGCGACCCACTGCTTCGCGCCACCGGGGCTGGTGGTGAGCTCCCACTCGTAGCCGAAGAGGATCTCGAAGAAGCGGTTGCTCCACTGCGTCGGCACGTCGGTCCACGTCACCTCGAGACCGCTGGTGATCGTGTCGGCGCCCTTGCCGCTGCCGTGGGTGCTCAGCCAGCCCAGGCCCTGCGCCTCCAGCGGGGCGCCCTCGGGCTCCGGGCCCACGTGGTTGTCGGCGACGGCGGCACCGTGGGTCTTGCCGAAGGTGTGACCACCGGCGATGAGGGCGACCGTCTCCTCGTCGTTCATCGCCATCCGGCCGAAGGTCTCGCGGATGAAGTGCGCCGCTGCGGCCGGGTCCGCGTTACCGCGCGGGCCCTCCGGGTTGACGTAGATCAGCCCCATCTCGGTCGAGCCGACGCCGGCCGCCATCTCCTTCTCGGAGGCGTAGCGCTCGTCGCCCAGCCAGGTGTCCTCCGGACCCCAGAAGATCTCCTCGGGCTCCCAGACGTCCTCGCGACCGAAGCCGAAGCCGAAGGTCTTGAAGCCCATCGACTCCAGGGCGACGTTGCCGGCGAGCACGAGCAGGTCGGCCCAGGAGATCTTCTGGCCGTACTTCTGCTTGACCGGCCAGAGCAGCCGGCGGGCCTTGTCCAGGTTGGCGTTGTCCGGCCAGCTGTTGAGCGGCGCGAAGCGCTGCCCACCGTCGCCGGCGCCGCCCCGGCCGTCCTCGATGCGGTACGTGCCGGCGGCGTGCCAGCTCATCCGGATCATCAGGCCGCCGTAGTGGCCGAAGTCGGCCGGCCACCAGTCCTGCGAGGTGGTGAGGACCTCGACGATGTCGCGCTTGAGGGCCTCGACGTCGAGCTTCGCGAACTCCCTGGCGTAGCTGAAGTTCTCGCCCAGCGGGTTGCCCTTGGAGGAGTGGGCGTGCAGCACCGAGAGGTCGAGCTGGTTGGGCCACCAGTCCCGGTTGGTGCGCGGACGACCGCCGGTCTTCGGGGTCGGCGAGTCGATCGCCGGGTTCTCACTCTCGCTGCCGTGCGCGGTCACCGAGTCGTGCGCGACCGGGCAGCCGGCCGCTGCCTTCTGGTCCACGCCCTGCGCACTGGTGGGGCCGTTGTCCTGGGTGTCGCTCATGTGCTTCCTTCCGAGCTTGCGGATCTCTGGGGCGTGCGTTCGGTCGCGCAGTCGGGGCAGGTGCCCCAGTAGACGACCTCCGCCTCGTCGACCACGAAACCGTGGTCGCCCGAGGCGGTGAGACAGGGGGCGTGACCGACGGCGCAGTCGACGTCGGCGATGGCGCCGCAGGAGCGGCACACGACATGGTGGTGGTTGTCCGCGACCCGGGACTCGTAGCGGGCGGTCGCCCCGGCCGGCTGGATGCGCCGCACCAGACCGGCCTCGGTGAGCACGCGCAGCACGTCGTACACCGCCTGGTGGGAGACCGTGGGATGATCCGCGCGGACCAGCTCGATCACCGCGTCGGTGCCGACGTGCGGGTGGTCGCGCAGCGCCGCGAGCACCGCCAACCGGGGCCGGGTCACGCGCAACGAGACAGCCCGCAGCTGCGCCTCGAAGTCGGACATCACGGGTACGAACACTAGCTCACTATTTTGGAACGAATCAAGTTTTGCCCCGCCCGAGCTACCTCAACGGCGGACGATTCACCCGAGGTTAACCTGCGGGAGGAAAAAAACCGGACAGCCATGTCGAGAAGTGCCCACCGGCTTCGTCCCCGGTGTGAACGTGACCACGATGGGTCGCAGCCAGCACCAAGGAGCATCACGATGGCGAAGTACCTGCTGCTCAAGCACTACCGGGGCGCACCGGCCGCGGTGAACGACGTGCCCATGGACCAGTGGACGCCGGCGGAGATCTCGGCCCACGTGCAGTACATGCGCGACTTCGCGGCCCGACTCGAGGGCACCGGCGAGTTCGTCGACGCCCAGGCGCTCGCCCCGGAGGGGACGTTCGTCCGGTACGACGGCGAGGGCCGCCCGCCGGTCACCGACGGCCCGTTCGCCGAGACCAAGGATCTCATCGCCGGCTGGATGGTGATCGACGTCGACAGCCACGACCGGGCCGTCGAGCTGGCCGGGGAGCTGTCGGCCGCCCCCGGGGCGGGCGGGAGGCCGATCCACGAGTGGCTGGAGCTGCGCCCGTTCCTGGTTGAGCCGCCCACCATCACGGAGTGACGACTCCGATGGACGAGACGCTGCTGCGGAGCCTCACGCCGAGCGTCCTCGGGATCCTCGTCCGCCGCGGAATCGACTTCGCGGCGGCCGAGGACGCCGTGCAGGACGCCCTGGTCGAGGCGGTCCGCGTCTGGCCGGCCGACCCGCCGCGCGACCCGAAGGGCTGGCTGACCACTGTGGCGTGGCGACGGTTCCTCGACGCGGCCCGATCCGACGCCTCCCGCCGCCGGCGGGAGGATCTCGTCGACGAGGAGCCGGCGCCCGGGCCGGCGCCCACCGTGGACGACACGCTTCAGCTCTACTTCCTGTGCGCCCACCCGTCGCTGACGCCGTCGTCCGCGGTCGCGCTCACACTGCGCGCCGTCGGCGGGCTGACCACCCGCCAGATCGCGAACGCCTACCTGGTGCCCGAGGCGACCATGGCGCAGCGCATCAGCCGGGCGAAGCGCACCGTCTCCGGGCTGCGGTTCGACCGACCCGGTGACGTCGCCACCGTGCTGCGCGTCCTCTACCTCGTCTTCAACGAGGGCTACTCCGGCGACCTGGACCTCGCCGCCGAGGCCATCCGGCTCACCCGGCAGCTCGCGGCCGCGATCGACCACCCCGAGGTGGCGGGGCTGCTCGCCCTCATGCTGTTGCACCACGCGCGTCGCGCCGCCCGGACCGCGCCCGACGGCAGCCTGGTGCCGCTCGCCGAGCAGGACCGCAGCCGCTGGGACACCCGGTCGATCGCCGAGGGCGTCGAGATCCTGCAGGCGGCCCTCGCCCGCGACCAGCTGGGCGAGTTCCAGGCCCAGGCCGCCATCGCGGCACTGCACGCGGACGCGCCGACCGCCGCCGAGACCGACTGGGTGCAGATCGTGGAGTGGTACGACGAACTCGCGCGCCTGACCGACAACCCGGTCGTCCGACTCAACCGCGCGGTGGCGGTCGGTGAGGCCGACGGCCCCCGGGCCGGCCTGGCGGCGCTCGCGACGGTGGACGACGCGCTGCCCCGGTACACGGCGGTGGCGGCGTACCTGCACGAGCGCGACGGCGACCTGGCGAGGGCGGCGCGGCTGTACACCGAGGCCGCCCAGCAGGCCACCAACCTCGCCGAACGCGACCACCTGACCCGCCAGGCCGCCCGGCTCAACTCCCTCGGGCGTCGCTGACCGGTCACGTCGGGAGCCGCTGCCCTCGTACCGGGTGCCACCGCCGGCAGGCCTGGTCCGGAAAGTCTCCGGAACTTTCGGCGGCCCCCACCCCAACCGGTGTTCGGCTGTTGCGACGCTTCGGTGACCGCCCTGACCTCTGATCGACTACTGACCTGGATGGATGCCACTCGGCGACAACAGCGGTGTTGCCACCGTGTTTCCGAGAATTGTTGACAAGTCGACGGCCGGGTTAATACGGTCGCCATCGACGACGCTCAATTGTCGTCAGCACCAGCCACCACGACCCACTTCTCCGGTCGTCGTGCAGGACGACCGGCCCACCACCACCGAGCGGTACGACGCCGTGGCCGCTACCCGACCACCGGCAGCCTGCCGAGGCGTACCGCGCCGCTGGCCCCCGCCAGCCGTCAGAGGAGGCAACAGTTCCATGACCGACACCAGCCACACCGCACCGAGAGGGCGCGGCCGCATGCGGTTGCTCCTGGGCGCCGCATGCGCCGCCGTCCTGGCCGTCACCGGCACGATGACCGCCACCAACGCGTACGCCGAGGCCGACCGGACCCTCACCTCGAACCTCACCGGCACCCACAACGGCTACTTCTTCTCGTTCTGGAAGGACAGCGGCAACGCCAGCATGACGCTGCGCGCCGACGGCCGGTACACCAGCAGTTGGGACAGGAGCACCAACAACTGGGTCGGCGGCAAGGGTTGGGCCACCGGCAACCGACGGACGGTCACCTACTCGGGCAGCTACAACCCGGGCAACAACAACACCTACCTCGCCCTGTACGGATGGACGCGCAACCCGCTGATCGAGTACTACGTGGTGGAGAACTTCGGCAGCTACAACCCGAGCAGCGGCGCCACCCGGATGGGCACTGTCACCACCGACGGCGGCACCTACGACATCCTCCGCAGCCAGCGGGTCAACGCCCCGTCGATCGACGGCAACCAGACGTTCTACCAGTTCTGGAGCGTCCGCCAGCAGAAGCGTTCGAGTGGCACCATCACCACCGCCAACCACTTCGACGCCTGGGCCCGCGCCGGCTTGAACCTCGGCACCAACCACAGCTACCAGATCATGGCCACCGAGGGGTACCAGAGCAGCGGAAGCTCCGACATCACCGTCCGGGAGGGCAGCGGCGGCGGCAACCCGACCACCCCGCCCCCCACCGGCAATCCGGGGACCGGAAACTGCAACGCGACGATCACCGCCGGCCAGCAGTGGGGTGACCGGTTCAACCTCAACGTCGCAGTCAGCGGCACCAACAACTGGGTCGTCAGCCTCGGCCTCGGCGGTGGCCAGAGCGTTCAGAACAGCTGGAACGCCTCGGTCAGCGGCACCAGCGGCACCGTCACCGCGACACCGAACGGCAACGGCAACAACTTCGGACTAACGATCATGGCCAACGGCAACTGGAACTGGCCGACGGTCAGCTGCCGTACCAGTTGACCCCGATCAACTCCTGACATCGCACCAACTGGCGTGGCGGCCTCGGCCGCCACGCCAGACTGCTTCCGCAGGCAACCCCCGTCCGCCTCGTCGTCCAGGACGACCTCGGGTCGGCGGTGCGGCACGGTCCGGTCGTCGCCGCCCGCTACACCTGCGGTACGGCGGTCTCTCCTCCGGCCGGCGATTCCTCCGCCGACGGTGCCGAGGTTGGGTCCGCCGCCGGGTTCTCCGTCGTCCCCGCGGTCGGTGACGCCGTCGTTCCGCCCGTCGGGGCTTCCGTCGGGGCTTCCGTCGGCTCCGCAGGAGCGCTCTCGGACGCGGTGGGACTCGGCGAATCCGCGGTGCTCCCACCGGACGGCGTCGATGGGGCCACCGTCCCCTCGCCCGCGGCCCGGCTGGGCGTCGGGGTCGCGGAGCCGGGCGCTCGGACCGGCAAGCCCGCGGAACTGCGCGTGGCTGGTTCACCGCCGCCGACGCCGGGGCCCGGGTCCCGCTGCTGCGGCACCGTTGGCGACACCGCGGGCGGCACACCGGGAGGTGTCGGCGGCCGCTCGGTTTGGCCGGGCATGATCCCGATGGGATCGGCGAACACCAGGACGGCGGCCGCGGCGGCCAACGACCCGAGAAGCACCGCGATCGTTCTGGGCCCAGGAGCGACCGCCCGGCTCACCGTGCCGCCGAGGGCCGACCGCCGGGCAGCCGTGACCTCGGTCCGCACCCCGATCTCGGTCGCCCCGGTCGCGGTGGGCAGCACCTGGTCAGACGGGTCCGCGAGTGTCTGCGCCGCCTCGGCCATGGCCGCTGCCGTCGGAAAGCGGTGGGTGGGCTCCTTGGCCATCGCGGTGGCGACCACGTGCCGAACCTCCGCCGGAACGTCCTCGGGAAGCGGCGACGGTTCCTCTTCGAGGTGCCGCAGCGCCACCGCGACGGCATTCTCGCCCTGGTGCGGCGGCCGACCGGCGAGGCAGTGGTAGACGACAGCCCCCAGCGCGTAGATGTCGATCGCCGGCGTGGTCTCGTTTCTCGCGACCTGCTCAGGTGCCATGTACAGAGCGGTGCCGACGACCTGGTTCGGTGCGGTCAGGCTCGCCGCTTCCTGCGTCACCGCGACACCGAAGTCGACGAGTACGACGTGCCCGTCCGGCTCGATGATCAGGTTGCTGGGTTTGACGTCACGGTGGACGACACCGGCGTCATGCGCCGCCTGCAGGGCACGGGCGGTCTGCGCGGCGATCGACATCGTCTCGGCCACGTCCAGCCGGCCGACCTCGGCGATCCGCTCCGACAGGGGCTGCCCCTGCACGCATTCCATCACGATGTAGGCGAGGACCGGCGCTCCGGATTGGGACACCTCACCGTAGTCGTAGACCTGGGCGACACCGGGGTGACGCAGGGCTGCCATGGCCCGTGCCTCGCGCCGGAACCGCTCACCGAAGCCCTCGTCGGTGACCAACCGGGGTTGCAGCATCTTGACCGCCACGCAGCGGTCCAGGGTTTCGTCGACCGCCCGCCACACGTCACCCATTCCGCCGCTGGCGATGCTTTCGACCAGGCGGTAACGGTCTCCGACGACTTGCCCCACATTCGGCATAGCTTTCGGTACCCCGGACTCCTCGGTCTCAAGCACACCGAGGTTGGGCATCGCCGCGCCGGCCTTGCCGGGAGATCGGCACGCGCACGGACTGCGAGCGCCCGGCCACCGTGCGGTGACCCGCCCCGCCGCTGGCGGCGGGGCGGGCTCGTCCGGTTACGGCCCGGTCAGCTGTTCAGCCTGGCCAGCAGGGCGGTGGCCATGCCCTGCTCACCTCGGGCGTTGGGGTGGAACGGCGCGGCCGAGTTCTGCGGCACCAGACCCTCGACCCAGCGGGTGCCGCTGCTCTTGCACGTGTCGCGGCCGATCGACGGGGTGTAGACATCGGCGTAGGTGGCGCCGTTGGCGCTCGCGACGCTGGCCAGCATCGCGTTGAGTGACTTCTCGATACCGCGCAGGTACGGCACGTCCTGGTAGGCGATCGGAACGACCGGCCAGCAGCCGTAACCGGTGTCCGGCAGGATCGCCGGGTAGCCCAGCACCACGACCCGTGCGCCAGGCGCGGCCTGCCGGACCGCCTGCAGCACTGCGGTGATCTTCGGCGTGGCGGCGACGATCCGCGCCTGCAACTGGTCGACGCCTCCGGCGGTGTACCGGTTCTTGCACGGAGATCCGAGGGGACTGCTGACGCTCGCCTCCGCGCAGTCGCCGATGATGCCGGAGAAGCCGATGTCGTTGCCGCCGATCTGCACCGTCACCAGCGACGTGTTCGACGTGACCGCGTTGAGCTGCGGTGGCAGCGTGATGCCCAGTTGGCCGCTACCGCCGTAGAGGATGTCGTCAGTGGTGGCGCCGGAGCAGCTCACGTCGGCGAACGACGACGAGCCGGCGGACGCCGCCACCAGCGACGGGTAGTTGCGGTTGGACCGTAGGCAGTTGAGGTCGACCTGGGTGGGGATCAGCGGGCCTGCGGTGTACGAGTCGCCCAGCGCGACGTAGCGGCCGGTGGGCACCGCGGCGCTGGCGGGGGTGGCGACGGTGAGCAGCACGCCGGCGGTGGCGACGGCGAGTGCGGCCAGCCGGGTGGCTGCCCGCAGGAGGGGCAGGCGGGGACGGGTCATGGCGCCTCCCAGGAGGGATCACGGGGGTGGTGGTGCCCGAGATCCTGTCGCCGTGGACGCCATCCGTCAATATCGATGGACCTCACTAAATACCGGTCCGAAGTGTGGGATCAATCGGTAGCGGTCAATCAAGTGGCGCATACCACTGGGCGCCGGTGACCCGGATCCGGCGGGACTGGCTGCGGTTCCAATCCACCTGCATGCCGTGCTTGCGGAGCACCGGAAAAGCGACCTCGTCCAGCAGTCGTTCCAGGTCGGCCTGGTAGCTGGCCTGCTGCTCGGCCTCCGACAGGCCCGCGTAGGCGACCTCGTCGAAGTCGGCCGGCGGGTAGACCCCGTAGCCGAGATAGACCTCGCCGCCCTCACTCGCGAGCAGCGACTCGGTGTCCTGCTGGTGGTACCAGAGGAACCCGCGCCAGTGCCGAGAGTCGTCTCGCTCGTCGTCGATCTCGGCGCTCGCGCAGGTGCCACAGCAGCTGAAGTTCTCCCGGGCCAGCACCCCCAGCTCGTTGAGCTCCGCGAAAGCGCGGGTGAGGTTGCCGCGCACCTCACCCCACTCGCGCTGCTGCGCCCGCCGAACCGCCAACGCCGTCTCGTGCGCCGCCCTGAGCTCGTCGTCCGTGGCGCCACAGCGCTCCTCGGCGTCGTCGAAGAAGTCGACGAACTCGTCCGCGTCGCTCTCACCCCGCACGACCCAGGCCCACAGCTCGTCCTCGACGGCGGTGCGGCCCGGCTCGGGAATTCGATCGGTGAGGAACCTGACACCCGCAGGGCGGTCGTTGTACGTCCACTCAGTCACGACGGGATCTTCACATGGGCGTACGACGCCCCCGGCCCGAGAACGGCCGGCGCGGCGGCCGTCCCCGGAACGCGCCCTAGCTTCCGGCCGGCACCTGGTCCTTGACCTCGTCGTAGCCGACCGGAGTCGGTGCCGAGCCCGGCGCGTAGATCACGCGAAGGACACCCGTCGGGAACGCCTCCGACGCCACCAGTCGCAGGTGGTACGCCGCGTCGCCCTCGTCGAACAGCTTGCGACCCTTACGCGCGGCCACCGGGTGCACCAGCAGGCGCAACTCGTCGACCAGACCCGCGGCGAGCAGTTGCTGCACGACGGAGATCGACCCGGGGATGAGAACTCCCCGGACGCCGGCATCCGCCTTGAGCGCGGCGACCGCGTCGAGGAGGTCCCCGTCGATCAGCTCCGAGTTGCGCCACGAGAACTCCAGCGGCTGACGCGAGACGACGACCTTGCGCACGTCGCCGAGCTGCTTGGCGAACGGTGCGTCGTCGCCACCCGCGGCCTCACGGCCGGGCCAGGCCCCGGCGAAGCTGTCGTACGTTTCGCGACCGATGAGCAGCACGTCGGCGGCGTCATAGTCCTCGGAGACGGCACGGCCCATGTTCTCGTCAAAGTACGGGAAGTGCCAGTCCGGGTCGATCTCGGCCACACCGTCGGCCGAGATGAACAGCGTGGAGATGACCTTTGCCATCGCGGGGGATCCCTTCGAGTCGGGTGATGTCGCTGGTTCGACCGGCGCATCGTCCCAAACTCGTCAGCCACCGGCTGCCCCGATGATGCGTGTCGTATCCCGTCTTTGTCAGCCAGACGTCACGGGAGCGATCCAATGCCACGTTTCGGCATGGTGCGGGCGGGCTCGGCGTGACGCCGAGCCCGCCCGTCCGGTGCTGTCCTTTGCTGTGCCGTGCCGTGCAGTGTCAGCGCTGCAGGGTCAGCAGACCCGGCCGGTACGGCAGGAGGCCGTAGTCGCCGCCGGAGCTGGGGGAACGGCCCTGGTAGAGCAGTTGCAGGTTGCAGGGGTTGACGGTCATCGTCTGGTCCGCGTTGGTCCGCAGCAGCTCGCCGTGGCTGATGTCGTTGGTCCAGGTGGCGCCGCTGTTGGCCTTGCCGGCGAACGGGTTGCTCTCGCTGGCGGCCTGCGGCGTCCACGAGCCACCCAGGCTGGTGGCCGTGAACGAGCGGAAGTAGCGACCCTGCGAGCCGATCGCCTCGACGATCATCAGATAGCGACTCTGGCCCTGGAGTTTGTAGACCTGAACGGCCTCGAAGAGGTTGTTCGTGGTGTCGCTCATGATGGTCGTGTAGTTGGAGCCGAAGCTGCCCGGGAAGTTCCCGATCGGCATGCTGGCCCGGTAGATCTTGCCGTTGTCCCCGGCGAAAAAGAGGTACATGTTCGTGTCGTCACCGATGACCGCCTGGTCGATCGGGCCGGTGCCCGAGCCGGTGATGCTGCCGCTGAACAGCGTCTGTGCCGCCGACCAGCCGTTCGGGTTGGTCGGGTCCGACGAGGTCCGGTAGGAGAACGCGGGCCCACCCCACTGGTAGGCGAGCACCCAGATGTTCTTCGGCGCGAAGTAGAACAGCGACGGTGCGACGGTCGCGTTGTTCATCGCGTTCTGGCTGGCCGAGGCCATCTGCGAGTAGTTCGTGAAGAGGCCGAAGTTCATCGAGCCCCATCTGGTGCCGGTGTCGTGGGTGGTGGCGTAGACGAGTTGCTGGCCGTTGTACGGGGCGACGGTGAAATCCTTCAGCGACACCCAGCCCGACCTCGGGGTCGCCAACTGGCCCGTCGAGGACCAGCGGTACGTCGACGGGAGGTTGCACGTGTCGGTCGGAGGCGGGGTGGTCGGCGGCGGATCGGTCGGTGGTGGGGTCGTCGGCGGCGGGGTCGTCGTTCCACCGGTGCAGGCGACACCGTTCAGAGCGAAGCTCGTCGGGTCGGGGTTGCTGCCCGTCCAGGACCCGTTGAACCCGAACGACACCGTGCCGTTGGTCGGGACCGAGCCGTTGTAGCTCACGTTCCTCGCCGTCACCGCCGACCCGCTCTGCGTCAGCGACGTGTTCCAGGCCTGCGTCACCGTCTGCCCGGCGCCGTACGACCAGGTCAACGTCCAACTGCTCAGCGGATCGCCCAGGTTCGTGATCGCCACGCTGGCACCGAAACCGCCCTGCCACTGCGACGACACGGCGTAGTTCACCGAACAACCCTCGGCCGCGGCGACGGCCGGCAGCGCCGCGACAACTGTCGACGACACCAGTAAGCCGATGCCGGCCGCCACCAGACCGACATTGGTGGCTCTGGATCTGGTCATATAGCACCCTCCTCGCGGGACGGCGGCCCAGACATTGGTGGTGGCCGCTGCGCGGCGACTGATTGTGAGCGTTAACAGGCCGCGTCAGGTATGGTACGGGAGCGCTCCCATACCATCAACCACCATCTATATTCGGCTTCGCCCACGGTTGGCTTTCCCGGTGTGGCGGCCCGGGAGAACGGACCGCACCCGGCCTGAGCAGCCGTGCTCAGCGACGATCGGTCTCCGCCACGGCGATCGCGACGGGAGTGCCGAGCTCGACGGTACGGGCGACGGTGCACAACCGATCGTGCGACTGCTGCAGCGACCGGGGCAGGGCCGCACGGGCCGCGTCGCCCTCCGCGCCCTCCGGAAACGTCACGGTGAACTCGACCCGCAGGTTCCGCATCCGGTTTCCGCCGGCCTCGTCCCGGACCTTGTCACCGGTGACGGCGACGGCGAACTCGGTCGGCTCGGCACGACGGCTGGTGATGTGGTCCACGTCCACCGCCGTGCAGCCGCCGATGGCAGCCAGCAGCAACTCCACAGGCGTGAAGCTGCCGTCCTCGCCCGTGCCCAACGACACCGACCCGCCACGGGTGTTCCGCACGACGTAGTTGCCCAGGCTGGTGCGCTCGATCTCCACCGAGCGGAAGGTGTCGTCAGTCATGACAGGAAACTACCGGCATCCGCGATCAGGAGTACATGAGATGCAGCGTCATCCCGGCATCGGCGTGCGCCAGGTTGTGGCAGTGGTTGGCCCACATCCCCGGGTTGTCGGCCCGGAACGCCACCTCCCACACCTCGCCCGGGCGCACGTCGAACGAGTCCAGCCAGAGCGGGCTTCCGGCCGCCGGCTCTCCATCGCGGGCCAGCACCAGGACGTGGTGGCCGTGCAGGTGCCACGGGTGCACGATCTGCGACCGGTTGACGATGGTGAACCGCACGACGTCGCCCAGGCGTACGAACTGCGGTGGGATGTCCGGGTCGGCCGCGCCGTTGACGGTGTGGGCGTACCGGGGCAGCAGTCCGTGCAGGTCGAGACCGCGATCGAGAACGAGGGTGAACCTCTTGTCGAACCGGGACCAGGGCACCGGGGCGGTCGCGCCGTAGCCGAGCGGATCGAGCACCGGCCAGGCGCCGGTCACCGTCGACACCGGGCCGGTCGAGTAGACCGCCCGTCCATCGACGAACAGCGCCACCGGGGTCGCCGGCGCGTCGAAGACCACGTCGTAGCGGCCCCCGGCCGGGATCAGCACGGCGGTGTCCACCAGCGACGTCGGGCCCCGCAGGTCGACGCCGTCGATCGCGGTCACCCGGAACGCGGTCCCGGCCAGGGCGTACCGGTGCGTCGTGCTGTCGGTGTTGATCAGCCGCAACCGCACCGGCACGCCGGCCTCGACCTGCTCCACTCTCGGCGCGGGCAACGGACGGCCCGCCAGGGTGTGCACCGGCACCGTGACGTCGAGGCCGGTCACCGGCCCCGGTCGCACCACCAGCACACCGTAGAGACCCATCCGCACGCCGACGTCGGAGGCCGAGTGCGTGTGGTACCAGTACGTCCCGGCCTGGTCGGCGCGGAACCGGTAGACGAACTCCTGCCCGGGCCGCACCGCCGCCTGCGTCACCCCGGGCACCCCGTCCTGGTCGTTCGGCACGTCGTACCCGTGCCAGTGCAGCGTGACGCCGCGCCCGATGTCCCGGTTGCGCAGCGTCACCTCCACGACGTCGCCGACGGTGGCGGTCAACTCCGGTCCGGGTACCTGCGCGTTGAACGCCCACGCCGCGACGTTCCGGCCGCCCGCGTCCACCGTGGCGGTCCCCGCCGTCAGGGTGAACCGCCGGGTGGGTTCGTCGGAGATCCGGGCCGCCGGATAACCATGATCATGCGGTACGGCGGGCGCGGCGTCCGGGGCGACGGTCAGCCCGGTTCCGGTCACCAACGCCGCGCCCGCCACCACGAGGGCCACCCGGGACACCGTCCGGGACGGGCGCGCGCCGAGGGCACGCCCGGAGATCGCCGTTGCCGCGACGACCCCGGCGACCGCGAGCAGCCCCGCCCCCGCCGACGCCGGATAACCGTGCAGGACCGTCACGAGCAGGGCGCTGCTCGTGGCGTACCCGGCGAACAGCAGCGGGACCGCGACGGCCCGGATGTCGCCCGGGGCCCGGAGCAACCGCGGACCGGCCACGCCCACCGCCGCGAGCGCCAGGGGTGCGGCGATGAGGACCTTCTCCGCGGCGAACCACCAGCCGGCGCGGGCGAGGGCGGTGATCGTGATCGCGCGGGCGAGCGTGGCGAGCAGCGCGACGGCCGCCAGGCCCAGTGCGAGCGGGCGGCGCCGCGCGGCGGCAGCGGCGCCACCACCCAGCCAGGCGGCGGCCGCGAGGAGCGCGATCACGAGGTCGGCCGCGAGCAGCGACCCGGTGGTCATGCCGGCTCTCCTTCCCGGGTGACCACCCGAGCGGCGTTGGCCGGCACCGGGACGGCCAGCTTGCGCGCCGCCCGGAGCACGGCGACCACGACGTGCACCGCGATGATTCCGTTGAGCGCGTGCAACCCACCGATGGTCAGGCCGAGCGGGGTGCTGACACCCGACGCGTCGGTGAACGCCTCGGCGAGCATGGCGATGAGCGGCTGGAGGACGACGAGACCGATCGGCAGGACCGCCAGCCCGATGAGCTTCCCCGGCGCCTTCGCGAGCGCGGCGAACAGGGCGGTGAGCACTGTGAGCACCGGGATGACCGCCATGCCGTTGACGCTGTGCAGCGCGTACGCGTCGTCGCCGGCGGGTCTCGTGAACCCGCCCACGGCGGCGAAGACGAACTGCAGGGCGAACGCGACGAGCGACACCGCGCTGATGATGACGAATGCCTTGCGCATGGGTTACCTCCTAGCGGTGCGCCGAGGCGAGGGCCTGGGCGACGTGATCGGTGGCCGTGATCGCCCCGTACGCGACCAACCGCACGAGGTCGGCGTCGGCCGGGTGGGAGAGCCGCCAGAGAGCGACGTCGCCCGGGCTGATCGCGCTGGGCGCGAACGCCGCCAACAACGCGATCCGGGTCCCGATGCGGTCCCTGCCCGGCACGTCCCGGACCAGATCGACGGCCCAGTCCGCGGGCCGGGCCGGAAACCGCCCGTCCTCCCAGCGCACGGTGGCCGTGACGGTCTGGCGCGCCACGTCGCCCAGCAGGTCGCCACCCCGCACGGCGGCGTCCCGCAACGACGCGTAGGCGACGCCCACCGGGCTGTCCCCCGCCCAGGCCGGCGCCGCCGTTACGTCGGCGTCGAGGAGCGGGAGGCTCCGTCCGGGCTCCTTCGGCTCCCGGGCCGCCCTGGCGTAGAGCCGACCCCCGACCGAGCGCACCAGTGGGGAGCGTTGCAGGCCGCCGGGGAGCAGGTCGGGGTCGAGCAACGCCGAGACGACCCGGTTGATGAAGTGGAAGGCGAGCAGGGTGCCGGTGATCTCCGGGCGGTGCGGGCTGGTCCAGTCGGCGGCCCGGGGGCTGCGGCTCGCCTGCGCCCAGTCGACGAGTTGGGCGTGCCGCGGCTCGGGCGGCGTCTCGCCCCGCGCGACGGCCTCGGCCAGCTTCGGTTCGCCCAGCGCGTGCAGCAGCAGCACGTGGGCGTCGACGCAGAACCGACAGCGGTTGGCCCGGGACACCGCGGCCGCGACGAGTTCGCGGTCGACCCGGGGCGCGTCACCGGCGAGCAGCGCCTCCCGCATCAGCGCCCAGGTCCCGGCCAGCACCTCCGGCATGGCCGAGAGCGCCTGGAAGGTCGGCAACGGCCCGAGAAAGTCGTCGCGCAACTGTTGGTAGACGGCGGCGGTGCGGCCGGTGGCCGCCCTCGTCGGCGTGGGGGTGAAGAAGCGGTAAGTCATGGGCTCGATGCTCGTGGCGGCGGGCCGGGAAAGCGTCGTGCCGCCGCAGACACTTGCCGTACCGCCGATACCGCGCCCGTGGTACGCCACAGCTACCACGCGCGCGGGATGCTGCACCGACGACGGCCGCTCTACAGTGCGACCATGCGCCGCGACCTCCCGTACGCCCTCGGCGGCCTCGCCCTCAGCGCCCTCCTGCTCGGCAACGCCGCGCTCACCCCGGACGCCGCGCCGGTCGAGGTGCTCGACATCGCCCTGGTCCTGGCCACGGCGGTGGCCCTGGCGGCGTGCCGGCGCCACCCGGTGGTGGCGCTGGGCGTGGTCACCGTCGCCATGCTGGCCGTCCACCTCCGGGTGCACCCGGGGGTGTCCGCCGCGTTCCCCGTCCTCTGCGCCGTCTACGTCGCCGCCTGGCAGGGGCACCGGTCGGCCGCAGCCGTGGCCAGCCTCGCCTTCCTCGGCGGCTTCCTGGCCCGCGACATCTCGATGGCGCCGCCAGGGCGCCCAGGCCAGCTCGTCGCCGAGCGGACGGCCCTGCTGCTGGGCTGGTTCGTGGCGGCCAACGTGGCCGGACTCGTCGCGCGGCAGCGCCAGGCCTACCTGGAGCAGGTCGAGCAGCGGGCGATCGAGGCCGAACGCACCCGCGAGGAGATGGCGTTGCGCCGGGCCGGGGAGGAGCGCCTGCGCATCGCCCGCGACCTGCACGACTCCCTGACCCACAGCATCTCGGTGATCAAGGTGCAGGCCGGCATCGCCGTGCACCTGGCCCGCAAGCACGGCGAGGAACCGTCAGCCACGCTGCTGGCGATCCAGGAGGCCAGCGGCGCCGCGATGCGCGAACTCCGCACGACCCTCGACGTCCTGCGCGCACCCGACGACGTCGACCGGGTCGGGCTGGCCCGGGTGGACGAGCTGGCCGAGCGGACCCGCGCGGTCGGCGTACCGGTGCAGGTGACCGTCACCGGTCAGCGCTGGGACCTGCCCGACGAGGTCGACCAGGCCGGGTACCGGGTCATCCAGGAGGCCCTCACCAACGTGGCCCGCCACGCCGGCCCCGCGACCGCGCACGTCCAGGTGCGGTACGCCCCGGCGGAGCTGACCGTCGCGGTCACCGACGACGGACAGGCGTCGCCGGCTGAGCCCCTGACCCCGGGCGTGGGCCTGCGCGGCATGCGGGAGCGGGTGAACGCCCTGGGCGGCACGCTGCGGACCGCCGCGCAGGACGACCATGGATTTGCGGTACGGGCCACCTTCCCGCTGGACGGCCGGCGATGACCGCCCACTGCGGGGAGAAGCCGGGATGATCCGGGTGCTGCTCGCCGACGACCAGGCGCTGATGCGAGCCGGCTTCCGGGCACTGCTCGACGCCGAGGACCACCTGGAGGTCGTCGGCGAGGCGACCGACGGCACCTCGGCCGTCCACCTGGCACGGTGTCTGCGCCCGGACGTCGTCCTGATGGACGTGCAGATGCCGGGCCTCGACGGCATCGAGGCCACCCGGCGCATCGCCGCGGATCCCGACCTCGCCGCGATCCGCGTTCTCATCCTCACCAACTACGGGCTCGACTCCTACGTCTTCGCCGCCCTCCGCGCGGGCGCCAGCGGCTTCCTCCTCAAGGACGCCGACCCCGCCGACCTGCTGCACGCCGTCACCGTCGTCGCGCGCGGTGACGCGCTGCTCGCGCCCACCGTCACCCGCACGCTGATCAGTGAGTTCGTGGCCGGCCCGCCGCCGGCCGTGCCGACGGCCGGACGCGACGTGCTGACCGCCCGGGAGCAGGAGATCGTGGAGCTGGTCGCGCGCGGGCTGACCAACGACGAGATCGCCGCGCGCATGGTGATCAGTCCGCTGACCGCCAAGACACACGTCAACCGGGCGATGACGAAGCTGCACTGCCGCGACCGGGCCCAGTTGGTCGTGTGGGCGTACGAGTCGGGCCTGATCACGCCACGTCGACGGTGATCGCGCTCGTCGAGAGCGGAGTCGACGAGCCCCCCTTGGGAACATGAGGGAGGGTCGACGCACTAGCATTGCCGCCGTCCGCGACGGCTCTGCTGAATCGAGGCGACATGCGTTGGCTCCGTCGATTGCTGGGCGGTAGGAAGGTCCAGCTCGACCCGGGACGCCAGCAGGCGCTGCTGCACGACGTCCAGTCCCGGTACGGCCCCCACGCGCGGATCCGGTTCACCGAGCAGGTCGAGGCGCTCACCGGTTCGCTCGACAGCGACGACGGCCTGGTGGTGGCGAGCCGGATCGTGAGTCAGGTCGCCGACGAGGCCCACGTGGACCTTCAGGCCCAGGCCCAGGAGATCCACCGACGGACGGGCCGGCGACTTCTGGTGCACCGCCGCAACTACCGGCCGCTGTGGAAGGAGGCCGGCCCGGCCCTGCGCTGGCCGCTGTTCGCGTTGCCGTGCGGCTTCCACCCGTACGCGCAGGTGGCCGCCGCCGTCACGGTGGTCGGCAACCGGGCGCCCCGGCTCGACCGGGTGACCGACCCGAACCCGCTGGTGACGCGCGTGTTCGAGGTGCTCGACCTCACCACGTCCGGCTGGGAGTACGGCCGGGTGCGAGTGGACACCGACGCCGCCACCCTGGCCGATCGACTGATCGTCAGTGCCGGGAAGGTCCTCGCGGCCATGGACGACCCACCGCGACTGCCGCCCGCGGTCCGTGAGCTGATGCGTCGCAACAACACCGTCGCCGTGCACGATCCGGCCGGCCCACGAGCGGTTGGCGGGATCAACCTGGGCGCGCGGATGCGGGAGGAGTTCCTGGTCTGACCGGGGCGGAGCGCCGCGACGACAACTGCGCGCAACCGCTTGCCGGCCTGCAGAGCGCGGCTCGACCATGTGCGGATGGGGCCGGAGCGTCGGGTGATCGTCGGAGTCGACGTGGGCACCACGGCCGTGCGGGCGACCGCGTTCGCACTGGACGGCACCGCACGGCACGCCGCGACGCGGGAGTGCCCGCTGCTTGAGCCGATGCCCGGCTGGCAGGTGCAGGAGCCGGACGTGCTGGTCGCGGCCACCCTGGCAGCGGTGTCCGAGTGTGTGGCTGGCACCGCCGGGGCGGAGGTGGTCGCCCTCGCGCTGGGTTCCGCCCGGTACGGCCTGATCGGGCTGGACGCGGCGATGACGCCGGTGACGCCGCTGTTGACCCGAGGCGACACGCGGTCGTCGGAGGCGGCCCGTGAGTTGCGGTTGTCCGGCCAGAGCCGGGAGCTGCACCGGTTGTCGGGTACACCCGTGCACCCGATGAACCCGCTCTGCAAGCTCCTGTGGTTCGCCCGCCACGAGCCGTACCTCTGCACGGCGACGCGGTGGTGGATCGGCCTCAAGGACTATCTGGTCCACCGGCTTACCGGGATGTTGGTGACCGAGTTGTCCTCGGCATCCGGCACCGGGATGTTCGACGTGCACCGTCGGGGGTGGAGTCCCGCCGTACTCGATCTCGCCGGGGTGTCCGAGCGTCAGCTGCCCCCGGTCCTGCCCACGACGGCGGTGTTGCGGCTGTCGCCGGCGGCCGGGCGCCCGGTGGGCCTGCCCTCCGGCACACCGGTCGTCGTCGGCGCGGGAGACGGTCCGTTGCGGAGTCTGGGCACGGCGGCGACCGACCCGACCGTCGGTAGCCTGACGCTCGGGGCCACCGGGGCCCTGCGCACGGTCGTCGAGGCTCCCCTCACCGACCCGGTCGACACGTTCTCCTGCGGCGCGTTGACCGACGACGCGTGGGTTGTCGGCAGCGCGGTCAGCAACGGCGGCAACGTCGTACGGTGGGCGGGACGTGTCTTCGGTGACGACAGTGCCGCGCCCGCGCTCCTGGATCTCGCCGAGCGGGTCCCACCGGGCAGCGACGGTCTCGTGATGCTGCCCTACCTGCGGGCCGACGAGGCTCCGCCGCAGCGCTGTGCCCCGCCGGGCGCGTTCCTGGGACTGCGCAGCGAGCACTCGCGCGGCCACCTGGTCCGGGCCGCCGTGGAGGGCGTCTGCCTGCAACTCGCTGGTGTCCGTGACCGGCTGGCCGAGCTGACGCCGATCGGCAGCGTCCGCCTGACCGGCGGCGCGTTCCGGTCTCCGCTGTGGCGCGAGGTGATGGCGGCCGTCCTGGACTGCCCGGTCCGCGTCGTGGGTGCGGCCGACCACGTCACCCTCGGCGCGGCGGCGCTCGGGCTCTTCGCGATCGGCCACACCTCCGATCTCCAGGAGGCGGTCACCCAACTCGATCCCGGGGTCGCCGGCGGCGAGCCCGTAGCGGTCGACCCGGCTCTCGCCGCGGCCTATCGCGGTCTGCGGACGAGGCTGCCCGCGCTCCTCACCGTCGCGGGCCGACTGGGTGAGATCCTCGACGCCGGCGCCGGCCTCAGTGCTCCGGCTCGTCCTTGACCTGGGCCACGAGCTGGGTCGGGTTGACGTAGCGCAGCGCGACGACGAGCAGGACCAGCATCATCGAGGTGTAGATGACCGCCATGGCGTCGACCGACTGCTGGGCTCTGATCCCGGACGCGGACATCGAGTAGTAGAGCGCCACCACCAGGGTCTGCGAGTCGGGCCCCGCGGTCAGGAAGGTCAGCTCGAACATGCCCACGGTCCGCACGAGCACGAGGATCGCGGAGGCGAGGATGCCCGGCACGAGCAGCGGCGTGAGGACCCGGAGGAACACCGTGCGCAGGCCCGCGCCGCACATGCGTGCCGCGCTCTCGATCCGCGGGTCGATCTGCTCGATGAACGGGGTCATGGTCAGGATGACGAACGGCACCGACGGTACGAGGTTGGCGAGCACCACCCCGGACATGTGCCCGGCCAGGCCGAACTTGTAGAGAACTGTCGCCAGCGGGATGCCGTACGTGATCGGCGGCATCAGGATGGGCAGCAGGAAGACGAGGAAGATCAGTCGTTTGCCGGGGAACGAGCGCCGCGCGAGGGCGTAGGCGGCCGGCACGCCGATCACCAGCGAGAGGCCCACGACGAGGACGGAGACCTCCAGTGTCACGACGATGACCTGCAGGAGCGCGAACTCCTCCCAGGCCCGCACGTACCAGTCGGTGGTGTAGCCGTCCGGGAGCCAGGTGTCGAACCACCGCCGGCCGAACGAGCTGACCAGCACGGACGCCACCACGCCGAGCAGGTTGAGGAAGAAGAAGATGACGACGCCCCACACGACCCAGGCGGCCGGCCGCGCGGCGATGCGCCGCCGCCGGTCGGTGCTGGTGGCGGGGGGCCGCGCCGGTGGGGCCTGGGTCGTCGTTGCCATCAGCCCTTGCCTCCGGTGGAGCCGGTGTAGAAACGGCCACGAGCGGCCAGCACCACCGCGATGATGACCAGCTCGACGAAGCCCATGATCATGGCGATCGCCGACGCGTACGGGTAGTCGTACTGCTCGTACGCCGCCTGGTAGGCGGCGAGGGAGATGACCCGGGTCTCACCCGCCGGGTTGCCGACCAGCACCGCCGACGGGAACACGCTGAACGCCAGCACGAACGTCAGGCAGAAGGTCGTGGCGAGACCGGGCATCAGCAGCGGCAGGGTGATCCGGGTGAACCGACGACGCCAGTCCGCGCCCAGCGTGGCGGCCGCCCGTTCCAGGGTCGGGTCGATGCCGGACAGGTACGAGAGCACCAGCAGGAACGCGAACGGAAAACCGGTGATCACCAGCGAGAAGAACACGCCCCAGTAGTTGTGGGTCAGTCGCACCGGCTCGTCGACGAGGTGGGTGGCCAGCAGGATCCGGTTGAACCAGCCGGTCGGGCCGAGGAAGTTCAGCAGCCCCTGTGCGGTGAGGACGGTGCCGAGCGTGATCGGCACGACCAGCAGCGTGGTGACCAGTCGCTTGCCCCGAAACCGGCCGCGCATCCGGTAGGCGATCGGCACCGCGGCGAGGACGTTCAGGAGCGCGGCGGGCAACGCGATCCGCAGCGTGATCCAGATCGTGCCCCGCTCGTAGGAGTCGGAGAAGAACCGGGCGTAGTCGCTGAACGGCCCGCCCCTGGTCGGCTGGAACGAGAGCGTCAGCCCGTAGAAGAACGGGTAGAGGAACAGGGCGATGACGAACACCAGGGCCGGGACCAGCAACCAGAGCTGACGGTCGACGCCCCGCTCGGCGAGACGGTGCCGCCAGTGCGTCAGTGGCCTTCCGGGCCCGGCGCCGCTCACCGCGCCGCCCCCGAGGCGTCCGGTTGGCGGTCGGTCGCCGCCGACGTGTCGGCGGGATAGACGAGCAGCCGCTGCGGGTCCACGGCGAGCTTGACCTGGTCGCCCGGTGCGATCCGCTGCTCGGTCCGCAGGTGCAACAGCAGCCCGGTGTCGGTGCGGGCCTCGGCCGCCAACTCGCGGCCCTGGTACTCCACCACCTCGACGGTCGCCGACATGGCGTTGCGGGTCTCGCCGGGCCCGTCGACGCGGATGTCCTCGGGGCGTACCGCGACCACCGCCTCCGCCCCGGTCCGCAGGCTCCCCACCACCTCGCCGAGCAGGCGGTGGCCGGACGACCCCACGGTGGCCCGGGCGTCGTCCACCTGCTCCACCCGCCCCCGCCACAGGTTGCGGTAGCCCATGAAGTCGGCGACGTGCCAGTTCGCCGGTCGGGTGTGCAGCTCGCGCGGCGAGCCGATCTGCTGCACCCGCCCCTCCCGCAGCACCACCAGCCGGTCGGCCAGGGAGAGCGCCTCCTCCTGGTCGTGGGTCACGTAGACGGTGGTGAGGCCCAGCGACTGGTGCAGCCGGCGGATCTCGGTCCGCATCTCCAGGCGCAGCTTGGCGTCGAGGTTGCTCAACGGCTCGTCCATCAACACCAGGGACGGCTCGAACACGACGGCGCGGGCGATGGCGACGCGCTGCTGCTGGCCACCCGAGAGCTGACCGGGCAACTTGTCGACGTGGTCCTCCAGTCGCACCAGCCGCACCGCCTCCTCCGTACGCCGGCGCGTCTCCTCCTTGGGCAGCCGCCGCATCCGCAGCCCGAAGGCGATGTTCGCCCGGACCGTCAGGTGCGGGAAGAGGGCGTAGCTCTGGAACACCATGCCGAAGCCGCGCCGCTCCGGTGGCAGCGTGTCGATGCGGCGCCCGTCCTGCCAGATGCTTCCTGCCGTCAACGGCAGCAGCCCGGCCAGGCAGTTCAACGCCGTCGACTTGCCGCAGCCGGACGGGCCGAGCAGGGCGATGAACTCCCCCGCCTCGATCGTCAGGTCCAGCTCGGTGAGCGCGGCCTGGCCGCCGAACCGGCGGGACACCCCGTCCAGCCGCAGCTGGGTGAAGGCGCTCATCCCTGCTTGACCTTGCCGCCGCCGATCTCGCGGTCCCAGCGGCTGAATGCCGCCACCAGGCTCTTCGCGTCGAGCGGAACCTCGGTCGGGTTCCCGGCGATCAGCGCGTCGTACTCGGGGCGACCGAACTCCCGGATCGCGTCCTGGCTCTTCTGCGGCGCCGACGAGAGCTGGACCTCCTTGATCGCCGGACCCGGGTAGAAGTAACCCTCGTCGTACGCCTTCGCCTGCTGTTCGGGGGTGAGCATGAACGCCAGCAGGGCCAGCACCGCGGCCTGGGTGTCGGTCGACACGCCCTTGGGCAGGACGGCGTAGTGCGCGTCGGTGACCCAGTGGAAGCCGTCGATGGGGGTGATCCTGGCCTCCTTGGGCACCGTGCCGAGCACTCGCGGGTTGATGTCCCAGCCGGTCGTGCTGACGATCAGGTGCGCGGTGCCGTTGGCGAGGTTCTTCATCGTCTCGGTGGTGCCGGACGGGTAGTAGTCGACGTACTGGCCCAACTCCTTGAGGAAGGCCCACGTCTTGTCCCAGCCCGCGGTGGGGTCCTTGGGGTTGGAATCACCCAGGATGTAGGGCAGACCCATCAGGAACGTCCGGCCCGGGCCGGAGTTGGCCGGGCGGGCGTACTGGAACTTCCTGGGGTTGGCTCTGGCCCAAGCGAGCAGCGCGTCCGCGCTGGTGGGTGGCGTCGCCAGGCGGGCCGGCAGATATTCGAGCAGCGGACCGGACGGGTAGTAGGTGACGGTGACGCCCGCGTTGCCGGCGAGCTTCTGCATCGCGGCGGCCGGCTCCAGGTAGTTGCCCATCCCGCCGAGGCGGTCCTGGAAGGTCGGCAACACGTCGATCCAGAGCCCCTGCTCGATCCCGGCGGCCAGACCGTCGACGCCGGTCAGCACGAGACCGATGTCCACCCGGTCCGCCCCCTGCTGGGCCTTGATCTTTCCGGCCAGCTCGGGCGCCGGTGCCTTCGAGTAGGTCACCCGGGAGATCACGTCGGGGTTCTTCGAGACGAACTCGTCGATCATCCCCTGGGTCAGCTGGAGGTTGCCCGCCACGTCGAGGACGTTGAGCGTGACGGCCTTGCCGGGCCGCTGTGGCACCTCGCCGGTGCTGTCGCCCGTGGAGTCGCCGGGCGCCTCGGGTGCCCCGCACCCGACCGCGCCCACCAGGAGCGACGATGCCGTGACCAGGAGAGCGCCGCGCCGCGAGATACCCATGAGCCGTTCCCTCCGCCAGGTGCCATCCCCGCTGATTCAGACAGCCGGTGCGCGGCGGTGGCAACGGGTTGCCATGTATTGCCTCGCGCGAATGCGATCGGGCCACCGGATTGTTGCGGGGGCATTGCCGAGTATTCACGGCCGCCATAGCATGATCACGGCGCGTAGCCGGGAGGAGCATGCAGATGCCCGACCACACCAGGCCGCCGGGACAACGAGTCACGATCTACGACGTCGCCCTGGAGGCCGACGTCTCACCGTCCACGGTGTCCCGCGCCTTCTCCCGGCCGAGTCGCGTCAACTCCGAGACCGCCGAACGGATCCGGCAGGTCGCCGAGCGGTTGGGCTACCGGACCAACCCCCTCGCCCGCGCCCTCACCACGTCCCGCAGCCAGATGATCGCGCTGGTCATCGCCGACATCACCAACCCGGTGTACGCGGAGATCGTGCGCGGCGCCCAGGAGGCGGCGACGGACGGCGAGTACACCACGGTGCTGATCGACGCCCAGGAGTCCGACCGGCTGGAACGGGCGGCGGTCGAACGCACCATGTCGACAGTCGACGGCATCGTGCTGGCCAGCAGCAGGATGTCCGACTCGGCCATCCGGATGGTCGCCAAGCAGCGGCCGGTGGTGGTCCTCAACCGCGCTCTCGCCGACGTGCCCTGCGTCGTCACGGACAACCCCCGCGGGGTGCGGCGGGCCGCCGAGCACCTCGGCGAGCTGGGGCACGACCACATCACCTACGTCGCGGGGCCGCAGGCGTCCTGGCCCAACGGCATCCGCTGGCGGTCGCTGCTCGAGGCCGGCATGGAGCTGGAGATCAAGGTTCGCCAGATCGGACCGTTCAGTCCCACCATGGCGGGCGGTGAGCGGGCCGCGCAGGAGCTGTGTGCGCGTCCCGCGACGGCGGTCCTCGCCTTCAACGACCAGATGGCCATCGGGATCATCCGCGGCCTCAGCCGGATGGGCGTCAACGTTCCGGGCGACGTCAGCGTCGTGGGTTTCGACAACATCCTCGCGGCCGACATCGTCACACCCGGGCTCACCACCGTCGCGGCACCGCTCTACGCGGAAGGCTCGGCCGCTACCCGGCACCTGCTCACGATGATCGGAGGGGCGCCCGGGCACACCGGCCGGCCGATGGTCCTGCCGGTACGCCTCGTGGTCCGCGACTCGACGGCGGCGCGCAACCCGAGCCCCGGTCGGGCCCGACCACCGTGGGTACGGCAGCGGCCCGTTCCCGGCCCGGCGGCCCACCTGCTGTGAGGTCGCCCGGCCCCCGCGACAAGAAACGACAACTCGTTGCCGAGGCGGAGCCACCCCGGACAGGATCGACGCACATCCATCCATCGACGTCGTCGCGCTCGCGGGACGGGCCGAACGGCGTCCCCCGCGGACGAACGAGGAGATGGCGATGAACCGAGCTTCGGTGCCCCGGCTACGGCGAACGCTCATCGTGCTGGGCACGGCACTCGCCACCGTCGCGGCCACCCTCACGGTCGCCACCACCACGCCGGTCGCCGCGGCCCCGTCGCCCGACGACTACAACGGCTCCGACCTGTGGCTGCGGTACGTGCCGGTCGACGACGCGAAGCTGCTGCGCGACTACCGCCGAGCGGCCACCGCGATCGTGGTCGAGAATGCCGACGCCACGAAGGTGCACCGACACACGACGGACCTCGCCATGGAGCCCGGTTCCACCGAGAAGCTCGTCGAGACCACGCTGGGCGCGGCCCGGGACGAACTGGTACGCGGCCTGGGCGGGCTGCTCGGTCAGCCGACACCCGTGGCGACGCTCGACGGCGGCACGGTCCCGGACGGCGCGGTCGTGGTGGGCACACCGACGAGTTCCCCGCTGGTGGGCCGCACCATCGCCGCCCGTGACCTGGCCCGGGTGGGCGACGAGGGCTACCTCGTCCGTTCGGTGTCGAAGGGCAAAGCACGGTTCACCGTCATCGCCGGCAACACCGACCTCGGCGCGCTGTACGGCACCTTCGCCTTCCTCCGGCTCCTGCAGACCCAGAAACCCATCGACCACCTCCGCGTCGCGGAGTCACCGAAGATCAAGCATCGGTTGCTGAACAACTGGGAAACCGAGCGTCTCTACGCGGGCAACAACGCCTCCGGGCTGGGCGGGCTGAACGGGGAGAGCGGGGCGATCTTCAACTTCGCCGCGACCGGGGCCAGCGCCGGCCGGAACCTGCCCGTCATCCTCGACCGCTACCTCGTGATGGCCCGTGCGCTGGCGTCGCTGGGCATCAACGGCATCACCATCAACAACGTCAACGCCGACAACGCGTACCTGACGAGCGTCCGCATCGCGCAGGAGGCCGCCCTCGCCGACGCGCTGCGGCCGTACGGCATCAGGTTGGGCCTGTCGATCCGCTACACCGCGCCCACCGACAGTCGGTTCGCGCCGGACACGCTGACCAACAGCCAGCTCGACCCGTACGGCGCGGACTTCCGGGGCTGGTGGCACCGCCGGGCCCAGCAGATCCAGGCCGCGATCCCGGACTTCATGGGCCTCACCGTCAAGGCCAACTCCGAGGGCCAGCCGGGGCCACAGGACTTCGGGTACGACCACGGTGACGGCGCCAACGCCATCGCCGCCGCGGTGGCGCCGCTCGGGATGACCGTGCACTGGCGGACGTTCGTCTACAACGCCGAGGTCGACAACGACCGGCTCAAGCGGGCCTACCTGGAGTTCGGGCCGATCGACGACGAGGTCCAGCCGGACGGCAGCCGGGGACGCTTCGCCGACAACGTGTTCCTGCAGACCAAGAACGGGCCACTGGACTTCCAGGCCCGGGAGCCCATCCACCCGATGTTCGGCCGGATGGAGAACACCAACCAGGCCCTGGAACTCCAAATCACGCAGGAGTACACCGGCCAGAACTGGATGCTTGCCTACCTCGGCCCGATGTACGAGGAGATCCTCAAGACCGACACGTACGCGACCGACGCGAACGGAAAGCTGCTCACGGAGCGCCTGGTCGGCGACATCGTCGACGGGACCGCCCAGCACCACCCGGACACCGCCATCGTGGGGGTCGCCAACCTCGGCAACGCCGACAACCTGACCGGGCACCACTTCGCCCAGGCGAACCTCTTCGCCTTCGGACGCCAGGCGTGGGACTGGACGCTCGACTCCGCGGACATCGCGACCGACTGGACGCGGATGACCTGGAGCAACGAACGGCGGGTCGTCGACACCATCCGCAGGATGATGATGGGCTCGTGGGAGTCGCTGGTCAGCTACCAGACGCCGCTGGGCATCGGCCACCAGTTCGCCGAGGGCGCCCACTACCGTCCCGACCCGGCCGACTGGGCCGGCCGCGACGACTGGAGCCCGATCTACTACAACAAGGCCGACAGCGTCGGTCTGGGCTTCGACCGCTCCCCCACCGGCAGCAACCTGGCCGCCCAGTACTTCCCCCGCTTGCGGCAGCGCTACGGGAACATCGACTCGGTCCCGGAGAACCTGCTGATGTGGTTCCACCACGTGCCGTGGGGCCATCGGATGGACAGCGGTCGGACGTTCTGGAAGGAACTGGTCTACCGCTACCAGATGGGCGTGCAGTACGTGACCTGGATGCGGGAGACCTGGGACGCGCTGCAGCCCGACATCGACGCACGCCGGTTCGCGGAGGTACGCGCCAAGCTGGCGGTGCACGAGGCGGACGCCGCCGACTGGCGGGACACCTCGGTGAACTACTGGAAGGAGTTCAGCGGGCGGGACATCCCGGTCGACGACGCGCCACTGTCGGCGACGATCGTCGTGAACGGGAAGACGTTCGGCGGCTTCAACCTGTCGGACACCTCGTACACCATCCCCGTGCCGGCCGGGGCGTCGCCGACCATCACCAAGGTGCGGACGGCCGACCGGAAGGCCCGCTACGAGGTCATCTCCCAGGCGGCCGACGTACCCGGCCAGGCGGTCGTCAAGGTCACGACGGAGAGTTTCTTCGGCCCCCTGGTGAAGAACTACGTCTTCAACCTGGTGCCGGACACGACGCTGACGGCCCTGCGGGTCGACGGCAGGCGCCTGACGTCGTTCGCGCCGACTGTGCTGCGCTACAACGCCCTCGCGCCGGCCGGCACCACGACCGTGCCGACGGTCACCGCCAGCGCCGCCGACCGCAGGGCCTCGGTAGCGGTCGAGCAGGCCACCAGCCCCACCGGGCAGGCTCGGGTCACCGTCACCAACGGCGGTGCCTCGTCGGTCTACACCGTGGACCTGAACACCACCATCACCGGCAGCGACGAGTTCGACTCGGCCCACCTCGGCCCACAGTGGCAGTGGGTCCGGCCGGACGAGAGCAGCCGGCGTCTGGCCGACGGATCCCTGGTCGTCACCGCGCGGCAGGGCGACCTTCAGGGCAACACCAACACCGCGAGGAACCTGGCCCTCCAGGACGTCGACGGCGACTGGACGGCCGAGTCCAGGGTCGTCTTCTCCCGCCCACTCAGCACGAACAACGAGCAGGGCGGTGTGCTCGGGTACGCGGACGACGACAACTACGTGAAGCTCGCCTGGGAGATGAGCAACGCGACCGCGGCCGTCAACAAGGCCCGGATCGTCTTCCTGCGCGAACAGAACGGCACGGCGTCGACGCTGGAGATCACCGGTGCCGACGCCCAGCGGATCGTCGGGGCCGACGGCGCCATCTGGCTGCGACTGACCAAGATCGGGGACACCTACCGCGCCTACTACTCCAACGACGGAAGCGTCTACCGCTACATCGGCTCCACGACGCTGAACGTCGAGCCGACGAAGGCCGGGCTGCTGGCCTTCAACCGGGCCGGCACCTCCACCGACCTCGACGTCGCCTTCGACTACTTCCGGATCGAGAGCCGCGGGGAGCGCATCCGCTGAGCATGGGCGTTGGCTGGCCCGGCATGTCGATGTGCTGTTGAGCGGTATACCTCAGAGTCATATTCATACCTCTGAGGTATACCGCTCGATACCGCGTCCGCCCCGAGCGAGGCGACCGACGGTCACCACCGACCGCCGGCTGCGCCCACAACCCCAGCCAGGATCCGGTGCCGTCAGCCCCCGATCGCGACGGCGAAGATGTGCATGGTTGGCACGTTCGTGGCGGGCCGGGCGCTGATGTTGGGCAACACGACCGAGGCCACCGCCTTGCTCTGCAGCGCGACACCCACGTAGTAGATGCAGGCGGCGGTGGCCTGGCGGCCGTTGTTTGGCCGGTTCTGGTACGCGGACACGATGGCCGCCGTTCCCCCGGATTGCGGCCCGCCGTACCAGTCGGGGCTGCTCAACGTGAACGTCTGGCGGGTGCCGTCGGCGTAGACCACCGTGCCGGTCCCCGACACCGCGCCGTAGGTGCCGGTCAGCAGGAAGCCGAGCGTGCTGCCGGTGCCGGTCACCCCGATGGTCTGACCCGAGGCGATGGCGTTGTCGGCGGCCCCGGAGCTGACGTTGGGCCAGCGGAAGTTGACCCCGTTGCGGCTCACCGTGCCGCCCGGGCTGGCGCCGGCCTGCGCCAGGGCCTGCGCGGAGAGCGAGGCCCCGCCGCCGTCGAAGTTCCCGACGTTTGTGTTGCTGTCGCTGGTGATGCCGACGTTGCTGAAGCTCTGCTCCAGCGTCGGCGTGGTGGCGCCGGAACTCGTGACCCGGTAGGTGCGCCCGGCCTGCACGGTGACGTCGATCAGGTCGGACTCGATCCGGGTGGTCCGGGCCGCCGTACCGTCGGCGGTGTCGACCACCGTGACGGTGCCGGTCAGGATCCGGGAGCGCAGGCGGACGGTGCCGGCGCGGTCCGGTCGGATGAGGATCTCGGTGGCCAGACCGCTCGCCCAGGTGATGCTGACCGTGTGCCCGCCCCGACCGCGCAGGCCGGTCACCCGTCCGCTCGGCCAGGCCGGCGGCAGCGCGGGCAGGACGTGCAGCTCCCCGGTGTGGCTCTGCAACAGCATCTCGGCGATGCCGGCGGTGGCGCCGAAGTTGCCGTCGATCTGGAACGGCGGGTGCAGGTCGAACATGTTGGGCGCGAGCCGGGCGGTGGTGGCGAGGTAGCGGATCAGGTCATGAGCCCGCTTGCCCTCCTCCATCCGAGCCCAGAAGTTGATTTTCCAGGCCAACGACCAGCCCGTGCCGTCGTCGCCGCGCAGCGCCAGGGTCCGCCGGGCCGCCTCGAACAGCTGCGGGGTGCCGCGCTTGGTGATCTGGTTGCTGGGGGCCAGCCCGTACAGGTGCGAGATGTGCCGGTGGTTGGGCTCGGTCTCCACCCAGTCGTAGAGCCACTCCATGATGTTGCCGCGCGAGCCGATCTTCATGGGCGGGAGCCGGTCCCGGGTAGCGCGAACCTGCGCCCGGAAGGTGCTGTCCACGTCGAGGATCTCGCTCGCCCGGGCGCACGCGTCGAACAGGTCCCGCAGGATCTGGTTGTCCATGGTGGGACCGGCGCACACGCTGGCGTTCGCGTGGTGGCTCAGCTCCGGCGAGTTCGACGGGTTGGTCACCAGGTAACCGAGGGTCGGCTCGGTCACCAGGGTGTTGAGGAAGAACTGCGCCGCGCCCTTCATGGCCGGGTAGTTCGCCCGCAGGAACTCGATGTCGCCGTTGAACAGGTAGTGGTCCCAGATCAACGTGGACAGCCAGGCGCCGCCGGTCTGCCACATGCCCCAGAACGCGCCGTCCACCACCGCGGTGGCCCGCCACGCGTCGGTGTTGTGGTGGGTGACCCAGCCACCGGCGCCGTACTGCACCTGGGCGGTCCGCGCCCCGGTGACGGCGAGGTCTCGGACCATGTCGAAGACCGGACCGTGGCACTCGGCCAGGTTGGTGGTGTTGGCCGGCCAGTAGTTCATCGGCAGGTTGGCGTTGATCGTGTACTTCGAGTCCCACGCCGGAGCCAGCGAGTCGTTCCAGATGCCCTGGAGGTTGGCCGGCTGAGTGCCGGGCCGCGACGACGAGATCAGCAGGTACCGGCCGTACTGGAACAGCAGTGTGGAGAACTGCGGGTCGTTGACGGTGTTGTGCTGGGCGATCCGGACGTCCGTCGTCTGGTCGGCCGCGGACGTGCGGCCCAGATCGAGCGTGACCCGGCCGAACAGCGCCTGGTAGTCGGCCACGTGCCGGCTGCGCAGCTGGTCGTAGCTGCTGGCGCGCGCGGCGGTGAGTCGCTGCCGGGCGATGCCCTGGTAGTCGCCGCCGACGTTGCGGTAGTTGACGTAGCTGGAGCCGATGGAGATCAGCAGGACCACGCTGTTGGCGTTGGTCACCCGCAGGGTCCCGCCGGAGCTGGACACGCTGCCACCGCTGACGGTCGCGTTGGCCAGGGCGAGGAAGCGGACCGCGCCGGTGACGCCCTCCATGTTTCCGGAGACGCCGTCGAGGCCGATGGTGGTGCCGTCCGGGCTGGACACCGTGGTGCGCTGCGGGCTGTCGAAGGTGGCGGTGAAACTGATCGAGCCGGTCCGGTCGGCGGTCAGTCGCATCGCGATGACCTGATCCGGCGCGCTGGCGAACACCTCCCGCTGGTGACGCACACCGTTCAGCACGTACGACGTGGTGACGGTGGCGGTGGTGAGGTCGAGCGTCCGGTCGTACTGGGACGCTCCGCTGGCGGATCCGAAGGCGAGCCGGAGGTTACCCACGGTCTGGTAGGCCAGCTGGCCGCCGGGGTTGCCCATCATGGTCTGGTTGATCAGATCCTGGGCCTGGGTCCACTGGTTCGCGTTGACCAGCCGCCGGATCTCCGCGAGCGCTCCCGCGCCTCGGGGGTTGCTGGGATCGTGCGGGCCACCGGCCCAGACGGTGTCCTCGTTGAGCTGAAGTCGCTCGGCGTCGACGTTGCCGAAGACCATGGCCCCGAGCCGGCCATTGCCGATCGGCAGCGCCCGCAGCCAGTCGGTGCCGGCTCCCTCGTCGTACCAGAGCGCGAGGTCCCCGGCGGCCAACACCTGCGGCGGTGCCACCGAGTCCGCCCGCGCCGTGGCGGTCCACGGCACCGGCAGGAGAGCGCCGCCCGCGCCGGCTGCGCCGATCTTGAGGGCTTGCCGTCGGGTCAGGTCTGACATCGATCCTCCAAACGGTGACCAGTCCGGCCACCCCGAAGCGTGACAACTATGGGACTCGACATGGGGATCCGCTTGGTGGGGCCAACCGGGACCCCGCCGGAGCAGGCCGACGCAGGCCTTGGCGAGCCAGACATCTGATGTGTTTCGGGAAGGTTACTCCGGGGCCACAGAATAGGCAACGGTCGATCGAAGGGTGGGCGCGATGCCCCTCCGGCCGGTCAGCAAGACGCAGGGACGGGTGAGCAGCAGCGAATCGGCGCGGCGCAGCACCGCGATTCGCGAGATCGACGCCCACGACCACGCACCCGGATGGACATACATCAGATGTACGATTCCCCCTCCCGGATCGGTCCGCGTCAGCGAGCCGCTGGGGCGTCGTGCGCTGACTGCCGCTCGGCACGGCGCCGACCGGTGTTCGCGATGATCAGCAGACCAGGGATGGCACCGAGCAACCAGACCGCGATCAGCGGCCAGTGGATCAGCGCGCCCACCGCACCGCGGATCCGCGGGCTCTTCCCGACGGTGTACGACGCCTGCTGGTCCCAGGTTCGGCAGGACAACGAATAGACGCCGGGCACGGGCACGTCGAAGGAGGCGACCCAGGCGTACGAGGCGTAGTCGCCCCCGTAGTCGCCCGGCGCGATGGTGACCACCGTCGCCGACACGACCACCCGGTCGACGCCGGTGACCTGGCAGTCCGGATCTCGCGGCGCAGAACCCACGGCGAAGACCGCGTACCGGCCGGCCGCCGGCAGCCTCAGCTCGCCCGACTGGCTGGCCGAGGCCGCATACGGTCCGACCGCCCCGTACTCGACCCAGTCCTGCCATTCCGTGCTGCCCTCCGCACCGAGCTGGACCGTCGTCTGCCCGAGCAGGGCGCCCACCACGGCGACGATCGCCCCGGCGACGTAGCCACGTCGGGCCGGCACGAGCCCCGGCCGCTCCCGACCTCGGCCGAGCAGGTGGCCGACCGTCGCGCCGCAGGCGGCCAGCAGAACGCTCCCGACCAGGACGTCCCGCCACGGCGCCGACCCGGTGAGCGGAACGACCCACCGGTAGACCGCCAACGTCGTACCCACGAACACCGTGCTGACCAGCGTGACCGCGACCACCGCCGCGACCAGGGTCCGCCCGGCACGACGCGGACCGGAACGCCGCGCTGCCACCACGGCCGCAAGGACGGGTGCCGCCCCCACGGTCCACCACAACGCCGCGCCGACCCTGGCGTTCTCCTCCCACCGGTGCGTCCACTCGAAGAAGACCAGCGGGGCCGGCACCGTCACCAGCAGCCACACCGCAAGAGCCATCGGTCCGGGGACCGACCGCCCCACCACCCGCCAGGTCGCCGCGTTCATGCACCGATCATCGGGCATCGAGCACAGCGGCTCCCGTACGCAATCGGGTTGTTCTCCGCCGTCATACGGGTGACCATGGGCGGCATGGCGGGAGCCCGGGGATGAGGTCGCCGCTTCAAGGTGGACTACCGCCGGGCGGCGCGGCGGTCGTCGGTGCCGTCGTGGAGATCGCCTGCGACGAGTCGGGATTCTCGGGCACGAACCTGTTGCACTCGACCGCCCCGGTGATCACGCACGCGAGCGTCGACCTGACCCTCGACGAGGCCATCGCGCTCATCACCGCCCTGCGGTCCGGGTTCCGGTTCGCACCGCACGAACTCAAGTCCGGGCGGTTCCTGCGCGGCTCTGGCGCGGACGAGGCGCTGGAGTGGTTCCTGGCGGCGCTGGCCGGCCGTGCGCACGTCCACCTCATCGACAAGGAGTTCTTCCTCGTCACCCGGATCGTCGACTTCCTGCTGACCGAGCCGTCGTACGCGGCGGGCACCCGCCTCGCTCGCGAGCACCATCCGGCCGCTCTCGCCCTGCACGAGGCCGGACGCTCGACCGGAGGCGACTGGGACGCCTTCCTGTCGGCGTTCGTCGATCTGGTGCGGATGAAGCGGCGGCTTCCGGTCGACCAGACGGTGCGGAGGTTCTTCCAGGCCCGCGACGCGCTACGGCGGCACGGGCTCGGCCCGGTGGCCGATGCCGTCCTCGACGGGCTCCGCCCGAGTCACGTCCGGTTCGTGGTGGCCAGGCTCGACGTCGACGACCGCACGGTCCCTCCCCCGCTGGAACCGCTGCTGCCGGCGCTGGCGGAGACCGTCCTGTCCTGGAGCGGCGGGCGGCGGCAGGTGCTGGCGACCCACGACGAGCAGAGTGCCCTGACGGCCGACCGGCTGACCCGTCTCCAGCGGGTGTTGGCCGACAACGGCGACGCGCCGACGGCCGGCCTCGACCGGGCTGGGGCACTGCCGAACGGGGTGTCACCCCTGGCCGGGCTGGTGATGGTCGACTCCCGCGACGATCCGCGCGTCCAGGTCGCGGATCTCCTCGCGGGAGTGGCCCGGCGGATCCCCGGCATCATCGACGACGCGCTCCGTCAGCCGCCGCCTGCGGGGTGACGGGCAGCAGCCGCGTCACGATCGGCACGGGCTCGGAGGGCTTGCGTGGTCGCCGAGTCGGCGGGAAAGAACGCCTCGACGGCCAACCCGGCGACTGTGACATCCCGCGGCGTACCGAAGAGGGTCGTGGTGCTGACGAAGGACAACTCCTGGTCACCGTGCCGGTATCGCAGCGGGACGAGAACACGGGAGAGGGCATCACTGACCGGTGTCGTGTCGACGTCGCCACCGGGATAGCCACGAAGCTCCTCGTGCAGGTCGTACAGGATCGGGTCGTTGGTTGACGCCGCCTGCTGGTGCAGCCGTTTCAGCAGGTGGGCACGCCACTCGGGCAGGTTGACGATGCGCGGTGCCAGACCGTCGGGGTGCAGGCTGAGGCGCAGCACGTTGATCGGTGGGGTGAGCAGGTGCGGCTGCGCGTCCATGGTGAACAGGGCGACGGCAGGGTTGGCGTCGACGAGGTGCCAGTGCTGGTCCACCAGCAGCGCGGGGTACGGGCGGTGACCGTCGAGGATCTGCCGTACGGCGGCACGTACCGGTGCCAACTCGGGGTCGCTCAGTTCGTGGCGGGGGTAAGCGGGCGCGTAGCCGCCGGCCAGCAGCACCGTGTTGCGCTCGGCCAGCGGCATCTCCAGGTGTTCGGCCAGCCGCAGGATGAGGTCGGGGCTCGGCCGGGATCGCCCGGTCTCGACGAAGCTCAGATGCCGGGTCGACACTCCCGCCTCGATCGACAGGTCGAGCTGGCTCATGCCGCGAGTTCGGCGCCAGTCACGCAGCAGTTCCCCCACTGGTCGCCCCGGCCGGGTCGAGATCATCACTCACCGACCCTAAATCCGCGCCGGCACCCGGGCCATTACCTGCGAGGTAATCGACAGCCCACCACCAGACCGGAAATATCTCTTCCGGCACGACCGGTCCGGTGCCGCGACGCGGCGGCCCACGCCGCCCGCCACCATCGCGACCCGGGGCAGAAGACCAGACGCAAAGGACAGGCAATCATGACCGCGTACGCGCTCGCGCACCTCCGCAAGGCACCCGTGCACGTCGAGGTGCTGACGTACCTGGAACGAATCGACGCCACCCTCGCGCCTTTCGCGGGCCGGTTCATCGTCCACGGCGGCGCCATCGACGTCCTGGAGGGCGACTGGCCCGGCGACGTGATCGTCATCGAGTTTCCCGACCTGGCCCGGGCCCGCTGCTGGTACCAGTCCAGCGACTATCAGGAGATCAAGCCCTTGCGGACGAGGCACCTCACCGGCGAGGTGATTCTCGTCGACGGAGTCGAGCCCGGCCACGACTCGTCGCAGCTGGCCGCGACCATCCGCCGCGCCACCGATCGGTAGCCCCGGACCCTCGCCCCGCCCGGGTCGACGCACGCGCGTCGTCTCGAAAGACCGGGTGGCTCGCCGCCCGCAAGGCACCCCGACTCCGGTCGGCCGGCCGTAGTCTCATCGGATGCAGGACATCCAGACGCACACCCTGGTCATTCCCGGCGTCGACCTGGTCTACGACGTCCGCGGTCCGCTACCTCCCACTGGCGCCCATCGCGCGCTGCTCATGATCGGCCAGCCGATGGCGGCGGAGGGCTTCACCGCGCTCGCCCCGCACTTCACGGACCGCACGGTCCTCACCTACGACCCGCGTGGCCTGGGCCGCAGCGTCCGCAAGGACGGTCGGTCCGACCACACGCCGCAGCAGCAGGCCGCCGACCTGCACGCGCTCGTCGAGGCGCTCGACGTCGGTCCGGTCGACGTGTTCGCCAGCAGCGGCGGCGCGGTGACCGCACTCGAACTGGTCGCCACCCACCCCGGCGACGTCGCCACGCTGGTGGCGCACGAGCCGCCGATCAACGCCGTGCTCCCCGACGCCACTGCCGCCGAGCGCGCCCGAGCCGGCTTCTACGAGGCGTACCAGGCGAAGGGCTCGGGTGCCGGGATGGCCGCGTTCATCGCGATGACGTCCTGGCAGGGCGAGTTCACCGATGCCTACTTCGCCCAGCCCACCCCCGACCCGGCGATGTTCGGCATGCCCGCCGACGACGACGGCAGCCGCGACGATCCGCTGCTGTCGAAGAGCTCGTGGGCGATCACCGACTATCGTCCCGACGCGGGTGTGCTCACCGCCGCGCCCACCCGGATCGTGGTCGCGGTCGGTGAGGAGTCGGCCGGGACGTACACCGCTCGCACCACCCTGGGGCTCGCGGCGCTGCTCGGTCAGGAGGCCGTGGTGTTCCCGAGCCACCACGGCGGGTTCCTCAGTGGCGAGTTCGGCTACGCGGGCAAGCCCGAGGAGTTCGCCGTGCGGCTGCGGGAGGTCCTGGACGCTGGCTGACGTCCGCTCAACCGGTGGTGTCTGAGTAGACCTCGACGTCGTAGAGCAGCTGGACGTTTCGGCGCCCGTTGGTGATGCCGACGAAGACCGGATCACCGAACGGGGTGCGGCCCTGGCGCCACACCTGCTCCCGGGCCGCCTCTCGTGACTCGTGATGGAACCTGCCCTCCTGGTGCAGTTGCAGCACCCGACGGGCGGTGGTCCGGTCAGTGTCGAGGTGGACTCGCAGGAGAGGCATGCCGGAACCTCCTCGGCAACCGTCAAGGCAACTTGCGTACGGACAGCTACCTTACCGTCGTTAAATAGCCTGTCCACGTGTTTAGGATGCCCCATGACCACCGTCGAGCCCGGTATGTCCAACTCGCCGTCGATGGCGCGCCAGGAAAACGGCACCGCACCGCCGGTATGGCTGCGTGCGGTGCCGTCGCGGGCGCGGCGCAAGCCGCCACTGAGCATCGAGCGCATTGTGGACGCGGCGGTGATCGTGCTGGACGAGCTTGGCGCCGAGGGCCTGACAATGCGCTGCCTCGCGCAACGGCTGGACGTCACGGCGACCGCGTTGTACTGGCACGTGCGGACGAAGGACGACGTGCTGGACCTGGCCGTCGACCGGATCTTCGGCGATGTGCCCGTTCCGGACGCGAGCGAGAGCTGGCTAGAGGACATCCGCGTCCTCGCTCGCGCCTGGCGCGGCGCCATGCTGGATCATCCCTGGGCCGCAGGGCTCATCGGCCGCCCCATGCTCGGTCCGAACGTGCTGGCCCGCACCGAGTTTCTGCAATCGGCGCTGGTACGCGGCGGCTGTAGCGGACTGCACCTCGCGGTGGCGACGCGCCTGCTGGCCAACTACATCATCGGCGCCTCGCTCACCGAAGCCACCTGGCGACGGACCACGGAGCCGGAAACCAGGGCCGCGGCCCGCGCCCATATCGTGGCGAGCGCCACCGCCTATCCGACCCTCGACGCCTCGGGCCACCTCGACGACACCCGATGGGACGACGACCTGCTGTTCGAGGAGGGCCTCAACGGCATTCTCCGGACGGCGGTCCGGCGATAGTGAGCGAGCCCATCGGTACCGGTGCGAGCAGACGGCGCCGACGCCGCACCGTCCGGAACGAGTAGGAGACTGGGAGCTCGTGCAGTTAGGCCGGCCAGCCGTATCGTGGGAAGCGGAGGCGACGATCCGCCGCCTTCGATGAAGTTCCTCCCGCGGCGGTCGAGGAGAACGAGATGACTGGTCTGACGGCCGTCGGCGCAATCGTGGGCGTCCTGCTCGTCGGTCTCGTGGTCCTGGTCCGCAAGCCGGCCAACACCCGGTCGGTGCTCAGATGGTCGGCCCTGGCGATCACCACGCTGGTGGCCGCAGCGCTGGCTCCCTTCACCGTGGACGACTCGGGCGCCGCCGCCAGCTATCTGCTCGGCGTTCCCGTCGTCGCGGCGCTGCTGCCCGTTCTCGCGCAGCGGGTCGGTCGGCTGACCCTGCTCGCCGATCTGGTGGCCGCGTTCGTTCTCACCGGATGGGGCCTGCTGCTCGGGCTGGGCATCGGTGTCGCGTTCCTGCCAGCGGTGATACTCCTGGTCGCCAGCGCCGCGGGCACCTGGGCGCCGCGACCGTCCACCACGTGACCCGGGCACTCGCTGTCAGCCGTCCGGGGTGAACAGCCCCTGGACACCCACGACGATCGCGATGAGGCCAAAGATCGCGAGCAACAGTCGGACACCGGTGGCGGCGTCCGACTGATCGTCGCGCGGCGTCGACCGCCCGGTCAACCGGCCCCACAGCAGGGCGAGCCCCACACCGATCCCCACCACCTCGAAGTGGAACACCCGGGGCCCGGACACCAGGTGGACGATGAGGTAGTAACCGCCGGCCACCAACGCCACGAGGCCGACCACCCACGCAATCGGGGCGGCCCGGCCGGCGAGGCGGCCCAGGTCGTCGCCGACCCGTGGCAGCAGCCGCAGCACCGCCACGGCGAGTAGGAAGCCACCGACGATGTTGGCGAGGTCGAGCAGCAGAGCCATAACCACGGGAATTCTCCGTCGATCGGGTGATCAGCCGGTGGGAGCGTACCCACGGATCTGGTCGGTTGAAACGATCCGGACCGGCACGCTCCGGCAAACCCCGTGGTGAAACCGCTCGACCCCTCAGCGCGTGCAGCGCCACACCAACGGCCGGTACGCCTGGTTCTCGTAGACCGCCCCGACCACCGTCAGACCGTCGTCGCTGATCCCCTCGGCCGTGTACGTGCCCGCCTCGGTCGTCCGGACCTCGGGTCGGCCCGGCAGCCGACGGGTGGTGCCGTCCAGGGCCACCACCAGCGGCGCACCGTCGGCGACCAGCAGGTCTCCATTGCCGGCGATGCCGGCCACCCCCGGGAAGGGCAACACGTTCACCGCCCCGGTGGCGAGATTCCACCGCACCGGCAGCATCTGCACGGCGCCGCCCCGCTCGCCGCCGGGAACCATGCCGATCGCCCATTCGCCGTGCGCCGAGTCGACCGACGCACGCGGGTAGCCGTCGGGCACCGCCAGCGCCGCCCCGACGCCCTGCGGCGTCCACCGGTAGGGCAGTTCGCCCATCGTGCCGACGATCGCGCCGTCCTCGGTGATCCCGGTCGCCGACGATCCGCGCTCGCCGAGCAACCGGTACCGCTGTGGGTGGTCCACCGACCACAGCACGGCGCGGTGTGAGTCGTCGGACCTGCGGGCGGTCCCGACGATGTCGCCCCGGCCGTTGACCGCGTGCACGAGCACCGCGTCGTAACCGGGCGGGGTGGCCAGGAAACGCAGCTTCCCGTCCCGGTACACCCACCCGGTGCCGTCGCCGTTGGTGCCGACCACGTAGCCACTGGCGTTGACCGCGGCCGCGTACCGCGCGGCCGCCGGCAGGACGACCGGCCGGCCGTCGCTCCACAGCACGACCCGCCCGTCCTCCTGTCCGGTGCCGATGTCGCCGACGATGTGCCGCCCGGTGGGGTCGACCCTGTTGGCCACCGCGACCGGGCCGTCGATGGGCTGCGACAACCACGACGCCTGACAGGTGACCGGCGGGCGCGGAGTGGCCGACCCGGTTTCGGCCGGTGACACCGCGAGCGCCGGTGTGGTCGGCGCCGGCGTGCTGGCGGTCCCGCCGACCTGAACGGCACCCACGACGCCGACCCCGGCCAGCACCGTCAGCGCGGCGATCCCGCCGACGCGGTGACGCCGACGGCGCCGCCGGCCGTCGCGGACCGCCCGGCTCACGTCGACCCGCGGCTCGGGAACCGGCACCGACCGCAGCAGTGCGGCGATCCGCTGGTCGTCCCCCGTGGTCATGTCGGACTCCTCACTGACATCTCGGTGACGTCGAGCACCTGGCGAACGGCCGCCAGCGCCCGAGCCGTCTGCGCCTTCACGTTGCCTTCGGAGCAGCCCATCGCGGCGGCCGTGTCGGTCAGCGACAGGTCGCACAGGAACCGCAGGACCAGCACGGTGCGCTGGCCGCGCGGGAGGCGGGCGAGCGCGGCGAGCAGGCTGTCCCGCTCGGCCAGGTCGTCCTGCGGCGTCACCGGCGAGCGCTCCGGCTCCGGCACCGACCCCAGCAGCCGGACCTTCGTCCAGCTCAACCGCTTCTCGTCGACCAGCTTGTGCACCAGCATCCGGTGTACGTACGCGTCGACGTTGTCGGCCCGGCTGACCCGGCGCCAGTTCACGTAGAGCGCCGTGATCGTCTGCTGCACCACGTCGTCGGCCAGATGGGCGTCGCCGCACATCAGGAACGCGGTCCGATGCAGGCTCGGCAGTCGCGCGGAGACGTACTCCACGAACTCGCCCTCGGCATCCACCATCGAGGCTCCCTCCTCCGCAAGCTCGACGGGACCGGAGGCCGATCAGGTTGCGTTCCCGTCGAAGGACGGTCGGAAGCCAGACCACTCGGCCGCGCCGGGGTCGGCCCCGTTCCGGTCTCAGCCGACGGCGCTGGCCATCCGGCGGACCGCCTCGGTGATGAGCTCCGGTGCGGTGGCCAGGTTCAGTCGCACGTGCCCGCCGCCGCCGGTGCCGAACGCCGAGCCGGGGTTGAGCGCCACCCGGCCACGGTCGAGGAACACGGTGGCCGGGTCGTCGCCGAGGCCGAGGGCGCGGCAGTCCAGCCAGGCCAGACAGGTGGCCGGGCCGGGGTGGTAGCGGATGGCCGGCAGGTGCTCGGCGAGCAGCGCGGAGAGGAGCCGCCGGTTGTCGTCCAAGCCGGTCAACAGGGCGTCGAGCCACTCGCCGCCGTCGCGGAAGGCCGCAGTGTGGGCGATCACGCCGAGGTGGCTGGTGCTGACGCTGACCCCGAACGGGACCCGGGCGAGGTCCCCGGCCGCGGCCGGACCGGCGACGAGGAGCCCACCGCGCAGGCCGGCCAGGTTCCACCCCTTGGACGCGGACATCAGCGACAGGCCGTTCTCCGCGCCGGGCACCGAGAGGTACGGCACGAACCGCGCTCCCCCAGCCACCACCGGAGCGTGGATCTCGTCGGCGACCACCCGCACCCCGTGCCGCTCGGCCAGACCCGCGACGGCGGACAACTCGGCCGCGCTGTGCACGACGCCGGTCGGGTTGTGCGGGCTGCAGAGCAGGTACGCCGCCGGCCGTCCACCGGCCCGAGCCCGCCGGAACGCGTCCTCCAGCACGCCGAGGTCGATCCGCAGGTCCTCGCCGAGCGGCGCCTCCACGATGCGGCGGTCGGCGTGGGCCACTGACTCGTAGAACGGCGGGTAGACCGGGCAGTTGACGACTACCGCGTCCCCCGGCTCGGTGACCAGTCGCAACGCCTCGACGACGCCGTGCATGACGTCGGGCACCAGCGCGGTGCGCTCCACGACCAGCCCGTCCCAACCCCATCGCCGGGCGGCGAACTCGGCCAACGCCTGCGGGTAGGCCGTGCCGGCGGTGTAGCCGGTGTCGCCGCGCGCGACGGCGTCGGTGATGGCCCGCGCGACCGGCTCGGCCAGCGGCACGTCCATCTCCGCCACCCAGAGCGGCAGCACGTCGTCGGGGTACTCCCGCCACTTGAGGCTCGTTCGCTGCCGGAGTTGCTCGATCGTGAGCTGGCGGAGGGGGTTGACGGCGATTGGGGCACCACTGAGCAGGCCAGTCATGACCCGAGCCTATTCCCCGCGTCCGGCCCGACGACCCGGGCAACCGCTGATCTGTCCACTGTGGTCGTGCCGGAAGGATTTTCCGACGTTCTTTGGCATTGACCAGCGTCTTTGCATGCGAGCCCCGATCCGTTTCGGGATCAACGGCGAAAGATTGCTGCGGGTCGCCCGTTCATAACCTAGGCTCCCGAATACCCACATCGACGGCCCGCCCTCACGCCGTGCCAGCCACCGACCTCGCACGCCGGCCATCGCCACCCTCGACGCCGATTGGAGTATTCGATGACCTGGCGTCCCACCATTGCCGCACTGGCCGGCCTGTGCCTCGCGGTCAGCGCCACCACACTGCCCGCCGGTGCTGCCGTCGACGCTGCGCATGTTAGCGCTCACGCCACCCTCGCCGGCCCGCCCGGCGCACCGCCCGGGGTCTGCCCGACGGGGGCCAACTACGGCTCGCCGCTGCCGGCCAGCACCGTGACGGCCCCACGAATCCAGGGCGGGTTCACCTTCCTGGAAGGGCCGGTCTGGGTCGCCGACGGTGGCTACCTGCTGTTGTCCGACATGGCCGCCGGCACCGGGCCGTACAACGTCCAGCCGTCGACGATCCGCCGGTTCACCCCGCCGGCGACCTTCGACACGTTCATCGCCAACGCCGGCAGCAACGGGCTGGCGCTCAGCGCCGACGCCCAACAACTCGTCGCGGCCACCCACGACCAGCGCAGCGTGTCCACGTACCGGCTGAGCGACCGGGCCCGCGGCACCGTCGCGGCGAACTACCAGGGCCGGGCGTTCAACTCGCCGAACGACGTCGCGGTCCGTTCCGACGGCGTCGTCTACTTCACCGACCCCAACTTCCAGCGCGGCAACCGCGCCGACCAGATGAGCGGGCGGACCAGCGTCTTCCGCGTCTCCAACGGGCAGGTGTCGCTGGTGGACGACCGGTTGCGCCAACCCAACGGCATCTCACTCTCGCCGGACGGGACCGCGCTGTACGTGGGCGCCTACTCCGAGAACAAGATCTATAAGTACGCGGTCCAGCCCGACGGCAGCATCGGCGCCCGCAGCGTCTTCGTGAACTACATCGGCGGCCCGGACGGCGGCACGATCGACTGCGCCGGCAACGTGTACTGGACCTCCGGCGGCGACTCCCTGGTCCACGTCTACTCCCCCACGGGCACCCAGCTCGGCACGATCCGGCCCGGCAACACCGGCACGACAAACGTGGCGTTCGGCGGCCCCGACCGGCAGACCCTCTATGTCACGTCGGGCCCGTGGGGCGACTCCGGGCTGTACAGCGTGCGACTCAACATCCCCGGATATCCGTACTGAGCGACGGCTGATGGCGCGCCGCTGCCGTCGTGGCCCGACGTGGCGGCGCGCTACCCGGCGGTGGCGGCGATGAACACCACCGCCCCGACCACCACCAGCGCGGCGGCCAGGAAGGTCTGCCGGCGGGCCCGGCGTAACGCCTCCCGGACCTGCCAGGCGTGCGCGGTGGTGAGCAGCCACCGCAGGCGGTCGGTTCAGTCGGCCCCGCCGATCCGGTGCAGGGTGACGACGTGTCCGGGCGCTGCGGCGGTCAGGGTGTCCCCGGTGCAGCTGTAGCCGGCAGGCAGGGCGTAGTCGACGACGTCACCGGTGCCCAGCGCGATGGAGCCGCGCCGCGCACCGCCGATGCTGCCGGTCAGGGTCGCCGAGACCCGGTCCGCGGTGAAGGTGAGCTGACCGTTGGTCGCGGCATAACGCCACTGGATGATGCCGGCGCTGAGATAGGCGATGTGCTCCTGCGGCGCCGTCTCGGACCGGGCTGTGCTGTCGCCGAGATGCAGTGTCGCGGTGCCCTGCCGGGCGAACGACCACACCGCGCCGGAGCTGGCGAAGATGGCGACGTCGGTGGTGCTGATCGGCTGTACCTGCCGCCTGGACTGCTCCACCCAGTAGCCGGGCAGGCATCCGTCGGCGACCGTGGAGGTCGCGCCGTCGGTGGCCGCCGGGAGGAGCAGAACCGTCAGCCGGGGTAGCTCGGTCGCGGCGAACACGGTGCCGACGACCAGCACGGCCAGCACCGGCACGAGCCCGCGCGTACGGGCCCGGCCGCTGGCCTGCCCTTCGGCAGGCGGCGCAGCCTCGTCCGGTGCGGGTCGTCGAGGCCGCCGTGCCCGCCACACCGTGCCGGCCCCGGCGGCGAGCAGCGCGACCGGCACCGCCACGATCCCGGCCCAGGCCAGGACGATGTCCAGGTACAGGGTGTGCTCCCTGATAGGGGCGCCGCTCACGCCGCAGGTCACACCGTCGACGTAGATGTCCAGGCAGCGGGCACCGGTCCTGAGGAGATAGAGACCGGGTGCCGCGGTGGTCACCGCGACGAGCGCGGCCAGCGTGACGAGCGCGGGCCGCATCCGTTCACTGCGGAAGGCCACCGGCGCGGTCGCCAGCAGCACCGCTGCGGCGGTGGCCAACCCGTAGGTGTAGAGCAGGACGACGGTGAACGGGGGTGCCCCGGCGAGCTCGAATTCCTCGGTGGGGTGCCGGACAGCCTCGGGCAGTGACCACTGTGCGGCGAACGGAAGCGCCACGGCGACCAGCAGTGCTGCTGCTCCCGCGACGACTCCGGTGATGAGGGTGGGGCGCAGCCGCGCCAGGGCGACCCGTGCTGCCAGCAGTGGCGCACACGCGAGGGCGACGAGGGCGAGACCGAGGGGCAGGTTGCTGAGGGTGACCACGGGCAGATAGGTCGTCGAGACCACCCGGGCCAGGTCGCGGTACCAGGTGATGTCCGCCCCATAGGTCGGCGGGGGGCCGAGCTGGACGGCTGTCAGGTGCTCGGCGCCCACCAGCCAGTAGAACAGAAACACCGCGCCGACCAGCACGAACAGCGTGGTCAGAACGGCGGGTGTGAACCGGGTGGCCCGGTCCGGCCGCCACGAGGCTCGGTGGGCCGACGTGAACCAGACGTGCAACAGGCAGGCGCCCAGGCACAACAGGGCGGCGGCGGCGAAGGACGCGTCCGCGCCCACCATTCCCGCCCCGCTGGTGAAGGCGGACAGGGCGGAGACCGCAGATCCGGCGCCCACGCTGAGCCCGAGCAGGGTCGGCACGCCCCAGTACTGTCCGCTGGTGGGATTCGTCGGGTATGCGCCCGCGACGGACCGTCGCGCGCAGGCCGCGAGGAAAAGGGCCAGGGCGGCGGCCACCAGAACACACACGAGTACGCGGCCCGGCGTCGCGCCCACCGCGGCGGGCACCACGTACAGGAGGTTGGCCAGCGCGACGCCGACGGCGAGACCGAAGACCACCACGTCGGTGGCGCCGGTCCGCAACAACCGCAGTGGGTCGACGACAGTGGCCCGCCGCAGACCGGGGGCGGGGTGGGTGCCGTACCAGGAGAATCGGCGGCCGGAGGGCCAGGGCAGCACGTCGATCGCGGCCAGCAGGGCAGAACGGCTCCCGGCCGCGGCGGCAGCCACATCGGCATAGTGCTCCCTGGTGCGTAACACCGAGTTACGGGCCAGGTAGACCATCGCGGTGAGCAGGGCGATGGACGCGAGCACAGCGACCAACTGCCACCCGCTGTTCAGCCCCGCACCGATCATCGTTCCCGGCAGCACGGGCGCGAGCAGGGTCAGCAGGAGCAGGGGCAACGCCGTGCCGACAAAGACCCACCAGACGGCGATTGTCAGGTAGGTGATGCCGACGTCGCGGTTGCGCAGGTGCGCCAGTTCGTGCAGGACGACGGCGCGAAAGCGGGGCCGGTCGGTCGCCAGGAGCACCCGCAGCCCGACATCGAGCCTGATCCGTGGGCTCCACGGCAGGCCGTACGCCTGCCCGCTCTGCCCGTACGAGTAGGGGGCCAGCATCCACTGTGGCCCTCGCCGCGGCGGGAACCGGTCGAGCAGGTCGGTCAGTTCGTCCCGCAGCACCGGATCGGCATCCCCGTCGAACCTCTCCAGCCGGCCCCGGCGGCGTACCCACCAGGGGTGTAGCCCGTACACCAGCAGCACGAGCCCGACCTGTGCCGCCAGCGCCCAGCCCACCCAGGTGGCCTGGGCCAGGGTGGCGGGTGCGGTGCACTCCACGAACGCGGTGACTGTCGCTTCGTCCCGGGCCAGGTTGTCGACGAGTGTCGTGGGCACCGAGCCGGCCGGGCCGCGTAGGACCGGCTTACACTGCGCGAAAACCGTGCGGTGCGATTCCAGGTGCGGTGGGATCGCCAGGTATGCCATCGCGAGGATGACCGCGCTGGTCGCCAGCGCGGCCGTGATGAGCAGCAGGAACCGCAGGTGCGTCCCGGACGGCGCGGCGAGGACGCGTTCGGTGTCGTCGTGGCGGCGCTGGGGCGGATCGAGGACGGTGGTCACGCCTTCGGGCCCTCGCCGAGTCTGCCCCGGCCCACGACCGCGTCTGCCAGCAGAGCTGCCCGGCTGGGCGGGATCTTGCCGGGGCCGGTCAGCACCTGCGTGACGAGTTGGTGCACGTGATTCCACTGCTCGACCGTCAGTGCCAACGGTGACGAGTCACTCGACTGCTCGGTATCCGGCGACGCGGACTGGTCGCCGAACATCTGCCGCGCCGCCGCACCCGACCAGCTGATCCCCCGCCGAGTGGCATCTTCGACCAGGTACGCCCACACCACCCGGGCTGTTTCGAGCATGAGGGGGGTCAACAGCAGAACCGTCTCGTCCGCCCCGAACTTCAGGGCACCACCCGACGGCGCGCCGGCGAGCGCGCGGCGCCGGTCCCGGAGGAAGGCGGACGCCAGCACCGGGAACAACGCCCTCTCGGCGTCGACCGAGGGCTCTACCACCGTGGCGCGGTCCACCATCAGCCGGGCGAGGTCGGTCACGGCTTGTTCGTCCTCGGCAGACCGCACGGGTTCCTCGATTCGTCCGAGCGTCACGACATCGGCGTCACGCCATTCCTCCCCCGCCAGCCACCGTAGCGATTATCGCGCCACAACCCGGAGCTTGGGTGTGTCAAATTAATGGCTCTCGCGGAGGGAAAGTGGCGTAACAATTGATACACCGTGATAACGATTCGCTTTTCGCGGACAAAATGGTCGGGCACCGTGAGCCGGCTACCGGCTGACGTCCGGCGCCACTGTCGCTGGGCCGCTGGCAGACATCGGTCCTCTGCCAGAGCGGCCCAGCGACCCCCCACCAACAAGCGGCGGCCGGCGGGGCAAACCTGCCGCCACCGACCCGACGCGCCGGTCAACGCCGCGGGAGGAGCCCCCCGTTCCGCTCCTTGCGGAGCTAACTCCTCCCACCGGTGGCGCGCCCGGTTCGGCCAGCCGGACACCCCCATCCGGCGCGCAACGGGTGTTGAGCCGATCGGGTTCACACTCAACACACGTTGCTCCAAACAGGAGCGAGCATACGCTCACGTTCCGTGCACGTGTCAACATCTGTTTTGCCTCGCGGCGCATCTGCGACACTGTCGTTTAGGCGGCTGGAGGGTGAAGATTCATGGTTGACGATTGGCACGCAGAGCAGGAGCTGCCGCCCCTCGACACGCTGGCCGCGAGGCTGGAGTACCTCTTCGACAAGATCCGCCCGACGCCCGACGAGCTCAGCGACTCCGACGAGTCCGGGCGCAGGTACACCAACCGGGAGATCGCCGACAAGATCAACGAGGTGGCGGCCGAGACGGGCGTGACGATCAGCGCCGCCTACATCGGAGAGTTGCGCCGGGGCGTGGCCAGCGATCCCCGTACCTCACACGTCCGTGCCCTGGCCGCCGCCTTCGGGGTCAACTCGGGCTACTTCGTCGACGACGCGGCAGCACGACGAACAGCGGACCAGATCACGCTGCTCAACGAGCTGCGCCGGATGGATGTCAAGCAGGTGGCGCTGCGCCAGGTGCTGGCCGACAACGGGCTCTCCGCGACGGACACCATGCTCATCGAGCAGATGGTGACCCGCTTGCGAGCCGTGGCGGCAGGTGTCGACGCTGGCACGACCAGTTCCGCGCCGGCCGATCGCGGCTAGCCGTGCAGATCCTTCGGTGGGAGTACACCGACGAGCGGGAGAACGCTGACGTGAAGTTGCACCGACTACGCAGGCGCTGCGAGCGGATCGTTGCCGAGCTTGAGGTGCCCGAGCCCTTCGACATCCGGAAGCTGTGCGACGTCCTCGCCGAGCGGCGTGGCCGGCCGATCCACCTGGTGCCGATCAAGCTGCCGGCACAGACCGTGTGCGGGATGTGCGTACCAACCCGCGACTTCGACGCCATCTTCTTCGAGCAGGACACCTCGCCGCTGCACCAGTTGCTGATCATCGGTCACGAGTTGGGTCACCTGCTCGCCGGCCACCGGGCGACCGAGGTGCTGGACGCGGACGCCTCCCGCCTGCTACTACCGGACCTCGACCCGCAGCTGGTCCAGCGCAGCCTCGGTCGCAGCAACTACGCCGCGGACGAGGAACGCGAGGCCGAGATGATCGGCTCACTGCTCCTGCGGCGGGTCCGTGGCAACCGCAGCGACGTGGACGACGCGCCGTTGACCGGCCAGGACGTCGAGCTGTACGGCCGGCTGCGGCACTCACTCGAACATCCCCACTGGTAGCGCCGGAATGGACACCGTCCTCTACGCGGTATGCGCCGCGGTCGGCTGGATCGCCCTCGGCTACATGGTGCGACTCCAACGCCGGCACCCCAGCCAGGCCCGCCGCGCGATCTGCTTCGGTCTCGGCGCGTTCGCCGCCGGGATCACGGTCGCCATCCCGCCCGTCGCGACCGCGATCGACGAGGTGTCGGGGCTACCCAACCTGGCCAAGGTGATGGCCCACGCCGGCGCGCTGACCATCTCGGCGAACGCCGAGATCATGCTCCTGCACTTCGCGCTTCCCCCGGCGACGGCCAGCGCCCGGGCCCGCAAGTGGATCTGGGTCACCGCGTGCGCGTTCCTCGTCATGGTCGGCTTGTTCGCCTACACCCTCACCTACGACGAGCCGGTGCTCCTGACGGTCGAGTACGCCACCGACCCCGTCGTGACCGCCTACCTGCTGATCTTCCTGATGCTCGGCTTCTTCGCCTACTGCTTCGACATCGCCCGGCTGTGCTGGAGCTTCGCGAAGATCTGCGGACGACCCTGGCTGCGCCGCGGCCTCCGCATCACCGCAGTCGGGGCCGCCTTCGCGCTGCTCTACAGCACCAACAAGATCGGGTATCTCGTCGCCTACTGGGCCGGCTACCAACCGGCCGGCGAGCGACAGATCGCCGCGGTCCTGGTGACCATCGGCGCTCTGCTCATCACGATCGGCCTCACCATGCCGGCGTGGGGGCCCACCCTCAAGATCACCCGACGGTGGGAGGACTACCACTCCTACCGACGACTCGAACCGCTCTGGCGTGACCTCATCGCGGCCCTTCCCGAACTCGAACTCGACCCCACCCTGCGCCGACGCCGGGCAGCCATCCGCGACACCGACTACGCGCTGACCCGCCGGGTGGCCGAGATCCGCGACGGCCGCCTGGCGCTGCGCCCGTACTCGGATATCAGTGTGACGACCCTGGCCGCACAGTTCGCCGAGCGAGCCGGGCTGACCGCCGAGGAGCGGCAGGCATCAGTGGAGGCCGCCCACCTGGCCTGCGCCCTGCGTCGCCACCGCGCCGGTCGGGTGGCCGCGGTCCCGCAACCCGCCGACGAGCTGCACCGCCCGGACGGCGGCTACGCCGGTGAGGTCGCCTGGTTGACGCTTGTCACCGAGGTCTACGCCCGCTCGCCGGTGGTGGCCCAGACGATCGCCGCAACCCGGGAACCGGCCACCCCGCATCCCACCGCTGGAGACGCCCGCCGATGAGAGGCCGCTACGCCAACCTGACCCGTACCCGCGCTCTCGACCCGGAGCGCGACTACCTGGACATCTACCAGACCATGCTGCGCTACGAGTTTCCGTGGGACCTGAAGCTCGGGCTCAACCTCGCCTTCAACAGGTCCTTCTCGGTCCCCGCCATCGCCAGGGTGCACACCGCCACGGGCGAGTTGACCGAACGCACCCAGAAGCGGATCGACGACACCGGCCTACTGATGTACGAGATGGTGCTCAACGGCTTCGACCAGCCGCGGGGCCGCGAGGCGTTGCGGCGCGTCAACCAGCTGCACCGTCCGTACGACATCAGCAACGACGACTTCCGCTACGTCCTCGGCTGCCTGGTCGTGATCCCCACCCGGTGGTTGCAGGAGTACGGCTGGCGCCAACCCTGCTGCCACGAACGTCACGCCACGTACCTCTTCTACCGGGAGCTCGGCCGACGGATGGGCATCACCGACATCCCCGGGTCATACGACGAGTTCGAGACCTGGTTCGACGCGCATGACGCGGCTCACCTGCGGCCCAACGACGACGCGGCGGCCATCGAACGCGCCACTCGCATGCTGATGCTCACCCGGCTCCCCCGAGTGCTCGCGCCACTGGGAAACGCACTGGTCAGCGCCATGTACGACGCGCCGCTGCGACGGGCAACGCGGGTCGACACGCCAGCCTGGCCGGTTCGGGCGGGGCTGCACCTGGCCTTGAAGACGCGCTCGCGGTTGCAACGGTGGTTCGGAGCGCCACGGACGACGGCGTTGTTCGCCGATGGGATCAGGGCCAGGAGCTACCCCGACGGGTACGAGATCAGCCAGCTCGGCCCGGACCACGACCGGGCGCACGAGTAGCACCTCCGCCCTGCCGGCGTCGTCGGCTCAGCCGAGCGCCGGGTCTGGGCTGCCGCCTCGACGGGAGGCTGGCCGGATCGAGGCCGGCCGGGGCGGGCGATGCGCCGCGACCCAGCTGGGGCCGGTCCGCCGACCGACCACTGGGGACAATCGGCGGACCGGCTCTTTCAGCGGACGTCGGTGGTGGTCCAGCGTGGGGAGGCGTTGGTGACCGGGATGGTGTCACCGACCAGCGTGGTCACCGCCTGGGCGTCCCGCCGCCCGCTGGTGCCGACCCAGAGTTCGACGTCGCCGGACTCCACGACGCGGGTGAACGTCCGGTCGGAGAAGGCCAGACGGGTGGTGGGGACGGTCAGCTCGACCGTGACGGACTGGCCCGGTTCCAGGTGGACTCGCCGGTAGCCGAGCAGCTGCGCCACCGGCCGGGTCACCGAGGCGACCAGGTCGCGACCGTAGAGCTGGACCACGTCGTCGCCGGCGACCGCGCCGGTGTTCGTCACCCGCACGGTCACCCCGAGCGCCCCGTCGGTGGGCACCGTGCCGGGCACGGTGAGGTCGCCGTACGCGAACGTCGTGTAGGACAGGCCGTGGCCGAACGGCGCCACGGGCGTCGCCGGCAGGTTGGTCACCTCGTTGCCCGCACCGAGGGTGGGGTGCAGGTAGGAGTACGGCTGCGCGCCGGCCGACCTGGGCAGGCTGACCGGCAGCCGGCCCGACGGGTTGACCCGCCCGGAGAGCACCCCCGCGATCGCCCCGGCGCCCTCCTCGCCCGGGAAGAACGCCTGCACCACCGCCGCGCATCGCGAGAGCGCCCAGCCGACCGCGTACGGCCGGCCGGTGAGCAGCACGAGGACGACAGGTGTGCCGGTAGCCAGCACCGCCTCGACCAGTTCGCGCTGGACGCCGGGCAGCTCCAGGTCGTCCCGGTCGCAGCCTTCGCCGACCGTGCCGCGTCCGAATAGGCCGGCGTGGTCGCCGACGACCAGCACGGCGACGTCCGCTCCGGAGGCCGTGGCGACCGCCTCGTCGAAGCCGGATCGGTCGTCGGTGTCCACGTCGCAGCCGCGCGCCCAGGCGACGAGATCGCCGCCGAACTCGGCCCGCACGGCGTCGAGCACGGTCGGCACCTCGATGCCGGTCTCCACGCCGGGGTGCTGGACGAGGACGTGGTTGAGGAATGAGTAGCACCCGAAGAGCGCACCCTGCCGGTCGGCGTTCGGGCCGATGACGGCCACCCGTCGCCCCGCCGGCAGCGGCAGCGCGTCCCGGTTGGCGACCAGCACGATCGACTCCTCGGCGAGCCGGCGGGCGATCGACCGGTGCTCCGGCGAGTCGAGGTCGATGGCCGGGGGCGGCTCGTCGCCGAAGGTCGCGTCGAGCAGACCGAGGTCCTGCTTCTGCCGCAACACCCGCAGCACCGCGCGGTCGATGAGCGCCTCGTCGAGCTTGCCCGCCCGCACCGACTCCCCCAGGGTCAGATAGGCGTCGCCGGTCGGCAGTTCGACGTCGACACCGGCGGTCAACGCCTGCCCGGCCGCGTCCGCGTGATCGCCCGCCACGTGGTGCAGCAGGTTGAGGAACGCGACCCCGTAATAGTCGGCCACCACCGTGCCGTCGAAGCCCCACTGGTTCCGCAGGATGCCGGTCAGCATCGTCGGGTCGGCGGCGACGGGCACCCCGTCGATCTCGGCGTACGAGTGCATGACACTGCGGGCGTCACCGTCGAGGATCGCCATCTCGAACGGGAGGAGCAGCACGTCGGCCAGTTCCCGGCGGCCGACGTGCACCGGGGCGAAGTTGCGCCCGGCGCGCGAGGCGGAGTAGCCGGCGAAGTGCTTGAGGGTGGCGTGCACCCCCTGCGACTGCAGGCCGCGCACGTACGACGTGCCGATGGTGCCGACCAGGTACGGGTCTTCGGCGATGCACTCGTCCACCCGACCCCAGCGGGGGTCACGGATCACGTCGAGCACCGGAGAGAGCCCCTGGTGGACGCCCAGGGCCCGCATCGAGGCGCCGATCGTCGCGGCCATCTCGGCGACCAGTTCGGGGTCGAACGCGGCACCCCAGGCCAGCGGGGTGGGGAAGGTGGCCGCCTTCCACGCGGACAGCCCGGTGAGGCACTCCTCGTGGACGATCGCCGGGATGCCGAGCCGGGTCCCGGTGACCAGGTCCCGCTGGAACTTCCACAGCCAGGCCGCGCGTTCCGCCGCGTCCAGGGGGCGGGTGCCGTAGGCGCGGGTGAGGTGACCGAGCCCGTGCCGGGAGAAGTCCTCGAGCTTGAAGGCGTCGCCGAACTCTCCCTGCAACGGTGCGACCGCCTCGCCGTCCTCCTTTTCCCAGAAGCCGACGAGCTGGGCGATCTTCTCCTCGATCGTCATCCGGCCGAGGAGATCGCGTAGGCGCGCCCCGCCGTCGTGCCCGTCCGGTCGGCCGTGCTCGGGACCTGCCTGAGCCGGCGCCGGCCCGTCCACCACCGCGTGGACCTCAGTCATGCTGTGCCTTCCTGTGGTTGTGCTCAGTACCGCTGCCGCTCAGCCCTTGACCGCGCCCTGCAGGCCGCCGACGATCTGCTTCTCCGCGAGCGTGAAGAAGAGCAGTGCCGGCAGCATCGCCAGCGAGGTGAAGGCGAGTACGCCTGCCGTGTCGGTGGTGTACTGGCTGGAGAAGTTCTGCACGCCCAGCGGCAGCGTGTGCAGGTTGACGTCGCTGAGCACGAGCAGCGGCAGCAGGAACGAGTTCCAGCTCGCCACGAACGCCAGGACGCCAACGGTGACGAGCGCGGGCCGCGACAGCGGCATCGCGACCCGCCAGAGGAAACCGAGCCGACTCGCACCATCGATGGCGGCGGCGTCCTCCAACTCTCTCGGGATGGCCGAGAGGAAGGGACGCAGGATCACGATCGTCAGTGGTAGTGAGAAGGCGACCTGCGGGAGGATCACCGCGTAGTAAGAGTTGATCAGGTTCAGGTCACGCAGCATGAGGTAGAGCGGCAGGATCGCCGCCCCGGCCGGAAACAGCAGGCCGAGGGTGAAGAAGGTGTAGAGCCCCTCCCGTCCGCGGAAGGTGTAGCGGGCGAGCACGAACGCGGCGGCCAGCCCGAGCACGACCACGGCCAGCGTGGTGCCGAGGGCGATGACCGCGCTGTTGAACGCCTGTTGCCAGAAGTTGCTCTGGGTCAGCACCCTGGCGTAGTTGTCCCAGACGAACGGGTCGGGGAGGCCGGCCGGGTCCGCGACGATCTGCGGGGTGGTGCGGAACCCACCGATGACGACGTAGATGACCGGGGCGATCGACACCGCCGCGATCGCGAGGGCGAGCGCGTAGGTGAGCGGCGTGCCCCAGGAAACCTGACGGCGCCCGGTGGACGGGGGGAGAACCGTGTTCACGGCCATCGTCACTTCGCCCTTCCGGTGATGGCGCCCTCGATGTCGCGGCGGAGCAGGAACCGCTGGAACAGCAGCGCCGCCACGAAGGAGATGACGAACAGGATTACCGCCACGGCGTTGCCGTAACCCCAGAGCCGGGCGAAGAACCCGTTGTCCACCATGTAGGTCGCCATGGTGGCCGATGCGCCGAGGGACCGCACCGCGGGCACCGAGGTCACCCAGATCATGTCGAAGATCTGCAGCGAGCCGATCATGGACAGGAACATCCAGATCCGGATCGTCGGGCCGAGCAGCGGGATCGTGACGTGTCGTTGGATCTGCCACCAGCTCGCGCCGTCGATGGCCGCCGCCTCGGTCAGTTCGTCGGGCACGTTGGACAGTCCAGCGAGGAGCAGGATGATGGCGAAGCCGACGTACTTCCAGGTGAGGATGGCCAGCAGGGTCCAGATGACCACATCCAGGTCGGCCAGCCAGGCCTGCACCAGGCCGCCCATTCCCAGCGACCGCATGAGAGCGTCGACAGTGCCTTGGTCGGTCAGCAGCAGCTTCCACATGATGCCGACGGTGACCTCGGCCAGCACGTACGGCACGAACACCAGCAGGCGGAACACCGCCCGCCCACGGAAGCGACGGTTGAGCAGCAGGGCGACGCCCAGGGCGATCGGGCCCTGGATCAGCAGCGACCCGAACACGATGATGGCGTTGTTGCGCAACGCGTCGAGGAAGATCGGGTCCTGGAAGGCGAGGGTGTAGTTCCGCAGGCCGACGAACTCGGTGGGAGGCCCGACACCTCTCCACCGGAACAGGCTGTAGTAGACCGCGAAGCCCATCGGCACCAGCACGAACATCACGTAGATCAGAACGGCCGGCGTGGTGAGCCCGATGATCTCGTACCACTTGCGGCGGTTGTCGGCTCGGCGGGCGGCGTCGCGCCCGGCCCTGTGGGGGCCCGCCGGCGACGCGGAAGCGCCGCCGGCGGGCATACGGAGCTGATTGGCGGAGGTCACTTGCTTGCGGCCGCCTTCATTGCCGAGACGACCTTCTCAGGCGTCCCGTTGCCGGCGAAGATGGCGACGATCGCGTCGTTCATCGCGTTGCCGACGGTGCTGCCGTAAGCCGTGTCCAGCCAGAGCTGGACGTAGCTCGCGCTGGAGGTGGCCTCCAGGATGGACTTCAGCGCGGGGTCCTTCACGGCGTCCGCCGCGCCCTTGGCGACAGGCAGGCCGGTGCCGGTCTCGGCGTAGCCCTTCTGCACCTCGGGGCTCACGATGTACTTGAGGAACTCGACGCACTCCGCCGGGGCGTTCTTGGCGCAGGAGAACCCGTCGCCACCGCCGAGGGCCGCCTTCGGGTCGCCCGGCGAACCGGAGATCGCCGGCACCGGGAACCAGCCGAGGAACGAGGCGAGCTTCGCCTTGTCCGTGGTGACGGTGTCCAGCGTGCCGCGGTTCCAGTCACCCATGAGCTCCATCGCGGCCTTGCCGTTGGCGAGCATGCCGTTGGCGCTGGTCGGGTCGTTCTGGCCCGGCGTGGCGATGAAGTTGGGCTGGAACGGCTTGGTGTCGATGAACGTCTTCAGGTCCTGGCCGGCCTTGACGAAGCACGGGTCGTCGAAGTTCTTCTCCGCGGAGGCCTTCTTGAGGGCGTCGACCGAGCAGGCGCGCAGCGCCATGTTGTACCACCAGTGCGCGGCCGGCCACTTGTCACCGGCGCCCACGGCGATCGGAATGACGTTGGTCGCCTTGAGCTTGGTGACCGCGGTGTTGAGCTCCTCGAAGGTGGTCGGCGGAGCCGAGATGCCCGCCGCGGCGAACATGTCCTTGTTGTACCAGACGCCCTCGATGCCCATCCGGAACGGCAGGCCGTACTGCTTGCCCTTGACCTGCCAGATCTCCGAGGCACTGCCGATGTTGCCGACCTCGGTCTTGGTCTGGTCGGTGATGTCCTTGAGGTAGTCGGCCTCCACCTGCTCGGTCATCTCGCCGCCGCCCCAGGCCTGGAAGATGTCCGGCGGGTCGCTGCTCAGCAGCGCGGCAGGGAGCCGGGTGCGCTGGAGCTGGTTGGTCTCGATCGCCTCAATCTCGATCTTGACAGTGGGGTGGAGCGCGGAGAAGTCCTTGGCGACCTTCTCCCAGTAGGTCTTGCCGGGCCCGTCCTGTGAGGCGTTGTGCCACCAGGTCAGGGTCACCGGGTCCTTGTACAGCTCGCTCTGAGGGGCTGCCTCTTCGCCGCCGCCGGAACACCCGGCGAGGACGACAACACTTGTCATTAACAGTGCCAGGACGGCACTCGCACGCCGCTTCGTTGCCATCGATGTCTCCTCGACTAGTCAGTCGCGGTACTCGGCCTGCGGCGAAGTTTTACAGTCATGTAACTTGATGTCAATCGGTATCGATAACGTTTTCGAGTCGCCGACGACGCACCTCCGGCGGGGCCCTATCATCATCGACGTGGTGTTTCAGCAGCGCGTCAAGATGTCGGATGTGGCACGTACTGCCGGCGTCTCGGTCGCGACCGTGTCCAAGGTCGTCAACGGCCGCTACGGCGTGGCCCAGGCGACCGTGGAGCGCGTCCAGCAGGTCATCCACGAGCTCGGCTACGAGGCGAGCCTGGGGGCGCAGAGCCTGCGCAGCCACCGCACCAACGTGCTCGGCATCCTGGTCGCCGAGTTCGAGCCGTTCTCCACCGAACTGCTCAAGGGTGCGTCGCAGGAGGTCGCGGGGAGCGGATACCAGCTGCTGGCCTACTCCAGCGGGGACGGCGAGGGCGCCGCCGTGGGGTGGGAGCGGCGCTCGCTCGCCCGGCTCTCCGGCACTCTCATCGACGGCGCCGTGATCGTCACGCCGACCGTGGTCGAGACCGAACACAGCTTCCACGTCGTGGCCGTCGACCCACACACCGGTCCGTCCGACCTGCCCACCGTCGATTCGGACAACTTCGCCGGCGCCGTGCTGGCGACCAACTACCTACTGTCGCTCGGCCACACGCGGATCGGGCACATCAGTGGCCGCACCGACCTGAAGTCGGCGCAGCTGCGCGAGGCCGGCTTCCGCAGTGCGATGGCCGAGGCCGGCGTGCCGGTGGACGAGCGGCTCGTCCGCGTCGGCGGGTTCCGGATCGAGAGCGCCGCCGGCACGGCCGCGGAGCTTCTCGCCCTCACCGACCGGCCGAGCGCGATCTTCGCGGGTAACGACCTCTCCGCGATCTCCACGATGACCGTGGCCCGCGACATGGGCCTGTCGGTGCCCGACGACCTGTCGGTGATCGGCTTCGACAACGTCCCGGAGTCGGCGCTGGTCAACCCGCCGCTGACGACCATCATGCAGCCGCTGCAGCGGATGGGCGCCGAGGCGTTGCGCCTGCTCATCGACCTGATCGCCGGTGTCGAGCGGGACACCCACATCCGGCTCCCCACCGAACTGGTCATCCGGTCGTCCTGCCGCCCGCACCCCTGACGCCCCCGGGCCCGCGCGCGACACCGGCCGGCGAGCGCTCCCGTCTCCGCGAGCGCCGGTCCGGGCCGGAGTCGTCGCGGTGGGGGCACGCGACAGGGTGGCGGAACATGAATCTCACCTAAGTCGACAATTCTCCCCCTAGGTTCGATGCGCAGGACGCAGCCGAACCGGGGAGAGACGTGGACAGCTATCCGGCGATCGAGGATCACGGGCTCATCGGCGACCTGCAGACCGCCGCGTTGGTGACGTGTGACGGGACGGTCGACTGGTTCTGCGCGCCGCGGTTCGACTCGCCGAGCATCTTCGCCGCCCTGCTGGACAAGGAGAAGGGCGGCTACTTCCAGATCGCGCCGCACGACGTGCGGTACGTGACCAAGCAGCTCTACCTCCCCGGCACACCCATCCTGATCACCCGGTTCATCAGCGCCGACGGCGTGGCCGAGGTGATGGACTTCATGCCGGTCACCGGCGAGCGGGCCACCGACGCGCACCGCCTGGTCCGCACCGTCACCATGGTCCGAGGCAGCATGCGCTTCCGGGTGGAGTGCCGGCCGCGGTTCGACTACGCCCGCGAAGAGCACCAGCTGGAACGCCACCACAACGGCTACGTCTTCCGCAGCCGGTCGGCGACGCTGACGTTCAACCCGGTCGACCCGGTGCGGCGGTTGATCTCCGAACAGGGTGACGTCCACCTCGAGGGCGGCGACCTCGTCGCGTACGGCACCCTGAACGAGGGCGACACCGGCGGGGTGGTCCTGGAAACGGGCGGTACCGAGCCGCGCGTCATCCCGCCGGAAGAGATCCAGGGCATGTTCGAGTGGACCCGGGACTACTGGCGACGCTGGCTCGAACGCTCCCGCTACACCGGCCGTTGGCGGGAGATGGTGGAGCGCTCCGCCATCACGCTGAAACTCATGACGTACGCGCCCACCGGCGCGATGATCGCCGCGCCCACCGCCGCGCTGCCGGAGCTGGTCGGCGGAACCCGTAACTGGGACTACCGCTACACCTGGGTACGCGACACGTCGTTCTCGGTGCACGCGCTGCTCGGCCTCGGCTTCACCGAGGAGGTCAGCCGGTACATGAACTGGCTGGACGAGCGGATCCGCGAGGCCGGCGACCACCAGGACCCGCTGAAGATCATGTACCGCGTGGACGGCTCCTCCGACCTACACGAGGAGGTGCTGGACCACCTGGAGGGCTACCGCGGCTCCCGGCCGGTGCGGATCGGCAACGGCGCCGCCGACCAGGTCCAACTCGACATCCACGGCGAGGCGCTCTACGCCATGCACCTCGCCGACGAGCAGGGCATCCGCGTCTCGCACCAGGTGTGGAAGAGCACCGTCCGGCTCGTCGACTGGCTCTGCCACAACTGGGACCAGCCCGACGCCGGCATCTGGGAGAGCCGCCACCACCCCCGCAACTACACCTTCGGCCGGGTGATGTCCTGGGTCGCGCTGGACCGGGCCATCCGGCTGGCCACCCGCACCGGCCGCCCCGGGGACATGACCTGCTGGACCGAGCAACGCAACCGCATCTACGACCAGGTCATGGCCCGCGGATACGACCGGACCCGTGGCACCTTCGTGCAGGCGTACGACGAGACCGTGCTGGACGCGGCGCTGCTCGCCATGCCGACAGTCGGGTTCGTCACGCCGAGCGACCCCCTGTGGCAGTCCACCCTGCAGGCGATCGAGCGCGAACTGGTCTCCGACAGCCTGGTCCACCGGTACGACCCGGTGCACTCCCCCGACGGTCTCCCCGGCCACGAGGGCACCTTCAACATGTGCACCTTCTGGTACGTCGAGGCGCTGGCCCGTTCCGGCCGTCTCGACGATGCCCGACTCACGTTCGAGAAGATGTTCACCTTCAGCAACCACCTCGGCCTCTACGCCGAGGAGATCGCCGCAACCGGGGAGCAGATCGGCAACTATCCCCAGGCGTTCAGCCACCTCTCACTGATCAACTCCGCGCTGACGCTCAACGACCTGCTCGACACCGAGGCCGACGCCCGCCGCCGCCGGTAGCGCGGGCACGCCCCGGTCGGCCGCCGTCGCGTGGCCGACTTCGGGAAGGGCTTGACGCGCCCACGTCCAACGCGCATGGTCGATACGCATTGACCATCTCGAATGTATTTGACGCGGGGAGAACCGATGAGAGCCTTCGTCACCACCGCCTCGGCTGCGGTCCTGCTGCTCCTGGCCACGGGCGGGACATCCCACGGCCAGCCGGCGGCCGACCCGCCCTGCACCGGACAGGTCCACCCGAACCCCGGGTTCGAGCGCGGCACCACCGGCTGGACAGCCGGCCCCCGCATCGTCGTGTTCGGCGACGCGATCCGGCCCGCACACACCGGCCGCGCGTACGCCGCCTTCGCCGGACTGGACGTGACGCGTACCGACCTGCTGCGCACCACCGTCACCGTGCCGGCCAACTGCGACCTGACGGTCCGCTTCTGGGTCCGGACCACGACCACGGAGACCAGCCGAAGCGACTATCTGAACGTCGGACTGGCGGTCACCGGGATACCCCCGAAGACGAGGTTCTCGCTGGCCTTCGACGGCGGGGCGCAGTGGCGGGAGTACGCCATGTCGAGCGGAACCGCGACGACCGAGCGGACCGCGACGGTCAGCTTCGTCGGCAGCGAGACGGCCGGCAACGGCGCCACGGCCTTCGACGTCGACGACGCGACCTTCACATTGAGCTGACCTGAGCGGGGACCACTCGCAGAACAGATAAAGACCGGACTGTCAATAAGCGAATCCGGATTGGTGAGGCCACAAGCAACCCCGGAACTGCAAGGCATTGAGATTCCGATCTCTGCCGACGGATTTCCTGGCCGATGGGGAAAAGCAACCCTATGCTTGCCGCCGAATGCACTGCGGCTCGTCCGGGCCGACGGTTCCACCGATACGGGGATTTGCGAATGCACCGGGAGTCTGCTCTGAGCAGCGGCACTGTCGACGTCAGCGAAGCAACGGACGGCCAACTGCCAACCTCCACCGCAGAGGGTGCCGCGCGTCGATCCGCTGTCGCCGAGGAACAGGCGTTTCTGGATGTGGCCACGGCCCGTCGCGACAGGCTGGCCGACCACCTACAGGCCGAGCTTTCGGCAGAGACGCTGGACGCGTTGGAGCAGGCCCGGCAGCGCATGCTCCGCCGGCAGTACGACGAGCTCCGGCGAGCAGGGGAAGGGTTGGTCTTCGGCCGCCTCGACGGCCGTGACGGCACCGTGCGCCACGTGGGCCGTGTCGGTCTCCGCAACGACGGCGAGGACGGTGAGCCGCTGCTGGTGGACTGGCGCGCTCCCGCAGCTCGGCCGTTCTACACCGCGACGGCCGTCGACCCTCAGGGTCAGGCACGGCGCCGGCACATCCGTACGACGGGGTCGACAGTCGTCGGCGTGGACGACGAGCCGCTGGACGGGACCACGACGGCGGAACTCGTCGGCGAAGGCGCTCTACTGGCCGCCCTCGACCAGCGACGCACCGGGCACATGTCGACAGCCATCTCCACCCTGCAACGCGAACAGGACGACATCATCCGGGCGGAGGCGACCGGCCCGCTGATCGTCCAGGGCGGTCCCGGCACCGGCAAGACCGTGGTTGCTCTGCACCGCGTCGCGTACCTCCTGTTCACCCATCGGCAGATGGCCGACCAGGCGGTCCTGGTCCTCGGCCCCTCGCCGCGGTTCCTCCAGTACATCGCCCAGGTGCTGCCCGCGCTCGGTGAGACCGCCGTCGTCTCGGCGACCTGCGACACCCTGCTCAGTGACATCCAGGTGGGTCGCGACGAGAGCCGACTCGTCGCCGAGATCAAGGGACGTGCCCTCTGGCAGCCCGCGCTCGAGAGCTACGTCGCGTCGCTGCTCCCCCGGCCCCGCGAACTCAAGCTGCGCTGGGAGGGGGAGTTCTACGTCATTCCCGCCGCAACCGTGGCGCAGGCGCTGGCCTCGGCGGTGCAGGGACGCCCGTACCACCGTGCCCGCGCGGCGTTCGCCGAGCAGTTGCACCACCTCCTCGCCGATGTCGTCGCCGAGCAGCGCGAGGCGCTGATGGACGAGATGGAGGAGGGGTTCGAGGACATCCTGGCCCGCGTCGACAGGGGCATGGGGTACGCGCACCACTCCGCCCGGACGTCCACCGGCAGCGACATCGACGGGTTGCTCTCCGAGGAGGAGATCGAGCAACTGCGTGGTCGGATCGCCGAGGACCCCACGATCGCCCGGTTCATCGAGGCATGGTGGCCCACCCGCGACGCCGAAACCCTGCTGGGTGATCTCCTGACCGACCGCGCCCTGCTGGCCCGGTTCGCTCCGCGACTGTCCCCCGAGGAGATCACCGCCGTCGCGGCCGAGCCCGCCCCGTGGGCCCCAAGCGACATCCCTCTGCTCGACGCCCTCGCCGACCTGCTCGGCGAGGTCGACGCCCCGCAACCACAGGGCGAGTTCGTCGCCGACCGGGCGCGCCGCCAGCGCGGCTGGGTGTACGGCCACGTAGTGATCGACGAGGCGCAGGAGCTGTCCGAGATGCAGTGGCAGATGGTCCTCCGGCGGTGTCCCAGTCGCTCCATCACCGCGGTCGGCGACATCGACCAGGCCGAGGCGGCGCACCGGCACACCAGTTGGGCACAAGCGGTGCAGGCCGTTTTCGCGGATCGCTGGACCGCCGCGGAACTCACCATCTGCTACCGGACCCCGCGCGAGGTCATGGATCTCACCGAACCGGTCCTGCGGAAGGCTGGCAGCCACAACACGCCGCCACGAGCCGTACGCTCCTCCGGCATCGTTCCGTGGGAACTCGCCGTCCCGACCGCTGAGCTTGCCGATGCCGCCGTCGAAGCGGTGCGGCAGTTGCAGCAGCGGTGGCACGGCGGCACGGTCGGCGTCATCGCCCCCGCGGCCCGCGTCTCCGCACTCCTGGCCGTGCTGGGTGATGTGCCGGTGCTCACCGCGACCGAGTCCAAGGGATTGGAATGGGACGCGACGCTCCTCATCGACCCTCAGGGAATCGCCGCCGAACCGCGCGGCTGGAACGGCCTCTACGTCGCGCTCACCCGATGCACCCAGGAACTCGGACAGCTGATGCTCACGGCGAGGGCTCAGGACAGGAAGTAATGCAGCGCCGCGGTCAGGTCGTCGGGGTTCTCCTCGGCGACGTGGTGGCCGGACTCGATCGAGTGGCCGCGTAGATCGGGGGCCCACGGGCGCCAGACGGCTAATGGATCGCCGTACAGGTCTTCCATGTCGTCCCGGGTCGACCACAGCAGCAGGGTTGGGCAGCGGACAGTACGGCCGTCACGCCGGTCGGCTTCCTCGTGCGCGCGGTCAACGCCGAGGCCGGCCCGGTAGTCCTCCAGCATCGCCCGTACGGTGGCGGCGTCGTGGATGGCCTGCCGGAACTCCTGGTAGTTCTCGGCGCCCATGCTCTCGGGCCGAGCCTTGGTGGCGTACCAGGCGTCGGGGTCGGCGGCGATGGCTCGCTCTGGCTTGTCTGGCTGGGCGAAGAAGAACCAGTGGTACCAGTCATGGGCGAACTTCGCATCGCACCGGGCCAGGGCCTCACTGATGGGTACGCCGTCGATGACCACCAGGTGACTGACCGCGTCGGGATGGTCCAGCGCCAGGCGTAACGCCACGTACGACCCACGGTCGTGCCCGACCGTCGCGAACGTCGGGTGGCCCAGGTCAGCCATCAGCCGGACCATGTCCGCGGCGACCACCCGCTTGGACTGCTGGGAGTGGTCCGCGCGGATCGTCGCCTTGCCGGATTGCCCGTAGCCGCGCATGTCGGGACAGACGACGGTGAACCCGCGATCAACCAGCTGCGGCGCGACTCGATGCCACGTCGACCCCGTACGCGGATGTCCGTGAATGAGGAGGACCGGCGGCCCCTGCCCCGCATACCGGACCCGGAGTTCCACCTCCCCGACGTCGATCCGCGCGTCCTCGAAACCGTCGAACATGCGCGACAAGTATCCCGGCCCCGGTCAGGGAAAACATCCACCCACCCGGATGCGCGGACGCCGATCGGCACCTGGCTCTCGTCCCGGCGCGGACGGCGCCGGGACGAGTGCTCGGTTCGCCGTCAGCGGCCGTATGTCTCCAACAGCCGCAGCCAGACCTCGCTGACGGTCGGGTACGCCGGCACCGCGTGCCACAACCGGTCCAGCGGGACCTCACCGACGATGGCGATGGTCGCGGCGTGGATCAGTTCCGCCACGTCCGGGCCGGCCAGGGTGAAGCCAACGATCACCTTCCGGTCCTCGTCGACGACCATCCGGGCGTGCCCCTGGTAGCCATCCGCGTGGAGCGTGGACCCGGCAACCGCACCCAGGTCGTAGTCCACGACCCGGGTCCGCAGCCCAGCCGCCTCGGCCGCGGCCGCCGTCAAGCCCACCGACGCGATCTCCGCGTCGGTGAAGACCACCTGCGGCACCGCACGTTCGTCTGCCGTCGCCACGTGCCGGCCCCACCGGCCGTCCTCGACCGTGGCACTCTTCGCCCGGGCCACGATCACATCGCCCACCGCCCGGGCCTGGTACTTGCCCTGATGGGTCAGGAGCACCCGCCGGTTGACGTCGCCCGCGGCATACAGCCACTCGCCGCCACCGACGACGCGCAGGGTGTCGTCGACCGCCAGCCACGCACCGGGCGCCAGCCCGATGCCGTCGAGGCCGATGTCCTGGGTGTTCGGCGTACGACCAACCGCCACCAGCACCTCGTCGGCCTCGACCCGCTCGCCGGAGGCGGTCTCGATGTGGACCGTTCCGCTGCCGTCGCGCTTGACGGATACGGCCTCCGCGCCGAGGTGTACCGACACGCCGGCCTCGCGCAACGAATCCGTGACCCGCTCACCGGCGAACGGCTCCGCCGACGGCAACAACCCATCGCGGGCCAGCACCGTCACCGACGACCCCAGGGCGGCGAACGCGGTCGCCATCTCGGCCGCGACCACGCCACCACCGATGATGGCGAGCCGGCGGGGCACCGACCTGGCCGACGCGGCCTCGCGGCTGGACCACGGCGCCGCCTCGCGTAGACCCGGGATGTCCGGCAACAGAGCGCTGCTGCCGGTCGCGACGACCACCGCGTGCCGCGCGGTCAGCGTCGTCGTGACACCGTCGACGCCGGTCACCTCGACAACCCGGGCGGAACTGATCCGCCCATGACCACGGTGCAGCGCGATGCCGGCCGACTCCAGCCACGAGACCTGTCCGTCGTCCTGCCAGTGGGACGCGAAGGAGTCCCGCCGGGCCAGCACCGCAGCCGCGTCCAGGTCTCCCGTCACTGCCTCACGCGCACCCGGCAGGTGGCGAGCCGCCCGCAACGCGGACGCGCTGCGCAGCAACGCCTTGGTCGGCATACAGGCCCAGTACGAGCACTCGCCACCGACCAACTCCCGCTCGACGATGGCCGCGGTCAGCCCACCCCGCACGACCCGGTCGGCGACGTTCTCCCCGACCGGACCGGCACCGATCACGACGACGTCGTACTCGATGGTTGTCATGTCAGTTGCTCTTCGCGGCGCGGCCGAGGCGGACAGCGGCGATCAGGAAGAAGATGGCGCCGGGAATGGCGTAGCCGGCCGCGTTGGTCAGCGAGGGGTGGTCTGCGGAGGCTCCGGCGATGAAGGACCCACCAGCGAGAACGGAGATGCCGCCGCTGATGATCATCGGCCACTGGCCGCCCATCTTCCGTCGGGTGACACCGACGATCAACTGGACCAGCCCGGCGACGATCGCCCAGGCGCCCCACACCCGCAGGACGGCGGGAACACCGGACGCGCCCGCGACACCGACGCCGACCGCCGTGATCAGGCTCACCGCGACGTTCACGTACAGCAGGGCCGGCGAGCCGGTGGTCCGTGAGGAACGGAGGTCGTAGATGGCGGCGCCCACGTCGAACAAGGGGTAGAGCACGAACAGCGCCACCGCGAGCGGACCGATCTCCTTGGCGGTGGCGATCGTCACGAGTGCCCACACGATGGCGAACGCGAAGCGGACGAAGTACAGCCGCCGCAGTGCGGACGCGGTCTGGGAGATGCCGGTCGGAGCAGCAATGGTGGTCACGGGTGACCCTTTCAGCGGAGAGGTGAGGAGACCGAACGTTCTACCCACCGAGCATGACAGGCTCAGCCCTCAGCGTCAAGACCGACCGTTCTATCCACCCCCAGTGCTCGTCGCCATCGACGTGCCGCCGCCGAACCTGCGGCCGTTCGCGTCCATCAGACCGAACGTTCTATCCGCTAAGCTGGTGGTATGACGCGCGGAAAACCCGACGCTCGGCCCTCTGAGGCGCGCCTCCGGCTCCTCGCCACGGCGACCAGGCTCTTCTACTCGGAGGGCATCCATTCCGTCGGCATCGACCGGATCATCGCCGAGGCGAAGGTGACCAGGGCGACGTTCTACCGGCACTTCCCCAGCAAGGACGATCTGATCCTCGCCTACCTGCGGGAAGTCCACGAGATGGAGCGCAGCACGGTCGACGCGGCCATCACCACCGACTCGTCGCCGGTCGACCCACTCCTGGCCATCGCCGGCTCCATCGCACAGAACATCCAGTCCCCCGGGTTCCGTGGCTGCGCCTTCCTGAACGCCGCAGCGGAGTATCCCGCCGCCGAACACCCCGTACGCAAGGAGATCATCGCCCACCGGCAGTGGTTCCTGGACACGCTCAGCACACTGATGGCACAGGTCCACCAGGAGACGGCGGATCCCGCCGCGCGCCACTTCGTCATGCTCCGCGACGGCGCCATGGCCGCCGGATGCCTCTTCGACCCCGCGTTGGTGTCCGAGACCTTCCTGCGCGGCGTCGAAGGCCTTCTGTCGATCAATGCCGAACGCCAGTCGAGCGAGTCCGCCGGCTAGTACCACGACAGCCCCGCAACGACACCGTGTTACGCGGCGGGGCAGGCAATCACGGCGGTGCCATCCCCAGGTGGTCGTCGGTCCGCCACGGCCGCGCGGTCACGCCTCGGAGTCGCGAACCTCGGCTGCGCCCCGCCCGATCGGCGAGGCGGGAACCTCCACCGGCTGTCCCCGGCTCCGCAGCGCGTCGAGGAGCGCGACCAGTATCAGCACTCCGGCCACCACGCTCAGCCCGACCATCGGCGTCCAACGGGCCAACGCCGGCGTGAACACCAGCAGGGCCACCAGTCCGATCACGCGGGACCGGGTGACCCGGCCGAAGATCTCGTACTCCAGCCTCGTACGGGCGACCAGGAAGAGCATGGGCCCGCCCACCACGAACAGCAGCCAACTGGGCTGCGGCTGCCCGAACGGCTGATCGATCACCAGCTCGTAGCCGACCGACGTGACGAGCACGCTGAGCACGACCAGCAGGTGCGTCCGTTCCGACGCCGCGCCCAGCCGGCCGGGCATGACCGCCCGGTCCAACGCATCGGTCAGCAGCAGACCGGCGCGGTGGAAGTAGATCCGCCAGAGCAGCGCGCTGGTGGCGAACGCGACCGCGAAGGCGGCTGCCCGCTCGGCGGAATAGTCGGTGCCGCTGAACACCACGCCGATGACCAGAATCGACTCACCGAGCGCGATGAGAAACACCTGCTGGTAGCGGTCGGCGAGATGAGTCCCCGCGATCCGCCAACGGCTCACATTCGAGGCCCCGAGCCACGGCAGCGGCCAGCCCAGGGACCAGGCGAGGTAGTCGACGGCGAGGGCGGCAGCCCACAGCGGCAGGCGAAGTCGGTCCGGACCCAACGCGCCGGCCAGCCACAGAGGCGCGCTCGCCGAAGCCCACACCGCAAGCCGGAACGGCACCAGCCGTCGCGGATGGCTACGCAGCGCGGCGGCGACCACCAGCGGCCGTACCACCATCACCATCAGGTACGCGGCCACGAACGGCAGCGCCCGCTCCTCCATGGCCCGCGGCAGCGTCACCGCCATGATCAGGCCGGCGAACATGGTGCCGACCACGACGGCCTGAATGATCGGCTGCTCTGGTTCGTAGCGGCTGGTGATCCAGGCGGTGTGCGACCAGATCAGCCAGAGCGCCAGAAAGAGCAGCAGGGTACGTCCGAACCCTGTGACGAGCGCCCAGCCAGTGTCATCGCTCAAGCCGGCGAATCGTTGCGAGACCCGGGTGAGGGCCACGACGAAGGCCAGATCGAAGAACAGCTCCAGGAATGTCGCGCGGCCTGAACTGGTGGGAGGACGCAGCAGCTCGGCACCCCGACCCGCCGCCATCGTCCGCCTCCGTCCCCGCCCCTGGTGAGCAACGAGCCGGCAGCCAGCGGAGTTGCGTCAGCCCTCACTGGTGTGAGTTGGGGTGCCTCAATCGGTCACGTGGCGGGCGTCAGGTCGCGAACGCGGCTGGCAGGCCGAGTTCGGCCCGGGCCACCTCGATGAATCGGCGCTCGGCCTCCCACAGGGCGTCGAACCGATCGGCGGGCAACGCCTGGGCGTCGCTGTCCGCCCGACTGGCGGCCAGGAGCCGGGCCTGGCGCACCAGCTCCGACGAACCGCTCACCACCTCGACCTGGCCGGCCACCAGCCGAAGCGCGGTCTTGGTGCTCTCCAGCCGCTCCCGGTAGCGGCTGCCCTCGTCGTCGAAGAACGGCATGAGATCACTCGGATCACGCGGGCGCGGCACCGCGGTGATGCGGGCGGCCGGGTTGAGGACGAAGGCCACGTACTCCCGGACCGCGCCGATGAAGTCGGTGTACGCGTTCAACCGGATGTCACGCCACTGTCGATCCTGGTCGCGCCGCCACAGCCGGTCCTGGGCCCGGACGGTAAGCCACCCACCGATCAGGACCGCCAGCAACGTCGTCGTCGCGGTGACACCCTCCTGGACCACACTCACCGGCACCACCGTTCGTATCGATCGGTAACTCACCCTACCGCCCGTTGTCACCTGCTCCGGAGGTCGCGCGACGGACCGGGTCCGGCCGGTGCCGCCAGGCGTAGCCGGTCGGAGTCGCCAGACGTCGGTTGGATATTGATTCGAGCCAATGTATCGTGGGAACGCTCCCAGACCGCCACCAACCACCTGCCCGAGGAGCTGAACATGTCACGACGGCGTTATCGCCCGGCCACCATGCTGGCCGGGCTGATCGCTCTGGCCCTGGCCGCGTCCCTGTCGCCACCGGCGCCAGTGGCCGCCACCGCCGCGGCCGACAGATCCCACCCCCGCGCTGCCCCACTCGCTGAGCTGACCGTGGTATCCGAACAGGTGGCCTTCGGTCTGCAGCGTCCGATCGCGATCACCGGCCTGCCGGACGGCCGCATGCTGATCGCGGAGAAGAACGGCACCGTCCGCGCCTACCACCCCGACACCGGTCTGGCGGCCGAGCCGGTGCTCGACCTGACGGCCCGGATCGACACGTCGGACAACGAGCGCGGCCTGCTCGGCATCACGCCTGCGCCGAACTTCGCGCGAACCGGGATGCTCTACGTGGCCTACACGAGCCTGCCGGCCGGCGCGCTGACCCTGGCGCGGGTGCCCATCGGCGCTCCCGACCGGGTACAGGTGCTGCTCACTCAGGAGCACGCCGAGTACGGCAACCACAACGGCGGCCAGGTGGCGTTCGGTCGCGACGGCTACCTCTACTGGTCCCTTGGCGACGGTGGCTACGCGAATGATCCGTTCAAGTCCGGGCAGAACCTCGGCACCCTGCTCGGCAAGATTCTGCGGATCGACGTCAACCGATCCTGCGGAGGCAAGCCCTACTGCGTGCCCTTCGACAACCCGTTCGTCCGCACGCAGGGCGCGCGTCCAGAAATCTGGGTCTACGGGCTGCGCAACCCGTGGAAGTTCTCCATCGACCCGGTCGACAACTCGCTGTGGATCGGTGATGTCGGCCAGGGCCTGATCGAGGAGATCAACCACATCCGCCCGTCGCAGCGTGGCGCGAACCTCGGCTGGTCCTGCCGAGAGGGCACGCCGGTCTTCGACCAGACGCAGTGCCGGCCGGGTGTGCGGCTTACCGACCCGGTCGTCGAATACGACCACTACATGACGGAGAACTGCTCCATCATCGGCGGTCTGGTGTACCGGGGGTCCGCCACCCCGGAGGCGCGGGGAACCTACATCGCGAGCGACTACTGCTCGACCCGCGCGTTCGCCGTGCGTCCCAAGTCCACGGGTGGCTACGAGTCCGCTGAGATCGGCACCTTCCCCACCCAGCCGACCGCGTTCGGCACCGACGTGAACGGCGAGGTGTACGTACTCAGTGACCTCCCGGGGTGGCTGAGCCGGGTGCGGTTCGAGCGAGTGCAGCCAGCCCCCACCGGCGGGGTCGCGAACCGCTGATCCTCGCTCCACATCGCACCACCCCTGGGGACGGCCGTGTTCGGCGGCCGTCCCCACGGTTATCTGGTCCTCCCTAGGACCGACGCCGATCTCCGGGCTGGCGGCCTCGGCCGCCCTACTCGGCTCGCCGGCCCGCAGCGCGCGACCCGTACGCCGGCCCGAACACCACCAGCAGCGCCAGGTCCTCGGTCACCTCGTCGAACCGGTGCTCCTCGCCAGCCGGCACGAAGATCACCGAACCCGGGCCCACCTCGGCCTCCCCGTCTGGGGTCACGATCCGGGCCCGCCCCGCGGTGACCACGTAGATCTCATCCTCCGTGTGCGGGCTCTGATCGTCGAGACCGCCCGACGGGATGCAGTACGTTCCCACCGACAGGTCCGGCACTCTCAGGTGTTCGACCCAGTCGTTGGCGACCCCGGCGGGTGCGGTCCACCGGCCCGCGCCTTCGATGATCAGCATGGCGGAAGCCTAGCTCGGTGCGGATCGCCTGCGGTCGATCTCGGCCGTCGCGCGTGGACGTTCAGCGGGTCGCAGTTTGGCAGCACGAGCACCTCCAACCCAGTCCGGCGAGTTCGAGGACCTCAAACGTCGGGCCAGCGTGGCCCTGCTGGTCGCCGCGTTGGTCGCGACCGCCGGGCCGGCAGTCATCGCGCTCGTCGCGTACCAACTGCGGCGGGTACGCACCGCATTGGTCCTCCTGGTGCTCACCGCCGTGATCGCCGTGCCCGCCGCACCGATCGCCGTCCTCGCCGGCCGGACCTCGATCCGCCGCCGGCAGCGACGACGCCCGGCCCGCCGGGGCACTGCGTGCAACACAGCGGCGGTGACACGAGTGACCAGATCCGCTCACCACCGTGGATCAAGTCTTGTGCTACGGTAGCCGTGTTGCAGTTTTGATTTCCGTAGACGTTTTCCGGCGCCTGATGGGGCATCTGAAACCCATCCAGGCGCTTTTCGTTTTTCGTGTCGTTTCGACGCGGGTAATCAACGCAGCGGCGTAAGGGTCCGCACAGTGCGGTCTCTAACAGCCTGCGAAGGAGCAGACATGACTACAGGCACCGTGAAGTGGTTCAACGCCGACAAGGGTTTCGGCTTCATCAGCCCGGACGACGGCGGCGCCGATGTCTTCGCCCACTTCTCTGCGATCTCGGCGAGCGGCTTCCGCAGCCTCGACGAGAACCAGAAGGTGGAGTTCGACATCACCCAGGGCCAGAAGGGCCCGCAGGCGGAGAACATCCGCCCGGTCTGATCCACACTCTGCGAACGGCGGCCCGACTGATTCAGCGGGCCGCCGTTCGGCGTTTCGTGCGCTCGCCACGGCGTGTCGAAATCGTCTGATCGGCAGAAGCCCGGCCATCGCGCTCATCGAACTGCTCAAGAGGTAGCCGGGCCAGCTCCCGCGTCTTTCGCGAGCAACAGCGCGGCGGTGCCGTCCGCCACCGAGCCGGACAGGTTTGCCAGGCGGTGTCGGGCCGTTTCGGCGCTGTCCGCGAGCACCACGATGTCGGCACGCCCGGACGCCGCGAGATGACCGACGTTGTGCACGAGCAGATCACCACGCCTGGTGGACGGATTCCAGAGCCTGCCTTCCAGACGATCGATCAGGACGTCGAACGGAATCGAACGCAGCTGCGGATGCCGCAGGGCGCCGAAGGCGTACGGCTGTGATCTGTTGGGAAAGAGGCGGTCCAACATGGCTCCCAGCACCGAGCCGCCGCTCCACCTGGCATTGCAGTCGACGACCCGAACGTCCGCGTCCGCGAGGGACCGGCCGGTGACGATGAAGTCGAACGACAGACGCCCGAGATATCCCAGTGCTTGCAGGAGCACCGCGATCGTCGAAGCGTGGGAGCGCAGGCGGCGCACGATCTCGGGCGGAAGCGCGCCGGCGACGCCGCCGCCGAACTGGGACCGGTCGGCGTCGGTGAAGATCTGATCGATGACCCGGCCGCAGGTCGGTGCCGCCGCCTCCCCCGGCGCTATCGTCACCTCGATGCTGGGTGCGGCGAGTGTCTCCTCCCAGCTGGTCACCAGCACGGCCGAGTCATCTCGGAGACCCAGATCGCGGTAGACGTCGGCGGCCCAGGCAGTGAGGGCCCGCCGGTCGAGTCGACGCAGGACGTCGGTCGCGAAGACGCGCATGCCCAGACCGCCGGCGGAATCCGGTATCCGTACGGCGAGTTTGGGCGAGTGTCGGGAGATCTCCTCGATTGCGGCCGGGACGTCGGCGAAGCGGCGCGTCACCCGCAGCCGGGGGATCGCCTCGGCGCCGAGCAGGTCCGCGACCGTACTGAGGAACCAGGACTTGTCGTTCGCCAACTGACACAACCGGGGAGGCGGCCCGAGCACTGGCACCGACAGGCGGGCGGCACGGGACAGGCGATCAGCGAGCTGCCACGCCGCCTCGGACGCGTGGTAGGGATGCAGATATGCGCCGCCGCGAGCGGCCTCGACCAGGGCCGCCGACGTACGGCTGTCGCTCCACGCCGCCGAGCACAGGTCAGTCGCGGAGTCGGGGTGCAACCAGACCGGATCACCCAGCCCGAGGCGCCCTGAGTAGTACTCGTCGAATCCGGCTGGTGGCCGTGGCCGAGAAACGATGATGTCGTCGCCTCCGGCTCGCAGCCGGGCTCTGAGTTGAAACCCGTCCGGATACGGGATCTGATCCATGAGTCGGATCGCGCTGTAGTCGTCGAACAGGACGGCCCGCCGAGCGACGGTCCACGCCCCGCGATCCGTCGTCGCTTCCTTCTGCGCGTGTAGTTCCGAGTCGCCGTGGAGAATGTCCGCCGCCAGCTGCCGCGGATCTGGTCTCTTCCGGGATTGCGATGATCGCATCTGTATTCCCATCTGCTCCCGTCGCACCGAGGATAGAGGGAGCATCGATGACGGCGAGTGGCCCGCCGCCGCGTGGTCACCGTCGTTTGTCGCGTGTCGCACTGGGGCGAAAGGCTGACCACGTGAGATCACCAACAGGCAGCACACCCGTCGTCGGCGTGCTTGCCTGTACCAGCCAGAGCGCCACCGGCACCACCTACTCACACGTCAACAGGACGGTCGTACGTCAACTCGCTCGGCACGCCGACGTTGCCGCCGTACTGATCCCGGCCACCGAGCCGGACAATGCCGGCGCCATACTGTCGGTCCTCGACGGCCTCGTGTTGCCCGGCGGTCCGTCCTTCCTGCACCCGGCCACTTTCGACACAACCACACCGATGCGGCCGGACCGCGCCTACGACCCTGCGCGCGATGCCGTCGCCAGCGCGCTGCTCGCCGCCGCGGCCCACCTGCCCGACCTGCCGGTGCTCGGCAGCTGCCGGGGGATGCAGGAGATCGCCGTGCACAGCGGCGGGCTGCTGTGCGAGACCGACCCCACCGGTAGCCACCGGCGGCTACCCGATGAGAACGACGACCGGTGGGGCCCGGCCCACCCGGTCACCCTCACCCCCGGCGGCCACCTCGCCAACCTGCTCGGCCAGCCGCCCAACGCGGAGTTCCTGGTCAACTCCCAACACTCGCAGATCGTCGACCGGCTGCCGACCAGCGTCTGCATCGAAGCGGTCGCGCCCGACGGCGTGATCGAAGCCATCGCCGTCGACCGGCCACACCGATTCGTGCTCGGCGTTCAGTGGCACTTCGAACAGCACACCGCCCGCAGCCCACTGGACCTGGCTCTCCTGGCCGAGTTCGGCCGGCGCTGCCGGATCCGACACAACGGCGGGCCCGCTCGCTGACACGGTCCGCCGCCCACGTGGCGCCGTGTCGGCCAGGGCGCCCGGGACGGCTTGGCGACACATGTCGCCTTGCGCCGCTGAGACATCGAAGCGATACCATGAGCGAGGCGTACGCATTCTCGGCTCCCCGTGCAGTGACGACGGCGGCACGGGGTTCGCCTCTGGGGCACGTCCTGTCGGACTCGGAGTCGGCGTGAAGAGACAACGTGCACTCGCGCTGTATCTCAATGTCGCGCTGATTCTGGCCACGAGCCTGCTCGGTCTGATCGGCAACTATCTGACGAACCTGAGCGAACCGCCCACCTACCTGCGGGTCCTGCAGTCTGTGGCGATCCCGGCGTTCGTCGTGATCGTGGTTCTCCTCGTCGTCGGGCAGGTCGTTCTCCACGTCGCGGCGAATCCCAAGGCGAAACGCTCCGACTGGGACCCGCGCCGGCCGCCGTACCCGGGGTTGGAGCCCTTCCGGGAGGAGGACTCGGCCGTCTTCTTCGGTCGGGACCAGCAGATCTCGGACATCGTCCGGCGGATGCTCGCCGCTTCGGCGGACCCTCGGGAGCGGCTGCTGGTGGTGGTTGGCGCGTCCGGCGGGGGGAAGTCCTCGCTGGTGCAGGCAGGTGTCGTTCCGACGCTCAAGACCCGGCGGTGGATCAACCTGCCCACCATCAACCCGGGCGGCGCACCGGTGACGAACCTGGCCAAGGCCATCACCGAGGCGCTCCCGGAGCCGGTCGCCATACCGGTCATCGTCCGGGCGATACGCGAAAACCCGGCCAGCGCGGCGAACTACGTCGCCGAGATCCGCCGAGGAATGGGACGCCGGTTCGGCCACGTGCTCCTGGTGATCGACCAGTTGGAGGAGCTGTTCACGCTCTCCGGCGAGAGCGATCGGCACCTGTTCCTCGAGATCGTCGAGCGCCTGTTGGCCGCCGACTCCCGGTTGTCGGTGATCGCCAGCATGCGCATCGAATACCTCGCGCAGTTCCTCGACAGCGACATGGCGGCGCTGTTCCAGAACCCCGTCGCGATCGGTTCCATCAAGACCGAGTACCTCACCGCCATCATCGAGGAGCCGGCCCGGATCGCCGGCATGACGTTCGAGCCGTTGGTCGTCAACCGGATCATCGCCGACGTCGGCACGACCGACGCGCTGCCGCTGTTGGCGTACCTGTTGCAGGAGCTCTTCTTCGAGGTCCGGCCCGGAGCCGCGGTGAGCCTGAAGGCCTACCTCGCCACCGGCGGGGTCGGTGGCGCACTCACCCGGCAGGCCGACCAGGTCGTCACCGAGCTACGCGGGGAAGGCGGCATCGCCCCGATCCTGACGACCCTGCTGCGGTTCGTCTCGCTCGATTCAAGCGAGGCGACCAAACGACCGGTAGCTCTCGCGGAGCTGAGCTCCGAGCAGCGCCGTACCGTCGCCGCTTTCGTCGACGCGAGGCTGCTGGTCAGCAAGGTGCAGGACGGCGAACCCGTCGTGGAGGTGGCGCACGAGTCGCTGTTCCGACTCTGGGCGCCGCTGCGGCAGGAGGTCGAGACGCGCGCCGAGCACCTCCGTCGGCGCTCCGAGTTGGAGCGGTGGGCCGCCGACTGGCAGCACTCCGGGCGCAGCGACGACTACCTCCTGACCGGGCAGCGGCTGGTGCTGGCCGAGCAGTGGCTCACCGGCCTGGAGGCGCTCGGCCAGGCGAGCGAGGTGGTCCGGGCCCTCATCGAGCAGTCGAAGCGCCGGGACCTGGCCTTCCTGCGTCGCGTGTCGGAGAACATCGGCCGGTACGTCCTCGCCAATGCCGAACGGTTCCCGGAGCTGTCGATCCTGCTCTCCATCGCGGCGATCGCCGAGGCGCCCATCACGCCGCTGATCGAACGCGCACTCATGTCCGCGCTCGCCTTCAGCCACCTGCGGCGGGTGCTCTCCGGGCACACCGACACCGTACGGTCGATCGCCTGGTCCCCGGACGGCCGCCTGATCGCCACCGGCTCCCGGGACAACTCCATCCGCGTGTGGGACCCCGACTCCGGCCAGGCGATCGCCGAGTTCACCGGTCACGACGCCATGGTGGAGGCCATCGCCTGGGCGCCCGACTCGCGCCGCGTCGCCAGCGGTTCCCGGGACCGTACGGTCAAGTTGTGGCGGGTGGGCGCGGACGACCCGCCGCCGACCCTCTACGGCGCCGACGACCTGATCCGTGGCATAGCCTGGTCGCCGGACGGCGAGCACGTCGCCGCAGGCGCACAGGACCACCACATCCACGTGTGGCGGACGGACACCGGCGACCACACGGCGACCCTGCGCGGGCACACCGGCGACGTCTACGGTCTCGCCTGGTCGCCGAACGGCACGCTGCTCGCCTCGACGTCGCACGACCGCACCGCCGTCGTGTGGAACTTCGCTACGGGTGAGCAGCAGACCGTGCTGCGGGGGCACACCGACTTCATCGAGGGCCTGTCGTGGTGCCCGGATGGGCGACGGCTCGCCACGGCCTCAGGCGACCAGACGATCCGGATCTGGGACGTCACCGACGGCCGTCAACTGCTGCTGATCCGTGGGCACACCGATTTCGTCTGGGACGTTTCGTGGTCACCCGACGGACGGTCACTGGCCTCCGCCTCCAGCGACCGCACCGTACGGATCTGGGACGTCAGCGACGCCCGGGAGGTCGCCGCGCTGCGTGGTCACGAGGACGCCGTGTGGGGCGTGGCCTGGTCGCCCGACGGCACCGCGCTCGCCTCGGCCTCCAGCGACCACACCGCCCGGGTCTGGTCGATACTGCCCCGCGGTGCCGAACGACAGGCGTTCACCGGGCACACCGGAGGGCTTCGCGCGGCGGTGTGGGCCGCGGGCGGGTCCCGGATCGCGACCGCCTCGGACGACGGGACGGTCCGGGTCTGGAACGTGGCGTCCGGAGTCGTCAGCACCTTCACCGGGCACACCGGCACCGTCTGGGGGGTGGCGTGGGCACCCGACGGGCACCGCCTCGGCTCGTGCTCGAACGACGGCTCGGTGCAACTGTGGCGCCCGGACAGCGTCGAGCCATACCTCCGGCTGGACGAAGAGACGATCTGCGAGGGTCTCATGTGGGCCCCGGACAACACACGGATCGCCACGGCCTGCCGGGACGGCACGGCGTCGATCTGGAACGCCACGACGGGCCGCCGGCTGCTGCAACTGCGCGGCCACACCGACTGGGTGGTACGCCTCGCGTGGTCGCCCAGTGGGCGCATGATCGCCACGACCTCGGACGACCGTACCGGCCGGGTCTGGGACAGCGCCACCGGCGAGGAACTCGCCGTCCTTCGCGGCCACCACAACTGGGTGGACGGCGTGGCCTGGTCACCGGACGAACAGTTCGTCGTCACCTGCTCGGCGGACTGGACCTCCCGGATCTGGGCCCCCCGCACCGGCCGGCACATCCGGACCCTCGAAGGCCACGAGGGGCGGGTACGGGCGGTCGCCTGGTCACCGTCCGGCGACCAGATCGCCACCGGCTCCTACGACCGCACCGTACGGGTCTGGAGCGCGCTGGACGACGCGGAGCCTCGGGTGGTCGGCGTACACGTGGATCGGGTGACGTCGGTCGCCTGGTCGGCCGACGGGCGGACGCTGCTCACCGCCTCGCTGGACAAGTCGGCCCGACTCTGGTCGGTCCAGCCCGACATCGACGACCTTCGGACCCGAGCCCGGCACCGGGTGTTCCGAAATCTGTCCGCGGGAGAGCGACAGTCGCACATGCTCTCGCTACCGGACGAATCGCCCGGGCAGCACTGAGCCTCACCGTCGGTAGCGCTCGGCGTGCCGAGTCAGCCGCAGGACGGAGTCCAGCAGGATGGCGGCGGCATCGGGGGCCCGGGTGTCGACCACCGGCACGGGATAGCGATCCCCCTCGTGGAACGGAGTGCCACCGAAGACCGAGAACCCGGCCAGCGTGGCGGCAACGCCGACTCGACGACAGAGGTCCGCGATCGTCTGGAGTTCGTCGGTCACCGGCGGGACCGGCAGGCCGGGGAACATCGCCCGGACCTGACGATCGGTGTCGTGGCACATGATGATCGCATCTGGCGCCGCTCCATAGAGGAGGTTGACCGAGTTGCCACCGTAGACGCGGTGCAACGTCGCCGCCTGCCCCTCGACGACGACGAGTTCGTGCCCCGCGCCGGCCAGGCGGTGGACGGCACGCTGCACCGCCCCGGTGATGAAGTCCGCGAAGATGCGGTCGACCTGCACCACCGCGTCTGCGCCACACATGGCCGCGATCTGCCCGGTCGCCAAAAAGGCGCTACGCATGCCCCGGGAAAGCGCCTCGCGGTGTACCGCGAGGGCCGTCGTCATCTTTCCGACGGCGCAGTCGGTGCCGGTCGTCAGCAGCACCGTCGCGTCAACCGACAGGTCGGTCGACAGCGTCTCCCGGGGGCCGTCGCCCCGCACGTCGACCAGCTCGACACCGGCCGCAGTGGCCAAGCCGACCAGGTCGGTATCGTCGTTCAGCCGGGCGTGTGTGCTGCAGATGACGTTGAGCCCGTGCCGGACCACGTCGACGGCCACAGCCTTCAGCCGGGCGGGGACGACCGTGTGCGCGTCCATCGAGTTGACGCCGATCACCACGCTGCGGGCACCGGCTCGCGAGGCGGCGGCGAGATCCGGCACCACGGGCACGCCAAGCGGCCCGACCCCGAGGACCACGCCGGCATCGGCGCCGGCGTGGCGTGCGTCCACCACGCAGGCGACCCTCCACCGCGTGCCGGTCAGGATCAGGCCGGACGCCGTCTTGGTGCCAGGCAGACCCAGCCGACCATCGGTCCAGACGGCAACGGGATCCAGAGCGGAGGAAGCCGGTTCCATGTTCCCGGTGGGTGCTTCCATCAGTCATCAATCTGCTGAAGGCGAAGTGGCTGGGGCCTGTCGTAGCATAGGCCAACGGCAATGCGGCCGAGCGAAGCACTCGGCGGCGACGGCGCTCCGATCGAGGGCATCCCAGGGCTGTACGCACACTCCTGGCAGTGTGGCGAAGGAGTGTTCGGCAATGGACCGGCTGGTGGCAGTTTTCGGCATCGGCCTGGTCGACCCGGCCACGCCGATCGTCCATGCCGACGACCCGGGGCTGCTGCGTGGCGACGGGGCATTCGAGGCGTGGCTCCTGGCCGGTGGCGAACCCGTACTGCTGCCCGCCCACCTGAACCGGATGTCCCGATCGGCGCTCAGCCTGGCGCTGCCGCTACCGGAACTCGACGCGCTGCGCACCTTCGTCCTCGACGTCGCGGCGGCCTGGCCCCGCGATGTCGAGGCGGTCCAACGCCTGGTGTGCACCCGGGGGCGAGCCGGCACCGGCCGGCCCACCATCTTCACCACCGTGGAGCCCGTGCCGCCCTGGACGTCGGTCAACCGGAAGCGCGGCCTTCGTCTCGTCACGGGCACCGTCGGGTTCCCGGTCCGCGAACGCGCGAAAGCCTCGTGGCTGTTGGGCGGCGTGAAGTCCCTGTCGTACGCCGTGCACGCCGCCAGCCAACGGTGGGCCGCCAGCCAGGGCGCTCAGGAAATGCTCTGGCTCAGTTCCGATGGCTACGCGCTGGAGTGCCCCAGTTTCAACCTGGTCTGGATCCGATCCTCGACCATGTTCACCGTCCCGGGCTGGTCGGGCATCATCGCCGGCACCACGTCCGGCGCGCTCATCGGGCAGGCCGCCGCGCTCGGCCTGGGCACCGACGAGGCCCTGGTGACCCCCGACGAGTTGGTGCATGCGGACGGCGTGTGGCTGACCGGGTCGCTGAGCGGGATCCTCGCCGCCACCGAAATCGACGGGCGTCCGCTGACGCGATCCCCGCTCCTGGGCGAGGCCAGGCGGTTGATCGGCTATCCCGAGACCTGACCGGCCGCCCGCCGTCACAGCACCGGGTCGACCGTGCGGATCTCCTCGCTCAGCAGGTAATCGTGGGGGTCCAGGCCCATCGCGATACGCTCCGGCGAGCGCCAGTAGTCGACGTTGGCCTCCTCGAACGACTGCGGACCGGGGTGCGACACGAGCCAGATGTGCTGCTGACGCTCGACATCGACCCAGGACCCCGAGATCTCGAAGCCGAAGCGCTGGCGCAGTGGCACGACGAGCGTCCGCCAAGCCGCCACCCACGCGTCGAGCCGCCCCGGCCGGACGGTGTAGATCCGCAATTGCGTCGTCACGTCCCACCGCCATTTCGGCACACTTCGACACCCGCGAGCCCTGACGATACGCCGTCCCCAACGCCCCAGCTTCTCCGTCATGATCGGGTGATGTCGAAGATCGCAACACCGTTTGCGAACCTTGACCGACCTCGCAAGGGGTACGAGTCGGTGAGCGACACGAACCATGCCCCACCGCCGGCGACGCACTTCCAAACATCGCCAAGAGCTGGAGCAGCGTAGGGTTGGCGTGCAGTGAAGGCCTCGCGCACGCCGCGCGGGTCTTCCGTCACCTGCACGCCGCGATCACGCGAGTAACACGCTGCACGTTCACCGACCTGCTCCAGGAGGTTCGATCATGTCCAAGGACTCGACGAGCAAGGCGAACGTCAAGAAGAAGGGCAAGACGATCAAGGAGAAGCAGACTGCGAAGCGCCTGAAGCGCGACGAGCAGAACGGCCACTCCTCAAACATCGTGCCCACCGGGCGCTGACGCCGGCAGCATCGCTCAATTGCCCGAATGCGGCGATGAAGGTGAGGGCTGACGATGTCGGATCTCACCTGCATCTGCGGCAGGGCCGCTCAGTGGTGCACAGGGGACAGGGTGCCCGGCACGGTACGGGCGTGAGCGCGACAAGTCATGAACCGCAGCGCATGAATGATAAACGTGGTTGCCGACCCCGGTAAATGAGGTTTTCGGGGGGCGGTTCAAAAGCGCCATAGACAAACTTAAAGCCCTGACCAGCGTTTCCGCTGGTCAGGGCTTTTGTTAGTCGGGACGGCCGGATTCGAACCGACGACCCCTTGCCCCCCAGAGATCGGCAACGTGGCCTCGTTCGGCGGGCTCCGCCGGCCAACGCAGCGAACGTGCTTCCGACGGTTCTGCTAGGTCTCATCGGTTGCTGTACTTCGCTGCTACTGCTGCTGCCGCAGCGTTGACGGCTGCACCGCGATGCTGCCCGACGGCGCGTAGCGGACGACACGGCTTACCCTTGCCCGGCCCTAGTACCGCAGCCCTTGGAAGTATCCGAGCCAGAGACGTTCCAACTGATCAGGCCGGCCAACGATTGAGCCCTCCACGAGGGTCAGGTCGTCACGCTCGAGGTTCTCACACAGCCCGGGATTCCCTGTGCCGGTCTCCTGCTCTGCGTGACAGTTCGGCATCAGATCTGGTGACAGTTCCCCGTCTGTGGCACTGCGCCGCATCGGGATCCATTGGCTCTGCCGGTGTGGTACGACGGCGCCAACAGGCAGGCAGGAATGGCCGGGAAGGCGAATAAATGACGCGTAAGGCAGCTCCGCTGCTGCGAAGCCTCAAGGAACCAAGATCGGCCACGTTCCTGGAACTTCTGATCGACGTCGTGTTCGTCCTCGCGCTCGCGATGCTTTCGCGCCTGCTTCTAGCGGACCTGAGCTGGGTCGGCGCAGCCCAGACGCTGATCTTGCTGCTCGCCCTCTCAGCGGTCTGGGCCGTTGCCTCGGGGATATGCAACAAGTTCGACCCGCGACGACGGCCGATACAGATGCTGATCCTTGGAGCCCTGCTCGGCACCCTAGTGATGGCCGCTGCAGCACCTGAGGCGTTCGGCGATCGAGGCCTGGACTTCGCGGGCGCGTACGTTGCCACTCAGCTCGGTTCGGTCGGCATCCTCACGCTTCTGCAGCGCGATCACGAGATCCGTCGCACCCTGATGCGGATCGCCTTCTGGCTGGGCGTGTCTGCCGTACCTTGGATTTCGGGCGCGCTCGTGCAGGGTTCTCTACGGGGGATGCTGTGGGTGCTGGCGGTGGCCGTGGAGTACTTCACAGCCTTACTCCTCTTCCCTACGCCAGGGCTTGGCCGCGCCAGCGTGACGAAGTTCGCGTTCTCCGGAGAACACCTAGCCGACCGCTATCGGCAGTTCTTCATCATCGCGCTTGGCGAGCTGATCCTGGTCACCGGGCAGACGTTCGACCGTAGCGGGTTTCACGCACCTCAATTTGCAGCGGTCCTGACAGCCTTTGCCACCACGGTGTTGCTGTGGCGAATCTACATCTTCAGCGCAGGGACGCTGATGGCGGAGGCTATTGCAGCGGCCTCCGGACCGGTTCGGGCACGCCCAGTGGTGTACGTCCATTCGATCATGGTCGCGGGCATCATTCCAATTTCCGTCGGCTACGAACTTGTCATCGCACATCCGTTCGGACACACACCACCGGCTTGGATCGCTGTCATCCTCGGCGGACCCGCGCTGTTCCTCACCGGACGCGCCCTCTTCGAGTTCGTCGTGTTCAACCGCTTGTCCTGGAGTCGGCCGATCGGGGTCCTCGTGCTCGCCATCGTGTCACCGGCGGTAATCCTGGTGCCGCCACTCGGGGGCGCCGCCATAGCTTCCCTCGTCCTGGCAGGGGTCTCGATTGCCGACGAGATACGGGGCCGACGAGACCCACCGGAGCTGCGGCCACCAGTCGGCTAGCACCTGAGAGTACGACGGTCGTGCGGTCATCGCCGTGCAGTCGGTGACCCTGGACCCGACCGCTTCGAGCTTCGACCCTCAATGGTTTCGAGCCGGCGATGTCACCGCGTGCTCAATACCATCGCGTCGAACTCTGCCTGATCCTCAGGTAGGTGGCTGGGTAGCCGCGTCCACCTCCACCTGGACCACCACCACGGAACGGGCCGCATTGCCCAGGTCGGCAGTGCCGCGCAGTGTCCTGCCGTCGACCGCGATCACTCGTCTGCCGGCCCCCGGTCAGACCCGCCCGGCTGAGCAGCCAGCGGCACACCGCAGCATCGAGGGCGTCCGCGTCGATACCGGTCAGTACCCGGGACAGGGTGCTGTCGTCAGGCACCCGCCGGACACCGGTGAACGCGTCGCGGGTTGCACCGAGACGCTCCCACGCCGCCCCGGCAGGTCGGCGGCCCATTCGACGATCTCCACGACGCGGCTCGATCCCGAAACCACCGCCGCGATCGCGAGCAGTCCCGGCAGCGGATGGATCCGGCCGCCAGCGTCCCGTGGGTCCGGAACCCGGGCGATGGCCTGCAGCAACCCTGGCGTGTCCTGTTCCGACAGCGGCAAGATTCGCCGCTGCACCGATCGCGACTCCTGCGTGACAAGGCGCCTTTGATGAACAGCGTAAGGCCCGGCTACCGGAAGGACATTGACCGATGTCTTGACTCTATGCGCCGCCCTGCTCATGATTTACTGCGGCGGTTCAACAGTGAGGGTCAATGTGATGACGCAGGTAGAGCCACCGGCAGGAGGCCCCACATCAGCCGTCACTCTCAGCGAGCCTGGAAAAAATGGCCGACTCGCGCGTGCCAGTTCAGGCACGAGGGATTGGCTGACACGTGGGGCCCATCGGCGGGAACTGAGCATCGCAGGCCTCGGTTCAGTGCTCCTCGCTGTCGCGATGATCTGGCTGATTCCGCCGTACGCGGTTCGCGTGGTGACTGCCGGCGCCAAGACTGTGCCGATCGCCGACCCGGCCCACACCATCGTCGGCGACGCGGGAGATCCGACGGCCCAAGCATGGCTGGTGGGATGGGGTGGCCACGCACTCACCCACGGTCTGCGTGGCCTGTGGGATACCAACGCTTTTTATCCCGACACGTACGGCCTAGCCCTGAACGACAGCCTGCTCGGCTATGCCCCGGCAGGGCTGATAGGCACCGGTGTAGTCGGCGCCGTGCTGCGCTACAACATCCTGTTCGTGCTGGCTTTCGCGCTCGCCTTCCTCGGCGGCTACGCGCTCCTGCGCCAGCTTGGCGCGAATAAGGTCGCCGCCGCGGTAGCCGGGGCCGCCCTCGCCTACGCGCCCTGGCGCTACGGCCACGACGGGCATTTGAATATTCTCTCCACCGGTGGTATCACTCTGGCCCTGGCGATGCTGGCGCGCGGCCACGGACTCTCGTTCACCCGCGGCTACCTTGCCGAACGAGTCCGGCCAGGATGGGCGTTCGCTGGCTGGCTCGTCGCGGCCTGGCAGGTCAGCCTAGGCTTCGGCGTGGGGCTGGGATTCGTATACGTCCTCGCCGCCCTCTGCCTGATCACACTGGCAGCCTGGCTGATCCACCGCCCACGCCTTAGCCTCCGGCTGATCGTCGGTGATCTGATCGGCGGGCTGGTCTTCACCGCGGTGACCGGATACTTCGCGTACGCGTACCAACACGTGCGCGAGCTCAACCCACATGTCACCCGGGACTGGGACTACGTCGCGTACTTCTCCCCGACACTGCGCGGACTTCTCGTGGCGCCGCAGTCCTCGCTGCCCTGGGGCACCCTGCACAACGACGCCCGCACCGCTCTTGGTGGCGTACCGACTGAGAAAGTACTGCTATGCGGGTATGCACTGTATCTACTGGCCTTCGCCGGCCTGTTCCTATCCCGCTGGTCACCGGTGCAACGGCTTCTGCTGCTGTTTGGGGCGGTCGTCGGAGTGTTGTTCGCGCTGGGCACGAACGGGCCGATCTACCGCCTGCTCTACCTTTACGTGCCCGGGTTCGATGGATCCCGTACACCAGGCCGGTTGATCTTGTGGCCCACTCTCTGCCTGGCCATTCTCGCGGCCGGCCTGGTTACCCACCTGGCCGACGTGGCTCGCAGGGGCGCCAAGCCGAAATGGTCGGTGGGAGCGGCACGGCTACTGACCGTTCCGTTGCTGGTCCTCGTGCTAGCTGAGGGCCTTCCTGACCTGAATCACCCCCAAACCCCAGCCAAACCAGCCGCGATGGCGCTAGCCTCCGCGCACGCTCCGATCATGGTATTGCCGTCCAACGACGGCATCGACCTCCACGTCCTACTCTGGTCGACCGACGGTTTTCCCACCATGGTCAACGGTGCGGCCAGCTACACCACACCCAACCGTCAGGCGATCCGCGACGTTATGACGACCTTCCCCAGCGAGCCGGCCTTGGATCGGTTGCACCAGCTCGGCATCCGCAGCGTCGTCCTGCTGCGCGACCGGGTCCAAGGCACCCCATACGAACCACTGCTTAACATCCCCGACGTACCCGGCATCACCCGCCACGACGTCGGGCCAGACGTGGTTTACACCATCGACACCAACACCAAGAACCCCTAACGAAACGATTGCTGCGGGCAGTGGTCGTGCCGTGGGAATTCAGATCGTGTCCGATGACCGTCAGGATCCAAAGGTTCAAGTGCCCAAGATCAGGGGCGACACCCGAGCAAGGCCGGGGCGGGCCTACGCGATCGCATGCCGGCAGCGCATCGACTCGTCGGGTGTGGCCTGACCATGGGTGCGCTGGAGGTGCGCCTCGCCCCAGACCCGGACGCCTTCCACGACAGGCAGAACCGTAGTGCCATAGGAGGTGAGCCTGTAGATGACCGGCGCCGGGATGGGTCCGGTCACGACGCGCTCGACGAGCCCGTCAGCCTGGAGTTCGCGCAGCTGCTCGGCCAGCACTTTGGGCGTGATCGGCGCGCCCAGACGGCGGAGGCCGGCGAAGTGGCACTCGCCATGGGCTAGCCAATACACAAGAGTCAGCTTCCACTTTCCACCGACCGCGGCGAATGCCGCGGCCATCGGGCAGCCGGGTAGAGGATTGGGGCGCGACGGTGAGGGGTTACGTGCAGGTGCCTTCTTGCTCATGGGAGTGCTCCACTCAGATAGTCGAATCATGAACCTTCACACCAAAATCGCCGTGCCATACAAGCGAATCCTGGTCACGTGCCTCCCGCTCCTCATGCTGGCGATGGCGGCGTCGGGCGGCGCGGCGACAGCCTCCTTCAGGGCTCCGGCGGCTGTCGAGGATGGCCAACGTGACTTCGACTGGGAGATCGGTGCCTGGCATACCAAGGTGCGGGTGCTCGCCGATCCGCTCTCGGAATCCGAGGATGAATGGCTCCAGTTCGAGGGTACGAGCGTCGTGCGTCCGCTGCTGGACCGGCGTGCGAATGTCGTCGAACTCAAGGTCTCGGGGCCGAACGGACGGATCGAAGGCCTCAATCTGCGGCTCTATGAGCCCCAGGCGATGCGCTGGAGCCTGACCTTTGTCAACATCCGCGATGGACTGCTCACCCCGTCCGTGTACGGCGGGTTCCACGACGGTGTGGGCGAGTTCTACGGCGACGACCAGCTCAGGGGACGTGCCATCACGGTGCGCTTCCTCATCTTCCGGCAGGGCCCGGACAAGGCGAGGTTCGAACAGGCCTACTCAGACGACGGTGGGCAGACGTGGGAGACGAACTGGATCGCCGTGGACAATCGAATTGGTAACGGCGGCTGAGACCTGACCCCTTGGCGGACAAGTCACGATGCACCTACGAAGTGCCTCTCACGCGGGGAACCTGCACGACTGGAACACAGGGCAGTTTCCTTAGGTGTAGGGCCGGGATCCGGCGCGCTGGCGGGTTCTGGCACTGCCGAAGCACCCGGGCGGTCAGGTCGCAGAGCACCAGTCGGCTGGGCCGGACCGGCCCGTCGGCCCGCAGCACGGGGCAGCGTTCGTAGAACGCACTGAACGACGCGGCCAGCCGGTACAGGTAGCCGGCCAGGTGGTCGAAACTCCAGACTGTCCGCCACCTCCCCGACCACCGCACCGAAGCCGACCAGCTCGATCGCCAGCGCCCGCTCAGGCGGCTCGGCCAATGAGATCGCCGCTTCGGGCCGTGCTGCCACGCCGGCTCGCCGGAAGATCGACTGGATTCGGGAGTACGCGTACTGCAGGTAGGGCGCGGTGTTGCCGTCCAGGGACAGCATCCGTTCTCAGTCGAGCACGTAGCCCTTGTGCCGGTCGCTGGAGCCCGACCGTCCCTGAGATGGTTGTGAGAGATCGAAGCGGCACCGGCCACCGCCGCCCGTCATGTGGCGATGGCCGGGACAGACCAGGGGCGCAGGGACCTTCGAAGGTCCCTGCGCCCCATCGTGCGCGGTCTACCCAATCAGCTGTAGACCTCGAACTCGAACAGCGAATATCCCCAGGCCGTGGCGCGGACCGTACCGTTGATCCGCACGTAACGACCCGTGGCGGCCAGCGCGGTGTTGTCGTCCACCCCACCGTCACCACCGGCGATCGTCCGGGCTGTGGTCCAGGTTGTCCCGTTGGCCGACGTCTGGATCTGGTACCCCGAGCCGTACGCTCCCTCCCAGGTCAACTTGACCCGATTGATGGGGTACGACTGACCGAGATCCACCTGGATCCACTGCGGGTCGGCGAAGGCACTCGCCCACCTGCTGGTCAGCGAACCGTCCACCGCGGCGGAGGCCGGGTAGGCGACCGCCTCGGTGCTCGACGCGCTCGCCGGCTTGTTCAACGCCAGGTTGCCCGCAGGCGGCTGTACGACGCCGCCGCCGTAGACCTCGAACTCGAACAGCGAATATCCGTAGGCGGTGGCGCGGGCCGTACCGTTGATCCGCACGTAACGACCCGTGGCGGCCAGCGCGGTGTTGTCGTCCACTCCACCGTCGCCGCCGGTCACCGTCCGGACCGTGGTCCAGGTGGTCCCGTTGGCCGACGTCTGGATCTGGTACCCCGAGCCGTACGCCGCTTCCCAGGTCAGCTTGACCCGGTCGATGGAGGTCGACTGGCCGAGGTCCACCTGGATCCACTGCGGATCGCTGAAGGTGCTCGCCCACCTGGTGGTCAGCGAACCGTCCACCGCAGCCGAGGCCGGGAATGTGCCGGACTCCGTGCTCGACGCCGTCACCGGCTTGTTCAACGCCAGGTTCCCCGACGGCGGTTGCGTGGTGCCGGAGGTGAACGTGAAGTCGTCGATGTCGAACAGCGATCCCGCGCCACCGGTGAACACCAGGTACAGCTGGTGCGTTCCGGCGGGTGGGCTGATCGTCCCGGTGACGTCGGCCCACGTCTCCCAGCCACCGGTCGGAGCGACCTGCACCGTGCCGGCCACCGGGCCGGTCGGTGAGTCGACCCGCACGGTCAGCGTGCCACCGACGCCGGCCGAGGCGACCCGCGCCTTGATACCGGTGACGCCGGCCAGGTTGTACGGCGTGAAGGAGATCCAGTCGCCGTTCTCGATGTACCCGATGGCGTTGCCGCCGTGGGCGCTGGGCTTGGCGGCGAGTTGGACGCCGTTCATGGTGCCGAAGTGCTCGGCCTGCCGGGTCCGCGGTTGCAGCACGTGCTGGTCCTGGACCGCGACCCCGCTGACCGGGGTGTACACCGCGGCGAGCACTCCGAAGATGTTCGCGGACGCGTCGTGCTCACCGTCCACAGTGGTCTGGATCGACCCGGTGCAGCCGTTCTTGCTGGTGATCGGGTGACCATGACTGTCGTGGCCGAGGATGTAGTTGAGCTGGACCCGGCTGCAGTCGATGGTGCCGGCGTTCGGATCGGTGACCCTCACCTGGTAGGGCACCAAGTCGCCGAACTGGAACACCGATCCGTCGGCCGGTGTGATCAATTCGATGGATGGTCGGCCGACCCCGATGACGGTACTGGCCGTCGAGGTTCTGCCGCTGGGGTCCCGTACCGTCAGCGTCGCGGTGTACTCGCCGTTCGCCGGGTAGGTGAACGTCGGGTTGGCCGCCGTGGAGTCGGTGCTGCCGTTGCTGGTGAAGTCCCAGGCGTACGTGATCGGGTCGCCGTCCGGGTCGTTGCTGCCCGCCGAGCTGAACTGCACGGCCAGCGGCGCCGCGCCGGAGGACGGGGTGGCGCTGATCTGCGCGATCGGTGCCCGGTTGCCGCCGGTGTTGTACTCGATCCGGTAGAGGGCCGAGTTGGCGTCGCCGCCGAACCAGGTGGTGCCGTAGTCGAGCACATACAGGGCGCCGTCAGGCCCGAACTCCATGTCCATGATCGCGGTTCCGGACCACGGGATCGGCTCGATAGCGCCGGCCGTGCCGTTGGCGTTCAAGGTGACCGCCTTGATCCAGCGACTGGTGAACTCGCCGAGGAAGACCTTCCCGTTGTACGACGCTGGGAACTTCACATCGGAAGCCAGCGCCGGGTTGAAGTTGTAGACCGGACCGCCCATGGGCCCGCCCCCACCCAACTCGGGACGCCAGGGCCCCTGCCCACCGTAGGGCAGCCAGGCCGCCTGCGACGGCGGCAGCGTGGTGATGCCGGTGTTGTTCCGGGAGTTGTTCGTCGGCCCACCGGCACAGTTGTACGGACCGGACGACGGCCCGCTGGGGAACGTGAACTCCTGGTAGGGGGTGTTGTAGTTGGAGCAGTACGGCCAGCCGTAGAAGCCCGGCTGCGTGATCCGCTCGAACGAGACGGTGCCCGCCGGCCCACGCTGCGGGTCGGCAGAGCCGGCGTCGGGGCCGTAGTCACCGAGGTAGACGACCCCGGTCGCCTTGTCCACGCTCATCCGGAACGGGTTCCGGAAGCCCATGGCGTACACCTCGGGCCTGGTGTTCGCCGTGCCCGGGGCGAACATGTTGCCGGCCGGGATGGTGTAGCCGCCCGTCGCACCCGGCTTGATCCGCAGCACCTTGCCGCGCAGGTCGTTGCTGTTGGCCGAGGTGCGCTGCGCGTCGTAGGCGGGGTTACGGTCGGCCCGCTCGTCGAGCGGCGCGGAACCGGCCGAATCGAACGGGTTGGTGTCGTCGCCGGTGGACAGGTACAGGTTGCCGGCGGCGTCGAAGTCGATGTCACCGCCTACGTGGCAGCACAGCCCACGGCTGGTCGGCACGTCGAGGATCGTCACCAGCGAGGCCGGGTCGATCGTGTTGTCGTCCCGCACGGTGAGCCGGGCCAGCTTGTTGGAGCCGTTGAACGGGGCGAACTGCGCCGCCGTGCCGGTGGACGGAGCGTCGCCGCCCGGCGTGCTGAGCGGCGGCGCGTAGTAGACGTACACCCAGCGGTTGCTGGCGAAGTTCGGGTCGGCCTTGATGCTCTGCAGACCCTCCTCGTCGTGGCTGTAGACCGGCAGCGTCAGGGCGACCTTGGTGTTGCCGTTGACGTCGGTGTACCGGATGACGCCGTTCCGCGAGGTGTGCAGCACACCCCGGTTGGGCAGCACGGTGAGGCCCATCGGTTCACCGGTCTCCTCCACGCCCTTGGCCAGGTTCACCTGGTTGAACGTGCCGACGGGGGCCTGCACCGAGCAGTTGCCGACGTTCTGCGCGGCGTACCTGATGCCGCCGAGCAGGTGGGTGCGGAAGTTGGCCTCGGTGTAGCTCTCCTGGGTATGGCCGAGGCCGGTGTACCAGGAGCGGCCGCCGTCGTAGGGCCGGCACCACGAGATCGGGTGGTCGCCGTTCATGGTGCCGCCGGTGTACGTGGCCTCGTTGAGATTCGCGAGGACGTGCACCTGCGAGCGGGGGTTGGTGCGGTAGTTGTACAACTCGTCGGTGCGGTTCCAGTTCACCGGGATGCCCGCGTTCGAAGGGTGGGCGGTGTCCTCGATGCGGACGGTGGCCGGCTGGATCGCGGGGTGGCTGGAGAAGTAGGCGCCGACGAGGTTGCCGTACCAGGGCCAGTCGTATTCGGTGTCGGAGGCGGCGTGCACGCCGACATAGCCGCCGCCGGCGCGGAGGTAGCGCTCGAACGCGGCCTGCTGGGTCGAGTCGAGCACGTCGCCGGTCGTGGACAGCCAGATGACCGCTCTGAACCTGGCCAGGTTCGTGTCGGTGAACTGGGCGGCGTCCTCGGTCGCCTCGACCGTGAAGTTGCCCTGCGTGCCCAGTTGCTGGATCGCAGTGATCCCTGCGGGGATCGCGTCATGCCGGAACCCCGCGGTCTTGCTGAAGACCAGCACCGAGAAGTCGGCCGCGAACGCCGGGGCGGCGTTGACGCCCACCCCGGCCAGTACAAGAGCGACGATTAGCAGCACTCTGCGAATCATGATCGGTTGGTTACCTCTCGTGAGGAAGCAGCCGAAACGTGCGCCGATCACGTCTCGAACGTGGCCGCGGTAGGCGGCCCCGCGGGTAGGTCCCGGGACGCATGGCGTGCCGCGTCTGTCCCGGCGGTGGAGGGTCGTCGGCACGTCGCGCCTCAGTGGAGGTCGCGCGGCGCCGTGATGGGGATGGGGATGGGGGTGGGGTGGGATGGGGTGGGGTGGGGTGGGCGGCTGTGGACGGTGCCTGGTCAGGGGTGCAGCGCCGTCATCTTCTTTGACCTCTAGCCTCGGGAGAGCGCTCTCTCATCGAGGTTTGGAAAAGCTAACAGATTCGTCATCGCCCAACAACGGTTTCATCGACCGCCGTGAAATCCGACTGCCGAAGTCCGCCCCGGTCGGGGGTGCGCGGCGGTGATCGACGGGACGCTCCCACGACGTCATGGCCGGCGCGGGCCTTCGGGTCGTTGTCGAGGAATGAGGGCACGTAGGCGCTGGTCGCCGGCGAGCACCGCCGCGGCGAGTACGAGGGTGGCGACGCCGAGGGCCGCCAGCAAAGTGAATTCCATGGTGAACCGCAGCCACGGGACCACACCGTCGACGGTGCCGAGACGTACGAAGCGTCGCGGCCCCCACGTCGGCCCGTTCGACCGACCCGAACTGGTGGAGATCCTCGCCGAACTCGCCAGCCGCTGGCCAGGCATACAACGACAGACCTTCACCACCGAGCCAGTTCCCCGCGCTTGATGGCTCGGTGGTGAAGTCCGGGCCAGCGGTCGGTGGTCACCACGCGCTCGGGCGCGACGAGATCGAGACCGACTGTTTCTCGACAGACTGGACCCGGTCGCGCCGCTGCCCTGCGGGGCGAGGGGCGTGGCCGAGATGCCCGGCAGCAGGCCGCTGGCGCTCGAGCGACTGGGCACCGACCACGGGAAGCGGCAACCTCCCACACCCGCCCTGTCCAGCGATGCGCATGGATGAAAAACCTGGTTGCCGACCCTGGTAGTCGGGGGTTTTCGGGGGGCGGTTCAAAACCCCATAGACAAACTTAAAGCCCTGACCAGCGTTTCCGCCGGTCAGGGCTTTTTATCCGTCGGGACGGCCGGATTCGAACCGACGACCCCTTGACCCCCAGTCAAGTGCGCTACCAAGCTGCGCCACGTCCCGCCCCCGCGTGGTTTCCCCCGCGGCAGCCGGTACAGCTTAGCGCAGCAGCTCCGGGTCGTCCGCACAGGCCCCACCGGCGTCGCGACACAGCCGAACCCCCTCACAACCCCTAAAGCGTCCTAGGAGGGTGGGGTTGGACGGGAAAATGCCGGATGGGCAGGATCGCCCATCCGGCATGCGCATAACCGAAGCGGTCAGCCGTGCGCCTTGCCTCGGCCGCCGGGGCCGAGCTTCTTGCGCGGGCGGACCGAGATCTCGATCGGGCTGCCCTCGTACCCGAATTCCTCGCGGAGCTTGCGCTCGACGAAGCGCTGGTAGCCGGCGTCCAGCGGGCCGGTGGTGAAGAGCACGAACCGTGGCGGTGCCACACCGGCCTGCGTCGCGAACAGGATGCGCGGCGCCCGTCCACCACGTACCGGGTGGGGGGTGGCCTGCACCAGCGCGGTGAGCCACTGGTTGAGGTGCGCGGTCGGCACACGCGTTTCCCAGCTGGCCAGCGCCTTGTTCAGGGCGGGGGCCAGCTTGTCCACGGCGCGGCCGGTCATCGCCGACAGGTTCAGCCGGATCGCCCAGGGGATGCGGCGCAACTCCCGGTCGATCTCCTTGTCCAGGTAGTAGCGACGGTCGGCGTCGACCAGGTCCCACTTGTTGAACGCGATGACAAGCGCCCGGCCCGATTCTGTCACCATCGACAGGATCCGCTGGTCCTGCTCGCTGATCGGCTCGCTGGAGTCCAGCAACACCACGGCAACCTCGGCGGCCTCGATCGCGCCGGCGGTCCGCAGGCTGGCGTAGTACTCAGTGCCACTGGCCTTGCCGACCCGCTTGCGCAGACCGGCCGTGTCCACCAACTGCCAGGTCTGACCGCCGATCTCGACCAGGCTGTCCACCGGGTCCACAGTGGTACCCGCCACCGAGTCGACGACCGCCCGCTCCTCGCCGGAGAACCGGTTGAGCAGGCTGGACTTGCCGACGTTCGGCCGCCCGACCAGCGCCACCCGGCGCGGTCCACGCGGACGGTTCTCCACGATCGCCGGTGCCTCCGGCAGCGCGGCGAGGATGGCATCCAGCAGGTCGCCGGAGCCGCGTCCGTGCAGCGCGGACACCGGGAACGGCTCACCGAGACCGAGCGACCACAGCGACGTGGCCTCCATCTCGATGGAGTTGTTGTCGGCCTTGTTCGCCACCAGGATCACCGGCTTGGCGCTGCGCCGCAGCATCTTCACCGCTGCCTCGTCCACGTCGGTGGAGCCCACCATCGCGTCGACCACGAAGAGCACCACGTCGGCGGTGACGACGGCCGTCTCGGCCTGCGCCGCGATGGCCGCGGCCCGGTCCTTCGCGTCCGGTTCCCAACCGCCGGTGTCCACCACGGTGAACGCCCGGCCGTTCCACTGCGCGTCGTACGGGACCCGGTCGCGGGTCACGCCAGGGACGTCCTCGACGACCGCCTGCCGGCGGCCGATGATCCGGTTGACCAGCGTCGACTTGCCCACGTTGGGACGGCCGACCACGGCCACCACCGGCTGCGGGCCGCTCGGTTCCTCCACGACGACGTCGGGCTCACGCAGCTCGACCCACCCACCACCATCGCTACTCATGCCACTCCCCGCTCGGTGAGCAGGTCGCGCATCCGCGCCACGACCTCGTCGATGCCCAGCTCGGTGGTGTCCAGCACCACCGCGTCGGGCGCCTGGGCCAGCGGGTTGACCTTGCGGGTCGAGTCCAGCCGGTCCCGCCGCGCCAGGTCGGCGGCCGTGGCCGCCACGTCGGCGGCGTCCTCGGCGCTGCGTCGGGCGGCACGGGCCTCCTCGGAGGCGGTCAGGAAGACCTTCAGGTCGGCGTCCGGCGCGACGACCGAGCCGATGTCGCGACCCTCGACCACCATCCGACGAGCGTTGGCGATCATCTCGCGCTGCCGGGTGACGAGCAGCTCACGGACAGCCGGCACGGCGGCGACGGCGGAAACGGCGCCGGTCACCTCCGGGCCCCGGATATCCGCGTCCACGCCCACGCCGTCGACGGTCACGGCGTACCCCTGCGGGTGGGTGCCGATGTGCAGCTTGACCTCGCTGGCGACCTTGGCCACCGACGCGGCGTCGGCGAGGTCCACGCCGGAGCGCAACACGGCCCACGTGATCGCCCGGTACATCGCCCCGGTGTCCAGGTAGCGCGCACCGATCCCGACGGCGAGCCGCCGCGACACGGTGGACTTACCCGAACCGGACGGCCCGTCCACAGCGACCACACATCGCCCGGTCCGTACGTTTTCCTCCACCGTGTCCTCCTCAGCCCGTACCTCACGGATCGCCCGGTGATCTGGCGCCGCAAGCGGTTGTCAATCGTCATCAATCATGCCCGGGTGCGTTAACGAACCCGCGCGCGACGCCGCCGGAGGCGACCCACGCCACCCGGGCGGCCGCGTCCCGGCCATCGGTGGAGCCTACCGGCTGCCGTACCCCGAACTCGGGGGTCAGTCACCCACCGCGTTGAACAGGGCGGCGACCTCGGCGTTGGTCAACCGCCGGATCCGCCCGGTCCGCAGTTCACCCAGCCGGATCGGACCGATCGAGGTACGCACCAGCCGGGTGACCGGGTGGCCGACCTCCTCCATCAGTCGCCGGACGATGTGCTTGCGGCCCTCGTGCAGGCTCAGCTCCACCTGGGCGGATTTACCCAGAGTGTCCACCACCTTGAACGAGTCGACCTTGACCGGCCCGTCCTCCAGCTCGACGCCGGCCAACAGCCGCTTGCTCAGGTTGCGCGGGATCGGCCCGACCACCTCGGCGAGGTAGGTCTTCAGCACCTCGTACGAGGGGTGCATGAGCTTGTGCGCGAGGGTGCCGTCGTTGGTGAGCAGCAACAGGCCCTCACTGTCCGCGTCGAGCCGCCCCACGTGGTAGACCCGCTGCTCCACCCTGTTGCCGATGAACTCGGCCAGCTCGTTGCGTCCCTTGTCGTCCGCCATGGAGGTGACCACCCCGCGCGGCTTGTTCATCGCCACGTAGACCAGGCGGATGTCGACCTGGAGGCGCTCCCCGTCCACGTGGATCACGGAGGTGGCCGGGTCGACCTTGTCGCCGAGCTTGGCGACCCGCCCGTCCACGGTGACCCGGCGGCGGAAGATCAGGTCCTCACAGGCGCGCCGGGAACCCACGCCGGCGGCGGCGAGGACCTTCTGCAGGCGCTCAGCCCCCTCGTAGACGGGCGCATCGGGTTTCGGGGAACGGTTATCGGGTCGCATCAGCAAGCTCTTCTACGTCGTCGGGCAGGAAGGGTGCGAGGGGCGGCAGCTCGTCGACGGTGTTCAGCCCGAGCTTCTCCAGGAACAGCGTGGTGGTCCGGTAGAGGAACGCCCCGCTGTCCGTTTCGGTGCCGCACTCCTCGATGAGGCCGCGGGTGACCAGCGTACGGATGACCCCGTCGCAGTTCACACCCCGGATGGCTGAGATTCGCGAACGGGTCACCGGCTGCTTGTAGGCGACCACGGCGAGCGTCTCCAACGCCGCCTGGGTCAGCCGCACAGACTGCCCGTCCAATACGAACCGCTCAACGTACGTAGCGTATTCCGGCCGGGTGTAAAGCCGCCACCCACCGGCCGCCCGGCGCAGCTCGAACCCGTGCCCGGCCGCGGTGTAACCGGCGGCGATCTCGTCGAGCATCGGCCCGACCCGCTCGGCGGGCTGCTCCAGCACCTGGGCCAGCACCAGCTCGCTGACCGGCTCGTCGACCACCAGCAGGATCGCCTCCAACGCGCCGCGCAGCTCGGTGTCGGACAGCTCGGGCGCGGGCTCCGGCGCGGGCGTCGCCCGCCGCCGCCCCGCCAACTGCCGCCGGGGTACGTCCCCAGCGTCACCCGACTCCCCCGCCGTGCCCTTCGTCACCGCACCGAGGTCCGGCCTCGCCGAGCCCGCCTCGTCCGAGCCCGCCTCGTCCGAGCCCGCCTCGTCCGAGGCCGCCTCGACACGCTGCGGCTCACCGGCGCCACGTTCTTCGGTGTCCGGTGGTGCGGCTGACTCGTCCGGCGATGTGGGGGTGTCCTCTGCGGCGGGCGGGCGGGGGCGGTCCCACGGGGGCACCCAGGCGGCAGCCTGGTCGGCCAGCGAGTCCCGGCGTTGCTCGTCACTCATCCCGCACACCCTCCGTCGTTCCCGTCCCGTCCGGCCCGCCGGCCTCCCCCACCGACTCAGACCCAGGCTCCACCGACGCAGGCCCAGCCCCCGCCGACTCAGGCCCCGCCAGCTCAGGCTCCGGCGACTCCGGGGCGCCGGCGTACTCGTCGACGTGCAGCTCGGTGTCGCCGTCGGCCGGGCCGGTCCAGCGCACGGTCAGCTCCTCCAGGGCCTGCTCCTGCACGAAGGACACCAGGCCCTCCCGGTACAGCTCCAGCAGCGCGAGGAACCGGGCCACCACCTCCAGGGTGGCCTCGCAGTCGGCGCAGAGCAGCGAGAAGGTGGCCGTGCCGGCGCGGCGCAGCCGGGCGGCGAGGATGGCCGCGTGTTCCCGGACACTGACCCGGACCATGTGCACGTGGGCGATGGAGACCTCCGGCACCGGCTTCGGAGTCATCGCCTTCACGGCAAGCTTCAGCAGGCGCTGGGGGCCGATGCCGAGCACCAGGTCGGGCAGTGCCTCGGCGTAGCGGGGCTCCAGGCTGACCGCACGCGGATACCGTCGGCCGCCGACGGCCTCCAGCTCGGCGATGTGCGCCGCCGCCTCCTTGTACGCCTTGTACTGCAACAGCCGGGCGAAGAGCAGGTCCCGTGCCTCCAGCAGGGCGAGGTCGGCCTCGTCCTCCACCTCGGCGGCGGGCAGCAACCGGGCCGCCTTCAGGTCGAGCAGGGTCGCGGCGATGAGCAGGAACTCGCTGGCCTCGTCCAGGTCCCAGTTGTCGCCCATGGCCCTGATGTAGGCGATGAACTCGTCGGTGACCGTGTGCAGGGCCACCTCGGTGACGTCGAGCTTGTGCTTGCCGATGAGCTGCAGCAGCAGGTCGAACGGGCCGGTGAAGTTGGCCAGCCGGACCGTGAACCCGGCGGGCTGCACACCGTCGACCACTGCCACAGGGGCGGTGTCGGGCGGGTCGAGGGGTGGCGCGGTCACCGGACGACCGTAGTCCACGAGGCGGGCACCGGGAGTTCCGGCTACCGCTCCGACTGGGCGGCGATCACCTCGCGGGCCAGCTGACGGTAGTTACGTGCCCCGGAGGAGGCCGGGTCCATCGTCGTGATGGGGGCACCGGCCACGGTGGACTCGGGGAACTTCACCGTCTTGGTGATGACCGTCTGGTAGACCTTGTCGCCGAACGCCTCGACCACCCGCTGGAGGACCTGGCGGCAGTGCGTGGTGCGGCTGTCGTACATGGTGGCGAGGATGCCTTCGAGCTCCAGGTCGAAGTTGAGCCGCTCGCGCACCTTGTCGATGGTGTCCAGCAGCAGTGCCACACCGCGCAGGCTGAAGAACTCGCACTCCAGCGGGATGAGCACACCGTGCGCGACGGTCAGCGCGTTGATCGCCAGCAGGCCGAGCGACGGCTGGCAGTCGATCAGGATGTAGTCGTACTCCTTGCGGACCGTGCGCAGGACCCGGGCCAGGGCCATCTCCCGGGCGACCTCGTTGACGAGCTGGATCTCGGCGGCGGAGAGGTCGATGTTGGCCGGCAGCAGGTGCAGGCCCGCCACGTCGGTCTTGATGAGCACGTCCTCGGCGAGCACGTCGTCCTGCATGAGCAGGTTGTAGACGGACAGGTCGAGGTTGTGCGGGTTGACGCCCAGGCCCACCGAGAGGGCGCCCTGCGGGTCGAAGTCGACGAGCAGCACCTTGCGGCCGTACTCGGCGAGGGCGGCGCCCAGGTTGATGGTGGTGGTGGTCTTACCCACGCCACCCTTCTGGTTGGCCATCGCGATGATGCGCGCGGGGCCGTGCCGGTCGGTGGGCATCGGCTCGGGGATGGGCTTGCGCATCGTGTAGGCAGCCGGGTCCGCAGGACCCAGGTCCGCGCCGAGCGTGGCCTGCTGCTCGCGGAGCTCCGACGTCCAGGTCTCGGCACGGTCACCGTTGCCAGCCATGTGCTCGTTGCCCCCTCCCGACGACCCACCCGGCGTCGGAGCCGTCCGACGTCCTTCGCGGCGCCGCTGCGCACCCCGGTCGTGTCGCTCCAGGAGGTCCGCGCCGATGCCGACTGTACGCCACCGACCAGCAGGGGGTTCGGCACCGGCCCGGCGTGTCGGCGCCGACCGTGACCGGTTCAGCCCCGGGCGCGCGGGTGGGCGGTGGCGTACACCTCGCGCAACCGCTCCACGGTGACCAACGTGTAGACCTGGGTGGTGGTCACCGACGCGTGGCCGAGCAACTCCTGGACCACCCGAACGTCGGCGCCGCCGTCGAGCAGGTGGGTGGCGTACGAGTGGCGCAGGGTGTGCGGAGAGACCGCGGCGGGCCCGTCGACGGGCAGCCCGGCCCGCTCGGCGGCGCGGCGCAGGATGCCCCAGGCGCCCTGGCGGGACAGCGCGCCGCCGCGGGCGTTCAGGAACACCGCCGGGGTGCCCCGGCCGGCGGCGGCCAGCCCGGGGCGGGCCCGGACCAGGTAGGCGCGGACGGCGTCGACGGCGTACCCGCCGATCGGCACCAGCCGCACCCGGCCGCCCTTGCCGCGCAGCAGCACCGTGCCCTCGTCGGTGTCGAGGTCGTCCACGGCGGCGCCGACCGCTTCGGAGATCCGCGCGCCGGTGCCGTACAGAAACTCCAGCAGCGCCCGGTCGCGTAGCGCCAGGGGCACGTCGTCGCCGATCGCGGTGATCGGGCCGGCGGTCTCCAGCAGCCGGATCACGTCGTCGACCGGGAGCGCCCGGGGCAGCCGCCGGGGCGGCGTGGGCGGGCGGACGTCGCGGCTCGGGTCGGCGCCGGCCAGGCCCTCGCGCAGCGCGAAGCGGTGCAGGCCGCGTACCGCGCTGGCCGCGCGGGCGGCGGAGGAGACCGCCAGCGGCGGGTGCGCGTCGTCGCCGGCGCGCAGCCGCGCCAGGTGCGACTCGACGAGGCCGGCGCCGACCGACGCGAGGTCGGTGACGCCGGCATCGGCCAGGGTCGCGAGATAGCGGTCCAGATCCCGACGGTACGAGGCGAGCGTGTTCGCGGAGAGGCCACGTTCGACGGTCAGGTGGTCGAGGTAGCCGCGAACGGCACGGCGCAGCGCCGGCGTGGGCGGTGTGCCCACGCCGGCGGAGTCCGTGCCGCCGGTCAGCCCGCCACCGTTCAGGCCAGCGCGTCGGCCAGCGGGAGCACGTCCATGCCGTGCGCCTCGGCTACCGGGCCGTAGGTGACCTGACCGGCGTGGGTGTTGAGGCCCAGCGCCAGGGCCGGGTCGTTGCGCAGCGCCTCGCGCCAGCCCTGGTTGGCCAGCTCCAGGGCGTACGGCAGGGTGACGTTGGTCAGCGCGTACGTGCTGGTGTTCGGCACCGCGCCGGGCATGTTCGCGACGCAGTAGAAGATCGACTCGTGCACCTTGTAGACCGGGTCGGCGTGCGTGGTGGGGCGCGAGTCCTCGAAGCAGCCGCCCTGGTCGATGGCGATGTCGACAAGCACGCTGCCCGGCTTCATCCGGGAGACCAGCTCGTTGGAGATCAGCGTCGGGGCCTTCGCGCCGGGCACCAGCACCGCGCCGATGACCAGGTCGGCGTCGAGCACGGCCCGCTCGACCTCGTACGCGTTGGAGGCGACGGTCTGCAGGTGGCCGCGGTAGATCGCGTCGGCCTGCCGCAGCCGGGCGACGTTCTTGTCCAGCAGCAGCACCTCGGACTGCAGGCCCAGCGCGATCGCGGCGGCGTTCATGCCGGAGACGCCGGCGCCGATGACCACGGTCTTGGCCGCGTACACGCCGGAGACACCGCCGGGCAGCACACCGCGCCCACCGCCGGTACGCATCATGTAGAAGGCGCCCACCTGCGGGGCGAGCCGGCCGGCCACCTCGGACATCGGGGCGAGCAGCGGCAGCGACCGGTCGGGCAGCTCGACCGTCTCGTACGCGATGCCGGTGACCCGGCGGTCGATCAGCGCGTCGGTGCACTCCTTGGAGGCGGCCAGGTGCAGGTAGGTGAAGAGCACCTGCCCCTCGCGCATCCGGTGGTACTCCTCGGCGATCGGCTCCTTGACCTTGAGCACCAGCTCGGCGGTCTCCCACACCTCGTCGGCGGTGGCGAGGATCTTCGCTCCGGCGGCGGCGAACTCCTCGTCGGTGATGCTGGAGCCAATTCCGGCGCCGGACTCGACGAAGACCTGGTGGCCGCTGCGGGTGAACTCGTTGACGCCCGCTGGCGTGATCGCCACGCGGTACTCGTGGTTCTTGACCTCGCGTGGGATTCCGACCTTCACGATGCAGACACCTCTCTTCGGGGCTGCTCTCCCCCGACTGCTCGGTGCCGCGACGGCCCCTTTGCCACCGCGGTACACCGGTCCCGCGGCGGCAGTCTAGGCGCGCCCGGCGCCGCCGCGAGCCAGCACAGTGGCATCCGGTGCCCGGGTGTCCTGACGAAGTGTCAGGGCACCACCCGGATGCGGCGGTCGAGCGTCACCTCAGCCGACAGGACAGTGTTTCACCATTATCGTCCCATCTGCCGGGTGGCGGTGCGGACAGCCGACGAGTGGATCACTAATGTGTCCGCCCATGACCACTCCTCCTTACCAGCCCGGGTACCCCCAGCCGGGGTACCCCCAGGGCGTCTCCGACAAGAGCAAGATCGTCGCGGGCATCCTCGGCATCCTGCTCGGCACCTTCGGTGCCGGTCGGTTCTACACCGGACACACCAAGATCGCCGTTCTCCAGCTCGTCGTGAGCCTGGTGACCTGCGGTGTCGGCGCCCTCTGGGGCGTCGTTGACGGCATCCTCATCCTGGTCAACGGCGGCACGGACGCGCAGGGCCGTCCGCTGCGCGACTCCTAGACCAGACAGTGAAAGGGGCCCCGCGGCTGACCGCGGGGCCCCTTTCGCGCGTACTCCCGGACCGGGCTGGACCGGCGGCGGCGCTCAGCGCGGCAGCGGCGCATCCGCCCGGCGCAGCTGCGTGAAGCCGGTCTCCCGGGCGCGGGCCGCGGCCAGCAGCCCGGCCACCGCGGACGCGTTGGTGATCTCACCGGCCAGGACCATGGCGACCGCCTCGTCCAGGTCGATCCGGACGACCTGGAGGTCGGCCTCCTCGTCGTGGCGCTCGTGCCGCTCGTCGGCCGGCACGTCGCCGAGGTCCCGGGCCAGGAACACTCGGACGATCTCGTTGGTGAACCCCGGCGAGCTGTGCAGGTCGACAAGCACGTCGACCCGCCCGGCGGTGAGGTCGGCCTCCTCGGCCAGCTCCCGCAGCGCCGCCGCCGGCAACTCCTCGCCGGAGACGTCCATCAGGCCCGCCGGCAGCTCCCACAGGTGCCGCCCGACCGGATGCCGGTACTGCCGGATCAGCACCACCTGGCCGGCGTCGTCGAGCGCCACCACGGCCACCGCCCCGACGTGCCGGACGAGGTCACGCAGCCCGGTCCCACCGCCCGGCATGGTCACCTCCTCGGTGACCACGTCGAAGATCCGCCCCCGGTACCGCTCCTCCCGGGAACGCACCTCGTAGCGGTGCTCCAGCCCGCTCACGAGGCCGACGACGCCTTCGTCGCGGCGCCGTTGCGGGCGGCCTTGCGCGTCGTCGGGGCCTCCGCCGCCGCGTCCAGGTCGACCGGCAGCTGGTCGGCCTGCGAGTACGCCACCGCGGCCTTGACGAACGAGGCGAACAGCGGGTGCGGGCGGGTCGGGCGGCTCTTCAACTCGGGGTGCGCCTGGGTGGCCACGAAGAACGGGTGCAGGCTGCGGTCCAGTTCGATGAACTCGACCAGCCGGCCGTCCGGCGAGGTGCCGGAGATGTGCAGGCCCGCCTTGGTCAGCGCGTCCCGGTAGGCGTTGTTCACCTCGTACCGGTGCCGGTGCCGCTCACTGATCTCGGTGCTGCCGTACGCCTCGGCGACGATCGAGCCCTCGGTCAGGGTCGCCGGGTACGCGCCCAGCCGCATGGTGCCGCCCAGGTCGCCCCGGCCGGCCACGATGTCCTCCTGGTCGGCCATCGTGGCGATGACCGGGTGGGCCGCCTGCTCGTCGAACTCCAACGAGTTGGCGCCGTCCAGGTCGGCCAGGTGCCGGGCCACCTCGATGGTCATGCACTGCAGGCCGAGGCAGAGGCCGAGCAGCGGGATGCCGGCCTCGCGGGCGTACCGGGCGGTGCCGATCTTGCCCTCGATGCCGCGGACGCCGAAGCCGCCGGGGATGAGGATGCCGTCCACGCCGGCCAGCGCGGCGGCGGCGCCGGCCGGGGTGACGCACTCATCGCTGGGCACCCAGCGCAGCTGTACCCGGGCCCGGTGGCCGAAGCCCGCCGCCCGGATGGCCTCACTCACCGACAGGTACGCGTCGGGCAGGTCGACGTACTTGCCGACCACCGCGACGGTGACCGTGTGCCGGGGGCGGTGCACCCGCTCCAGCAGGTCGTCCCAGCTGGCCCAGTCCACGTCCCGGAAGGAGAGGCCGAGCCGGCGCACCACGTACGCGTCCAGGCCCTCCCGGTGCAGCACCTTCGGGATGTCGTAGATGCTCGGCGCGTCCGGGGCGGCGACGACCGCCTCGGCGTCCACGTCGCAGTAGAGCGACAGCTTCTCCTTGAGCTTGACCGGGATCTCCCGGTCGCAGCGGAGCACGATGGCGTCCGGCTGGATACCGATGTTGCGCAGCTGCGCCACCGAGTGCTGGGTCGGCTTGGTCTTCAGCTCACCCGACGGCGCCAGGTACGGCACCAGCGAGACGTGCAGGTAGAAGCAGTTGTCGCGGCCCAGGTCGTGGCGAACCTGACGGATCGCCTCCAAGAACGGCAGCGACTCGATGTCGCCGACCGTGCCACCGACCTCGGTGATCACCACGTCGGGGAGCTGGCCGTCCTCGTCCGGGTCGGCCATCGCCAGGATCCGCGACTTGATCTCGTTGGTGATGTGCGGGATGACCTGGACGGTGTCGCCCAGGTATTCCCCCCGGCGCTCCTTGGCGATCACGTCGGAGTAGATCTGGCCGGTGGTGACGTTCGCCTTGCCGGACAGCGCCCGGTCGAGGAACCGCTCGTAGTGCCCGACGTCGAGGTCGGTCTCGGCGCCGTCCTCGGTGACGAAGACCTCACCGTGCTGGAACGGGTTCATCGTCCCCGGGTCGACGTTCAGGTAGGGGTCGAGCTTCTGCATCACCACACGCAGCCCGCGCGCGGTCAGCAGGTTGCCGAGGCTGGAGGCGGTGAGGCCCTTACCCAGCGAGGAGGCGACGCCCCCGGTGACGAAAATGTGCCTGGTCGTCCGTGCTGATGGGGCCAAGGCCTGCTCCCGTGTCGTCTGTCGCGGTCATGCAGACCGCCGTGCTTGATCAGCAAAGTGATCACGCGATCCACGGGATTCGACGGTAACACCTCCCGGGCGGGTACTCGCAGGCCGCACCCCGGCTGCGACACCTCCGGGCCATCCAAGCGAGGCCCGGCGCTCAGGGCGCGGCAACCTCGGTCGATGACCGGGAGACCTGCCGGGGCGGTACGGGCACCGTCGGAGCCGGGTCCGGCGACGACCCGCTCGCGGTCGGGCCGGACGGTTCGTCGGCGTCCCCACGGCCCTCACCCGGGGTGTCCGACGCCGGTCGGGTGACCTTCGCCGGTGCGCTCGCGGGCGGGCCGCCGACCGGACGGGGGTGCACCGCGCCCAGCGGCCCACCGCCGCCGGTCGGGCCGTCACCCCCACCGACCGGGCCGACCCCGCCCGACCCCGAGTCGTCGTCGGCGCCGTTGGCGCGGGAGCGGCCCGGTGCCGGGCGGGTCCGGTCCGCGGCGTGCCCGAGCACCCGCAGCGACGCCAGGGCTGCCATCGGCACCACCAGGGCGGCGGCAGCACCCATCAGGTCCAGTGCCGCGCCGTCGAGCACACCACCGAGCACCGCGGCGACCACCGTGCCGGCCAGCGCGGCCCGAACCGCCGGGTAGATGCCGAACAGCCGCATCAGCCCACCCCACGGCTGCAACAGGGCGAACCACACCAGCAACCCGCCGGCCAGCGCCAGCACGGTCAGCGGGCTGTTGACCAACGTCTCGAAGTTCTCCGTACTGGACCGGTGCACGGCGAACCCGCCGGTGCCGTCACCGAGCGCGGAGAGGAACCGGCCCAGGCTGCCCCGCTCCGCGGCGGGACGCCGCAGGTCCACCACCGCGAACCCGATGCCGACCGCCAGGGCGGCCATGGTGGCCCAGGCCAACCGGCTGATCGTCAACCAGCCGCCGGCGCTGATCACGGCGGCGACGCTCACCCCGGCGGTGAGCGCGATCGCGCCGACCGGGTCGGCGCCCAGGTACGGGCTGCCGACCACCACCACGGCGAGGCCGCCCACCGCCACCATCACCGCCGGCCGCCAGCCCCGGTGCACCCGTTGGGCGAACCAGCCGCCGGTGAGCAACGCGCCGGCGAGGAACACCCCCAGCCCCACCGTGCTCAGCCCGGCGTACCGGCCGCCCTGCAACGCGGAGTAGCCGACCACGCTGTTGAGCTGGAGCCGGGCCCCGGTGAGCACGTCCAGCCCGACCACGAGCGTGGTGAGGCCGGCCACCGCGCCGACCGGCCCGAGGGTGCCCGCGTACCCGGGTGCGAACCGCACCGCCGCGGTGCCGGCGGCCACCAGCAGCGCGGTCACCCCGGCGAAGATCCACCCGGGGTGCTCGCCGCGCCACCAGGGCACCGCGTCGGCCAGCAGCGCCGCCGGCACCGTCAACGCCGCCACTACCAGCAACAGCTCCACCACCGCCACGATCCGCCCGGAGACGGGCGTCGGGCCGGACGGGCCGGCGTGCGGGCGGGCCCGGCGCAGCAGCGGCAGGATCGCGAGCGCCAGCAGCACCTGCACCCCGGCGAGCAGCGCGAAGAACACACCGGAGACAGCACGCTGGGCGGCCGCCTCCCGGTCGGCGTTCGCCGGGGCGTCGATGGCCTCGGCCAGGTCGGCCGGACGGCCACCGGTGCTGATCGCCGGACGGCCGAGGAAGAGCCGCTCCGGCATGGGCCGACCCAACGCGGCGAGGGCGGTCGGCGCGAGGTCGACAAGTTGCAGGTATCCGTCCCGGCCGGTGCTGGCCGAGGTGAGCCACCCCCGTTCCCAGCCCGGCCCGTCGGCGACCGCCACGTGCAGCCGCGACGGCTGGGCGGTGTCGGAGATCCCCGCGACCAGCACCAACGACCGCGGTGGTCGCGCCGCCAGCACCCGGGCCAGCTCGGCGTCCGCCGCGCGGGCCTCCTCGGCGCGGGTCGCCGGGTCGGCCCCCTCGACCGTGCCGAGGTCGACGATGCTCAGCACACACGAGCCGAGCAGCGGCCGCGGGTCGGCCGGCAGCCCCGAGGCGTACCGGTCGACGCGGCCGAACGGTCGGGCGGCGGCCACGGCCGCGCCCGGGCCCACGGCGACGGAGCACCGCACCGACTCTGACAGCGAGCCGGGCATGGCACCCCAGGGCAGCCGCTGCTGGTTGTACTGGACCACGCTCTCCTGGTCGGGCAGGTTCGCGCCGATGCCGTCCGGTTGTTCCACGGTCACCGCCGCCGACGGGCAACCGTCGACCGACCGGCTGCCGTTCCACGCCGCGAAGCTGCCCGCGCCCAGGGTCAACCAGCCGTCCACCGGGCAGGTGGGCCGGTGCGCGGAACGCACCGACAGGGAGCCGATCGACCCGTCCTGGGCCATCCGCCACAGCGTCGGGGTGCTCTGCGGGTCCACGTCCTCCCAGCGCAAACCGGCGATCCCGGCGAGCACCACGAAGTCGGCGGTGCGTTGCGGGGTGCCCTGGGGTGGGCGGGCGGCGAGCGCGGTGACGCCCAGCGCCACCACGAGCACTGTCAGCAGGGCGGGGGCGATTCGGCGCAGCATCACCGGTGTCCCGTTCTCGGGGCGTCGGAGCCCGGGGCGGCCGCCGGACCGCCGGCATCCCCGACCAGCTCGGCGTAGAGGGCGACGAGCGTGGCGACGGTGTCCGCCTCGGTCGGCCACGTCGCCGCCCGTTCGGCGCCGCGCCGGCCCAACTCCGCCCGCGCCGCCGGGTCGTCCAGCAACGCGCGTACGGCCGCGTCGACCGCGTCCACGTCACCGGCGGGGACCAACGTGGCGGCGTCACCGACCAGATCCGGGAGCCCGCCCACCGCGGTGGCCACCAGCGGCACGCCGGCGCGCAGCGCCTCCTGGGCGAAGAGCTGCCGCGCCTCCCAGTCGCTGGTCACCACCGCCAGGTCGGCGCCGGCCAGCAGGTCGGCCACGTCGGTACGGTGCCCCAGCAGGGTCACCGGCGCGCGGGCGGCCGAGGTCCGTGCGGCGAGCGGCAGATAGGCCGGCCCGCTGCCGGCGATCACCACGACCGGCGGCGGGGTACGCGTACGCCAGCGCGCCGCCGCGTCGATCAGCACGTCGTAACGCTTCTGCGGGTGCAGCCGACCGACCGAGAGGATCAGCGGCTGGTCCGGGCGGACGCCGAACTCGGCGCGTACCGCCGCCGGGCGTCGACGCGGCGCGGGCAGCGTCGGCGCGGCGACCGGGGCGAGCCGGGCGTCGGAGGCGCCCACCTCGGCGGCCCGTCGCACCAGGTCCGCGGAAGCGCCGAGCGCCACCCGGACGCCCCGGGCCACCACCCGTTCGACGAGCCGGGACACCGAACCCCGCAGTCCCCCCGCGAGCACCGCGTTGTGCCAGGTGACGATCAGCGGGGCGGCCGGACGGGCCAGCACGGCGACCAACCCGGCCCGCAGGCCGTGCGCGTGCACCACGTCCACCTCGGCGGCGGTGAGCACCCGGCGCAGGGCGAGCACCGCCCGGGCGTCGGCCGGAGTCGGGCTGGCCGGGATCTCCACCGGCTCGAACCGCGCACCGACACCGGTGAAGTCGAACTGTTCCTGGGTGGCGGCGGGTCCGCAGACCAGGACGGTGGCGCCGCCCGCGACGAGGCCACGGGCCACCGAGCGGACGTGCTGGCCGACCCCGCCGGTGCTGGACGCGAGCACCAACGCGACGGTGCCCGACCACCCGGCGGGCAGAGCTGGCTCACTTCCCGCGCTCACTGGCCCACCGTCTCCTTCCCGTCGCCCCGCTGCGGGGAGCCCGCGTCCGGCGGCGCACCGCCGGACGACCCCCGCCGGCCCAGGCGCCGCAGCGCCCCGGCGAGCAGTGGCTGGACGTCCCGCCGGTCGACGAACCAGACCACGGCGAGGAACACCACCCCAACCAGAACCCCGGACAGCATGCCCTGACCGAACGCCGCCGCCGTCGTCGGGGTGCCGCCCTCCAACTGGTCGAGCCAACGGCTGAGGCCCAACCCGGCGAGCCCGGCGAGCACACCGGCGAGCCCGCCGGCCGCCCCCGCCCGTGCCGCGCCGGCGAGGGCGAAACGGCCGGCGCTGCGCAGCACCGCCACGAGCAGCAACGCGCCGAGCACCAGCATCCCCACCGAGTTGGCGGACGTCACCGCGAGCACCCGGTCCCGCAGTGGCAGCACCGCGCCGAGCAGCAGGACGACGCCGGGCACCACCAGGAAGCCGACCGCCGTGGCGAGCGTCGCCGCCCGGGTCTCGCCCCTGGCGTAGAGCGCCCGGGTGAGCACCGCGAAGAGGCCGTAGCCGACCAGGCCGGGGGCGTACCCGATGATCGCGGCGGCCGCGGTCGACGCGGTGTCCGCCGGGAAGAAGAAGTGCCCGACCGGCCCGGCGGTCCCGATCAACGCGGCCGTGCCGAGGCAACTGAACAGGAGCACGCCGCGGACGGCCGGTGCCAGGGTCGCGCGGTAGGTCTGCTCGTCCCCGGCGGCCCGTGCCGCCGCCAGGGTCGGGTAGGCCGCGATGGCCAGCGGCACCGCCAGCACCGCCCACGGCAACAGGTAGACGGTCTGCGCCAGGTTGTAGACGCCCGGGTTGCTCCGCGCCCCGGCGGTGACCTGGTTCAGGCTGACGATCAGGGCGATCTGCTGGGTGGTGACGGTGACCGCGCCGGCCACCGCCAAGCCGCCGACCCGGGCCCGCGCGTCGGCGGGGAACCCGAACCCGGGCCGCAGCCCCAGGTGCAAGCGGCGAACCGGGATCAGCAACGACAGGGACAGCACCACCACGCCGAGGGTGGTGCCGCCAGACAGCAGCAACTCACCGCCGGGGCTCACCCCGCCGACGGTGGCGTACCGGCCCTGCGTGGCGGTGAACCCCAGGTACACCAGGATGACGGTGAGACTGGACAGCAACGGAGCGAGTACCGGCCAGGCGAAACGGCGGTGTGCCTGGAGCACCCCGGTGAGCACGATGCCGACCCCGTACAGCGGCAGTTGCGGCGCGAAGACCCGCAGCATCCGCACGCCGCTCTGCTGCTGGGCGGTGGTCAGGTGGTGGCCCAGGGACTCGACCACCGGGCCGGCGAGCAGCACCACGAGCAGCGCGAGCGGGACCAGCAGGGCCAGCGTCCAGGTCAGCAGCGCCCCGGTGGTCCGGGCCACGGCCGTCCGGTCGCCCGCCGCGACCGCGCCGGCGAGCAGCGGTACGACGAGGCTGGCCAGCGCTCCCCCGGCGACGATCTCGAAGATGAAGTTCGGCACCGCGTTGGCCACCACGTAGGTGCCGCCGAGGTCGGTGGGCGCCAAGCTCCAGGTGAACACGGCGGTGCGGCCGAACCCGGCGAGTCGGCTGGCCACGGTGAGGACGGCGATGAGCGCGGCTGCCCCGGCCAGCCGGCCGGCGCCGGCGAGGGGTGCCGGTCTGGTCACGTCAGTCGGCGCGTCGGCCCAGTGCGTCGAGCTCGCGCAGCCCCGGAGTCCGCTGGATCACCGCCGTGAAGCTGACCTTCTCGCTGGCGGCGGTGAGCCCGGCGAGGACGGCGAGCAGACCGGCCCGGCCGAGTGGGCCGGTGCGGGCGGCGAGCGCGACGCCGAGCACCGCGCCGAGCGCGTTCGCGCCACTGTCGCCGAGCATCACGTCCTCGGCCAGGTCGTCGCGGAGCAGGCCGGCTGCGGCGCCGGCCGCGCCCGCGGCGATCCCACCCTGCGGGCCGCCGGTCAGCGGGGCGGCGAGCAGCAGCCCGGACTTGAGGGCGCGGCCCGGCCGCAGGTCGAGCAGGTTGAGCAGGTTGGCCGTGCCGGCGATCACGCCGGCGCCGAGCAGCACGTCGACACCCCGGCCGAACGCACCGTGCCGCTGCCGGCGTGGGTGCGCGGCGACCCGGGGGTCGGCGGCGAGCAGAGCGGCGGCGCCCAGCCCGGCGGCGCCCACCCCGACGACCTTGACCAGACCGGCGGTGACCCGTCCCTCGCGCAGCGCGGCGAGGTGCCCGGCGAAGCCCTTGGCCGTCTTCTGCTCCGGCCGCGCGCCGACCACGTCGTCGTACAGGCCGACGCCGCCCGCGCCGAGACCGGCGACCAGGGCCGCCCCACCGGCGGCGCCGCCGGTGGCACCGAACGCGCCAGCGGCGGCCGCACCGGCGGCGAGCGCCGGCCCGGCGGCCAGGCTCACCGTCCGGCCACGGAAGTTGGTGCGCTCCAACGCGGGCCCGGCCGGCGAGGTTCGCGCCTCACGCAGCGCGTACCGGGCCGCCGCGGCACCCGCGCCGGCGATCAACAGCCGGCCCAGCGCGCTCACGCCGCCACCTCGCCGGCTCGATCACGCGCCGTCTGGTCGGATCCGGACACGGGGGTACGTCGTTCGCTCACTGGGGCAGTCTAGGCAGCAGCGACGGGGCGTTGTCGCCGACGCCGTACTGGCCGGCCTTCTTCTCGGTGATTTGCTGCACCAGGGCGAGGGTGGTGACCACCTGGCCCTGCACGGTGTTGGCGTTGTCGACCGTGGAGATGGTCTGGGCGAGCACCGGGTCGCCGCGCACCACGCCGACCAGGTTGCCGCCCACGGAACCGTTGCCGGCCACCACGATCGACCCGGTCCGGTCGAACTGCTCGGCGATGTTGACGACCGACTCGTCCCGCTTGTCGGAGTCCTTGTCGACGTACGGCTGGCCGCTGACCACGACTACCGCCTCTGCCGAGGCGGTGACCTTGTTGCTGTCGGTGGTCAGGTAGCCGGCGTTGTTGTAGGCGGCGAGCACCGCCCGCCGGTCGGCGTCGCTGACCGGCGCGACGCCCTGGGCCCGGTCCAGCAGGACGCTGGCCAACAGCGCGCTGGAGGTCTCCACACCGTGCCCGTTGCCCGGCAGGCCGGTGGTCTGCGCGGTCGGACGGGCCGCGGTGACGGCCAACTCCAGCAGGTTGGAGTTGTTGTCCGGGTTGATGAACTTGTCCTGCAGGTCGACCTGACCGGTGATGGTGGCCCCGGCGAGCTGGAGCTTCTTGAGCACGCCCTCGGTGTGGTCACGCCCGTTGGGCAGGCTGAGCACCACGACCCGACGCCCGGTGAGGGTGCCGGGCAGGACGACCTGGGAGATCTCCTCGGCGAACTCCTCCTCCAGCGCCAGTTGCTTCTCCATGTTGCTGACCGTCTGGCGCCAGTGCTGGTTGTCCTTGCGCAGCCCGGTGACCTGCCCCTCGAGCGAGTCGGCGACCGGGCCGTTGAGGGCGGCTGTGCCGACCACCAGACCGATCGCCAGAGCCAGGAACACCGCGGTGAGGGACACCACGTGGTAGCGGAAATTGATCACGCTTGCAGCCTCTTGATCGGTCGGGAACTAGAAGAGCCGGTACAGCTGGAACACGAAATTGTCCCACCACTCGGCGACCACGCCCAGGTACGCCTTCCCGACTGTCGACACGGCCACCGCGGACGCCATCGCCGCGATCGCCGACAGCACCAGCAGCAGCAGCGACGAACCGGAGATGCTCTGCCGGTAGAGCCGGCTCACCCCCTTGGCGTCGACCAGCTTGCCGCCGACCTTCAGCCGGGTCAGGAACGTCGAGGCCATCCCGCCGCGGCCCTTGTCGAGGAACTCGACGAGGGTGGCGTGCGTGCCGACCGCGACCAGCAGCGAGGCGCCTTTCTCGTCGGCGAGCAGCATGGCCAGGTCCTCGCTGGTCGCTGCGGCCGGGAAGGTGATCGCCGGCACACCGAGGCCGTTGACCCTGGGCAGGCCCGGCGCACGCCCGTCCGGGTACGCGTGCACGATCACCTCGGCGCCGCAGCGCAGCACGTCGTCGGTGACCGAATCCATGTCCCCAATGATCATGTCGGGGGTGTAGCCGGCCTCGACCAGGGCGTCCGCGCCGCCGTCGACGCCGATGAGCACCGGCTTGAACTCCCGGATGTACGGGCGCAGCACGTCCAGGTCGGCCTTGTAGTCGTAGCCGCGCACCACGATCAGGCAGTGCCGGCCCTGCATCTGGGTCTCGATGTCCGGCACCCCGACGCCGTCGAGCAGCAGGTCGCGTTCCTGGCGCAGGTAGTCCATCGTGTTGGCGGCGAACGCCTCCAACTGCACCGACAGACCCTCCCGGGCGTCCGCCATCGCCTTGCCGACCGACTCGGCGTCCTGCAGGCTGCCGTGGGCCACCGGCTCGTCACCGGCGAAGACCGTGTTGCCCTCGATGCGCACCTGGTCGCCCTCGCGGATCCGCTCGAAGACGCCCTCACCGAGGTCGTCGAGGAGCGGAATGCCGGCGGCGATCAACACCTCCGGGCCGAGGTTCGGGTAACGGCCGGAGACCGAGGGCTTGGCGTTGAGCACCGCCGCGACCCCGACGGCGACGAGCGAGTCGGCCGCCACCCGGTCCAGGTCGACGTGGTCGATGACCGCGATGTCACCGGGGCGCAGCCGACCGACCAGGCGTTTCGTCCGGCGATCAAGGCGCGCGGTGCCGAGGACTCTGCCCGGTTCGGAGTTCCGGTTCCGGCGCAACGTGGGTAGACGCATCGTGACCATCCTGGCATGTGAGGCAGGCTTTTCTGTCGCGACATGCCTGAGCAGGGCCGCCTACCCAGGGAAGCACACACCGGCACAAGCCGGTGTGCTTGCGCTCACAATACGCGGCGTCACAACCGCCTTTCCTTGGCGGCCACTGCCAGAAGCTCCTCGGCGTGGGCGATACCCAGATCTGAATCGGGCAAACCCGCCAGCATGCGCGCCAACTCCCGAGCCCGCTCGGTGTCCTCCACCACCCGCACACCGCTGGTCGTCACCGCGCCGCCGGTGTCCTTCGCCACCACCAGGTGCCGGTCGGCGAACGCGGCCACCTGCGGCAGGTGCGTGACCACCAGCACCTGGTGGCTGCGGGCCAGCCGGGCCAGCCGGCGGCCGATCTCCACCGCCGCCTGACCGCCGACCCCCGCGTCGACCTCGTCGAAGACCAACGTGGGCGGGCCGCCCGAGCCGGCGAACACGACCTCGATGGCGAGCATCACCCGGGACAGCTCACCGCCGGAGGCGCCCCGCTGCAACGGCAGCGACGGCGCGCCCGGGTGGGCCAGCAACCGCAGCTCCACCTCGTCACCGCCGTCCGGGGTGACCCCCACCTCGACGCCGTTGACCGAGAGCGTCGGCTCGGCGCGCCCGGCCGGACGGGGCAGCACCGCCACCTCGATCCGCGCGTGCGGCATGGCCAGACCGGCCAGCTCGACGGTGACCTGGTCGGCGAAGCGGACCGCCGCCTCCTGCCGGGAGGTGGACACCCGCCCGGCCAGGTCGGCCACCTCGACGGCGAGGCGCTGGCCCTCCCGTTCCAACTCGTCGAGCAGGTCGTCGGACATGTCCAGGTCGGACAGTCGGGTGCGCGCCCGATCGGCCCAGGCGATCACCCCGTCGACGTCGTCGGCGTACTTGCGGGTCAACGCGCGCAGCGCCGCCCGCCGCTCGTAGACGTGCTGCAACCGGGCCGGGTCCGCGTCCAGCGTCGCCAGGTACGCCGACAGCTCCGCGGACACATCGGTGACCAGCGTGGCCGCCTCCTCCAGGCGGGCCGCCAGCTCACCGAGCGCCGGATCGGTGCCGGACTGCGCCTCCAGGGTCCGCCGGGCGGTGCCGAGCAGCGCCGCCGCGTCCGGGGTCTCCTCGGCGGCCTCCGCGCCACCGGCCACGCACTGCTGGGCGATCTGCGCCGCCGTCCGCAGGCCCTCGGCGTGCTCCAGCCGCTGCGCCTCGGTCTTCAGGTCGTCGTCCTCACCGGGCTGCGGATCGACCCGGGTGATCTCGTCGAGGCCAAGCCGCAGCAGGTCGGCCTCCTGGTTGCGCTCGCGGGCGTTACGCCGCCGGTCGGCCAGGTCGTCGACCACCCGACGCCACCCCGTGTACGCCTCGCGCAGCGCGTCGAGCAGCTTCTCGTGCGCGGGGCCGGCGAACCGGTCCAGTGCGGCCCGCTGCTCGGCCGGGCGCAGCAACCGCAGCTGGTCGGACTGGCCGTGCACGGCGACCGCCTGCTCGCCGACCTCGCCGAGCATCGACACCGGCATGCTCCGCCCGCCGACGTGGGCGCGCGAGCGCCCCTCCACCGTCACGGTGCGGCTCAGCAGCACCGAGCCGTCCTCGTCGGGTTCGCCACCGGCCTCGGTGATCCGCGCGTGCACGGCGTCGGCGACCCGCCCGTGCAGCCGCAGCCGCCCCTCCACCACCGCCCGGCCGGGTTGGGCGCGGACCCGCCCGGCGTCGGCCCGGCCGCCGAAGAGCAGGCCGAGGCCGGTCACCACCATCGTCTTGCCCGCACCGGTCTCGCCGGTGATGACGTTCATGCCGCCGGTCAACGGCAGCGTGGTGTCCTCGATGACGCCCAGTCCCGTGATGCGCAGCTCTTCCAGCACAGCCACCGACAGTAGACGCGAGGCACGACAATTGACCAGCCGACGGGCCCGGGTAAGGCCCGTACCCGGCCGACGTACAGTTCTGCCCCGTGTTGGACGTGATCGGCCTGACCTCGGCTGAGGAGGAGCTCTACCGCTGCCTGCTCCAGCTCACCACGGCCCGCATCGACGAGTTGGCCGGTCGCCTGCACCGGCCCCGTGAGCAGGTCCTCGCCCAGGTCGAGGCGTTGCGCGGCAAGGGTCTCGTGCAGCGCAGCGACAACGACCCGGACGCCCCGCTGCGCCCGACCGCCCCGGACGTCGCCCTCGGCGGGGCGCTGCTGCGCCGCCAGGAGGACCTGGAGGCGGCCCGCCGACTGGTCACCCAACTGGCCGAGGAGTACCGCTCCGGGCTGCGCCGACACCACGTCGACCACCTGGTGGAGGTGATCACCGGCACCCGGGTGCTGCGGGACCGGCTGCGCGATTTGCAGAATTCGGCGCGTACCGAGGTGCTCTGGTTCTGCCGGGCCAATCCCCTCGCCATGGCCGGACCGGAGAACGTCGAGGAGTTCGACGCGCTGGCCCGTGGAGTGAGCTACCGGGCCATCTACGAGCGTGACCTGCTGCTGGAGCCGGGCGCGTTGGCCGACCTGGCCAAGGGGGTCGCGGCCGGGGAGCAGGCCCGTGTCCTGGACCGGCTGCCGGTCCGACTGGCCATCGTGGACGCCCGCACGGCCATCTGCCCGTTGGTGCCGGACCGCGACGGCGGTGAACCGAGCGCCGCCGTGATCGGTCGCAGTCAACTTCTCGACGCGCTGCTCGCCCTCTTCGAGAGCCACTGGCGGGTGGCCACCCGGCTGCGGCTCGACGACCCCCTCGCCGTCGCGACGCCCGAGGGCCGACGACCGGAGCCCGAGGCCCATCCGGGCGACGGTTACCAGCCCGACGCCGACGAGGCGCGGCTGCTGTCGCTGTTCGTGGCGGGCGTACCGGACAAGTCCATCGCCTCCCAGCTCGGGGTGAGCCGGCGGACCGTGCAACGGCGGATCGCCGACCTGATGGCCGCCGCCGGCGTGGACACCCGTCCCGGGCTGGCGTTCCAGGTGGCCCGACGCGGCTGGCTCTGACGCCGAAAGGGTCCGCCGTCGACCGACGGCGGACCCTTCAACCGGAAGGGCGGGGCGGCCAGGCCGCCCCGCCCGGCCCGATCAGCGCAGCCCGTACGCCTGGAGCACCGTCTGGTCGACGGTGTTCCCGGCCCGGTCGGCGGCGTGCACCCGCAGCGACACCGTTCCGCGCCCCGCCGGCACGGTCGCGGTGTACCGGGTGCCCGACCCCGTGGTCGGCGCGTTGCGCCAGGTGACGCCCCCGTCGAAGGAGACCTGCACCCGGACGCTGGTGCCGGTCGGCGCCGGCACCCCGGCCGGCTGCCGCAGGGTCAGCCCCAACTGGTGCGGCCGGTTGCCGCGTACCGTACCGAGCAGGTCGGCCGGCACCCGGTAGTCCACCTGGAGCAGCGACAACGGCGTGGCGGCGTCGCCCGCCGGTCGGGCGGAGGTGAACTCCCAGGCCGTGTCGGTCCGGGTGCCGTAGCGCCACTCGTCCGAGGAGCGCTGCGTGGTCAGGTCCAGGCGGTAGCGGGCCGCCCCGGCGGTCGTGGGCACCGGCGCCCAACCGTCGGAGAGGTCCGCGATCTGCTGCCCGTTGCGGCTGACCCGCGCCGTGACGGTGTCCGGCTCCTCGCTCCCGCCGGCCGGGCTGTAGTTCCCGTCGGCGTCGACGAACTCGGCCACCCCCAGGTCCAGGGTGTCCCCGGTACGGGTCGGCACCGGGACCCCGCCGCCGGCCGGCACGGCCGGCCGGATCACCGGGGCGTGCCAGGTCTCGGTGTCCCGGTCGTCGGCCGCGTACTGCCGGGGCTGCTGGGTGAGCCCGCCGAGCAGGCGCCCCCAGGACCAGGTGACCTTGTGCAGGACCTGGTGCTGCCACCAGGAGTCCCCGGAGCTGACGAACTCCTGCCGGGTGGTCCCGGTACGCACCAGCCGCTGGTCGTCGTTCCAGGCGGTCTCCTGCCACGGACGCCAGCCGAACCGCTGCTCGGTGGCCCATTCCGTACCGCCGACGTCACCGTAGTTGGCGGTCACCTCGGCCGTGTTCTTCGCGGTGACCGTGTGCACGATCCGCTCCGGCACCCGACCCTTCGAGACCTGCCACACGTCGTAGAGGTACGGGCTGTCCACGGTCAACGTCAGGTCCAACGTCGCCCGGCCCTTCCTGGCCTCCGCGATCAGCCGCTGCCCGTCGTCGTGCGCGACCACCAGCGACGGGATCGGCAGCCGGTCCCCGAGAGGCTGCCACTCCGTCCACGCGCTGAAGTCCGCCGGCCGAACGATCAGCACGACGGCGGCGCCGGCGGCGGCTGCCGCCGCGATCTGCTCGTCCTCGGAGCGGTCCGGGCTGCCGGACAGCAGAGCGGCGGCGCCCCGCACCCGGGCCAGCTCGGCGGGGCTCCCGGTGCCGGCCCACACGAGCGGCAGCTTCCGCCGCTCACTCGGCGCCGGCGAATAACCCAACAGGTTGATGTCCAGCGCACCGGACACCCCGCTGATCCGGGCGTCCACCATCGGCTTGACCAGCTGCCAGCGCGACGAGAACTCGAACTCCCCCTTGCTCACCCGGCGGGTCGGCGTGACGTTGACCTGCTGGACGGTGCTGAAGGTCATCACGCCGTGGTCGATCTGCCGGCCGTTGCCGAAGACCCGGTGCTCGTAGAAGCTGATCGTCGACCGCTGCTCGGTGGGCTTCGGCGTCTCGATCCGCACCGGGGTTCCCTTGCGCGGGTCGAGCACCACGGTGAGGTCCCGGTCGACAAGCAGCTCCGGGTCGGTGACCAGGGTGATCTGCTCGTCCAGCGGGGCGCCGTGCTCGATCAGCGCCTCGACCAGATAGGGGCCCTCCTCGACCTGGATTCGCACCTCGCCGCCCACCCAGCCGAGCCAGTCGGATTCGGGCTGCTCACCGAAGAGGGTGAGCACCGACGCGAGACCCGGCTGACCCTTCATGTCCAGCGCCCGCACGGTCACGATGTGCAGCGGGCCGCTGAGGGTGAGCGCGACGGCGGTGCGCACCGCGACGCCGTCCGCGCCGGTGGCCACCAGCCAGCCGCTGTGCAGACCCCGGTCCAGCTTCGCCGGGTCGGCCCGCAACGGCACGGCGACGCTGCCGCCGGCCGGCACGGTCACCTCGGCGCCGCCGACCGCGACCCCGTCGGTCTCGGCCGCACGGGTGTCCAGGTTGCGCAGCTCCAGGGCCAACCGCAGGGTCTGCGGGGCCGTGCCGCCGTTGGTGTACGTGACGGTCCGCTCGACCGTCGCGCCACCGGTGCTGAGCCGACCGAAGTCGGCGGTGCCGGACCCGTACACCCGCTGGCCCAGCGCGCGGGCCACGTCGACCCGGCCGGCGCCCTGCTCGAAGACGGTCAACGCCGGGTTCGCCTTCGTCGTGCTGACCAGCGCGTCCTTGAGCTTCGTGGCAGGCCAGTCGGGGTGTTCCTGGGCCAGGATCGCCGCCGCTCCGGCCACGTGCGGGGTGGCCATCGAGGTGCCGGACGCGGTCGTGTAGGCGTCGTCCACAGGCGTACCCATGGTGGTGCCGGCGGCCCGGGCGGCGATGATGCCGACGCCCGGCGCGGTGATCTCGGGCTTGAGGCCGTTGTCGCCGAGGCGCGGGCCCCGGCTGGAGAATTCGGCCAGGTTGTCGGCGCGGTCCACCGCGCCGACGGTGAGCGCCGCCGCGGCCGCGCCGGGCGCGCCGACGGTACGCGCGGCGCCCGAGTTGCCGGCGGCGACCACGAACAGCGCGCCGGTCTCGGCGGTCAGGTCGTTCACCGCCTGGCTCATCGGGTCGGTGCCGTCGGTCGGGTCGCCACCGAGGCTCATGCTGACCACCTTCGCGCCGGAGTGGGCGGCCCACTCCATGCCCGCGATGATGGACGAGCTGTAGCCGGAGCCGCCGTCGTCGAGCACCTTGCCGACCAGCAACCGCGCGCCCGGGGCGACGCCCTTGCGTAACCCGTCGGACGCGGCCCCGCTGCCGGCGATGGTGGCGGCCACGTGGGTGCCGTGACCGTGCCCGTCGCGGGCGCTGCCGCTACCGGAGAAGTCCTGCGCCTCCGCGATCCGACCGGCCAGGTCGGGGTGGGTGGCGTCGACGCCGGTGTCGAGCACCGCCACCTTCACGCCGGCACCGTCCCGACCGGCGGCCCAGGCGATCGGGGCACCGATCTGCGGCACGCTGTGCTCCAGCGTCGGGCGGACCTTCCCGTCCAGCCAGATCCGGTCGACACCGGCGCCGAGCCGGGCCGGCGAACCGGCGGTGACCCGCTGCCCGGGCGCGCCGCGCAGCGACGTCCACAGACCACCGAGGTCACCCTTGCCGACCCGCAGCGCGGCGCCGTTGATGCTCTCCAGGGGACGCGCGTCGGTGGCGCCCGCCAGCGGCCTGACCCGTCCGGCGGCCGGCTCCTGGTAGCGGACGATCAGCGGCAACGCGCCCTGCGCGGCGTCGCCGTACCCGTCGGCCGCCAACTCCTGCACGTCGAACAGGTCGGGGTCGAGCACCCCCGCGGAGAGGTACGGCATGACGTCGCTGGGCAGCACCCGCAACCCGCCGTCCGCCTCGACGGTCTGGAAGGTGACCCGGTTGCGCCCCGGGCCGGGGCGGACGGTGGCGGCGACCCGACCGGGCGCCGCCTGCACCAGGTCGACCTGGTCGCCGGTGATCAGGGTGATGCGGACAGGTGCGTGCTGGGCGGGCGTGCCCGACGTCGGGCCGGTGGGCCGGGCGGGCGGGTCGGCGGACGCCGGTGCGGCGACGCCGACCACCAACGCGCCGACCGCGCCGACGGCGAGCCAGCGTGGGGACCAGTGCATGCGATGGGCTCCTCTACTCCTCCAGGCCCGCCATCCGTGGATGAGGGCCGATCGGAGTCTGCGTCGGAGCGTGTCACCGGGTCACTAGTCGCCCGCCGCCGCAGCGGCGACATGTCGTCAGGTGGACACCTGACATCCACCGAGGGTGTGTGCCACGGTCACCGGCGGCTGCCGCGCCAACCGTGCACGGGGAGGCCGAACTTGGCCACCAGCCGGTCGGTGAACGGACGGGGGCGCAGCCGCACGATGCGTACCGGCAGCGCGCCGCGGCGCACCGTCACCCGCGCGCCGGGCGGCAGGTCGTAGACCCGCCGGCCGTCGCAGGAGAGCACGGCGAGGGTGGTGAACGGGTCGACGGTGATCACGAAGGTGGACGTCGGAGCGGTGACCAGCGGGCGGCTGAACAACGCGTGCGCGCTGATCGGCACCAGCAGCAGCGCCTCCACCTCCGGCCAGACCACCGGGCCGCCACCGGAGAACGCGTACGCGGTGGAGCCGGTGGGGGTGGCGCAGACGACCCCGTCGCAGCCGTAGCGCGACAGTGGCCGGCCGTCCACGTCGACGAGCAGCTCGAGCATCTGGGCCCGCTCGCCCTTCTCGATGCTGATCTCGTTGAGCGCCCACGACTCGATGGTCGGCCCACCGTCGAACTCGGCGGTGACGTCCAGGGTCAGCCGCTCGTCGACCGTGTAGTTGCGGCCGACGACATCCCGGACCGCCGTGTCCAGGTCGTCGATCTCCGCCTCCGCCAGGAAGCCCACCTTGCCGAGGTTGATGCCGAGCAGCGGCGCCTTCGCGGGCCGGGCCAGCTCGGCGGCGCGCAGGAAGGTGCCGTCCCCACCGAGCGCGAAGACGATCTCGGCGCCCTCGGCGGCCTGCGGGCCGGCGACCGGCACCACGCCGGGCAGGTCGAGGTCGTCGGCCTCGTCGGCCACCACCCGTACCTCGAAACCCGCGGCGATCAGGTCGGCGGCGACCGACCGGGCGTGCTCCGTGCTGCGTCGACGGCCGGTGTGGGTCACCAGCAGCGCGGTCCGGCTCATCGGGCCGCCCGCCCACGCCTGCGGCGTCGCGCCACCGACGCCGTCGCCTCGACACGACCGCGTGTCACCGCGCGGCCCGTTGCGACGCCCTCACTACGCGCGTTCACCCTGCGACCTCCTCCGCCGCCACGTCCGGCACGTCACCGGCCGTCGTCGAGCCGTCCGGCCCGGCCGCCACCACGGCCCGCACCCGCTGTGGGTCGGCCGCTGGTGCGCCCCGGCGCAACCATACGAAGAACTCCACGTTGCCGCTCGGCCCGGGCAGCGGGCTGGCCGCCACGTCGGCCAGCCCGAAGCCGAGCCGCGCGGCCGTCGCGGCCACGTCCAGCACCGCTTCGGCCCGCAACTCCGGATCACGGACCACACCGCCGGCGCCGACCCGGTCCTTGCCGACCTCGAACTGCGGCTTGACCATCAACGCCAGGTCACCGTCGTCGCGGGTGCAGCCGGCCAACGCCGGCAGCACCAGCCGCAGCGAGATGAACGACAGGTCGGCCACCGTGAGGTCGACCTGACCACCGATCGCGTCAGCATCGAGGGTACGGACATTCGTGCGCTCCAGGACGCGGACCCGCTCGTTCGTGCGCAGCGGCCAGGCGAGCTGCCCGTAGCCGACGTCCACGGCCACCACCTCGGCCGCGTCGGCGCGCAGCAGCACGTCGGTGAACCCACCTGTCGACGCCCCCGCGTCCAGGCAACGCCGCCCGGCGACGCGCAGCCCACCGGGTGCGAACGCGGCCAGCGCGCCGGCGAGCTTGTGCCCGCCCCGGGAGACGTACTCCTCGGCCGGGTCCGCACCGGTCACCAGCAGCGGGTCGGCCGGGTCGACCATCGCGGCCGCCTTACGGGCGACCACGCCCCGCAGTTGGACCCGGCCGGCCTCCACCAACGCGGCGGCCTGCTCACGGGAGCGGGCCAGACCGCGGCGGACGAGTTCGGCGTCCAGCCGGTTACGACGTGCCATGGGTGGTTCTCCGGTCTGCTCAGGCCTGGTCGTCCCGCTCAGGTCTGGTCAATGGTGGCGAGGGTTTCCCGCAGCGTCTCGTAGGCCGCCTCGTACTGGGCGATCTGGTCGGCGGGGGCGAGCGTCGCCGCGTTGGCGATGGCCCGCACGGCGGCGTCCACCGCCGGATGCCGCGGCTCATCGTCCCCGAGGTCCGGCGGCGGCCCGGGACGGGCACCCACCGGCGGCCCGGGCCGGGCCGGAAACGAGCCGCCGGCCGGCGGTGCGGGCCGAGACGGGAAGGACCCGCCGGCCGGCGGTGCGGGCCGGGACGGGAAGGACCCGCCGGCCGGCGGACCGGGCCGGGGCGGGAAGGAACCGCCGGGCGGTGGACCGGGCCGGGTCATTCGGCGTCGTCCGGTTGCTGCTTGCGGACCGCCTTCTTCGCGGGCATCACGGCCGGCGTCGGGACGTCCTCGTCGGCGGTCCGGCTGATCGTCGCCGGCGCCTTCTTGGCGATGGCCTTCTTGGCGACCGTCTTCTTCGCCACGGCCTTCTTCGCCACCGGCGCGGAGACCGGGGCGCCGGCCGAGCCGTCGGACGGCACGAGACCGGTGCCCGGCCGCGCGGCGACGGTCGGGCCGGGTTGTGCCGTGGGACCGGCGGTCGACGCGTCGGCCGGCTCGACGGACCGCGCCTCCCGTAGCTGCCGTTCCAGGTCGTGCACCCGCCGGGTCAGCTCGGCCACCTCGTCGGCGGTGGCCAGACCGACCGCCCCGAGGGCCCGGTCGACCTCGAAACGCACCAGCTTGGTCAGTGCCTCCCGGTTGGCGGCGCCGGTGGTGACCAGTTCCTCGCCGAGGGCCTGGAGTTGGGCGGCGGTCGCACCGCCGGAGCCGACGAGGCGACGGGCCACGTCCTGGGCCTTCTTCCGGGGCGCCTCCGCAAGGCCCATGGCCAGCTCGAGGTAGGCGCGCCACGCGTCCTGCATGCCTGAGTCCTTCCACGGGGCGGGGTGTGCAGGTGTCACGCTACCGGGCACCCCGGACCGACCCGTGCGGTACGGTGCCGAGGACGGCGTGGCGATCAGCGAGGGGGAGATGTGGCCAGCGTGGACGAGTGCCGGCAGGCGTTGCAGGAGCTGGCCGCCCGGTTGGATCGCAACGCCGAGACGGTCCGCGAACGGATCGACCTGGACCGGACGCTGGCCTGCCGGATCACCGACCTGGACACCGCGTTCCACGGCCGGATCACCGGCGGTCGACTGGTCGAGCTGACCGACGGCGACGACCCCAAGGCCAAGATCGCGCTGAGCACGTCCAGCGACGACCTGCTCGCCCTGGTCCGGGGCGACCTGGACGTCACCAACGCGGTGACCTCCCGCCGGGTGTCGATCAAGGCGAACCCGTTCGACCTGCTCAAGTTGCGCAAGCTGCTCTGACGACCGCCCGGGTCACGCCGCCGCGGTCAGACCGAAACTCTCCACCGCGTGGGCCGCGTCCGGGCCCACCGGGCGGATCTTCGGCAGCGCCGGCACCGACGCCGCCCAGGCCACCGCGCAGAGCGCCGCCAGGGCGTCCAGCGGCCGACCGGCCCCGGCCAGCTCCAGCGTGCCGTCCCGGTCGGTCACGGACCAGCCGCCAGCGTCCGCCGGGCCCGGCACCCGCACGGCGGCAGCCGGGTCGAACAGCCCCGCCAGGTCCCTCGCGACGTACGTGGGACGGCGCTGCGGCTCGGCGGCCAACAGCTCCGGTACGCCGCTGACGCCGGTGAGCACGAGCAGGCTGTCCAGCCCTGCCCGGCGAGCGCCCTCGATGTCGGTGTCCAGCCGGTCACCCACCACCAGGCTCCGCCCACCGCCACTGCGCCGAGCGGCGGTCTCGAACAGCGCCGGCTCCGGCTTGCCGACCACCACGTCGGGGTCGCGCTCCAGCGCCGTACGCAGCACCGCGACCAGCGAACCGTTGCCGGGCAGTGGTCCCCGCCCACTGGGCAGGGTCCGATCGGTGTTGGTGGCGATCCAGATCGCACCCGCCCGCACCGCGATCGACGCCTCGGCCAGCTCGGCCCAGCCGACCTGCGGGCCGTACCCCTGCACCACCGCCGCCGGCTTCTCGTCGGCCTGGGTGACCGGGGTCAGACCGACCGCGCGCAGCTCCGCGCGTAGCGCCTCCGCGCCGACCACCAGCACCGACGCGCCGGCGGGCAGCCGGTCGCGCAGCAACTCGGCCGAGGCGGCGGCGGAGGTGAGGACCTCCTCCGGCCGGGCCTGCACACCCATCCCGGTCAGCAGGTCGGCGACCTCACTGGACCGGCGGGACGCGTTGTTGGTGGCGTACGCCACCGACCGTCCCTCGGCGTGCAGGCGGGCCACCGCCTCGACGGCGCCGGGGATCGGCCGGTCGATCAGGTAGATCACGCCGTCCAGATCGAAGACGACCAGGGTGTACCCGTCGACCAGCCGCTCCCCCACGCCCGTGCTCACCGCTGCGTCGAACCCGACTCGTCGTTCCGGGCCGGCACGTCGGCGTTCGCCGCGTCGGCGGACGTCACGTCGCTGTCACCAGCGGTGTCCGCGTCGGCGTTGCCGCCGCTCGGGTGACGGTCCTCGTCCTCGTCGTCGAAGCCTTCGTCGTCGGCGGGACGGCCGACAGCGGCGTCCTCCTCGTCGTCGTCGAAGTCCTCGTCCTCGTCCTCGTCTTCGTCGTCGTCATCGTCGTCATCGTCGTCGTCGTCGAAGTCTTCGTCGTCTTCTTGGTCGTCGTCTTCGTCGTCGTTCTCGTCGTCGTCGTTCTCGGCGCCGGTCAGGTCGGCGTCGGGTTGGGCCGGTACCGCGCCGGGAGCGCCCGGGCCTGCGGCGATCTCCTCGGCGGCCTCGTCCTCGTCGTCACCCTCGATGACGACACCGTCGAGTTCGAGCAGCCGCTCGGCCGCGTCGGTCTCGCCCTCGGTGTCCACGTCGGCGGCGCGGGAGAACCATTCGCGGGCCTCCTCGCGCCGGCCAACCGCCAGCAGCGCGTCGGCGTACGCGTACCGCAGCCGGGCCGTCCACGGGACGGTGGCCTCGCTGGTGAGGTCCGGGACCTGGAGCATCGCGACAGCGGCGTCCTTCTGCCCGAGGTCGCCCCGCGCGCCGGCGGCGACGATCAGCAGCTCGATCGCCACGGCCTGGTCCAGCTTCTCCCGGTCCGCGCCACGGAACAGGTCGATGGCCCGCTCCGGCCGGCCGAGAGCCCGCTCGCAGTCCGCGAGCACGGCCAGGTGGCTCTGCAACCCGCTCATCCGGTGGTACGTGCGCAGCTCGGCGATCGCCGACTGCCACTCCCCGGCGTGGTAGGCGGCCAGGCCGACCGCCTCACGGACAGCGGAGATACGCGACGCGAGCCGGCGGGCGGCCAGCGCGTGCGCCAACGCCTCGGCCGGGTCCTCGTCGATCAGCTGCCCGGTCGCGACCAGATGCCGGGCCACCGTCTCGGCGACCGGCTTGTTCAGCGAGAGCAGCTCAGCGCGGACGTCCTTGTCGAGGTCGGTCGCGACGATGTCGTCCGGCAAGGTCGGGGCCGAACTACGCCCACCGTCGAACGACTCCGAGCCACCCGCGCGGTCGTCGCGACGGAACTCCCCCTCGCGACGCGGCCGCTCGTCGGTCCGGGAACGCTCTCCGCCCCGGTAGCCGCCCTCACGGTCACCGCCACGGAAGCCACCTTCACGCGGCGGGGCGGAGCGAGTGCGGTCGCCACCCTGGTAACCACCCTCACGGCGGTCGCCACCACGGAAACCACCCTCGCGCGGGGCGCTGGAACGCGAGCTGTCCCGGTCACCGCCACGGAAACCACCCTCACGGGGGGCGCTGGAACGCAAGCCATCGCGGTCGCCGCCGCGGTAGCCACCCTCACGGGGGGCGGTGGAACGCGAACCGTCCCGGTCGCCACCACGGAAACCGCCCTCACGGCGGTCGCCACCACGGAAACCACCGTCGCGGTCGCCGCCACGGAAGCCACCTTCACGCGGCGGGCCGGAGCGAGTGCGGTCGCCACCCTGGTAACCACCCTCACGGCGGTCACCGCCCCGGAAGCCACCGTCGCGGTCACCGCCCCGGAAGCCACCCTCACGCGGGGCACCCGAGCGCGAACCGTCCCGGTCACCACCACGGAAACCGCCTTCGCGGCGGTCACCGCCACGGAAGCCACCGTCGCGATCTCCACCGCGGAAGCCGCCCTCACGGGGAGCGCTGGAACGCGAGCCATCGCGGTCGCCACCACGGAAACCACCTTCGCGCGGCGGGGCGGAGCGAGTGCGGTCGCCACCCTGGTAACCGCCCTCACGGCGGTCACCGCCACGGAAGCCACCGTCGCGGTCCCCGCCCCGGAAGCCACCCTCACGCGGGGCGCTGGAACGGGACCCATCGCGGTCGCCGCCACGGAAACCGCCCTCACGGCGGTCACCACCCTGGTAACCGCCCTCACGGCGGTCGCCACCGCGGAAGCCACCCTCACGCGGGGCACCCGAGCGCGAACCGTCCCGGTCGCCACCACGGAAACCACCCTCGCGGTCACCACCACGGAAACCGCCTTCGCGGCGGTCGCCGCCCCGGAAGCCTCCGTCGCGATCTCCACCGCGGAAGCCGCCCTCACGGGGGGCGCTGGAACGCGAGCCATCGCGGTCGCCGCCACGGAAACCGCCCTCACGGCGGTCACCACCCTGGTAACCGCCCTCACGGCGGTCGCCGCCACGGAAACCACCCTCACGCGGCGGGCCGGAGCGAGTGCGGTCGCCACCCTGGTAACCACCCTCACGACGGTCGCCGCCACGGAAACCACCCTCGCGCGGAGCGCTGGAACGGGAGCTGTCCCGGTCACCGCCACGGAAACCACCCTCACGGGGAGCACCCGAGCGCGAACCATCGCGTTCGCCACCACGGAAACCACCCTCACGGCGGTCACCACCGCGGAAACCACTGTCACGGTCGCCGCCACGGAAGCCGCCCTCGCGGGGAGCACCCGAGCGGGAGCCATCGCGGTCGCCGCCACGGAAGCCGCCCTCACGGGGAGCGCCCGAGCGGAAACCACCCTCGCGCGGAGCACCCGAGCGGTCGCCGCCTCGGTAGCCACCCTCACGCGGGGCGCTGGAACGGGACCCATCACGGTCGCCGCCACGGAAACCACCCTCACGGCGGTCGCCGCCGCGGTAGCCGCCCTCACGGGGGGCGCTGGAGCGCGAGCTGTCCCGGTCACCACCACGGGAGCCAGAGTCGCGGCCGCCGGCGTATCCGCCTCGGGCGCCGCCGCCGCTGTCGCGGTCTCCCCGGTACGGGGGCCGGCCTTGGTCATCGCGGCGCGGGCCGCGGTCGCGTCCGCCCGCACCGTCAGTACGGTCTTCGTAACGACGGGGACGGTCTCCGCCCTGCGGTCCTGAACTCACAGGTACATCCTTCCTGATTGCGCCACCAATGGCGCTACGCAGTCGAGGGCCGACCCGGATGGGGCGCCCCTCGACTGGAAGATTGTCCGGCGGCGTCCTACTCTCCCACACCCTCACGAGTGCAGTACCATCGGCGCTGGAGGGCTTAGCTTCCGGGTTCGGAATGTAA
>NZ_JBIAFG010000013.1:0-210731 GCF_042869175.1 Micromonospora sp. NPDC007208 | reverse complement strand
GGCGGCTGGCCCCCCCCGCGGGGCCGCCACGGTCTGCGCGGGGCCCCCGGGGCGACATACCTGTGTCGCGCCGGCCCCCGCCCCCCCCCCCGCCGGGGGGGGGCGGGGGGGCCCCCCCCCCGGCGGGCGCCGGGCCGGGCCCGCCGCCGACGACCAATCAGATCTTGGCGACCTGGTTGAAGTTGAGCTCCACCGGAGTCTCACGACCGAAGATCGACACCAGCACCTTGAGCTTCTGCTGGTCGGCGTTGATCTCGCTGATCGTGGCCGGCAGCGACGCGAACGCGCCGTCGGTGACGGTGACGGAGTCGCCCACCTCGAAGTCGAGGACCTTGATCTCCGGCTTCGCCTTCTTCTGCTCGGTCTCGACAGCCGGTGCCAGCCACTTCAGCACCTCGTCGAGCGAGAGCGGAGCGGGCCGGTCGGCCCGGTCGGTCGCGCCGACGAAGCCGGTCACACCCGGGGTGTTCCGGACACAGGAGTAGGACTCGGCGGTCAGCTCCATCCGGACCAGGATGTAGCCCGGGAAGACCTTGGCCTGGATCTGCGAACGCTTACCGTTCTTGACCTCGACCTCTTCCCGGGTCGGCACCTCGACCTGGTAGATGAAGTCCTCCATGTCGAGGCTCGTGATCCGGGTCTCGAGGTTGGTCTTGACCTTGTTCTCGTAGCCGGCGTACGAGTGCACCACGTACCAGTCACCCGGCGCGTAGCGCAGCTTCTGCCTCAGCTCCGCGACGGGGTCGTAGTCCTCGTCCGGTGCGGGCTCGGTCGTTGGGAACTCCGGCTCGCTGGCGGCCTCAACCGACTCGTCACCAGCCGCCGTCGCGACCGTGGACTGCTCGTCCACCGGTCCGGCGGTCTCGTCGTACTCAGGCACGCTCGCTCACTTCCGTCACTATGGCTGGAGGCAGCCGGTCAGTCCGAGTTGCCAAAGACAAACAACACGACCTTGGCGAAGCCGAAGTCCAGCACACCCACGATCGTCAGCATCACCGCGACGAACGCCACCACCACGGCGGTGTAGGTCAGCAACTCCTTGCGGGTCGGCCAGATGACCTTACGCAGTTCGGCTACGACCTCGCGGAAGAACCGGGCGATGCGGCCGAAGACGCCTACCCGACCCGTTTCCGACCGCGTGGTCGGTCGGCTGTCCGCCGACTCCGCCCGGGCACGGGACCGCGTGGCGGTGCCTCCCCGGGAAACCGGCTCGTCCGCGCCGGAGGCGTCGTCGTCGGCTACGTCGTCGACGATCTCGTCGTCCAGACGATCGTCGCCGTCGTCGTCGCGCCGCTTGTTGTCGGCCACTTCGCCCTCCGTCGCGGAATCTCAGGTCGCACGCCGAGTGGCGTACGCGGCGCTGGTCACGCCGGCCGGACCCAACCGTCCCGCGACGGGCCGCGGCCGGTGGATCACCCGGAGGGCCCGATTGCCTCGGAGCCACCCCGCCGATGCCACCACCACGGGCCGGACGCCGCCAAGCTGGCGGCGCGACCCACGGGAACGGTCAGGCCTGAGGCGCAGGGGTGACAGGACTTGAACCTGCAGCCTGCGGTTTTGGAGACCGCTGCTCTGCCAATTGAGCTACACCCCTATGCGGCAACACTCGCCCCACGCGGCCACAGACGACCGAGCAGGGGTCACTTGCCCCACGGCGGACCAGTGTACGGGTAGCCGCCCGACTTTCCCAACCGGTCTCTCCGCCACGCGTGGCGGGCTCGGTTCAGCGTGCCGTCCGGATGGTTGCCCGCGCCTGGGACAGCACCTTCTCACCCAGGCAGGTGGCGGTCACCTCGAGTCGGGTGAGACCGTCCTCGGTCACCTCACGGACCCGCGCGGTCACCTCGATCTCGGTCCCCTGGTCGTCGTCCGGTACCACCACCGGCCGGGTGAAGCGCACGCCGTACTCGACCACCGCGTCCGGCGAGCCGGCCCACTCGGTGACCGCCCGGCCGACCAACGCCATGGTGAACATGCCGTGGGCGATCACCCCGGGGAGACCCACCTTGGTGGCGACCCGGTCGCTCCAGTGGATCGGGTTGAAGTCACCCGATGCGCCGGCGTAACGGATCAGGTCCGCCCGGGTCACCCGGAACGTCTGTGCTGGCAACTCCATCTCAGGCCTCCCCGCGAATGACATACCTGGCCCAGACGGCGACCACGGGTTCCCCGCCGACGGTGCTCACGTCGGTACGCGTGGTCAGGAAGCCGTGCCCACCCCGGGTGCTGACGTCCTCGATGGTGTTGGTGCAGACCAGCTCGTCACCGGCGAACACCGGCCGGGTGTACGCGAACCGCTGGTCGCCGTGCACCAGGCGGCTGTAGTCGACACCCAGGGCCGGGTCCTCGATGATCTGGCGGCTCGCGGCCATCGTCACGATCACCGGAAAGGTCGGCGGGGCCACCACGTCGGGGTGGCCCAGCGCCTGCGCGGCCTCCGGGTCGTGGTGGGCCGGGTCGGTGGCACCGATGGCGCTGGCGAACTCGCGGATCTTTTCTCGGCCCACCTGATAGGGGGCGGTCGGCGGATAGGTCCGGCCGACGAAGGAAGGGTCCAGAGACATGCCGCGAACCTACACGGAAAGCCCAATCGCCGACCTGATCGGGAGGCGGCGGCGGAGCCGCACCAAACCGGTCAGATCGGCGATCGGAAAGCTTCGACAGCGGCCGGCCCGAAGCCGGCCCGCGATCAGCGGGTCTCGCGGTGGACCGTGTGCCGACCGTCGCGCGGGCAGAACTTCTTCAGCTCGATGCGGTCGGGGTCGTTGCGGCGGTTCTTGCGCGTGATGTAGTTGCGCTCCTTGCACTCCACACACGCCAAAGTGATCTTCGGCCGGACATCGGTAGCCTTCGCCACGGCGGAGTGCCTTCCTCGCTAACGGAAACAACTACGACGCGCCAGCCTAGACGCTGACAGCGCGGACATGCAAAGTGGGCGCCAGAAGCGCCCATTTTCTTACGACCACCGGCAACGAGCCCGGAAGACGAGAGTAGCGGTGGCCGGACTTGAACCGGCGACACAGCGATTATGAGCCGCTTGCTCTACCATCTGAGCTACACCGCTGCGATGGGTCCAGCTGAACCCTCGAGCCCCCTTACGGAATCGAACCGTAGACCTTCTCCTTACCATGGAGACGCTCTGCCGACTGAGCTAAGGGGGCCTGCGCGATCTCCCCGTGGGGCGCGCAGGAGTAAGAGTACACGGCCCGGCTCGACAGGTGAAATCGGATCCCCGGTGATCGTCCGCACCCTGCTCAGGGCACGACACGGAGGCGCGGCAGCTCCCCGTTGGAGATCGTCTCCGGCTCGACCTGGGCGCCGAACCAGGCAGCCAACCGCTCGTACGGCAGCGGCCGGCTGAACAGGAAGCCCTGCCCGATCTCACAGCCGATGTCCTGGAGAAGCTCCAGGGTCAGCTCGCTCTCCACCCCCTCGGCCACCACAGCCAGGCCGAACTGCTGGGAGAGGGTCACCACCGCGTTGACGATCGCCAGGTCCCCGGGATCGGTCGCCATGCCCTGCACGAAGGAGCGGTCCACCTTCACCTCGTGCACCGGCAGCCGCCGCAGGTGCGCCAGGGACGAGTCGCCGGTGCCGAAGTCGTCCACCGACAGCCGTACGCCGAGATCCCGCAGCCGTTGCAGGGTGGGGATGGGTCGGTCCGTGCCGTCCAGCACCCCCGACTCGGTGATCTCCAGGGTGAGGCGCTGCGCCGGCACCTTGTACTCGGTCAGCAACTCCTGGACCCGGTCCGGGAAGTGCTGGTCGATGAGCGTACGAGCCGAGAGGTTGACCGCGATGGGCAGCGGCTGGTTGGCCAGCGCCCAGTCCCTACTGCGGCGAAGGCCCTCGCGGAGCACCACCTCGGTGAGCCGACTCAACTGGCCGGTGTGCTCGGCCACCGCCACGAAGTCCTCCGGAGCGACCGTGCCGTGCGCCGGGTGCTCCCACCGGGCCAGACACTCGACACCGACCAGGCGCCGGTCCCGCAGAGTCACCTTCGGCTGGAAGTAGACCTCCAACTCGTCCTTGTCCAGTGCCTGGCGCAGGTCGCCGGCGAGACCCAGTCGGCGCAGTGAACGGGACTCCAGCGCGGGGTTGAACAGCTGCACGCTGCCCGGCACCGACTTGGCCGCGGTGGCGGCGAGGTCGACCCGCAGCAGCAGGGTCGCCGCGTCGCTGCCGTGATCCGGGTGTACGGCCACCCCGACGGCGGTGTTCACGTCGAGGGTGAGCGCGTCGAAGACCATCTCGTCGCGGATCTGGTCACGCAGTTGAGCGGCCAACTCGAGCGCGGCCTCAGCGCTCTCCAACCGCAGCGTCACCAGGAACTCGTCCCCGCCGGCACGGCCAACCAGAGCCGACGACGGCGCGCTGGCCCGCAACCGGTTGGCGACCTCGGTGAGGACCTTGTCCCCGGCCGCGTGACCCAGGGACTCGTTGACCTGGCGTAGCCCGTCGACGTCGAAGAGCAGCAGCGCCACCACCTCGCCCGGCGCGCGGATCTTGACCGACTCGTCCAGCGCCCCGGTGATCCGCCGCCGGTTGGGCAGTCGGGTCAACGTGTCGTGGTGTGCGTCGTGCCGGAGCCGGTCGACCAGTCGCGAATTCTCCAGGGCCACTGCCGCGTGCGCGGCGACCGTCTCGAAGACGGGGATGTCGCCGGGCGTGAAATGACCGACGTCGCTGAGCCGGTTGACCACCTCGAGCGTGCCGATCACCGCCTGTCCCGAGTAGAGCGGCACCACGATGATGTCCTTCACACCGGTGGCGCGCAGCGAACCCCGCAGGCTCTCCTCGTCCCCGAGGCGAACACCCATCGCCAGGCTGCGGCGCTGACGGCGGGCCTCCTCGCGGACGACCACCGGCGTCGGCGACGTGTCCAGCAGGCCGGCGTCGTCGACCCGCGCGGTCAGCATCACCTCCGGGTGACGCCCCTGGGCGGGCAGCCACAGCGTCGCGTACTCGGCCTGCATGAGCCCTCGGATCCGACCGAGGAGGACGTCGGCCAGGTTGCCGCTCTGCCCGTTGGCGGTCATCGCCTGAGTGAGTTCGTACATGTCGCCGAGCGTCCGGTGCTGACGGAAGAACTGCTCGTACGAGCGGTAGACCTTCGCGAGCGCGGCCGCGAGCACGACGATCAGCACGGACGACCACCACGTCGTCCGCACCGCGATCAGGACGACCAGCCCGACGACGATGTTGACCCCGGAGGTCAGCAGGGGCGGCAACGCGTTGCGCAGCACACCCAGTGCCGCCTGCCAGCCGTGCATGATCGCGATGACGCCGGCCACACCGGCCAACGTCGAGATGAGGATCGTGCTGACCGCGACGAAGAGCACGGCCCAGGTCCGTGGCCCGACCTCCCCCTGAATGGGCGGGAGCGCCAGCAGCACGAGCCCGGCCAGCGATGCGGCGGCAGAGGCGTTCGCGACGTTGAAGGCCAGTTTCGCGAGGCCGAACCGGTAGCGCAGATGGGTGATCAGCGTCGAGAGCGTGTACGCCGCGACCACCATCAACGGCGGCAGGAAGAAGAACGCCAACACGAGTGGGATCTCGGTCAGCCGCGACCCGAAGGACTGGCGCCCGATGACGAAGTTGAGCATCGGTAGGCCGGCGACCACCATCACGGCCAACAGGACGGCGGCGAGCCCCCAGGATCGGAAATGGTCATGGCTGGCCAACCCGATAGCCGTCGAGAAGATCGCGGCCGCGAATGCCAACGGCCCGGTGATGAACCAGGCGTACTGGGCAGGGCGGCTAGGAGACCCTGAGCCACCCGATGCGGGCCGACGCTCGGCCATACCACTCCTTACCGGTCACTGCCACAGAACCATGCACGGCCGGCGAACGAAGCTGGCGGCAACGTCGATCACGGTGCCGATGCCGCCTGCCCGACCTAGCGGAGTGGTGCCGTCCAGACGAAATCGAAGGCTTGGAACTCCCCGTAACCAGAGGCCCCGCCAGCCATCACGGCGAGAGCCAGAACTGCGAACACCATGCCGACCCGCCGGGCCAGCCTTTGACCAGACATCGCGTGCTCCTCGTGGCAGGGGTGTCGGGAAGGCAAGATTCCACGATGGTGCCACACCCGGGGCAGCCCGCAAAGCGGTCGGACGGCTGAGCAGCGCGGGCCCGTCCAGTCGGCCCGAACGCTTCAACGACGGATGCCCAGCAAGGTCGTTGGCTCGCCCCAGGAGGCGCGCAGATGATGCATGTTCAAGTTATAGCCACAATTTGGATCTACGTCATGGATGCCGCTTCCAGTTGCAAAGCCCGCTTGGAACCCAAAGCCGGCAAGCGTGGGCGGCACCGGAACTTCTCCACCACCGGAACTCCCCCAGGACGACTGGCGCCGGTCGGCGGTTCGCAACCGGTGACCAGTTGAACACAACAATCCTCTCGGATCCATAGGATCGGAGTCTCTCGATTATCACTGCCACCGGAGGATGGTTCGAGACTCTGTAGCCTTCGCGACGGATCGGCGAGCTCCACACGGCTGCCCGCTGGTGTTCGACCGCCACCACCGGGACCTCGCGGCCCGCCATCGCAGGGCCGACTGTCGCGGCTCGGGACTACCGCAGCGGCCGGAGTGCGGCCCGCACCTCGGCGGCGAAGAGTTCCGGCTCCTCCCAGGCCGCGAAGTGGCCGTGTTCCGGAGTCACTCTTCGCAGGTCGGCCAGGTGACGGCACCCTGGTGGCGCGACGCACGCGCCTACGCTGAGCGCACGGTTCGCCCGACGACGCTCCGAAGAAGTCCGTCCCATGCCATCCATCCTCGGCACCGCCCTGCTCGCGGCGGGGCCGCCGGCGAGCCGGATCGACTTGATCTCGGTGACGTAAGGAAGCTCAGCCAGCTGGATTGCGCGAGGCAGAGCAGGCTGAGCGGGACTCGGCTAGATCAACGACAACGGCCCCTGATCAGCATCTCTGCTGGTCAGGGGCCGTGTCTGCACCTGGTGGCGGGTAGAGGATTCGAACCTCTGAAGCTTTCGCGACGGATTTACAGTCCGCTCCCATTGGCCGCTCGGGCAACCCGCCAGGGCACCCCACCGCGTCGCAACGCGGCGGCGGAAGCAAGAATAGCGGCTCCCCCCGGTGCCGACGCAACCGGGTACGGTCAGGGGGTCGTGCCGCTGGTGGGCGGCCGACGGCAGGCCCAGACCGCCGGACAGCAGGAGCAGAAACATGGCAGCGAACCCGTCGTTCGACATCGTGAGCAAGGTTGACCGTCAGGAGGTCGACAACGCCCTTCGGCAGGCGGAGAAGGAGCTCGCGACGCGGTTCGACTTCCGCGGCACCGGCGCTGAGATCTCCTGGTCCGGCGAGGAGGCGATCGGCCTTCAGGCGGAGACCGAGGAGCGCGTCCGCGCCGCACTGGACGTATTCAAGGAGAAGCTTGTCAAGCGGAACATCTCGCTGAAGTCGCTGGATGCTGGGGAGCCGCGCCCGTCGGGCAAGATCTTCAAGATCGACTGCAAGGTGATCCAGGGCATCGAGACGGACAAGGCCAAAGCCATCAGCAAGAAGATCCGCGACGAGGGCCCCAAGGGCGTGCAGGCGCAGATCCAGGGTGACCAGCTGCGCGTGACCGGCAAGAAGCGCGACGACCTGCAGGCCGTCATCTCGCTGCTGAAGGGCGAGGACTTCGGCGTCGCTCTCCAGTTCAACAACTACAGGTAAGGCCCGATCATTTCCGCCGGTGCCGTCGTAGGTCACTTGTTGTGACCTCGGTAAACGTCGTCGCCAACGGCCGTCCCTGGGCGCTGGTGTTCAGCGCCCGACGGCCTGGCGCGTTTGGGGCCCTTAACAAAGCCGGTTAGGCAGAACGGTCGGACGCTGGCGGGTCGGGCAGTGGTCTGCTCGGCTCGCCCGGGTCGCCGGCTGGTCGAACCACTTCGCCGGCAGCGGGCTGTCGGGTCTCGGGACCTGCGTGACAGATCGCAGGACGTGGATGACGTGTTCGGCTAGACGATCCGCAGCGCCGACGAAATTGCCAGCAGGTCAGCGGGTGGGTGGCCGGCCGGCCCCTCAGGATTGCGGCGACTGTACCGGCCATCACAGACCAGAGCACCATCGCCTTGCTGACGCCAGTGCGGCCACCCCTGTGGCTCCTGCAGCAACCATTCACTCAACTCGCCTGCCCGAGGCCCGGCACCGCACCCCGTCAATGCAACCGTCGCCATCGCCATCGCCTCTGAGGGCAGGTCCGCATCGCCCAACGCGGGCAGCAACAGCAGCAACCGAGCGTGTGGCTTCACCACGCCGTGCGGCGCGTCCGACCAGTTCGCGACGGCGACAGCTCGGGCCAGCTCAGCCCCGGACGGAACTCGTGCCCCCCAACGTTCGCCAGGTCCAGCTTGGAATTCCCACCGGACCGGCACAGGACGAACTCCGTACCCATGTCCCCGGTCAGGTTCCGGTAGACCACGTCGATCTCGTGCCGGTCGGGAAGCCCGAGCCGAAACACCGGCCACCCGTCCGGATCCGTCAGGCGACGGAAGTAACTAAGACAATCATCCTCGCTGACCTCAAAGGCGGCGGTGACCATTGAGGGGTCGTGGGACGCCATGGTGTCAATCAGGTAGGTCGGCCAGAACAGCGAGTCACTCAGGAACTGACCGCCGTCGACCAGCGGGTCGTTCTCGTACCCATTAATAAGCACGTTCGCATACTGCCGTCCCGGCGAAGATGAAGCGATCCCCGGACGCAGTGCGCCCGGCTGAGATCGACTCGGGTTCCTGGAAGTCGGGGCATCCGGGCGACTGGAACACCGCGACTTTCAGGAAGCCGAGTCGATCAAGGAGAACCCGACCGAGGCGCGGGCCGACCGAGACGCCGCGCGAGGTGCGGGGCGACCGGGCCACGTGGTCAGACGGTGACGGGCTCTTCGGTGCGTACCGCCGTGGTTTCCGCACGGGCGATGGGCCCGGCGGGTAGTGCGGCGACCGCGGCCCCGACGGCGACCGCCGCCCCGGCGAACAGGAACGCCCAGCGGACGCCGCCGGCGTGGTCCACGATCACGCCGGCCACCGAGCCGCCGGCGGCGCTCGCCGCGACCGCGACGGTGACCACCCAGGTGTACGCCTCGTTCAGCATGCCGGTCGGGGCGATCCGGCCGACCAGGGTGTTCTCCAGGGTCAGCGCGGGCGCGATGGTAGCTCCGCCGGCGACCAGCGCGACGCCCAACGCCAGCGGGGTGGGCATCACCGCGAACACGGCGAAGGTGGCGGCCAGCGCGGCGAGCAGTAGGGCGAACTGCCGGGTCATGTTTGGTGCCGGCTTGCGGACGCCGAACCAGAGCCCACCGATGGCGCTGCCGATCCCCCAGACCGCGAGCAGCACGCCGGCGAGGCTCTCCGGGTCGTCGGTGGTGTGGTCGCTCGCGAAGGCCGGCACGATCACTCCGGCGGCCCCGAAAGCGATGCCCAGGCCGGCCACGCAGATCAGCAGGGCCGGGAAGCCGGGGACCCGCAGCGGGCCGAGCCCGCGGGCGTGGTGCTCCCGGGGGTGTGGACGCCAGCCGCGCATGACCCGGCCGAGGGCCACGGCGGTCGTGCCGGCCAGGGTGACCACGGCGGCACCGATCAGCGCGGCCGCCGCGTCGGCGACGAGGACGAAGCCGGCGACGAGCAGCGGGCCGAGGACGAAGACGATTTCGAACAGGGTGGTCTCGGCGGCCAGCGCGGTGTTGCGGAGGTGGTGTCGGCCGGAGTTGGGGCTGGTCAGGTCGTTCCAGGCGCCGCGGATGGCGGCGGTGAGCGGCGGATAGGTGGCGCCGGCCACGCCTGAGGCGAGGTAGATGACGGGGAGAGCGTCGTCGCCGGAGCGGCTGGCCAGCAGCAACCCGACGAGCGCCAGCGGGTGGGCCACGGCGGTGAGCAGCAGGACGGGGCTGGGGCCGACCCGGTCGGCGATCCGTCCGGCCACCGGGCTGAGCGCGGCGCCGGCGAGGGCGTAGATGCCGCCCGCGATGGCGGCCAGCGAGTAGCGCCCGGTGACGTGCTCGACGACCAGGAGCAGCGCCAGCGGGGTCATGCCGATGCCGAGCCGCCCGATGATGCCGGTGATCAGCAGCATGGGCGCGCCGGGGATCCGCCAGACACCCAGGTACTGACGCAGCGCGGTCACCGTGAACCTCCCGAGGGTGTAATGAGCGTGAGCCGTTACGACCCTAACGCCGCCGACGGACAGGAAGACAGCGGAATAGTTCCTCGACACAGCGATCCGCCCGTACCCGGCGCTGCCGGATACGGGCGGATGCGGCCGATCAGTGGATCAACGCTGGAACTGCACCGGCCCCGAGTTGCGGGCCATCTGCTCCAGCCGGGCGACGCGGTCCTCCATCTTGGGGTGGGTGGAGAAGAGCGCGGCCATGCCGCCGCCCCGGAACGGGTTGGCGATCATGAGGTGGGCGGTGCTGGTGAGCTGGCCCTGGGCCGGCAACGGCCGACGTGAGGCCACCGCGTCGATCTTGCGGAGCGCGCTGGCCAGGGCCAGCGGGTCGCGGCTCAGCTCGGCGCCCGAGGCGTCCGCCTGGAACTCGCGGCTCCGGCTGATCGCCAACTGGATCACCGTGGCCGCGATCGGGCCCAGGATCAGGGTGAGCAGCAGCACAGCCGGGTTGGGTCGGTCCTCGTCGTCCCCGCCGCCCAGCGGGATGAAGAAGGCGAGGTTCGCCAGCAGGGTGATGATGCTGGCCAGGCCGGCCGCCACGCTGGAGATCAGGATGTCCCGGTTGTAGACGTGGGACAGCTCGTGCCCGATGACGCCACGCAGCTCGCGGTAGTCGAGGATCTCGGTGATGCCCTGGGTCACGCAGACGGCCGCGTGCTGCGGGTTGCGCCCGGTGGCGAACGCGTTGGGCTGCGCGGTGGGACTGACGTAGAGCCGCGGCATCGGCTGCCGGGCGTCGGTCGCCAACTCCCGGACCATCCGGTACAGCTCGGGGAACTGTGCCTCGGTGACCGGTTGCGCCCCCATCGAGCGCAGGGCGAGCTTGTCGGAGTAGAAGTAGGAAACGCCGTTCATGACCAGAGACACGAGGACGGCGATGACCAGGCCGCCGCTGCCGCCGAACCAGTAGCCCACCGCCAGGATCAGGGCACTGAGCAGGCCGAGCAGCGCTGCGGTCTTCAGACGGTTGTGGTGCACGATGTCTCCTTCGGTGCACGGATCGCCGGGATCCGCTGACCGGTGTAACAACCCGGTACCCGCCAACCATCCGTCTCAACGCTGAGAGTTGACTGAGTCCAGGGCCCAGGTGGGGTCAGCGGCCGGCCAGGTCGAGCACCAGCTGCGGGGCGACGCCGAGCACCACGGCGGCCACCGTCGCCACCGCCAGCACCACGGCCACCACACCCACCAGAGGTACGCCCGACGCTCCGCCACCGGCGAGCGCCGCGGCCGGGCCGGGCGTCGTCGTCGGCGGTGCCCAGAGCCCGGCGGTCACCCGCAGGTAGTAGGCGAGGCCGATCACTGCGTTCAGCGCCACCACCAGCGCCAGCCAGGCCGCGCCGCCGTCGAGCAGCGACCGCACCACTGTCACCTTCGCGAACAGGCCGGCCAGCCCCGGCGGCAGACCAGCCAGACCCACCAGCGCGAGACCGAGCGCCGCGGCCCGCCACGGGTGCCGCCGGGCCGCCCCGCGTAGGTCGTCCAGCGTGCCGCCGTCCGCGCCCGCCGGCCGCAGCGCGGTCACTCCGGCGAAGGCGGCCAGTTCCAACACCACGAAGAAGACGGCGTACGCCACGGCGGCCGCGTACGCGGCGGACCGGGCCTCGTCCGTGCGCCCGGCGGCCAGCGCCAGCGCTCCCAACGGGGCGAGGATGTACCCGGCCTGCGCGACGGACGACCAGGCGAGCAGCCGGACGGTCCGCCGCTGACGCAGGGCGACCAGATTGCCGACGGTCATGGTGAGCACGGCGAGCAGGGCGAGCACCGGACCGGTCTGGTCCGCCGGCAGCGCCCGCTGCACCACGGCGAGCAGGGCGACCAGACCGCCCAGCTTCGACGTGGTGGACAGGTACGCGGCCACCGGCAGCGGCGCGCCGTCGTAGGTGGCCGGCGCCCACGCGTGGAACGGCACCGCCGCCACCTTGAACGCCAACCCGACCAGCAGCACCGCCACCGCGGCGGTGGTCAACGGCAGGTCCCGCAACTCCGGCTGCTCGGCGAGCAACGTACCGAGCCGGTCCAGGTGCAGCCCACCGGTCACCGCGTACAGCAGCGCCGCGCCGAGCAGGGTCAGCGTGGTCGCCACCACGCTGACCACGAAGAAGGTCAACGCCGCCTCGGCACTCGCGAGGCTCCCCCGGCGCAGGCCGACCAGCACGTACAGCGGCAGGGTCAGCGTCTCCAGGGCGACGATCAGCGTGATCAGGTCGCCGGCCGCGCCGAGCACCACGCCGCCGGTCATCGAGCAGGCCAGCAGGAAGGCGTACTCCCCGACCGGTGACCGCCCGGCCCGCAGCGCGGGCACCGACAGCCCGAGCACGCCCAGGGTGAGCAGCGCGACCACCACGCCGACCAGGGCCGCCCGACCACCGAAGATCCAGGAGCAGTCGGCGCCCACGCAGAACGTCCGCCGCTCCGCACCCGCCCCGACCAGCGCGGAGCCGACGGCGGTGCCGACCGCGCCGAGCGCGGCCACCGCGATGGTGGCCCGTGGCCGGGCCACGAGCAGATCGGTGATCAGCACGAGTACGGCCGTGCCGGCGGCTAGGTAGGCCGGCAGCAGCGCGACGCTGTCCACGCTCTGCACGACGTTCATGGTTTGACCACTCCGATCAGGGCGTCGACGGGGGCCTCGGCGACGCCGAGGACCAGCGTCGGTGCCAGCCCGATGGCCAACGCGAGCAGCACCAGCGGCACCCAGGCGGTCAGCTCCGCACCGGCCAGGCCGGGGCCGACCTGGCCGACGGCGGGGCTCGGGCGGTTGTGGGTGACCTGGCGCAACAACCGCAGGAAGTACGCGGCGGTGAGCGCCCCACCGACCGCCGCCAGCACCCCGAGGGTGGTCCAGAGCGGGCCGCCCACCTGCACGGCGGCGATCACCGCGAACGCCTCACCCCAGAAGCCGGCCAGCCCGGGCAGGCCCAGCGACGCGATCGCCGCGAACGCCAGCAGACCCGCCAACCGGGGCGCGGTCTCCCGCAGCCCGGACAGCTCGGCGAGGGTGCCCGTGCCGGTACGGTCCTTCACCGCCCCGGCCAGGAAGAACAGCAGGCCGGTGATCACGCCGTGCGCGACGTTGCCGATCAACGCCGCCTGGATGCCGGTGGCGGTCAGCGTGGCGACGCCCAGCAGCACGAAGCCCATGTGCCCCACGCTGGAGTACGCGATCAGCCGCTTCACCTCCGACTGGGCCAGGCAGACCAGCGAACCGATCAGGATCGCGGCGACGGCCAGCACGCCGAGCACCGGCGCCGCCCAGCGCGCGCCCTCCGGCGCCACCCCCACCGCCACCCGGATGAGGCCGTACGTGCCCATCTTGAGCAGCACACCGGCCAACACCACACTGCCCACCGTGGGTGCCTGGGTGTGCGCGTCGGGCAGCCAGGAGTGCAACGGCCACAGCGGGCTCTTCACCGCGAACGCCAACGCGAGCAGGGTGAACGCGGCCAACTGGGTGCCCCGGGACATCCCCGCGCCACCGGTGAGCGTCACCAGGTCGGCGGTGCCGGCGGCGGCGACCACGACGTACACACCGACCAGCAACAGCACCGACCCGAACAGCGTGTAGAGGGCGAACTTCCGGGCCGCCCGACGCCGGTCCGCACCACCCCACCCGGCGATGATCGCGTACATCGGCAGCAGGACGACCTCGAAGAAGAGAAAGAACAGCACCAGGTCCAGGGCGAGGAAGGTGCCCAGGATGCCCACCTCGACCACCAACAGCAGCGCGACAAGCGCCCGGCCGCTGCCGCCGTCCGGGACCCGCCACATCGTGTACGCGCAGCAGAGCAACGTGAGCAGCGCGGTCAACACCACCAGCGGCCAGGAGATGCCGTCGACGCCGAGGTGGAAGCGCAACTCCAGACCGGGCACCCAGGGCAGGTCCAGTTGGTGCCACGGGCGCACCGCCGGCGCGCCGGCCGACCAGGCGACCCAGCCCTGACCGCCGAACACCAGCGGCACCGCGGCCAACAGGGTCAACGCCGCCGCGACCGTGCCGACCACCCGGGCCGCCCGGTCCCGGGGCGTCGCCGCCACCGCGACCGCACCCAGCGCCGGCAGCGCCAGGACAGCGACCAGCAACCCCTGCCCGAACGTCACTGGACTGCCTCTGTTCGCGACTGCGGGGCTCGCAAACCCGGCTCACTCCTCGCGCTCACTGGACTACCTCTGTTCGCGACTGCGGGGCTCGCAAACCCGGCTCACTCCTCGCGCTCACTGGTTGACTCCAATTAGGGCGGCGGCCAGGCCGATCAGCAGCGCACCGGCCAGGACGCCGGCGGCGGCTCGGGGCAGCGCCGCGCGGTGCAGCGCGGCCAGCCCTGCGCCCAGACCGGACGCGGCTCGCCCGCTGCCCTCGACCGCGCCGTCCACCACCACCTCGTCGCCGGCGCGCGCGGCGCGGGCCAGCGCGCCGACGGGGCGTACCACGACTGTGTGCTGGACGTCGTCGAGCCGGAACGCGCGGGCGAAGACCGGCCGCAGCGGACCCAGCGCGGCCGCCGGGTCGGCGGCCCTGTCGCGCCACCAGCCCAGCGTCACCAGGCCGGCACCGAGCAGCAGGAACGCGAGCGGCAACAGCACCCCCGGCCCCAGGTGGACCAGGCCGTCCTCGGAGCCCGCCACCGGGACGGTGGGGAACCGCAGGCGGTCGGCGAACGCCCCGACGAACCCGGCCAGACCGAGCAGCGCGGCCGGCACGGCCAGCAGCACCACCGGCCAGCGCAGCACCGCCGGCGGGTCGTGCGGCCGGAGCAGGGGCAGGCGTGGAGCGCCGAAGAAGGTGCGCAGCAGCAGCCGACCGGCGTACCAGGCGGTGACCGCCACGCCGACCAGTCCGGCGACCCAGACGATCCAGCCCACCCAGGACGGGGCCGGGCCGGTGCCCTCCAGCGCGGCCGACTCGGCGACCGTGAGTACGCCGTCCTTGCTCCAGAAACCAGCAAGCGGCGGCACGCCGGCCAGCGCACCCAGACCCACCACCGTGCACCAGAAGGTCACCGGCATGCTGCGCCGCAGCCCGCCCATCTCCGACATCAGGGTGGTGCCGACGGCGTGGATCACCGCGCCGGCGGCGAGGAACAGCAGCGCCTTGAAGGCGGCATGGGTGAGCAGGTGGAACAATGCGGCCGAGGGTGAGCCGACCGCCAGCGCGCCGGTCATGTAGCCCAACTGGGACACCGTCGACCAGGCCAGCACGCGCTTGATGTCGTCCTGGGCGGTGGCGGCGAGCGCGCCGAGCAACAGCGTGATCGCGCCGAGCACCCCCAGCACGGTCAGCGTCACCGGCGCGGCCGTGAACAGCGGGTAGAGCCGGGCCACGGCGTACACCCCGGCGGCGACCATCGTCGCGGCGTGGATCAGCGCGGAGATCGGGGTCGGGCCGGCCATCGCGTCCGGCAGCCAGGTGTGCAGCGGGAACTGCGCGCTCTTGCCGGCCACACCGGCGAGCAGCAGCAGGCCGGCGGCGGTCAACGTCGCGCCGGAGTGGTCGTGGGCCAGCACGTCGGCGATCCGGAAGCTGCCCGTCGACACGCCCAGCAGCGCGATGCCGAGCAGGAACCCGACGTCACCGACCCGGGTCACCAGGAAGGCCTTCATGGCGGCGGCGGGGGCGCCGGCCAGTCGGCGGTCGTGGGCGATCAGGAGGTACGAGCAGAGGCCCATCACCTCCCAGCCGACCAACAGCATGATCAGGTCGCCGGCGACCACCACCAGCAGCATGGCACCGGTGAAGAGGCTGATCTGGGCGGCGTAGGGCGGGTAGCGGTGGTCCACGTCGACGTCGTCGTGGGGGCCGCGCCGCAGGTAGCCGATCGAGTAGACCTGCACGGCCAGGGCGACCGCGGTGACCGCCACCGCGACCAGCGCGGCGGCGCCGTCCAGCCGTACGCCGAGGGTCACCGCCAGCCCGCCGATGTCGACCCAGGTGGCTGACGTCTCCGTCGGCCCGTCGACCGTGAACAGCAGCGCGACGGCCAACGCCAACGCGCCGGCCGCGCCGGTGACGCCGAGCGTCACGGCTGTCGTCCGGGCCCGGTCGCCGCCGGTCGCGCTGTCACGCCGAGGAGCCGGTGGCAGCAGCAGGCCGAGCAGCCCGGCGACCAGCGGTACGGCGGGCAGCAGCGCCCCGAGCAGCCCGGTCACCGGCCCGCCTCCGCGTCCAGGACAGCCGGCTCGCGCCCGTCGACGTGATCCGACGGCTCGGTCAGCGGCACGTCATCCACGGCGACTGTCGCCCGCAGCCGGTAGAGCTGGAGGACGATCGCCAGCCCCACCCCGATCTCGGCGGCGGCGAGCACGATGACGAAGAGGGCGAAGACCTGCCCCGAGTGCGGGAGCACGGCGCGGGCGGTGGTGTCAGCGGTGACCAGGATCAGGTTGACCGCGTTGAGCATCAACTCCACCGACATCAGCACCAGCACCGCGTTGCGGCGGCGCAGGACGCCGTACACGCCGAGGCCGAACAGCAGCGCGGCGGTGACGTACGGGATGACCGGCCTCACCGGCGCCCCCCGGAGTCGCTGTCGACCAGGTCGGCCGCCGTGCCGTCGCGTTGCGGGGCGGCTCGGCCGATGTCCGGCCGGGACAGCACGATCGCACCCACCAGGGCGGAGAGCAGCAGCACCGAGAGCACCTCGAACGGCAGCACCCAGGACTGGAAGATCTGCTCGCCCAGCCGCTCGGCGGTGCCCGCGGCGGGTAGTGCGACGGTGCTCCATCGGTACGCGTCGACAAGCAGGGCGGTCAGCCCCAGCCCGGCGCCACCACCGATCAGCGCGGCCGGCCAGCCGGGCCGGTCCAGGTCGTCGGAGGCGCCGATCGGAGCCCGGGTCAGCATCACCGCGAACAGCAGCAGGACCACCACCGCACCCACGTAGATCAGCACCTGCACCCAGGCCACCAACTCGGCGCTGAGCACCAGGAAGTCACCGGCCAACGCGCCCAGGCACACCACCAGGTAGAGCCCGGCCCGGACCAGGTGTTTCGTGGTCACCACCAGCACGCCGGCACCGACCGCCACCGCGCCGAGGGCGAGCAGCAGCACATCCGCCCCGGTCACCGGGCCGCCCTTCCGGCTCGGGCGCTCACGACGGCTCGGGCGCTCACGACGCGGGACCCGGGTCGGCGTCGGGCTCGGGGCGTACCGCTGGCGGAGCGGGACGTGCGGCGGCGGCCTTGCGCGCGGCGGCGGTCTCCTCCTTGGCCGGCTCGCCGTTCGGGTCGTGCGCGGGCGGCGGCGGAACGGTGGCCATCCACTGACCGAGGTGGTCCTTGTCGTGCAGCAGGTCCTTGATGTCGTACTCGGCGTACTCGAACTCCGGTGACCAGTAGAGCGCGTCGAACGGGCACACCTCGATGCAGATGCCGCAGTACATGCAGAGCGAGAAGTCGATGTCGAACTTGTCGAGCACGTTGCGCTGGCGGGGGCGGGCGGCGCCGGGCACCGCCACCTCCTCCTTGTGCGAGTCGATGTAGATGCACCAGTCCGGACACTCGCGGGCGCAGAGCATGCAGACCGTGCAGTTCTCCTCGGACAGGGCGATCACGCCACGCGAGCGGGGCGGCAGGTCGGGGGCCGTGTCCGGGTACTGCTGGGTGGTCGAACGGCTGGTCATCGTCTTGAGGGTGACCGCCAGCCCTTTGACCAGGCCCGCGCCGGGAAGGCCACGGTCGCTGGCGTCACCGCGCTCGCTGGGGTCGCTCATGTCGACCATCCTGCCCTGTGGCCACGGCGCGCGCGACCACCACCCACAGGTCGACGACCCTAGGGTGTACCCGGGAAGCACGAACCGCCCGGAGGATCGATGACGACCGAACTGGAAACGTTTTGCACTCCGGAGGGCGGCTGGACTGCCGGGGATCTCGACAGACTCCCCGACGACAATCGCCGCCGCGAGCTGCTCGACGGCATTTTGCTCATGCCGCCGCCTCCTCGAACCTCGCACCAGCAGGTCACGGCACGTCTCATGGCAGCGCTCGATGAAATGTCATCCGACGGGTACGTCGCTGTCCACGGTGTGGAGGTGCGGGTGAGCAACAGCCGAACGTTCGTGCCCGACGGTGTGGTCCTCCGGGTCACCGGCGACGACGACGGGCACCGGCACTGGTTTGCCCCGAGCGAGGTCGTGATCGCCGTCGAGGTCGTCGGCAAGGGCACCGAGACGATCGACCGGGTGTTGAAGCCGGCGTGTACGCCCAGGCCGGCATCCCCTTCTACTGGCGGATCGAGACCGAAGGCGCGCTGGAGGTCGTGACCTACCGGATCGACGCGGTGAACGAGGTCTACACCGAGACCGGGCGGTGGACGAAGTTCGTCGACACCGGCGAGCCCTTTCCGATCAATCTGCCGATCAGCCGGATCACGCCCCGGGTCCGCTGACGACGGCCGGTGGGAGCATCTCGACGCCGAGTTGTTGCAGCAACTGGAACAGCTCGTTGCAGCTCCACACCTCGACGATCCGGCCCGCCGGGTCGAAGCGCAGGAACGTCGCCCCCGAGTAGCTGACCACCTGACCGGTCGGCGGCACCGGCCCGAACTGCCCGACGTGGGTGCCGGCGGCCCGCCAGTGCACGGCCACCCGCTCGCCGGCCGCGACCACGTCGACGATCTTGTAGCGCAGGTCCGGGAAGGCCGCCCGGCGCTCGCGGTGCCAGGCCAGCGTCGCCTCCGGCCCGGTGCCGCCCAGCCCCGGGCACTCCTCGGCGACCAGCTCGTACGCCGACTCCTCCTGGCGGGCATTCCACACATCCGCGATGAACCGTCGGGCCGCCGCCTCCACATCCGTCATGCCGGCAGGGTATCCGGGACCACGGTGCGCCGTAGATCCGCGAGGATTGGGTAGAGACACTGACCAGACCGGGAGGAGCGACGTGGGCGAGGAACAAGGCGGCAAGTACGTCGAGCCGGGCGGCGAGTTCACCCGCGACCAGCGGTACATCGCCACTCGGATCACCGAGGACGGGCGCGACGGCTATCCGGTCGAGCCGGGCCGGTACCGGCTCGCGGTCAGCCGGGCCTGCCCCTGGGCCAACCGGCTGATCATCGTACGACGGTTGCTCGGTCTGGAGGACGCCATCTCGATGGCGGTCGCCGGCCCGACCCACGACGCCCGGAGCTGGACCTTCGACCTCGACCCGGACGGCCGGGACCCGGTGCTCGGCATCGAGCGCATCCAGGAGGCGTACTTCAAGCGCTTCCCCGGGTACGAGCGCGGCATCACCGTGCCGGCGATCGTGGACGTGCCGACCGGGCAGGTGGTGACCAACGACTACGCGCAGATGAGCCTGGACCTGTCCACGCAGTGGAGGGCGTACCACCGCGAGGGTGCCCCGCAGCTCTACCCCGAGCACCTGCGGGAGCAGATCGACGAGGTCAACGCCGTGGTGTTCCGGGACGTCAACAACGGCGTCTACCGGTGCGGCTTCGCGGGCAGCCAGGAGGCGTACGACAAGGCGTACCACCAACTCTTCGACCGGCTGGACTGGCTCACCGAGCGGTTGACCGACCAGCGCTACCTGGTCGGCGACACCATCACCGAGGCCGACGTGCGGCTGTTCACCACGCTGGTCCGCTTCGACCCGGTCTACCACGGCCACTTCAAGTGCAACCAGCAGAAGCTGAGCGAGATGCCGGTGCTGTGGGCGTATGCCCGCGACCTCTTCCAGACCCCCGGTTTCGGCGACACCATCGACTTCGACCACATCAAGCGGCACTACTACGAGGTGCACCGCGACATCAACCCGACCGGGATCGTCCCGCTCGGCCCCGACCTGTCCAACTGGCTCACCCCGCACGGCCGGGAAACGCTGGGCGGCCGCCCCTTCGGCGACGGCACCCCGCCCCCACCCCCAGCCGAGCCCGTCGACCCCGCACACACCCCGCTGCGCTAACCCCCCAGCACGCGCCGATCTTGCACTTTCTGTCGCCGAAATGCCCACCTTGGCAGGATTCGCCGGGACAGAAAGTGCAAGATCGACGTGGGAGAGGGGCGGGGAGGCGCGGGGGGGGCGGGGGGGGCGCGGGCGGGGGCGGGTTACAGGGCGATGCGGACGGCTGCGGTGAGGACCAGTTGCGCCAGGGATGCGGGTACCAGCACCAGCCAGCAGAGGCGTTGCAGTTGGTCCTCGCGTAGCCGCGGGTAGGACACCCGGAGCCAGATGATCACGAAGGACACCGCGAAGATCTTGAGCAGCGTCCAGAGCCAGCCCAGCTGGTCGTCGGCGAACGGGCCCTGCCAACCGCCCAGGAACAGCACCGTGGTCAGCGCGGCGATCACCACGATGCCGACGTACTCGGCGAGCAGGAAGAACGCGAACCGCAGACCGGTGTATTCGGTCATGTAACCGAAGACCAGCTCCGAGTCGGCCACCGGCATGTCGAACGGTGGCCGACGGATCTCGGCCAGCCCGGCGACGAAGAAGATGATCATCGCGGGTGCCTGCCAGAGCAGCCACCACGGCTGCCACGCCTCGACGATGCCGGACAGGCTGAGCGTGCCGGCCGCCATCGCCACCGACGCGGCGGCCAGCACCAGCGGCAGCTCGTAACCGAGCAACTGGGCGGCTCCGCGAAGCCCGCCCAGCAGGCTGTACTTGTTGGCCGACGCCCACGCCGACATCAGCACCGCCACCACCCCGACGCCGACCACGGCCAGCACGAAGAAGAGGCCGATGTCCAACGGTTGCCCGACCAGGTCGTTCGGACCGAGCGGGATGACCAACAGCACCAGCAGGTAGGGCACCAGGGCCACCGCCGGCGCCAGCCGGAACACCGCCCGGTCCGCCTCGCGTGGCGTGATGTCTTCCTTCTGCACGAACTTGACGCCGTCGGCCACGAGCTGCGCCCAGCCGTGGAAGCCGCCCGCGTACATCGGGCCGAGCCGGCCCTGCATGTGCGCCATCACCTTGTGCTCGGCCTGGCCGACAAGCAACGGCAGGGTGAGGAACGCGACGACCACGCCGCCGATCCGGAGCACCAGCTCCACCCAGAGCGGCATCAGGCCGTACCCCCGTCGTGGTCGCTCTGGCCAGCGCGGCCCGGCGGGTCCGCGATCGACCCGCCGCCCGATGCGGCCGGGTCGGCCGGGCCTGCGCCAGGCTTGTCAGGTGCGGCCGCGCCAGGCGCCGGCTCGGCCCCCGGACCAGCGCCGGACACAGGCTCGGCAGCCGGGCCAGCGCCGGACACAGGCTCGGCAGCCGGGCCAGCGCCCGGCACGGACTCGGCAGCCGGGCCAGCGCCGGGCACGGGATCGGCCGCCGGGCCAGCGCCGGGCGCGGGCTGGTCGGCGGGGGTCGGGCCGTCGTTGGTGCCGGCAGGCCGGGGTGTACGCGCCGGACGGGCCCCCGGGGCGGGCCGCGCCGGACGCTCACGGGCCGGTCTGGCCGGGGTGCCGCCACGCGGGCCCTCCCCCACCCCACCGGCGCCAGCCGGGGTGGGCGTGGGGCCCCACTCGCCCGGAGCGGGAACGCCCGGCGGGCGGATCGGTCGACGCCCGCCGCCGGCCTCGGACTCGCCCGGCTCCTTCGCACCCGGCCAGGGCTTGGCCACCCGGGAGGCGAGCACGAACTCCTTACGCAGCGGGTGGCCCTCGAACTCCGGGGGCAGCAGCAGTGGCAGCAGCTCCCCGTGGCCGGCGAAGTCGATGCCGAACATCTCGTGTGTCTCCCGCTCGTGCCAGGCGGCACCGGGGTAGACGTCGACCACCGAGGCGACAGTGGGCGCGCCGCGCGGCAACCGGGTACGCAGCAGCAGGCCGTGGCGCAGTCGCGTCGACCAGAGGTGCGCGACCACGTCGAAGCCCTCGGCCAACTCGTCGACGGCGGAGAGCCAGTCGAAGAAGTCGCAGGCCAGCTCGGTGTCGTCACGGGCGGCGGAGACCGCGGTCAGCCAACTCGCGGGCGGCACGTCGACTGTGGCCCGGGCGAACCGTTGCCCGCCGGAGACCGACGGGGTCGCCTCAACCGGCGCGAGCAGCGCGACCAGTCGAGCGCCGACCTCTTCGGGAGTCATGCCGCTGATCCTAGTGCCGGCCGGGCCGGCACCTGGCCGCCGCCGATGCCCAGCGATCTGCCGGCTTTGGGCGCGGCGCACGTCCCGGCGGGGAAAGATGAGGGTGTGCGCGCTGTGACAGTGAGACCCGGGGTCGCCAACTCGCTGAACCTCGTCGAGGATCAGCCGGAGCCGGCTGCCGAGGAGGGCTCTGTCCTGGTCGAGGCGCTGGCGGTGGGGATCTGCGGCACCGACCACGAGATCATCGCCGGGGAGTACGGCGAGGCGCCGCCGGGTGCGGACCGCCTGGTCATCGGGCACGAGTCACTGGGCCGGGTGATCGAGGACTCCAGCGGCACCCTGCAACCTGGTGACCTGGTGGCGGGGATCGTCCGCTACCCCGACCCGGTGCCCTGCTCGAACTGCGCGGTCGGCGAGTGGGACATGTGCCGCAACGGTCAGTACACCGAACACGGCATCAAGGGGCTGGCCGGGTTCGCCCGGGACCGCTGGCGGGTCGAGCCGCGGTTCGCGGTCGGGCTCGACCCGACGCTGGCGCAGGTCGGCGTGCTGCTGGAGCCGACCAGTGTGGTGGCGAAGGCCTGGGACCACATCGAGCGGATCGGGCATCGGGCCGAGTGGCAGCCGCAGACGGTCCTGGTGACCGGAGCCGGGCCGATCGGCCTGCTGGCCGCGTTGCTCGGCACCCAGCGCGGGCTCACCGTCCACGTGCTGGACCGGAACACCGAGGGGCCGAAGCCGGAGCTGGTCGCCGGGCTCGGCGCCACCTACCACACGGTGCCGGTCAACGACCTGCCCTTCGAGCCGGACGTGGTGATCGAGTGCACGGGCGCTCCCACGGTGGTCCTCGACGTGATGTGCAAGGCGGCGCCGACCGGGATCGTCTGCCTGGCCGGGGTGTCCAGCGGTGGCCGGACCATCGACTTCGACGCCGGGGCTCTCAACCGGGCGCTGGTGCTGGAGAACAACGTGGTGTTCGGCTCGGTGAACGCCAACCGGCGGCACTGGACCATGGCCGCGCAGGCACTCGCCCGCGCCGACCAGGTCTGGCTCGAGTCGCTGATCACCCGGCGGGTGCCGGTGAACCGGTATGCCGACGCGTACACCCCCGGGCCGGACGACATCAAGGTGGTGCTGGAGTTCGCCTCCTGAGCGAGGCCGCACCCGCTCAGATGCCCGGCAGTCGACCGTTGCGGAACAGGTCGACGAAGAGCTGGTGGTCCTGGCGGGCGCGCACCCCGTACGCGTGCGCGAACTCCACCAGATGGGCGACGAAACCCGCCTCGTCGGCGTCGACCGCCGCCACGATCGCCTCCTCGGTGGAGTAATCCACCAGGTCGTGACTGGATTCGTCGTCCGCGACCGAGTGCATCCGGGCCACCGCCCGGCCAAGGTCGACGAGAACACCGGTCAGCTCCTCCGGCTCGTTCACGTCCGACCAGTCGAGGTCAGCGGCGTACGGGGAGACCTCGGCGACGAGCTGACCGGCCCCGTTCAGCTCGGTGAAGCCCAACCACGGGTCGGCGTGCGCCTGCAACGCCCGCTGCGACTCGGCGGTCCGGTGCCCCTGGTGCTGGAAGTAGCCGCGGACCGACTCGTCGCTGACGTACCGCGCCACGGCCGGCACCTGCGCCTGCTTCATGTAGATGACGACGTCGTTCTCCAGTGCCTGGGTGTGCCCCTCCAGCAGCAGGTTGTACGACGGCAGCCCGGCCGAGCCGATGCCCACCCCCTTGCGCAGCACCACGTCCTTGATCCGCGCCGCCACCGGGCGGAGCTGCGCCGAGGCGGTTGGCAGGGTGCCCAGGTAGTCCTGGAAGGCGGCGCTGACCAGGTCCCGGGTGGCGTCGTCGATCTCGAAGACGCCGTCGCCGATGGAGAAGCGTCGCTCGTAGTTGTCGATGGTGGTCTGCGCGGCGAGCAGGTCGACGCGGGTGTTGAGCCGGGCCCGCTGGAGCACCCGGCGCAGCACCCCGTCGGCGTTGTCCAGGGTGATCGAGCCGATCGCGTCGTCGCCGCCGGCGGCGATGGCCCGCAGCTCGGTCAGGTACGACCGGGCGAACCCGGCCACCAGTTCCCCGATCGCCGTGTCGGAGAGCGCCTTGCCGTAGCCGAGCAACGCCACGCTGGCCGCCAGCCGACGCAGGTCCCAGGTGAACGGCCCGACGTACGCCTCGTCGAAGTCGTTGACGTTGAACACCAGCTGCCCGGACGCGTTCATGTAGGTGCCGAAGTTCTCCGCGTGCAGGTCACCGTGGATCCACACCCGGCTGGTCCGCTCGTCGGAGAACCGGTCGTCGGCGAAGTCGCCGCGCTGGTCGGCGTAGAACAGCGCGGCGCTGCCCCGGTAGAAGGCGAACGGAGAGGCCGCCATCTTGCGGAACTTGCGGCGGAAGGCGGACGGGTCGATCGCCATCGACGCGCCGAACTCCTCGGTGAGCACGTCGACGATGTGGGCGGACCGCTGGTCCACTGAGCTGCTCATAGTGCGCAGGCTAGTGCGGCGGATCCACCACGGGGTGGCGAACCAGCCACCCATTGATGGTGCTGCCTGGCGTCCGGGCGCGAGGAGCGCGCACCGACCTCAGGTCGCGGCGGGTGGGCGTACCGGCGGGGCGGTGAGCGAGTCCACCGAGCGTGGGGCGGCGGCCTCGCGGGGCGGAGCGTCCAGCGGCGCGGCCAGCACGTCCCGTTGCGGCACACCCCCGATGCCGGACTGCTCGGCGGCGATCTTCTCCTGCAGGCGCAGGATGCCGTGCAGCAGCGCCTCCGGCCGGGGCGGGCAGCCGGGCACGTACACGTCGACCGGGATGAGCTGGTCGACGCCCTTGGTCACCGAGTACGAGTCCCAGTAGGGGCCGCCGCAGTTGGAGCAGGCGCCGAACGAGATGACGTACTTCGGCTCGGGCATCTGGTCGTAGAGCCGCTTGATCGCCGGGGCCATCTTGTCGGTCACCGTGCCGGAGACCACCATCAGGTCGGCCTGGCGGGGGCCGTGGGCGAACGGGATCACGCCGAGCCGGATGAAGTCGTGCCGACCCATGCTGGTGGCGATGAACTCGATGGCACAGCAGGCCAGACCGAAGTTGAACACCCAGAGCGAGTAGCGGCGGCCCCAGTTCAGCACGAACCGGATCGGCTCACCGAGCACTGCCGGCAGCTGCACGACCGCCCCCTTCCCTGTCCCCCACACGACAGTCAACCACAGCGCCCGGCTGCAACCCCGAGGCCCGTTCGAGGCTTCTAACGGGGTACGGCGCGCCGAGCACGACCGCCGCAACGGGGAGCACGGGAACAACCCCGGCAGATCAGCGAGTGGTACGACCGCCTCGGGTACGGGCCCGACGGCGAACGGGGAGGGGCAGTGACAGTGATGACGGGAGCCCGTGCCAACGAGCCACCGGGGGCGATCGCCGCGATGGCCGGGGAGCACACCGTGACGGTGAGCTTCGACGACTTCTACCACGCGCATTTCCGCAACGTGACCACCCAACTGGGCGCCTACACGGGCGACCTCTCGCAGGCCCAGGATCTCGCGCAGGAGGCGTTCTGCCGGGCCCTGGCCCGCTGGGACCGGCTGGCCCGGTACGACGACCCGGTCGCCTGGGTCCGTCAGGTCGCCTGGAACCTCGCCCGGAGCCGCTGGCGACGGCTCCGGACCGCGCGCAACCACCTGCTCCGGCAGCGGCGGACCGAGGCCACGATGGCCGGGCCGACGCCCGATCGGGTGGCGATCGACACCGCGCTGGCCCAACTGCCCGCCAACCACCGACGGGCCGTCATCCTGCACTACCTCGCCGACCTGCCGGTCAACGAGATCGCGAGTCAGGAGGGGGTGGCCGAGGGCACGGTCAAGTCCTGGCTGCACCGCGGTCGGCTGGCGCTGGCGGGACTGCTCGACGAGAGCACCGAGGGGACAGGCAATGTCTGACATCGATCCGTGCCTACGGGACCGGTTCGCCGCGTACCGCGCCGAGACGGTCTGCCAGATCACCGGTCCGGGACCTGACCAGGCCCGGCGTACCCTTCGTCGGCGTCGGCGCACGAAGGCGGTGGCGGTGGCCGTGACGGCGATTGCCCTGGCGGTCGCACCGATCGTCGCCAACGCCGCCCTACGGGACGACGGGTCGGTGCCGGTGCCGGCGCAGACCGGCGAGCCGACGACACCGCCGACGAGCGCTCCCGCACCGACGCCATCCACCCCGCTCACGCCCAGCACCACCACGACCACGAGTCCGGCCGCGCCGGACGGCCGGATCAGCCGGGCGCAGTTGCTGGCCGCCCGCGTCGACCTGCCGGCCTGGCCCTCGTACGCATCGAACTGCGCCACCTCGGACGTTCGGCTGCGGCCTTCGGGACGCGACACGAGTGTGTCGACACTGGCGGACCTGGACCTGAGCTACACCGACCTGGACGGCGACGGCGCGACCGAGACGGTCGCCCTGGTCACCTGCCGGCTCGGCGAGGCCTCGGCGAAACAGCTCGTGGCGTTCGACCGCGACGGGCACGGTCGGATCGTGACCATGGCTCGGGTCGTCGGCACCAAGGAGGGGCTCGACGACATCACGGACGCCTCCGTCACCGAGGACGGGAGGGTGCGGGCGGAGGTGGCCGACATCCAGCCCTGCTGCTCGACGCCGAGTTACTGGGCGCAGAAGCAGTGGCGGACGTACCGCTGGCACGACGGCCGGTTCACCCAGAGCGACGGGCCGAGGTCCTTCGGCAAGGACCCCCGGCTGACCAACCTGGTGCTGACCGGCGGCAACCTCACGCTCGGGCCGGCCGGCACCGACGGGAAGCGTCCGGGCACCCTGACCCTGACCGTGACGAACAAGGGGCCGGTGGACGTGGCGCACCTCGGCTTCGCCGAAATCGAGCGCATCGGGGCGATGAACAACTCCGACTCGTCGATCTGCGTGCCGTGGCGGGGAGGCGACGAGTCGGGGACCACCTGCCGCTCGGCCGGCCTGCGCTCGGGGGAGCGCCGGGCGTACACGTTCCATCTGCTTGTCGATCCGACCCCGCTGAACCAGCCCAGCGTCCGGGTGGTGCACTTCGACGACCAGGACCGGCACTGGCAGGACCGGACGTTCAAAGACAACTACGTGAAGGTGCGGGTGGTTTCCTGACCCGGCCGATCGGGCCCGGCCGGTACTGCCGGCCGGGCCCGGTGCCGCACGGTCAGCTGGGTGCCCAGGTGGGGCGCTGGAGCAGGCTGACGAACTCGACGAGCAACCGCTCGCGCAGCGCCGATGGCGCGGCGTCGAGCAGCGTGTTCACCAGCGCCATCCGCTCCGGCAGTGGGCCCGCGTCCGGATCGCCGCCCAGACCCAGGCCGGCGGCCAGCCCGACGACCATCTCCGGAGTCAGTGCATCCGGGGTGATGGCACCGACCATCGCGCCCAACTCCGCGGGCAGCCGCACGGGGCCGGCGGCCCTGGCCGCGGCCACCGCCTCGGCCAGGTCCGGCCCGAACTCGGCCACCCGGGGCGCGACCGCAGCGGTCACCGTGAGGTGCACACTGGCGGGCAGACCGGCGTACGAGAGCTGGGGTTGGGTGTGCCAGCCCCGCGCGGTCAGCTCGTCGACCAGGACGAACAGGTCGGGGCCACCCTCGGTGGCGGTGAAGCAGACCACTGTCGACTCCGGCTCGGCCATCAGCCGCAACCCGTCGACGGCACGGACCGCGTCGGCCAGACCGGCGACCGCGTCCCGGGTGACGGCGGCCAACCGCAGGTAACCGTCGTCGCCGAGGTGCCGCACGGTGGCGTACGCGGCGGCGATCGGGCCGCCCGAGCGGGTGGACGCGATCACCGGGTTGATCATCGTGTAGCCGGGCCAGTCGGCGTACGCGAAGTACTGCGGGGCGCGCAGGGTGGCGTCGCGGTGCAGCAGCACCGACACCCCCTTCGGGGCGTACGCGTACTTGTGCAGGTCGACCGAGATGGAGGTGACCCCGTGCACCGCGAAGTCGAACGCCGGCACCGGCTCCCCGAGGCGGCGCAGGTACGGCAGGGTCCAGCCGCCGAAGCAGGCGTCCACGTGACAGCGCACCCCGGCCTCGGCCGCGGCGGCCGCGATCTGCGCGACCGGGTCGACCACCCCGTGCGCGTACGACGGCGCGGAGCAGGCGACAAGCACCGTCTCCGGGCGGATCGCGGCGGCCATCGCGGCCGGGTCGGGGCGCAGCGTCTCCGGGGAGACCGGCACGACGTCCAGCGCCACCCGCAGGTAGTGCGCCGCCTTGGCGAACGCGGCGTGCGCGCTCGACGGCACCACGATCCGGGGTGCGGTGATCTCCGGGTGGGCGTCCCGGGCCGTTTTGACGGCGAGGATCAGCGACTCGGTGCCGCCGCTGGTGACGCTGCCGACGACGTCCGGGGCGGTGGTGCCCGGGCCGGCGCCCAGCACCCGGCCGGCGGCGCCGACGAGCGCGTTCTCCATGGCCAGCAGGGACGGGAACGCGGTCGGGTCCAAGCCGTTGACGTGGGCGCTCTCCCGGTGGGCGGCGGCGGCCAGGTCGTCCAGCCCCGGTACCGCCGGGTCGTAGACGTACGCGAACAGCCGTCCCCCGTGGGTGGGCCGGTCCGCGCCCCGCAACTGCCGAACCTCGGAAAGGGCAACCTCGGCGGGAACGCCGGCAGCGGGAAGCGCCCCAGCCTCAACCCTGTTCTCGTCGATCATGGAGTCATGGTGCCCTTCTCGTGACGGTCAACGACTTTCGTCCCCCACCACAACTCCGTGATCGACCCGGTCGCTGTGGGCGGTGAGGGTGTACTGGCGGAGCAGGAGGATCGGAGGGGCGATCAGCAGGGCCGGGATCAGCGTGAAGCCGAGGAGCACTCCCAGTCTCGCCGTGTCGGACTGGGCCGCCGCCGAGCCGGTGTCGGAGGAGACGTAGCCGGAGAGCTGGAGCACCAGGCCGTAGATTCCCGGGCCGAGCGCCAGGCCGAAGGTCTCCCCGGCGGTCCACAGCCCGGTGAAGACGCCCGCCTGCCGTCGACCGGTGCGCGCCGTCTCGTGCGCGATGCAGTCCGGCAGCATGGCCAGCGCGAAGACCTGCTGCCCGGCGTACCCGACGCCGATCAGCGCGACCACGAGATAGACGGCGACCGGCGGCAGCACCGGCGCGGCGACCAGGGCGAACGCACCGATGGCGAGGATCAGCGAGGCGACGACCAGCGCGGTCCGCTTGCCCAGGCGGGCACCGATCCGAGTCCAGATCGGCATCACCAACAGCGCCGGCCCGACGAAGCAGACGAAGAGCAGGGTCGGCCCGCTCTCCTCGTCGCGCAGGATCTGCCCGGCGAAGTAGTTGACCCCGGCCAGGATCGTCGCCACCCCGGCGGACTGCACCACGAAGCAGATCAGCAGCGCCCGGAACGGCCGGTTGGCGCCGGCCACGGCGAGCTGGGCGCGCAGGGTCGGCTCGCTCTCGCCCACCGTGCCGGTCGGCGCGGACCGGGTGCCCAGGAACGCGCCGATCGCGCCGAGGGCGATCAGCACGGCCACGAACAGACCCATCCAGCGGTGCCCGACCACACCGTCACCGCCGGCGCTCACCACCAGCGGCGCGACCGCGCCGGAGACCAGGATGGCCAGCGCCAGCACCGCGATCCGCCAGGTCATCAACCGGGTGCGCTCGGCGTAGTCGCCGGTCAGCTCCGCCGGCATCGCCACGTACGGCACCTGGAAGAAGGCGAACGCGGTGGCGGTGGCGAGGAAGGCGAACGCCACGTACGCCACGGCGGCCGGGCCGTTGCCGAAGGGCGCGGCGAAGATCGACGCGAACAGGACGGCGAGCGCGAGGCCGGCGACGAGCAGATACGGCCGGCGGGCTCCCCACCGTGACCGGGTGCGGTCGGAGATCCGCCCGGCGACCGGGTTCACCAACACGTCCCAGGCCTTGGGCAGCAGCACCAGCAGGGCGGCCAGCCCGGCGGCCACGCCCAGGGTGTCGGTCAGGTAGGGCAACAGCAGCAGGCCGGGGACGGTGCCGAACGCTCCGGTCGCCAGTGAACCGAGCGCGTAGCCGGCGTGCACCGAGCGGGGCAGCGAGCCGTTGGCTGACGAGCCGGCGCCCGGCGGCGTTTTCATGGGCCCGAATGTTACTCACGTTAGGACGGCGGTCACATCCCCTCATCAGGCGACCAGCCCGCTGCCGTGATGTCCACTCCCTCGCCGCGCAGCGGCACTCCCTCGGCCCGCAGTCGGGCCCGCGCCTCCCGCTCGTGCCCCGGCGGCAGGCGACCACTCGCCGTCACCACCCGGTGCCAGGGCACCGAGCCTCCGTGCCGGGCCATGATGTTGCCGATCAGCCGGGCCGAGGCGCGTCCCGAGCGCTCGGACAGCGCGTCGGCCACCCCGCCGTAGGACATGACCCGGCCCTCCGGGATCCGCTCGACCAGGTCGAGCACCGCCTCGACGTACTCGTCAGGAGTCACAATCCGCCACCATATGGGAACGCCGCCGGGCGGTGCGGCCGTGACCACGCAGAATGGTCGGGTGCGCGACGCAGTCACGACGGCCCGGCGGGTCGTCGTCAAGATCGGATCCTCCTCGTTGACCACCGCCACCGGCGGGTTGGCCGACGAGCGCGTCGACACGCTGGTCGACACCCTCGGTCGGCTCACCGCGGAAGGCCGCGAGGTGGTGCTGGTGTCCTCCGGCGCCATCGCCGCCGGGCTCGCCCCGCTCGGGCTGTCCCGACGCCCGCGCGACCTGGCCACCCAGCAGGCCGCCGCCAGCGTCGGGCAGGGGCTACTGATCGGCAGGTACGCGGCCAGCTTCGCCCGGCACGGCCGCACCGTCGGGCAGGTGCTGCTCACCGTCGACGACGTGACCCGGCGGGCGCACTACCGCAACGCGTACCGGACGCTGCGCAAGCTGCTCGACCTGCGGGCGGTGCCGATCGTCAACGAGAACGACACGGTGGCCACCCAGGAGATCCGGTTCGGCGACAACGACCGGCTGGCCGCCCTGGTGGCCGCGCTCGTGCACGCCGACCTGCTGGTGCTCCTCTCCGACGTGGACGCGCTCTGGACCGGCGACCCCACCAACCCGCACTCGACCCGGATCGCCGAGGTGCGCGACGACGCGGACCTCGCCGGCATCACCATCGGCGGGGCCGGCCGGTCCGGCGTCGGCACCGGCGGCATGGTGACCAAGGTCGAGGCGGCCCGGATCGCCACCGGCTTCGGCATCCCGGTGGTGCTCACCGCCGCCGACCTGGCCACGCAGGCGCTGGCCGGCGAACCGGTGGGCACGCTCTTCCACCCGCAGCGGCAACGCCCGACGGCCCGGCTGTTCTGGCTGGCCCATGCCACCTCACCCCGGGGCCGGCTGCACCTCGACCCGGGCGCGGTCGCCGCCGTCGTCGGGCGGCGCAAGTCGCTGCTCCCGGCCGGCATCACCGCCGTGGACGGCACGTTCACCGCCGGCGACCCGGTGGACCTGGTGGACACCGCCGGCGCATCGGTCGCCCGAGGGCTGGTCAACTACGACGCGGTGGAGCTACCCGGGCTGCTCGGCCGCTCCACGTCCGAACTCGCCGCGGCGCTCGGCCCGGCGTACGAACGAGAGGTCGTCCACCGCGACGACCTGGTGCTGCTCTAAGGAGTCAACAATGAGTGAGCGTCAGCGAGCGAGTCATCGGCTCAGGGCTTTGGTGCCTCAGGGCGGCACGGAGCGCAGCGGAGTGCCGGCATGAGCGTGGTTGAGCAGGCGCGACGGGCGCGGGACGCCGCCGCGGAGTTGGCCGTGGCCACGCGTACGGTCAAGGACGCCGCGCTTGTGGCGATGGCCGACGCGCTTGTGGCGCGTACCCCGGAGATCCTGACCGCGAACGAGACGGACCTGGCGGCCGGCCGCGAGGCCGGACTGAGCGCGGCCGTGCTGGACCGGCTCGCGCTCGACGCCGGTCGGGTGGCCGGCATCGCCGACGCGCTGCGCGAGATGGCCGCGTTGCCCGACCCGGTCGGCGAGGTGGTCCGCGGGTCCACCCTGCCCAACGGCCTGGAGCTGCGCCAGATCCGGGTGCCGTTCGGAGTGGTCGGCATCATCTACGAGGCGCGGCCCAACGTGACAGTGGACGCCGCCGGGATCTGCCTCAAGTCCGGCAACGCGGCGCTGCTGCGGGGGTCGTCGTCGGCCGCGCACTCGAACGCCGCGCTGGTCGCGGTGCTGCGCGACGCGGTCGCCGGGGCCGGTCTGCCCGCCGACGCGGTGCAGCTGCTCGACGCCAGCTCCCGTGACTCGGTCAAGGAGCTGATGCGCGCCCGAGGGCTCGTCGACGTGCTCATTCCGCGCGGTGGCGCGTCGCTGATCCGCACCGTGGTCGAGGAGTCGACAGTGCCGGTGATCGAGACCGGGGTGGGCAACTGCCACGTCTACGTCGACGCCGCCGCCGACCTGGCGAAGGCCGTCGCGGTGACGCTGAACGCCAAGACGCAACGCCTGTCCACCTGCAACACGGCCGAGTCGTTGCTGGTGCACGCCGGCATCGCCGACGCGTTCCTGCCGTCGGTGCTGGCCGCGTTCGCCGAGGCGGGGGTGACAGTGCACGGCTCACCCGAGGTGGCCGCGTACTCCGCAGCCGTGGTCCCGGCCACCGAGGAGGACTACGCCACCGAGTACTTGTCCGCCGACATCTCGGTGGCGGTGGTCGACTCGCTGGACGCGGCGGTCGCGCACATCCGCCGCTTCGGCACCGGGCACACCGAGGCGATCCTCACCGACTCGGCGAGCGCGGCCCGCGACTTCGTCGCGAGGGTGGACGCGGCGGCGGTGATGGTGAACGCCTCGACCCGGTTCACGGACGGGGGCGAGTTCGGCTTCGGCGCGGAGATCGGCATATCCACCCAGAAGCTGCACGCCCGCGGTCCGATGGGCCTGCCCGAGCTGACCAGCACCAAGTACGTCGTCACCGGCGACGGGCACCTGCGCTAGAGCCCTACCCCCGCCCCCCTGCGGCGATCTTGCACTTACTGCGTCGACATGGCGATCTTGCACTTACTGCGTCGACATAAGGTGCAATCAGCGCACATCGACGACAGGAACTGCAAGATCGCCGCAGAGGGCGGGGGCGCGCGGGGGCGCGGGGTCAGCCGGGCGGCGCGGGCCGGGCCGCCCGGATCGCGGCCAGCGTGGCGTGCACGTCGAACTGGTGGCCGTCCTCGCTCTCCCAGCCGCCGTCGCTGCGCTGGGTCTCGGTCAGCCGACGCAGCGCCCGCACCATGATCCAGTCTTGTAGGTCGATCCCGGCGCAGCGCAGCGTGGCCGCCAGCCACGCCACGTCCCCCGGGGACATCTTCGGCATCCGCTCGGCGAGCACCACCTGGATCCGCGCCGACTCCTGGAACATCTCCTGCCGGTGCAGCACGGCCGCGCTCAGCCAACCGGCGGCGAGGAACGACGGCCAGCTACCGTCCGGGCGCAGCCGCGCGGCGAGCGAGTGGGCCGCCGCCTGCACCACCCCGGCGTACGCCCCGCCGACCCGATGATCGAGCGGACCCGAGGCCCGGGCGTCGAGGCCGGCGACGGTGAGCCAGAAACCGGCGTTGGCCGACACGAGGAACCCGGCCTCCGGGTCGCCGGGCCGGGCCCACTCCGGTGCCGAGTCGGTCAGCGACACGTCCTCTTCCCAACCGCCGTCGGCCTGCTGTCGGGACGCCAGCCAGTCCAGTGCGCGGCGGGCGGCGGGACGGCCGAGCGCGCCCAGGTCGTCCAGCTCGGCGAGCCGGAAGCAGGTGGCGTCGATCGAGGCGATCTCGCCGCCCCAGGTGGCCGGCCAACCGCCGTCCGGTGACTGGCCGACCTCGGCCGTCTCCAGCAACTCGGCGGGCACGGGGGTGCCGTTGCGGAGCCAGGAGAGGCGGGCGCGTTCCACCGCATCCCCGTGCGCCACGACGAACCCGATCGCGGCTTCCAAGTCGACCACGGCGGAGACGCTACCTGCGCAGACGCGATGCCGCCTCGGAGAATCGGCCAGCCCGGAATGGCTGCGTCGCTCCCGCCGGACGGCCGCTCGGCGTGATCTGCGTCGATTCGCCGGGGCGGCCGGTGGGCCGCCCCGGCCCGGCGGTGTGGCGGTGTGGCCGGTGGGCGGCCCCGGCACGGCCGGTGGGCGGCCCCGGCACGGCGGCCTGGCCGCCCCGGCTCGATTGGTCAGTACGCGGGCAGCGACGGGTCGATCTGCTTGATCCAGGAGAGCACGCCGCCCTGCACGTGCACGGCGTCCTTGAATCCGGCCGCCTTGAGCGCGGCGAGCGCCTCCGCCGAGCGGACGCCGGACTTGCAGTGCAGCACGATCTGCCGGTCCTGCGGCAGCTTCGCGAGGGCCTCACCGGAGATAATGTCGCCCTTGGGGATCAGGGTGGCGCCGGGGATCCGGACGATCTCGTACTCGGCCGGCTCGCGCACGTCGACGAGGAAGATGTCCTTGCCGGCGTCCTGCCACTCCTTGAGCTCCAGGGCGGTGATGGTCGAGTCGAGCGTCGCCTCCTGGGCCTCCTCGGAGACCGCGCCGCAGAAGTCCTCGTAGTCTTCCAGCAGGTCGGTGACCGTCGGGTTGTCGCCGCAGAGCGCGCAGTTCGGGTCCTTGCGGACCTTGATCTTGCGGTATTCCATCTCCAGGGCGTCGTAGACCATCAGGCGGCCGACCAGCGGCTCACCGATGCCGGTGAGCAGCTTGATCGCCTCGTTCACCTGGATCGAGCCGATCGACGCGCAGAGCACGCCGAGCACGCCACCCTCAGCGCAGGACGGGACCATGCCGGGCGGCGGCGGCTCCGGGTAGAGGCAGCGGTAGCAGGGGCCGTGCTCGGCCCAGAACACCGACGCCTGGCCGTCGAAGCGGTAGATCGAGCCCCAGACGTACGGCTTACCGAGCAGCACCGCCGCGTCGTTGACCATGTAGCGGGTGGCGAAGTTGTCGGTGCCGTCGACGATCAGGTCGTACTCAGCGAAGATCTCGCGGACGTTCTCCCGGTCCAGCGCGGTGTTGTGGATCTCCACGTTGACCAGCGGGTTGATCTCGCGGATCGACGCGGCGGCGGACTCCGCCTTGGACCGGCCGATGTCGGAGACGCCGTGGATGATCTGGCGCTGCAGGTTGGACTCGTCGACGGTGTCGAAGTCGATGATGCCGAGCGTGCCGACCCCGGCCGCGGCGAGGTACATGAGGGCGGGCGACCCGAGGCCACCGGCGCCGACACAGAGCACCCGGGCGTTCTTCAGCCGCTTCTGGCCGGTCACCCCGACGTCCGGAATGATCAAGTGACGTGAGTAGCGGCGGATCTCGTCTACGGTCAGCTCGGCGGCGGGCTCGACGAGCGGGGGCAACGACACGGTGGACTCCCCGGGATCGGCGGTGTGAACCGCGCCATTGTTGCTCGCGGGAGCCCCGCTCGGCCATGAGGGACGACACGTGGTCCGGTATGCGGGAGCGGGAATAACCGACGACCCGGCCGATCAGGGGACGATGTCCCCCGCGTAGCGACGACCGTCGAGGTATGGCCAGGCGTTGGCGACGCAGCCGTGCAGGCCGTACGTCTGCTGCTGCATGACCGGGGCGGGCTCCCCCGGGCCGGGGCACGCCTCGTGGTCCTCGCCGAACTCGTGGCCCACCTCGTGGTTGATGACGTAGGTCCGGTAGGTGTCCAGCGAAGCGCCGTAGTCGGGCACCGCCTCCATCCAGCGGGCCAGGTTGATGATGACCTGGCCGGGCAGGCGACAGGAGGTGTAGCGCTCGGTGGTCAACCCGCCCTCGGCGCACATCTGCTCGGAGGTGACCGGGGTGGCCAGGTAGATGGTGAAGTCGGCGGCCCCGGCGTCGTCCACCCGTTGGACCCGCAGCCCATCGGACGCGATCCAACTGCGCGGGTCGGCCAGCACCTCGTCCACCCTGGCGGCGAACACGTCGGCGTCCTGGCCGGCGCCGCGTTCGACGACGACCCGGTAACGGCGCAGCGGCCCGTCCGTGCCGTGCACAGGTGTCTCGCCGTCGGCCACCGTGAAGCGTCCCGCTCCGACCGACGGGTAGCTGGTGGGCGCCGGGTGCGCGGCCACCCCACCTCCGTGGCCCATTCCGCCCTGGGTGGTGGCCGGCGGCTCGCCTGACGGCTCACCGCCTCGGCTCACCGTCACGCCGATGGCGGCGGCGAGCACGAGCACGAGCAGGCCGAGCAGCACGCTGCGGCGACGACGCCTGTGCATCCGGACGAACGCGGGACGCACACCCCGAAACGCCGACCGGTGGTCGGGCGGCCGGGGCGGGCCGTAAGGGGACGACGGCGTCATGGAGTCAAGCGTGCCAGATTATTCGGGCATTTCTCCATTTTTATCGCTATTGCCGCACCCCGCCTGATGGGGGTCAGTGCTCGGCGTGTCGGGCCGATCGGCTCAGAGAGCGGGGCCGGTGTACCGACGCCCGTTCAGGTACGGCCACGGGTTGACCCGGCACCCGTTGAGGAAGAGCGTCTGCTGCATCATCACCGGCGCCGGCCGGCCCGCACCGGGGCAGCGCTCGTGCCGATGCCCAAGCTGGTGACCCACCTCGTGGTTGACCACGTACGTCCGGTAGACGGTCAGCGGCACGCCGGCCGAGACGAAGTGCGGCACGGACAACCGCCACCGATCCAGGTTGATGATCACCTGGCCGGGCGCCCGACAGGACGTGTACGGCCGACCGTCGATGCGGATGTCCACCCCACCCTCGGCGCACATCCGACCCGCGGTGCGGGCGGTGGCCAGGTAGACGGTGAAGTCCCGAGGCGCAGCCCCGGGCACCTGCTGTAGCCGCAGCCGACCGCTGTCGACCCAACTGCCCGGCCCGGCGAGCGCCACCTGAACCGCCTGGGCGAACTCGGCGGCGTCCGCACCACTGCCCGACTCCACCGCGACGCGGTAACGCCGCAGCTCACCCGCCCGACCCAGCACCGGGCCGGAGCGGGGGTGGTAGCCGAACCTGCCCGTGCCGGCGCTCGGAACCGCCCCGGGCACCCGCAACAGCGGGGGCGAGCTGGACGGCACCGCGTCGGAGGGCGAGGGCTCGGCCGACGGCGGCAGCGGCCCGGCCACCAGCGGCGGCGGCGTGCCGATCTCCTCGGCGGCCAGCCGGTCGGCGCCGGGGTGCCCGCCCGGCCCCTCGGCGATCACGGTCACCGCCGCGCCGACGGCCACCACCACCGCCACCAGTTGGGCGAGCAGCGCGAACCGTCGCCGACGGCGACCAGGGAGGCGGGCTGAGCTGGGCATCCACGTCAGCCTGCCAGATCGGACCGCCCCGCGGCGTCCTCCGTTTCGGCGAGCAGGCCGACCACCGCGCGGGCAACCAGCCGGGGAACCTCCAACTGCGCCACATGACCCACACCGTCGAGCATCATCAATCGGCTGTCCGGAATGACCCGTGCGGTCTGCGGCGCGACCCGCACGTCGACCAGGCGGTCCTGCCGACCGCCCACGACCAGGGTCGGCGCGCGAACCGCCTCGGCGAGACGCCACAGCGACCCCGGCCCCGGCAGGTACGCCCGCAGGAAGCTGGAGACCAGCCCACGGAACGTCCGGACGTACGCGGCGGCGTAGTGCTCGGCCTCGTACCGCACCCGGATCTCCTCCAGCGCCTCGGCCCGGCGCTGATCGCAGATCCGGCTGAGGTCGGCCACGCACGCCTCCAGCACCTGCTGGGCCATCACCTCGGGCGCGAGCGAGGTGAGTCGTCGGGCGACCAGCCGTTCCCCGCGTGGAATGGCGAGCACCGGCAGCATCCGCCCCTGCAACGAGCGCCGAAAATCCAGGAACGGCAGCGCAGGGGAGATCAGGGTGAGGGTACGGACCAGGTCCGGCCGGAGCCCGGCGACCTGGACCGCGACCGCGCCGCCCAGCGAGTTGCCGAACAGGTGCACCGGACCCCGACCGGAATGCTCGATCCAGCGGACGACCAGATCCGCGAAGGCCGGGATCGTGTAACGCGGGCCCGGCTCGCTACGGCCGAAGCCGGGCAGGTCGATGGCCTGACCGTCCAGCCGGTCGGCGAGCAACCCGGCCAGGTCGGTCCAGTTCTGCGACGACCCGCCCAGCCCGTGCACGTACAGCGCCGGCTCCGCCCCAGCGGCGGTGGCCGGGGTGTCCCGCACGTACGTGACCCGGCCGTCGAGCCGGACTTCCCGACCCGGCCACGGCGGCGGGACACGGTGATCGGGGAGCAGATGGTCCGGCCAGAGGGTGGCGCTTCTCATCGTTCCAGTCTGCCCCGGACCACTCAGGACAGCAGCGCCTCCAGCCGACGGTTGACCGCCGCCAGCGTCGCCCGGACCACCGCCTGACGCGGATCCCCCGCGACCAGGGCCGACCCGGCGAGCTGCTCGACCCAACCCTCACAGACCAGCAACGCCACCACGGTGGCCACCTCGCAATTGCCGAACGGCACCACCGCCGCGTGTTCGACGAAGCAGCGCCCCCGCTCGGCGTTGTCGGCGCCGCGCAGCAACTCGTCCACCGCGGCGGCCGCGGCCACCGCGCAGAGCCGCAGCACGTAACCGTCCACCGCCGGCCCGGTGGCGTACCCGGAGGCGCTGTCGCCCCCGGCCAGCAGCCGGACCTCCACGTTCGCGTCCAGGCCGAAGGTGCTGACCTGCACGTGGTCGATCACCACGCGAGGCCCCGGCGTGTCGCCGGTCTCCAGCGGCCGGGACGGCGCCGACTCCGTCGTGGTCACCTGACCACCGGAGTACGACGTGCCAAGCGTCGCCGGGCTACCGGTCGCGCCGCCGGTCGGCGCTGCCGAGACCGAGCCGGGCTCCTCCACCGTGGCGCGACCCCGGTGCGGAGCGGTCGACCGGCGGCGGCGCGTCGGGTCCGTGCTGGTCCGCTGCTCCGGGCCGGCCGGCGGGGCCTCGACCCGAGCGCCGGAAGGGCGGACGACAGTTGGCGACTCGGCCGCCCGAACCTCGCCGGAATCGCGCGAAGCCGCGTTCTTGGTTTCCGGGGTACGCCGCTCGGCGGGTCGGGGCTCGGCCGCGCGACGGCGAACCGGTGGAGGTGGCGTGCTGGGCAGGCCGGGCACGTTCTGCGGGGCCGCGGCCAACCCCATCCGCTCCTGGAGAAGCCGGGCCACCTGCCGGCTCACCTCGGCCGGGTCGGCGCCGTCGGCCAGGTCCAGTCGCAGGCTGTGCGCCCCGGCCGGCGTACGGCGCAGGGCCGCGTCGCGGACACCGGCCACCTCCCGGACGGCGTCCAGGATGGCGTTGACGTCGAACCCCTCGGGGCGCTCCCGCAGTGGGGCTGGCTCGTCGTCCCGACGCAGGTGGGTGGCGATGCGGGCGAGTTCCGGGGTTTCGGCGGGTGGCTCCACGGCTGGCGGCTCCGGCACGACGGGCACGTCCGGTTCCGCGGGGACGCGCTGCGGCAGCACCACCGCGCTCGGGTCCGACTGCCGGCCATCGTCCCCCGGCGACGTCGGGTCGGGGGCGGATCGGCGCGCCGCGTAGGCGGACGCCGACGCGGGCTGATCGCGGCGGCCGGAACCCTTCGCGGCGGCGGGCGGGACCGCTGCGGCGGAGGACGGCGTGGCGTCACTCGATGGCAGGTCACTGCCCGGCGCGGCCGGTCGGGGCGCCTCGACGGGTGACGGACCGGGCTCGGGTGACTCCGGCCGGAGCCGGAACGGTGCGGTCGGCCGGACCTCGGGCCGGGACCGGCCGGGCGTCTCGCCGACGTCGCCCCCACCGGTGCTGGCCGATCGGCTGGCCGGCCAGGACGGACGCTCGACCGGGGTCGCGGGGATCCGACCCTCGGACCAGTCCGGCCGCTCGGCCCGCGAACTGCTCGCCGTCGGCGAACCGCCGGTCCAGGTCGGCCGCTCCGCGACCAGCGACGGGCCTGCCGGAGCCGGTGGCGCCTCGGTCAGCGTGGGAGGTGGCCCGGCGGGTGCCGGAGGCGGGCTGGCGGGTGCCGGAGGTGACGCCTCGGCCGCTGCGGGCGGGTCGGCAGCTGACGGGCTGGCGGCCCAGGAGGGTCGCGTCGGCGGCGCGCTGGCCGGTGCCGGATCGGAACCCCCGGCCCAGGACGGCCGCGTCGACGTCGCGCTGGTCGTCGGCGGTTCGGACCCGCCAGCCCAGGACGGTCGTACCGGCGGCACGCTTGTCGCTGCCTCGGACCCGCCGGCCCAGGACGGCCGCGCCGGCGGCACGCTGGTCGGCGTCGGATCGGACCCCCCAGCCCAGGAGGGACGCGCGGGCGACGCGCTGGTGGGGTCGGGGGCGGCCCCGCCAGCCCAGGACGGACGGTCGGCCCGGGACCCACCGGTCGGCGTGGCACCCCCGGCCCAGGACGGACGGTCGGCCGGCGGACCACTGGTCGGCGACGCACCCCCCGCCCAGGACGGACGGTCAACCGGTGGTGCGCTGGTCGGTTCGGCGGGGCGCTCCGGCGTGGACTCGGATCCACCCCGGCCGGGTTCGTACGCACGGGGCGGATCGGCGCGCACCGGCTCGTACGGGCGGGGCACCTCGGCGCGCACCGGCTCGTACGGCTGGTTGGGCTCGGCGACCCAGCCCGGCGCCGACTCGTCCCGTGCTGCCGGGCCAACCGGCTCGTCGTCCGGACGGGACCAGGGTGGGGCCCACCCGCCACCCCAACTCGGACGGTTCCAGCTCGGCCCCGACCAGTCGGGCTCGATGGCCGACGACTCCCCGGCCCGGTGCGTGTCGCCGGGCAGGTGCGTGTCTCCGGCGCGGTGTGTCTCTGCCGGCCGGGCGCCCTCGGCGGCGCGACCGGGCTCGCCCTCGTCGGCGGGCCCAGCCGGGCCCGGGGTGCGTCCCGCGGTCGCCGCGTGCTCCGGGGCGAGCGGGTCCCGCCAGTCGCGTGGCGCGGTCGGATTCTCGTCGGCGGCCGGTCGCTCGCCGGTCGGCGCGTGGAAACCGGGAGGCACCTCGAAACCCGACGCCGCGGTGCCGACGGGCGGCACCTGGACGGCCGGTGGGGCCGAGGTGGGCAACCCGGGCTCGGCCCAGCGGGCACGGTGCGCGGCGGCCGGATCGACGGTGGAGTGCGGGGCGGGGCCCGGGTCGGGCTCGACGGCACCCTGCTCCGCCGGAGGTGCGGGACGTTGGGCGGGCACCACGAGCCGGTCGCCGGCCGCCCCGGGTCGACCCTCGGCGGGCAGCCCGGGCGGCGCGCTCACCGGGGTGGGGCGTCCCGTCGGCGGTTCGAGACCGGGGTGATGGACGCCGTTGACGTCGTCCGGGTGGTGCACGCCGTTGACGTGGTGGCCGTTGCTGCGGGCCGGCGACTCCGAGTCGCCCGACCGCCCGACCAGCGGCGATGGCAGGTCGCCGTGCCGTGTCGAGGACGTCCGCCAGCCCGACGCCGGGTCCGGCTGCCAGCGCGGCGCCTCGTCCCGGGCGTCCTCGCGGTCGGCGGCTCGGGGCCACCCACCCGCCGGAGGCGCCCACCCGCTGACGGAACGGCTCGGGTCGTCGTGCTGACCCGCTCCGTCACCGTGCTCTCCCGGGGTGGCGGCTCCGGGTTGCCCTGTTTCACTCACCGCGCGCTCCTTGGTCGCCCCCGCTGAGGCTACCGTGTGCCGAGAGTGGCGATAAGTTACAGCGGCGGGCCATTTCCACGACCGAGGTCACGGGCCTCGCCCGGTCTGGGGGGAAAATGCCGGCTCGTACGGAGAACTCGGAGGATCCCATGACCGCTGCGGGGAACGGTGCACAGACCGCCGGCCGGCCCACCCGCCTGCCCCGCTCCGCGCGCCGTAAGCAGCTTCTCGCTGCGGCGCAGGAGGTGTTCGTCGCGCAGGGCTACCACGCCGCCGCGATGGACGACATCGCCGAGCGGGCCGGGGTCTCGAAGCCGGTGCTCTACCAACACTTTCCCGGAAAGATGGATCTCTACCTGGCGCTGCTCGACACGCACTGTGACGCCATCGTCGCTCAGGTGCAGGACGCGATGCGCGGCACCAGCGACAACAAGGAGCGGGTCGGCGCGTCGGTGCGGGCGTACTTCGACTTCGTCGACCACGAGAGCGAGGCGTTCCGGCTCGTCTTCGAGTCGGATCTGCGCAACGACCCGGCGGTGCGGCAGCGGGTGGAGCGGGTCGAGCAGGGCTGCATCGCGGCGATCACCGACACCATCATCTCCGACACCGGGGTGAGCCGGGCGCACGCCGAGTTGCTCGCCTCCGGGCTGGTCGGCGCGGCGGAGACGGCCGCGCAGTTCTGGCTGGCCGGTGGCCGGCAGGTGCCGAAGGCCGAGGCCGAGGCGTTGGTGGCCGCGCTGTCGTGGCGGGGCATCGCGAGCTTCCCGCTGCAAGGTGAGTCAGCCTGACCGTCGACCCCGTGATCGGATAGCCTTCGCAGGGCGGTTCTTTCGCCCCAGTTGAGGAGGCACAGTGGAGGTCAAGATCGGCGTGCAGTACGCGCCGCGCGAGCTGGTAGTGGACAGCGCGCAGTCGCCGGCCGAGATCGAGCAGATCGTGACCGACGCCTTCGCCGGCAACGGCGGCACGCTCTCCCTGACCGACGAGAAGGGCCGGCGGGTGATCGTTCCGGTCGAGAAGGTCGCCTACGTGGAGATCGCCGAGGCGTCGCCCCGGGCGGTCGGGTTCACCGTCCGCTGACCGGTCCGGCCATCGCGGCAGGTCGGCACTTGGCCACCTGCCGCAGGCCGGCACCGGCCCGACCCGGCCGGGCGGTCAGTTGTTCAGCCCGGCGGCGGCCATCCGCGCGGTGTGCGCGGTGGTGAGCCTGCCGAACAGCCCAGGCACGTCGACCCGGCCGTCCCGCGCGACCAGCGCGGTGAGGGTGGCCCGCTCGGCGGCGACGCGGCCGGCCTGGGACAACGCCTCTCCGACCAGCCGCCGGGCCCACATCGAGAGCCGACCAGCCACCCGGGGGTCGTCGGCGACGGCCAGCCGGATCTCCGCCGCGGCGAAGTCCGCGTACCGGGAGTCGTGCAGGACGTCCAGCACCAACCCCCGGTCCGGTTCCTCCAGCGCATCGGCGATCTCGCGAACGAAGTCGTCGGTGATCGCGTCGCCGACGTACGCCTTGGTGACCACTTCCGCCCAGTCCCGTGGCTCGGTCGAGTCGTGGTACGCCTGCACCGGCTCGACATAGGGCGCCATCGCATCCTCCGGCGGCACGCCCAGCGCGGTGAGCCGGTCGGCGAGGCGCCGGTAGTTGACGATCTCGGCCGCGGCCATCTCGTTCAACGCGGCCCGGCGGCGCAGGTCGGGGGCGAGCCGGGCGTCGCCGGCCATCCGCTCGAAGGCGAGCAGCTCACCGAAGGCGACGAGACCCAAAAGGTCAGCGACGGCGAAAGCAGACACGAGCGGCAGGCTACCGCGTATCGCTCTGCGCGGGCGTCCCGCCATCTCCGGGTCGATCATGGAGTACTGGTGCCCGCCTTGACATAATTTGCGAACTTTGCACCCCACCACAACTCCATGATCGACGCCGACGGGCGCGAGGCCTGCGCGAGGCCCGCGCGAGGCCTGCGCGAGGCCCGCGCGAGGCCTGCGCAGCGCGAGGCAGGGCAGCGGTTGTGGTCTAGGTCACATTTGCTTGCCCCGCGTGGCGAGGGGCCGACTGGGAATCGGGACGGGGGCGTGCCTGTTCAGGTAACATGGAGCAGTTGCCGTGGGCGCCGATCTGATCGAAGCTCAGCCCGCGGCGCGCGTGCGGCCCGGTCCGGCTCGGCAATCTGCCGCCGACCGTGTGGCCCGCGTCATACCGAACGCGCCCTGAGGACATGACGGGCGCACCCACGAGAGGGCACCCCCACATCCACATGAGCGACCTGACTCAAGATTTGCTGGACGGCCAGGAACTGGCCCCCATCGCCCCGGTTCGACCGGAGGCCCCCACGTTCGCCGCACTCGGCGCCCGCGCCGAGACCGTCGAGGCCCTGGCCTCGGCTGGCATCACCCGCGCCTTCGCCATCCAGGAGTACGCGATTCCGATCGCGCTGCGCGGCGTCGACCTGATCGGTCAGGCGCCCACCGGCACCGGCAAGACCCTCGGCTTCGGCGTCCCACTGCTCGACCGGGTCTTCGCCCCGGGCGAGGGCAGCGACGGCGTCCCCCAGGCGCTGGTCGTCGTCCCCACCCGTGAGCTGGGCATCCAGGTCGCCAAGGATCTGGCCGCTGCCGGCCGGACGCGCGGCGTCCGGGTGCTGCCGATCTACGGCGGAGTGGCGTACGAGCCGCAGATCGACGCGCTGCGCAAGGGCGTCGAGATCCTGGTCGGCACTCCCGGCCGACTGATGGACCTGCAGAAGCAGAAGCACCTCCGACTGGACCGGGTGCACGCACTCGTCCTCGACGAGGCCGACCGGATGCTCGACCTGGGCTTCCTCGACGACGTCGAGAAGATCCTGGCGATGCTCCCGGAAGACCGGCAGACGATGCTCTTCTCGGCCACCATGCCGGACCCGATCGTCACCCTGTCGCGGCGCTTCCTGCGCCAACCGATGACGATCCACGCCGGGCACACCGCCGAGACCGGCCCGTCGCCGCAGACCCAGCAACTGGTCTACCGCACCCACTCGATGAACAAGGTCGAGGTGGTGGCGCGCATCCTCCAGGCGGAGGGGCGTGGGCTGACCATGATCTTCACGCGTACCAAGCGGGCCGCCGACCGGGTCGCCGAGGACCTCGACTTCCGCGGGTTCGCGGTCGCCGCGGTGCACGGTGACCTCGGCCAGGGCGCCCGCGAGCGGGCTCTGCGGGCCTTCCGGGCCGGCAAGATCGACATCCTGGTCGCCACCGACGTGGCGGCCCGTGGGCTGGACGTCACCGGCGTCACCCACGTCATCAACTACGACTGCCCGGAAGACCAGGACACCTACACCCACCGGATCGGTCGTACCGGCCGGGCCGGCGCGACGGGTGTCGCGGTGACCTTCGTCGACTGGGACGACATGCCGCGCTGGCGGATCATCGACAAGACCCTCGGTCTGGAGATGCCGGAGCCGCCGGAGACGTACCACACGTCGCCGCACCTCTACACCGACCTGCACATCTCCACCGAGGTCAGCGGCACGCTGCCCACGGCCGAGCGCACCCGGGCCGGGCTGTCCGCCGAGATCGAAGAGGATCTGGGTGGGACGACCCGCTCCCGCCGGGGCGACAGCGGTGGTCGGGGCCCCCGACGCGGTGAGAGCCGCGGCGAGGGTCGCGGCGAGCGCCGTGGTCGGGGCGATGGCCGCCGCGACCGCTCCGACGCCGGAACGCCGGCCGTCGCCGAGGCGCCCGTGGCGGACGCCGACGACGAAGGCACCCGTACCCCCCGCCGCCGGCGTCGCCGCCGGTCCGGCGAGGTGGTCGCGGGCGAGGCGACCGCGGTGATCTCCGCCGACGCCAGCCCCGCCGAGCCGGCCGCCGCGTCCGACGGCGAGGCGTCCAAGCCGCGCCGCCGCCGGCGCCGCCGTGGTGGCGGTTCCGGCGCGGGTACGCCGGCCGAGGCGACCGCGGACTGACCACCAGCCACACCTGACATCCCCCGCACCGCCTCGCGCGGTGCGGGGGATGTTCCCTTCTCCCACCCCACCTGCTGAAAATGGAACGATGCCGCAACCACTGGACGCCGCCCTGACCGAGGTTCGGGCGCTGCTGCTCGACCCCGCGCTGACCCGGGCGGTCGCCGCCGGACGCCGCCGCGGGCGCCGCCCCACCGTTGAGCGGGCCGAGCTGCGGCCGGTGACGCTCAAGGCCGGGCCCCGGATGCAGATCACCACGTCCGACGGCGCTCGCCCGTACACCCGCAACATCGCCTCGGGTCCCGAGGCCGCTGCGGCGGTCGACGAACTGCTCGCCGAGCCGTTCGGCAACTGGCACGTCGAGACGGCCGACGCGACGCTCCAGCTGCGGGTGACCAAGTCCGGTGAGGCGCAGGTGCACCGGGCCGCGGCGTCCCGCCCGGCGGCGACCCCCACCGGAAACGACCGGACGAAGGAATACCTGCTCGACCCGGGTGACCCGATCTTCGCCGAGATCGGCGGCTCGGCGGCCAAGCGCCGCCAGGTGGACGCGTTCCTGCGGGCTCTGGCCGCGACCCTGCCCGACGACCTGACCGGTCCGCTACGGGTGGTCGACCTGGGCTGCGGCAACGCCTACCTGACGTTCGCCGCGTACCGCTACCTGACGAGCCGAGGGCTCGACGTCCAGCTGATCGGCGTGGACGTCCGCGAGGACCAGCGGCGGCGCAACACCGAGCTGGCGCAGCGGCTGGGCTGGGCCGATCAGGTCAGCTTCGTGGCCGGGACGATCGCCGACGCCGTCGTCGACCCCGCCCCCGATCTGGTGCTGGCGTTGCACGCCTGCGACACCGCCACCGACGAGGCGCTGGCCCGCGCGGTGCGCTGGGAGGCCCGCTGGGTGCTCGCCGCGCCGTGCTGCCACCACGACCTGGCGAAGCAGCTCCGCGCGCACCCCGCCCCGGCCCCGTACGAGCTGCTGACCCGCCAGGGCATCCTGCGCGAACGCTTCGCCGACGTGCTCACCGACGCCGTGCGCGCCGGGCTGCTGCGCGTACACGGGTACCGGGCGGAGGTGGTGGAGTTCGTGGACTCGCAGCACACCCCGCGTAACCTGCTGATCCGCGCACGTCGTACCGGTGCCGGGGCGACCGAGCCGCAGCGCGCGGAGTACCGCGAGCTGGTGGACCAGTGGCAGGTCACCCCCCGGCTGGAGACGCTGCTGGCCGCCGGAGAGACGCCCTAGCTCCTGGGTGGCTAGCGTCGGCGGTCCCGGCCACCGTTGCGCCCGCTGGCACCACGGTCGAGGACCGACACCCGGTCGGCGGCGGGTCGCTCGGCGGCCCACTCACCGTCGCCCGGGGCGGTCGGGAATGGTACGACCTTGCCGCCGGTCTCGGCGTTGCCGGCTGCCGCGAAGGCGTTCCAGGAGATGTCCACCAGCAGCCTCTTCACCTCGGCGTGCCGGATGGCGGCGTTGTGTTGCAACGCCATCCGGGCACCGAGCAGGACCGCGACCAGCGTGGTGGTGATGGTGCCGGTGGCGGCCAGCACCTGGAGACCGGTCGCCGAGTCGGTGCGGAGCACCAGGACCAGCAACCAGACCCAGAACCCGGCAGCGAAGACGCCGGCCTTGGCGACGAAGAAGAGGCTCACCGCACCGGGCTGGTACGGCTGGGGGCGGCTCGATTCGGCCATGGTGCTCCTCGGCGGTGGTCCGGTCGGACGCGGCAGGCGACGGACGCCATGTCGGGACGGGCACCGAGCTTAATGGAAGAACGATGATGATCGCTGGATGCAATTTTCGTTCTGCACACACGGTTCCAGAGAAAAGTCTCGTCCACGGGACAGTTTGTGCGGTCAGTCAATTGTTTCCGGGTCTGGGCGTACTACCCTCGGAAGGCGCATCGTCCCGGTGCTCCGGTGGGAGGGGAAGACACACAGGGATGGGATCCGCCGACGTATCACCGCAGATGGCCTTCGCCCGCTTCGTCCGGCGCGCCATCGATGACGCTCGCGACGAACGTGGTTGGACCGTGACTGATCTTGCCTCGCACACGGGCGTGGGTCGATCCACCGTCTTCCGCTGGCTGGCCGGTGATTGGCAGGACTATCCCGAGTTGGCCAAGGTGCGCGGCTTCTGCGCCGCACTGGATCTGCCGGTCGCCGCCGCGTTCCGCGCGCTCGGGCTGCCCGATGCCGGCCCCGCGCCCCGCCGCCGCCAGGACGACGGCCCGGTCGAGGCCGACGTCCGGGCCATCCTGGACCGGCTGGCCGACCCCACGGTCCCCGCCGAGGAGAAGCACCACATCCGCGACCTGCTCCGCTACCTGGCCCGTCGCCCCATCCGCCGAGCCGGCTAACCCAACCCCAACCCCCACCCCACCCCCCGGTTCCGGGGCTGTTGATCATGAAGTTATTGCCCCGACACGCCGTGGCGAGAGGCGATAACTTCATGATCACCGGGAGAGGGTGGGGGCCGAGGCCTAGGGGACGGTCAGGGTGAATTCGGCGGTTCGGACCTCGGCGCTCACCTGGAAGTCGAGGTAGAGGCGGTAGCGGCCCGGGCCGGGAGTCGTCAACCAGAACTTGATCTGACCGTCCACCAGCTCGGTCTCCGGGTGCACGTGCAGGTAGCCGAGGTCGCCCTCGCGCAACGCCACCAGGTGCCCGTACGCCCCGAGGTACCGCTCCAGCGGGGCTGCGCCGCCACCGCCGTCCACTCGGAAGGTCAGCGGCACGGTCGTCCCGGCCTGCGGAGTGCCCTGGTAGCCCACGGTGAAGCCGTCCACGGTCGTCGAGGTGGCCGGCACCGGCAGTGGACGAGGCTGGTAGTCGCCGGGCGCCACCAGGTCCGTGCCGAGTACCACCGCGGTCTGCGCGCCGTTGTCGGCGACGACTGTGAAATCGGCGTACGCGCGCCAGAGGCCGGGCTGCACGAGGGTCAACGGCACCGACCAGGTGCCGTCGGCCGCCATGGCCGGGTGCAGGTGCTGGTAACCGGTCAGGTCCCGTCGGACGACGATGAGGTGCATCGGCTTGTCGTGCACGATGGCGAACCGGGTGACCGGCCGGCGCTGCCCGTCGCGCACCTGGAAGCGGAGCTGACCGGGGCGGCCCGCCACGAACTCGCTGGCCAGGGGGGCCAGGGTGAACCCGGCCGCGCTGACCGCCAGACCGCCCGGCTCGGTAGCCGCGCCCTGGTCGGTGACCGTGGCGGAGCCGTGGTTGTGCGGCGCGACGCCCGGCGGATCGGTGTGCTCGGCTGCCAACGACGGGTTGCCGGTGGCGGCACCTGTGGTGTTCAGCCGGCCGAGGCCGAAGCCGAGCAACACCGCCAGCACCAGCCCGCCGACCACCAGCGCCAGCCGGAGGGTGCTCCGGTCCGGCCCGGCGGAACCCTGATCAGTCACGACCGACGCCCAGCGCCTGGCCGGCCTCGCCACCGGCGGTCGGGTCCGTGCCGGCGTACGCGCGGCGGACGGGCTGCTGGTCGGTCATGCCGCCCACGGTACCGTCGCGTCCGGCCGGGTCAGGCCGACGCCCGGACAGCGTGGCGACTGTCGCACTCGACGCCGCCCGGGAACTTCCCACCGACCTCGGCAGGGGGTCAGCCGGCAACGGCGAGGGCGAGCGGGAGCACGTCGGTCGCGCCGGCCCGGCGCAGGGCCCGGGCCACAAGCGTCATCGTCCAGCCCGAGTCGATCAGGTCGTCGACGAGCAGCACCGGGCCGTCCAGCCCGGCCAGCGCGTCGGCCAGGTCGGTCGGCACGGTGAAGGCGTCGTGCAGTGCGCGTACCCGTTGGGCGCTGTTGCCGCGTGGCCCGGCTGGCCCGCCCGACCCTTCGGCCGTGACCTCGCCGAGCAGCGGCAGCCGGCCCACGGTGGCGATCCGCTCGGCGAGCGAGCCGAGCAGCCGGGGCCGCCGCCGGGAACCGACCGCGACCACCCCCACCGGCCGGCGGGGCCACGGGTCGTCGCCGTGCGCCCACGCCTTCAGCACCTCCACCACGGCGCCGGCGACGTCGTCGGGCACCGGCGCGTCCGGAGCCTCCGGGCCGACGAGATCACGCAGCCGGCCACCCCAGCCCAGGTCGGAGAGGCGCCCGACGGCCCGGCCCGGCAGCGCCTGGTCCGCGGGGGCGATCCGGCCCTTGAGGGGTACGCCCACCGCGTCGAGCCCGGTCGGCCAGAGCTTCTTGGGCGCGATCTCCACGCCGGGTCGGCCCAGGAAGGTCTGCGCGGCGGCGAGCGCGGCCGTCGACACGTCCGCGGCGAAGAGGGGGTCGGCGCACCTGTCGCACCGGCCGCAGTCGACCGCCCCGGTGTCGTCCAGGCGTTCCCGTAGGTACCGCATCCGGCAGTCGGACGTGGTCGCGTACTCCCGCATGGCCTGTTGCTCGACGGTGCGCGCCTCGGCGACGCGGCGCAACCGGGCCTCGTCGTAGACCCACGGCTCGCCGGTGGCGAGCCAACCACCGCGCACCCGGCGGACCGCGCCGTCCACGTCGAGCACCTTGAGCATCAGCTCCAACCGGGCCCGGCGAAGGTCGACGAGGGGTTCGAGGGCCTGGGTGGAGAGCGGACGGTCGGTGTGCAGGGCGGCCAGCACGGCCCGGACCTGCTGCTCCGGTGGGAACGCCAGCGAAGCGAAGTACCGCCAGATCGCGGCGTCCTCGACGCCGGGCAGCAGCAGCACCTCGGCGTGCTCGACGGCGCGGCCGGCGCGGCCGACCTGCTGGTAGTACGCGATCGGCGAGGGCGGCGCGCCGAGGTGGACGACGAAGCCCAGGTCGGGCTTGTCGAAGCCCATACCGAGGGCGCTGGTGGCGACCAACGCCTTGATCTTGTTGTCGAGCAGGTCCTGTTCGGCGGCCCGCCGGTCGGCGTCGTCGGACTGCCCGCTGTACGAGGCGACCGGGTAGCCCCGGGAGCGCAGGAACTCGGCAGTCTCCCCCGCTGCCGCCACGGTCAGCGTGTAGACGATGCCCGAGCCGGGCAGCTGGTCCAGGTGGTCGGCGAGCCAGGCCAGCCGGTGCGCCGGGCTGGGCAGGTCGAGCACCCCGAGGCGCAGCGACTCGCGGTCCAGGGTGCCGCGCAGGATGAGGGCGTCACCCAGCTGCTCGGCGACGTCCTGGGTGACCCGGGCGTTGGCGGTGGCGGTGGTCGCCAACACGGGGGTGCGCTCGGGCAGCTCGGCGAGGAACGTCCGAAGCCGCCGGTAGTCTGGCCGGAAGTCGTGCCCCCAGTCGGAGACGCAGTGCGCCTCGTCGACCACCAGCAGGCCGGTGGTCGCGGCCAACTTGGGCAGGACGCCGTCGCGGAAGTCCGGGTTGTTGAGCCGTTCCGGGCTGATCAGCAGCACATCCACCGCGCCGGTCTGGATCTCGGCGGTGATCTCGTCCCACTCGTCGAGGTTCGCCGAGTTGATCGTGCGGGCCCGGATGCCGGCCCGAGCGGCCGCCTCGACCTGGTTGCGCATCAACGCCAGCAGCGGCGAGACGATGACTGTCGGCCCGGCCTGGTGGCCCTGCTCGCGGTCCCGGAGCAGGGCGGTGGCCACGAAGTAGACCGCCGACTTGCCCCAACCCGTCCGCTGGACGCAGAGCACCCGTCGCCGGTCGACGACAAGTGCCTCGATGGCGCGCCACTGATCCTCGCGCAGCCGGGCGTGGTCACCGGCCAGCCGGCGCAGCACCGCCTCAGCCCGCTCCCGTACCCCTGCCCGCTCTGCTGTCTCCACCCGGCATTTCTACCAGCGCCGTCCGTCAAGCCTTTGTTGATCAAGAGGTTTGCGTCATCATTCGGCCGGATTCTGACGCAAACCCCTTGATCAACGGGGTTATCGGCGGGGGCGGAGGGCGCGGGTTAGGTGGGAGAGGCGGGGGGCCAGGCTGGTCAGGCCTCCGGGGAAGAAGTAGACGGCCAGGATGAAGACCGTGCCCAGCACGAACAGCGGCTGGCTCAGCGGGCGGCTGAGGACGGCCGGCAGGTTGTCCACGGCGTCGCTCGTGCCGAAGGCGGTGAGCCGGTGGTCCAGGTACATGTAGAGGACGCCGCCGAGCACCGGACCCCACCGGGTGCCCGGCCCGCCGAGCACCACCATGACCAGCAGCGACAGGGTCAGCTCGGAGGACGTGATGTGCGGCGACGCGCCGCCGACGATCAGGACGTAGACCACCCCGCCCGCCGACGCCAAGCCGCCGGCCAGGGTGAACGCCACCAGCTTGTAGCGGTACGGGTCCAACCCGAGCACGCCGATCCGCCGCTCGTCGTCGCGCAGCCCGGCGAGCACCCGACCGGTCGGTGACCCGCTCACCCGGTGCACCACGAAGACCACCAGGGTCAGGTACGCCAGCGCCAACCAGTACAGGTTGACCGTGTTGGTCACCCCCACCAGCCCGGCGGGCAGCCCCGACACGTCCAGTGGCAGGCCCTCCTCGCCGCCGGTCAGCCCGCCGAAGTCCCGGGCCACCAGGATCGCGCCCACCTGGGCGAAGGCCAACGTGACCATGGCGAACGCGATGCCCACCGTCCGCAGCGCCACCGCGCCGAGCAGCGCCGCGAGGATGGTGCCGCCGGTGATGGTCAGCAGCGCCGCCTGCCACAGCGGCAGACCGGCCCGGGTGACCAGGATGTCGGTGCCGTAGACGCCGGCGGCGAAGTACAGCGCGTGCCCGAAGGAGAGCATCCCGGTCCGGCCGAAGAGCAGGTCGTACCCGGCCGCCAACCCGCCGAAGATCAGGCAGATGGCGAGCAGTTGCAGGGTGCCGGGTGAGTTGACGGGCCCCTCGAAGATCCCCGGCAGGGAGATCGTCGAGTACGGCAGGATCGCCAGCACGACAAGCGCGACCAGCGGCAGGAACGGGCGGACCCGGTGCCATCGCCCCCGCTGCGGACTCAGTTCGTCGGGTACCTGCGCGCGAGGCGCGTCGATCACCGTCATGCCGTTGCCACCTTTCCGGCGATGCCCTGCGGGCGCAGCAGCAGCACCACGGCCAGCAGTCCGACCACGCAGATGTCGCCCAGCCCGGACGTGCCGTAGTAGTTGACGAACTGCTGCACCAACCCGACCACGACCGCCGCGTACGCGGAGCCGACCACCGAGCCCATCCCGCCGATCACCACCACGATGAACGCGAAGATCAGCAGTGAGCCGCCCTGCCCGGGCGAGACGGTGCCGAAGTAGACCCCGCCGAGCGCGCCGGCGAGCGCGGCGGCCGCCCCACCGATCGCGAAGACCAGGGTGAACGCCTTGCGAACGTCGATGCCCAGCGCGGTCACCATCTCCCGGTTCTCCACCCCGGCCCGGATCACCAGGCCGTACCGGGTCCAGCGCAGGAACGCCAGGATCGCGCCGAGCACCAGCACCGCCGCGATGATCAGCAGCAGGCCGCCGTTGGGCACCTGCGCGCCGAGGATCCCGGTCACCTGCCGGGTCCAGTCCGGACGCGGGAACGGCCGCGCGTCCGCACCCCAGGTGGCCTGGAGCAACGCCACCCCGGCCAGGGACAGCCCGACGGTGACAAGCACCTGCTCGATGGTGCGGGAGTACAGCGGGCGGATCAGCACCAGCTCGACCAGGATCGCCACGAGCGTGCCGGCGGCCACCCCGAAGGCGACCGCGAGCACGAAACCGAACCCGTCCGGCCCGGCGCCCGGCAGGTTGCCCGCCGCCCACCAGGTGCCGTACGCGCCCACACCGAGGAACAGCCCGTGCGCGAAGTTGAGCACGTCGGCCAGGCCGAACACGAGGGACAGACCGGAGGCGACCAGGAAGTACAGCGCCGCCAGGCCGAGCCCGGTCAGCGCCAACAGGATCACGGTGCCCATCAGTGCTTCACCTCCGCCGAGCCCACACCCAGCAGCGACTTCGTCAACGCGGTCTCCAACAGCAACTCGTGGGCGTCGCCGGTCCACGCCACCTTGCCGGCGGCCAGCACGACCGCGTCACGGGCCAGCCGGCGTACGACGGCCAGGTTCTGCTCGACGAGCAGCACCGGCACCGACTCCGCGACCCGTTCCAACACCTCGGCCACCTCGGTGACCACCTTCGGCGCCAACCCCTTGGTCGGCTCGTCGACGAGCAGCAGCCGGTTGTCGTTGAGCAGCACCCGACCGATGGCCAGCATCTGCTGCTGCCCACCGGAGAGCGAACCGGCCCGTTGCCGTCCGCGCCGGTCCAGCTCCGGAAAGAGCGCGAAGACCTTGTCGTACGCCGGGCTGGTGCCGCGCCGCTCGGCGAGCCGCAGGTTCTCGGCGACGGTGAGCCCGGCGAACACGCAGCGGTCCTCGGGTACGTAGCCGAGCCCGCCACGGACCAGCCGGTGCGTCGGCCGGGCCAGCAGACTCTGAGCGCCCATCCGGATGGTGCCGCGGACCTCCCCGGCGGGCGGGGTGAGGCCGACGATCGCGCGCAGCGTGGTGGTCTTGCCGACGCCGTTGCGACCGAGCAGGACGGTCACGCCGGTCGGGGCGACCGTGAAGGTCACCCCCTGGAGGATGTGCAACCCGGAGATCCGGACCGACAGCTCCTCCACAGTGAGGATCGGTTCCATTAGAGCGACTCCCCCAGGTAGGCCTCTTGCACCGTGGGGTTGGCCATCACCGTCTCCGGGGTGTCGCAGGCCAGCAGCGCGCCGTGGTGCATGACGGCGATGCGGTCGGCCAGTTCGAGGATGACGTCCATGTGGTGTTCGACCATCAGCACCGCCCGGCCGCTGTCGCCGGTCAACGACTTGATGACGGCGACCAGCTCCGGTACGTCCTCCGCGCTGACCCCGGCCATCGGCTCGTCCAGCAGCATCACCCGCGGTTCACCGGCGAGCAGCAGGGCGATCTCCAGCTTGCGCTTCTCGCCGTGGGCCAGGGTGCCGGCGAGGGCCGTACCCCGGTGGGCGAGGCCGACCCGGTCGAGCGCCGCGTCGGCGGCGGCGGCGACCTCCCGGTCGGCCGCCGCCCGCCGCCACAGTGCCATCGAGCCCCCGCGGTGCGCCTGCACGGCGAGCCGGACGTTCTCCCGCACGCTCAGCGAGCCGAAGACCGAGGACGCCTGGAAGGTACGGCCCAGACCGAGGCGGGCCCGCCGGTGCGGCGGAAGCTCCCCGATGTCCTGCCCGTCCAGGGTGATCCGACCCTCCGTGGCCCGGCGCAGGCCGGTGATCAGGTTGAACAGTGAGGTCTTACCGGCGCCGTTCGGCCCGATGACGCCCAGGAACTCCCCGGGCGCCAGATCGAGGTAGACGCTGTCGACGATGGCGACCTCACCGATCCGCCAGGTCAGACCACGGGTGGCGAGCATGGTCAGCCCTTCATGGCCACGGCCGGCGGCGCGGTCTCGTCACCGGTGAGGCTCTTCTGCGCGGTCGCGGTGAACGCGGTGCCGCTGCCGGTCAGCTTGGCCTGGAACATCGGCTGGAGCAGCGCGTGGTCGGCGGCCCGGATGGTCATCTTGCCCTTGACCCCGTCGAAGCTCCAGCCCTCCAGCGCGGTGACCATCTTGTCGACGTCGTCCCCGCCCTCCTGCGCGGCACGGACCACCATCTGCGCGGCGGCGAAGCCGTCCGGGTGGAACAGGTCGATGGTGTTGACCTTGGCCTTCAGCGCCTTGCTGGCCTCGGTGTCGCTGGCACCGTCGAAGTAGTGCGACAGGAAGGAGATCTTCGCGCCGGCAGCGCCGAAGGTCGGCCACGAGGCGCGGATGTCCAGGCCGGTGACGACAGTGGTGGACGAGAGGACGCCCTGCTGGTCGAGGGTCTGCCACATGGCCGGGGCGGTCGTGCCCGCCCACGCCACGAAGAGCAGGTCCGGCTTGGCGGCCTTGATCTGGCTGGCGAACGGAGTGAACTCGGTGGCGCTGGCCGGGGCCCGGACACTGCTCACGGTCGCGCCAGCGGTGCCGATGACGGCCTTGACGGCCGCCTCGTTGGCGTCGCCGAACGCGCCGTCCTGGGCGAAGACCACTACCTTCTTGCCGGTCGGGTCGCCGATGAACGACTTGGCGGTCACCACATCCTGGTAGGACTGCCGACCGGAGCGGAAGGTGTACTTGTTCGCGCCGGTCACCGCGTCCGTGGCGGCCGGACCGGAGATGAACAGGACCTTGTTCTGCGCCGCGATCGGCGCGACCTGGAGCGCCACACCGGAGGCGGTGGAGCCGGCGATGATCTTCGTGCCCTTGCCGATCAGGTCCTTCGCCGCGGAGACCGCCTTGGCCGGATCGCCCGCGTCGTCGACCTCGGTCAGCTCGATCTTCCGGTCACCGACCTTGCCGGTGCCCTTGGTGGCGAAGTCCAGCCCCGCCTTGAACCCCTCGATGTACTGCTTTCCGTAGCTGGCCAGGGCTCCCGACTGGGAGTACACCAGGCCGACCTTGACCGGCGCGGCGCTGTCGCCGCCGCCGGTGGCGGTGTCCTGCGGGCTGCCACAGGCCGTGGCGGCCAGCGCCGCGGCCATCATCGTGGCGGCGGAGAGGAACGCCCGCCGCGTCGTCCGGACCGTCATTGCGACTCCACATGAGGACTCAGAGGGAGAGAACTTCTTCGTGACGGCTCACGCTAGAAGTGACGTCACCCACGAGCTATGTGGCGGAAACACACAAGTAACAGGATTGAGGTGGCCGGAGGTTACAACGGGCCGCACTACCAGGCGGGAGCCCACGCCCTCGATGGCCCGAACCCCCACGGACCACCCGAGCCGTGTGTCGCCCCGCGCCATTCGCCCGGTTCGGTAAGGGCCACCCACTCAAGATCGTGCTCGATCCTGGATGTAGTCGCGTCGGGCGGCCTGGACACCACTACTTCCTGGATCGAGTGCGATCTTGCGGCGGATCCGCCCCGGCGTGCCGCTGGCCCGTCGTCCGGGTGGCGGACGACGGGCCAGCGTGTGTGCCGGGCGTGGTCGGCCCGGTGATCGGCGCGGAGCGGATCAGCTCCGGGCCGGGGTTTGGGTCAGCGGCCGGCGAGGGCGGCGACGGCGGTGTCCGGGTGGTCGCTGAAGACACCGTCGAGGCCCAGGCCGAGGAAGAGCTCGTACTCGGCGGTGATGTCGCCGCGCGCGTTCGGGTCGGTGCCGATCCGGAAGTCCACCGGGAGGAACTGGTTCTCGGCGCGGAACGTCCAGGAGTGCACGAGCAGGTGCTCCCGGTGCGCGTCACGCACCACGCTGGTCGGGGCGAGCAGGGCGCCGGCGGCGTTCCGGGGGACGATCAGGTTCTTGTTCGCGCCGATGCCGTCGGCGTACCCGGCGATCCACTTCAGCCCGGCCGGCGTGGCCAGGTCCTGGTAGGTGCGGGCGTCACCGACGACGGTGAAGTCGTAGGGGCGGCCGGTCGCGTCGAGCAGTTGGACCAGCTTCACGTCGGTCAGCCGGCTCAGGCGACGCAGGTTCGCCGTCTCGAACGACTGGATGAAGACCGGCGAGTTCTTCCGGTCCAACTTGTTCTGCCGCAGCACCCGGAGCAGCGGCTCCTCCAACGGCAGCTTGATCGAGGCGAAGTAGCTCGGGTGCTTGGTCTCCGGGTAGATGCCGATGGTGCGGCCCCGTGCCCGCCCCTCGGTCCGGGCCAGGTCGATGACTTCCTGGAGGGTGGGCACCTCGAAGCGGCCGTCGAAGGCGGTGTTCGCCACGCGTACCTGCGGCAGCCGCTCCTTGGCCCGCAGCGTCTTCAGCTCGGCGAGGGTGAAGTCCTCGGTGAACCAACCGGTCACCGCGACGCCGTCGATGGTCTTCGTCGTCTTGCGGGCCGCGAACTCCGGGCGGGTCGACACGTCGGTGGTGCCGGAGATCTCGTTCTCGTGCCGGGCCACCAGCACGCCGTCGGAGGTCGAGACCAGGTCCGGCTCGATGTAGTCGGCACCCATCCGGATCGCCAACCGGTACGCCTCCAGCGTGTGCTCCGGCCGGTAACCGCTGGCGCCACGGTGACCGATCACGAGTGGTCGGTCGTTGGCCTGGGAGCGGTTCGCGTTCGCGGCCGGCTCGGCCACGGCCGTGGTTGGCAGGGCCACGGCGGCGGCGAGCAGAGCGCCGGCCACGCCGAGGGTCGAGAGGGTACGTCGCAACGCCGTCTCCTGTCATCGATTGGTCCGGGTAAGCAGACCGCCCGCGATTTGCCAGGAGTTGGTCGATGGCTGGCCGGCAGATGAATCTCCGGAATGCCCGTTCCCACTCCGGAGCCGCGGGCGGACAGGAAGATTGTCTGGTGCGCCGGTTTTTCCGCAATCCCGTGCGGCTGGTGCCGTTCGCGTTCCTGGTGCCGATCCTGCTCGGTACCGGGTTGCTCATGACGCGCTGGGCGACAGTCGAACACCAGCGCCCGCCCCTGGTCACCGCGCTCTTCACCGCCACCTCGGCCGTGTCGGTCACCGGCATGGCCATCACCGACACGCCGAACTACTGGTCCAGCGGGGGACTGTTGGTGATCACCCTGCTCACCCAGCTCGGCGGCCTCGGCATCCTCACCGTCGCGGCGTTGGTCATCCTGGTGGTCTCCAGTCAGCTCGGGCTGCGCAACCGGTTGCTGGTGCAGGCCGAGACGGCGGAGTTCGGCATCGGTGACGTCGGCCGGTTGCTCCGCCGGATCGCGCTGACCGTCTTCGCCTGCGAGGCGGTGATGACCGTGCTGGTCGCCGGTCGGCTCTGGCTGACCTACGACTATCCCTTCGGGCAGGCCCTCTGGTCGGGCGTGTTCCACGCCGTGCAGGCGTTCAACAACGGTGGCTTCGCGCTCTACACCGACGGCCTGCTGGCCTTCAGTCGTGACCCGTGGGTGTCGCTGCCGCTGGCGTTCGGCGCGATCATCGGCGGTCTCGGGTTTCCCGCGTTGTTCGAGGCGGTCCGGGAGTGGCGTCAGCCGGCGCACTGGGCGGTGGCGACGAAGTTGACCATCTGGGGCAGCGTGGTGCTGCTGCTGGTCGGCTTCGCTGGCCTGCTCACCGCCGAGTGGACCAACGCGGGCACGATCGGCCAGTACGACGTACCGGGCAAGATCCTCGCGTCGTTCACCCAGATCGCGCTGAGCCGCACCGGCGGGTTCAGCGTCCTGGACATCACCGCCCTCCAGGAGGAGAGCTACCCCCTGCTGATCGTGTTGATGTTCATCGGCGGCGGCAGTGCCAGCACGGCCGGTGGCATCAAGGTCTCCACGTTCTTCCTGCTGGCGTTCACCATCTGGGCGGAGTTGCGGGGTGAGCCAGACGTGACGGTCGGGCACCGGCGGGTGGCCACCGCGAGCCAGCGGCAGGCGATCACCGTGGCGCTGCTCAGCGTCGCACTGGTGACGGCCGGAACCATGTTGTTGCTGCTGCTCACCGAGGGCGTCCGCTTCGTGGCGGCCCTGTTCGAGATCACCTCGGCGTTCAGCACCACCGGGCTGACCACCGGTCTTGCCGCCGAACTGCCGGCCGGCGGCCAACTGGCGCTGACGGTGCTGATGTTCATCGGCCGGGTCGGGACGCTCACCCTGGGGTCGGCGATTGCCCTGAACACTCGACGCCGGCTCTACCGCTATCCCCAGGAGCAACCCATTGTCGGCTAGGGCGTGTTTCCGACGTGTCGGCCGGCCCGCAGGTCGGGAACGAGCCCTTGGAAGCAGGGAGGGCCGAGGTGTCGGCTAGACGGGCGGACAGCGGCGGCGTCGTGGTGATTGGGCTGGGTCGATTCGGTTGTCACCTGGCGGGGTCGCTTACCCGGATGAACCGCGAGGTGTTGGCCATCGACCGCAGCCCGGCGAAGGTGCAGCGCTGGTCGGCGCAGCTCGACCGGGTGGTCCAGGCCGACGCGACCGAGGAGGGGGCGCTGCGGCAGCTGGGCATCACCAGTTTCGGGCGGGCGGTGGTGGCCATCGGGGCCTCGGTGGAGGCGAGTGTGCTCACCGTGTTGGCGCTGGTCGAGCTGGGTGTGCCCCAGATCTGGGCGCGGGCCACCTCGCAGAAGCACGCCAAGATCCTGGCGTCGGTGGGCGCGCACCACGTGATCTTCCCGGAGGCGGAGACCGGGGACCGGGTCGCGCACCTGATCGTGAGTCGGTTGCTCGACTTCATCGAGTTCGACGAAGACTTCGCCATCGCCACCGTGCGGGTGCCGGAGTCCCTGGTCGGGCGCACCCTGCTCGACCTGCGACCGGAGGAGCGCTACGGGGTCCGCGTGGTCGGTGCCAAGCTGCCGGGCGAACGCTTCCAGTACGCGTCCGACGACATCGCACTTCCCCGGGGCGGGGTGGTCATCGTCGAGGGCCGGATCGACCAGGTGCAGCGATTCGCGGGTCTGCAATGACCTAATGCGCGCGTCGGCGACACGGTGTGGCCTGCTTACTTCTTCCGGTGACCACCCGGCCCCTTGGTCACCTTTCCGCTTTTCCCGAACCACCACCCGCGGCCTTGGGCTTCTCGGGGCCCTTCGGCGCCTTCGGCGGCTTGGCCTTCGTGGCACCGCCGCCCGAACCGGAGCCGCTCCGCACCGTCGGGGCCTTCGGCGTGGCGGGCTTGGGCGGGGCCTTCGTCGTGGCGGCCTTGCTCGGCGGGGCCGTGGACGGTGCGCTGCCGGCGACCCCGGACACCCGGACCCCACAGGTCGCCTCGCCGAGCCGGAACTCGACAGGCAACGGGTTCGCCCCGCTGTACCGCCCCGTGAGGGTCACCTTCTCGGCCGCACCGGGGGCCAGCGTGGTGCGCTGGGCCGTCGGCCGGACCAGCACCGTGCTCCCCTGCTGGTGCACCGGCGCGGGCTCCGCCTTCGTCACCTTCTGCTCTCCGGGGAAGCTGAAGCTCATCGTCCAGTCCCGCAGCTCACGGCCCCCGGTGTTGGTCAGGGTCAGCTCGGCGGCGAACTCGCTGCCGGAGTCGGTGCGCAGCGCGTACGCCACCTCGCAGGGTGCGGCCGCCGGCAGACCCATCCGCGCCTCGGTCGTCGGCCGGTCCCCGCCGCTGGCCGGGCTGCGCGAGGTGAACCCCCACATCGCCCCGGTGACCGCGATCAGACCGACGGCGGCCACTCCGGCCTCCACCCGTCGACGCCGGGTCACCCGCTGCTGCGTCCGACGGTCCCGGTTGCGGGTCCGCGACAACGGCAACGCGTCGGTCGCCGCCGACCAGGGCAGGATCGTGGTACCCACACTGCCGAGCAGGGCCTCGTCCAGCGGCCCGGCGGCCGGAGAGACCGGCACCGCGGCCAGCATGCCGGCCGCGTCGGCGAGCGTCCGGGTCAGCTCGGCGGTGGCCGGCCGGTCGGCGGGCCGCTTGGCCAGGCAGCGTGCGACCAGTTCGGCCACCCCGTCGGGCAGCCCCGGGACGCTGGGCATCGGCTCCGGGTCGTTGTACATGTGGGCGCGCAGCATCTGGGTCGTCGTGCTGGCCTGCCACGGCAGTCGGCCGGTGAGCATCCGGTAGAGCAACAGCCCCACGGCGTACACGTCGGTGGCCGGGGAGACCTGGCCGTTGTCCAGCCGTTCCGGAGCAAGGTACGCGGGAGTGCCCAACAGTGCGCCGTCCGGCCCCTTCTCGCTCTCCCCCACGAGCGCGGAGATGCCGAAGTCGACCACCTTGACCCCGGTCGAGGTGAGCATGACGTTGCCCGGGGTGACATCGCGGTGCACCACACCTCGGGCGTGCGCGGTGGCCAGCGCCGAGCTGACCTCCGCGCCGATGGTCACCGCGTCCCGCCACGGCAGCCGGCTCTCCCGGCCCAACCGGTGGGCCAGCGAAGCGCCGTCGACCAGCTCCATCACCACGTACGGCACGGTGAGGCCAACCTGCTCGGACTCGCCGTAGTCGTACACGTTGGTGATGTTGGGGTGGCAGAGCCGCGCGGCGGCCTGCGCCTCGATCCGGATGCGGTGGCGGAAGGCCCGGTCGCTGGCGAGCCGGGAGGCCAGCACCTTCACCGCGACCTGGCGGCCGAGCACCTCGTCGTAGCCACGCCAGACCACCGACATTCCGCCAGCGCCGAGTTGCTCGATCAGCCGGTACCGCTCATCGAGCAACTGCGCGCCGTTTCGATCCCCACCACCCATGGTGAGCGATGTTGCCCAGGAACTGCCCGCCTACACCTGGGGTATCGGAATCGGTCAGGATTGTCACCCGATCAGGCAGTGGCCAGCAGTTGGTCCACCGGGGCGTAGTCGTCGGTCAACACCATCGCCCCGCCGACGAAGTCCGTCAGCGCCGCGCCGGCGATCAGGCTGACCTTCGGGTCCACCTCGGCCAGCCGGGCGCGTACGGCCTCCAGCGGCAGCGGCGCGTCGGAGCCGACGATGAGGAAGTTGGAGCCCTGCTCCTCGGCGAGCGCCTCCGGGGGCGCGATCAACGCGACGTGCCGGAACTCGGCGGCCACCGTGGCCAGCTCGGCGCGGATGAACCGCAACGGCGGGTAGTCGATGACGTTCTGCACGTACACCCCGCCGGGGCGGGTCACCCGCCGGACGTCGGCGGCCATCTCCCGGGTGGCCAGGTGCCACGGCACCACCAGGTGCCCGAACGCATCGCCGACCACCAGGTCACGGCTGTCGGCCGGCTCGCCGGCCACAAGCATCCGGGCGTCACCCACCACCGCCCGCAGCTCCGGCCCCGGCCGTACGCCCAGCTCCTGCTCGCCCAGCTCGACCAGCCCACCGTCGATCTCGAACACCAGATTGTCGGTGCCCGGTCGGGTGGCGGTCAGGTAGCGCGGCACGGTGAACCCGCCGCCGCCCAGGTGCAGCGCGTCCAGGCGCTGACCGGCCGGCGCGGCGACGTCGGCGACCGCGCCGATCCACTTCGTGTACGCGTACTCCAGGTGCTTGGGGTCGGCGAGGTCCACGTACGAGTGCTGGGCGGAGTTGAGCAGCAGCGTACGGCCGCTGGGCCGGGAGGGGTCCGAGGTGACCCGGGCGCAGTGGTACGCCGTCTCGATGTCGCACGGGTTGGGTGCCACGGTGGTCAGCCCCGCCCCGACCAGGCCGAGCACGGCCAGCGCGGCTCGGGCCCGGGCCGGACCGGGCAGCTCGGTGGGCTCCTGCCGGCGCAGGTACCAGCCGAGACCGATACCGACCAGCCCGAGCGCGAGCGCCAGGGCCAGCAGGATGACGGTGCTGCGCAGGGCGGCGACCAGCACGAACCCGGTGAGCAGGGTTGCGGTGATGCCGCCCAGGGTGCCGATCCCGGAGAGCCGACCGACCACCTGTCCGGTGCGGCGCAGGTCGGCGAGCTGAAGTTTCACGACCAACGGGGTGACCGCGGCCAACAGCGCGGCCGGCACGAACACCGCCAGCGCCACCAGCAGCAGGATGCCGCTGGCCGCACCACCGCGCAGCACCTCACCGGCGTAGCGGACGACGGGCAGGGTGACAGCGGTGGCGATGCCGGCCAGCAGCAGCGCGGGCGCCAGCAGGCCCCGCGGGTTGCGCCGGTCGGCCAGCCAGCCGCCGGACCACGCCCCGTACGCGATCGCGGCCAGCGCGATGCCGATCACCGAACTGGTCACCTGGAGGGTCACCCCGACGTACGGGCCGACCAGGCGCAGCGCGACGGTCTCCAGCACCAGCACGGCACCGCTGGAGAAGAAGACCAGGAAGGCGGCCAGGCCGTTGGGCAGCGCCCGGCCGGTGACCGGCACGGGCGGGGCCGGGGAAGCCAGCGGGGCCGCTACGTCGGACGGTGGGGAACTCATCGTCGCGATGGTACGCAGCGAAGCTGGTGCTTCGGGTCAGTACATCGAGAGATGAACATGGTTCGTGTGGGACGCCGCCGGACTGCCGCTTCCACTGTACGAGCGCCAACCGGTGCCGGGATGCCAGATCTGCCGATACCAGATCACGTAGAGCACGCCCAGCCGGTCGGCGTTGCGCACGTGCCAGGCGGCCAGGCTGTCCCCGTACGCCTTGTCGCCGCCGGTCGCGTTCTTGTCCTCGAAGCCGTTCGTGGCGGCGGAGAAGTCGCAGGCCCGTCCCTTCGGGTGCTCGCCACCGCCGCCGCTGCGCTTACAGGAGACGTGCCGCTTGTAGCCGGCCGCCTGGGTCTGCTTGAGCGCGTTGAGGGTGCGGGGAGTGATGCACCCGGAGGTGGTCGGGTCCTTCACCGAGCAGGATTCCGACGGCCAGGACCCGTCGGAGTTACGTGGGGCCGGCTTCGCCGAGGCGGAGTTGCCACCGCTGAAACCGTTGCTGCTGCCGGAGCTGACCTCGGCGAGCGCCTCCTCGGCCTCTTTCTTCTTCTTCGCCATCACGGCGAGTTGCTTCTGCTGTTCGCGGACCTCGGCGTCGATGGCGACCTTGGCCTGCTGCGCCTGCTGCCGGGCTGCGGTGAGATCACGCAGCCGCTTGCTGTCCCGCTGGGCCATCAGGTCCAGGTCGCCCGCGCGTTGCAGGAACGCCTCCGGCGTGGCGGTGTTGAGCAGCATCGACACCGCGCTCAGCCGACCAACGCGGTACGACTGGGCGGCCACCTCGCCCACCTGGCTGCTCAGCCCGACCAGCCGACCCTCCAGTGACGTCAGCTCACCGGTCAGCGCCGTCTGCCGACGCTTGGAGTTGTCCAGTTTCGCCTTGGCCTCGATGTGGCCCTTGGCGGTCAGCTCCAGCGCGTCCTGCAGCTTCTTGCTGCCCCCCTCGCCGGGCTCCGCGTACGCGGGCACGGCGGCACCGCCGAGCACCAGCGCGGCGGCGGCGAGCAGGGCGAGCAGAGCGCGGCGACCGAGCCGCGGGCTGAGCCTGGTCCTGGGCACGAAAGCGTCCTTCCGTCGACCGCCGGCCCCCCATTGAACACTGCACGGCGGCGCCGGTCGGCGGCCTGCTGGCGGGAGACCGCCGGTCACGATACCGGACTGTGGGCCGGTGACCAGCCCCCCGACCCCCGGGCCGTCTCGATGTCGACGGAGCGTCCCAACGCGGTTGCGCAGCGCGCGGATCAGGTGCTGAGCAGTGCGTCGTGCACCTCGGCCCAGACCTGCTCGTTGGCCGCGACGAGCAGACCGCGGCCGTCGTCGGCGGGGTGGTAGTCGACGCCGTCGAACCGGCGGGCGACGCCCCCGGCGGCACGGACCAGCAGGGTGCCCGGGGCGTGGTCCCACGGCAGGGTGCGCCAGAACAGGGCGAACTGCTGCTCGCCGGTGAGGATGTCCAGGTACTCCCGGCCGGCGCAGTGCTGGCCGGGCAGCAGCTCACCGAGCCGCCGACCGCCCGCGCGGACCCGGTCGCGGGTTTCCGGCGGCAGGAACCGGGTCATCGCCGCGCCGCGCAACTCGCCGAGCGGCGGCACCAGGCCGGGCCCGTCCACCGGCCGACCGTTGAGCAGGGTGCCCTCGTCCACCGAGCCGGCGGCGAGGGTGTCGGCGAGCGGGTCGAGGATCCAGCCGGCGGTCGGCCGCCCCTCGCGCAGCAGCGCCACCATCAGGGCGAACGGCCGGCGACCCGCGGCGAAGTTGGCGGTGCCGTCGACCGGGTCGACCAGCCAGACGTCCCCGCCGTCGCGTAGGTGCCGCAGCAACCCTGGGTCGTCGGCGACACCCTCCTCGCCGACCACCATCGAGCCCGGCCGCAGCCGGCGCAAACCCGCCGAGAGCAGCTCCTCGGCCCGGCGGTCGGCGACGGTGACCACCTCGCCGGGCGCCTTCTCCGACACGTCATCGTCGTCGAGCTTGCGGAACAGTGGCAGCACGACCTGCTCGGCGGCCTCCCAGAGCAGGTCGCCAACGTCGTCCAGCAGGGTGTCAGCCACGTGGCGGCAGCTTGACCACGCTGACGAAGAACTCGTCGATCTGGCGGACCACCGAGATGAAGCGCTCGAAGTCCACCGGCTTGGTCACGTAGGCGTTGGCGTGCAGCTGGTAGCTGCGCAGAATGTCCTCGTCGGCCTGCGAGGTGGTGAGCACCACCACCGGGATCCGGCGCAGGTCCTGGTCCTTCTTGATCTCTTCCAGCACCTCCCGGCCGTCACGCCGGGGCAGGTTGAGGTCGAGCAGGATCAGGTCGGGCGCCACCGCGTCGGCGTACTGACCCTCCCGTCGCAGGTAGGCGAGCGCCTCGGCCCCGTCGGAGACGACGGTCAGCCGGTTGCGCAGCTTGTGTTCCTCGAACGCCTCCTGGGTCATCAGCACGTCACCCGGGTCGTCCTCCACGAGCAGGACCTCGATCGGGCTCTTGCCATCCGCCGGCGCGGTCATCCCACCGTCTCCCTCATGTCACCCGTTCTACCGCTTTCCAGCGTGTCGTCGGCCCGGTCCGGTTGGTCCGGCCCGTCGGCCTGCTCCGTCAGCGCAGCCGGAGCCTCGGTCGAGGGCGTCGTGTCGCCTGCGGTCAGGGCGTTCGGCTCCGCCGCGGAATCGGCAGCGGCAGCTGCCTCCACGTCCTCCGGAAGCGCCGGCAGGGTGAACCGGATCGCGGTGCCCTCCGGCACGTCGGTGTCCACCCAGACGCGACCGCCGTGGTACTCGACGATCTTCTTGACGATAGCCAACCCGATGCCGGTGCCCGGGTACGCGTCCTTCGAGTGCAGCCGCTGGAAGATCACGAAGATCTTGTCGGCGAACTCCGGTTCGATCCCGATGCCGTTGTCCTGGCAGGTGATCTCCCACTCGGCGCCCACCAACCGGGCCGAGACGTGCACCTTCGACGGTACGTCCGGACGGCGGAACTTGATCGAGTTGCTGACCAGATTGGCCAGCAGGTTGGTGAGCAGCGGTTCCTCACCCAAGATCACCGGCAGGTCGGCCCAGGTCAGCTCGGCGTCCGCGTACTGCCGGGCGGCCTCGGTCTGGCCGGCCACGTCGCCCATCACCTTGTTGAGGTCGACCTCGACGAAGCCGGTGGTGAGCCGCCCGATCCGGGAGAACGCGAGCAGGTCGTTGATCAGGCGCTGCATCCGTTGCGCGCCGTCCACCGCGAAGGCGATGTACTGGTCGGCGCGCTCGTCGAGCTGGCCGGCGTAACGGCGCTGAAGCAGCTGGCAGAAGCTGGCGACCTTGCGCAGCGGCTCCTGCAGGTCGTGCGAGGCCACGTACGCGAACTGCTCCAGGTCACGGTTGGACCGGGTCAGCTCCTCGGCCTGCTTCTGGAGTTGGTTGTTGACCCACTCGATGCGCTCGCGGGCGGCCCGGACCTCGGCCAGGTCGGCGGCGATCTTCTGCCGCATCGCGTCCACGTCCTCGCCGAGCTGGATGAACTCCGGCGGGCCGACGGTGGCGATGCCGTGCTGGTAGTCGCCCTCGGCGACCTCGCGAACCTGGGTGGCAAGGCCGGTCAGGGGACGGATGACCATCCGGTCCAGCGAGAGCAGCAGCACCGCACCGGCGACGACCACCACCAGCGCGGCGACGATCAGCAGGACGACCAGTACGTTGCTGCTGGTACGCACATCGTGGGCTGTCTGCTCCCGGGCGGCCAGGACCTCCCCCTGGAGGTCGTTCACCGCCGAGCGCACCTCGTCGAACTGTTGCCGGGCCGCTTCGGTGACCAACGCCTGGCCGGCGCGGGTGCCGCTCTGCTCGGTGGTGGTGATCACCGGCTCCGCGACCGACTGCCGCCACCGCGTGACGCGTTCCTCGACGGTCTGCAACTCCTGGCTGATCTGCGGATAGTTGTCGAGCAGCGTCCGCATCGAGGCGGTGACGCTCTTCTCCTGGGCGAGCCCCTCCCGGTAGGGGGTCAGGTCGTCCGGGTCGCCGCTGACCGCGTACCCGCGGATCGCCGTCTCCTGGTCGAGCAGCGCGTTGAGCAGTTCCTGGGACTGCACCCGCAACGGACCGGTCTCGTTCAGCACGGCGTCGATCTGGGTGCGGTTACGGGCGGCCATCGCCGCCTCGGCGGCGGCCAGGCCGATCAGCAGCACACCCACGACGGTGAGCAGGGTGATCACCCGGCGGCGCAGACTCCAGCCGCCGACCACGGGCTTCACCGGCCACCGCCCCGGCTGACCAGCAGCATGGCCACGTCGTCGGCGAGCGGGCCACCGTTGAGCCGCTCGGCCCGCCCGACCAGCCAGGCCGGCAGCTCGGGCAGCGACACCGAACGGTTGGCCGGCTCGTCCAGCAACCCACTGAGGCCCGGCACGTCGAGCCGTTCGTTGCCGGCACCCACCCGCCCCTCGATCAGGCCGTCGGTGTACATCAACAGGGACCAGTCATCGGTGTCGAACTCCAGGTCGTAGGCGATCGGCCGGCGAGGACGTACGCCGAGCAGCAGGCCGCCGGGCGCGGGCACCGGGGCGACCCGGCCGCCGGAGAGCAGCAGCGGTGGCGGGTGCCCGGCCAGACGGACGGTGGCCCGGTTGGCGTCCAGGTGGAGTCTGACGGTGGCCACCGTCGCGAAGATCTCCTGGAGCCGGCGCTCACTCATCAGCACCTGTTCCAGGGCGGGCAGCACCTCGTCGTCCGGCACGCGGGCGAGCACCAGGGCCCGCCAGGCCACCCGCAGCTCGACCCCGAGCGCGGCCTCGTCCACCCCGTGCCCACAGACGTCGCCGACGATCAGGTCGAGGCGGTCCGGATGGGTCTGCACCACGTCGAAGAAGTCGCCGCCGATCAACGCGGCGTGCCGGCCGGGCCGATAGAAGGTGTGCACCGCCACCTGATCGGTTGTCATCAGCGGTTGGGGCAGCAGGCCGCGTTCGAGTCGGGCCGACTCGGCCTGGCGCAGCTCGACCTCGCGCAACCGGCGGGCGTTCTCGTCGGCGCGCTTACGCTCCACGGCGTAGCGCAGCGCCCGGGTCAGCAGCACCCCGTCGACCTGGCCCTTGACCAGGTAGTCCTGGGCACCCTCGGCGACCGCCACAACGCCCAGGTGCTCGTCGGTGCGGCCGGTCAGCACGCAGACCGCGGCGCCGCTGGACATCTCCAGCACCTGGCGCAGCCCGTCCAGCCCCTGCGCGTCGGGCAGGCCCAGGTCGAGCAGGACGCAGTCGACGCCGCCGATCCGCTGCCGCGCCTCTCGGAGGCTGGTGGCGACCAGCAAGTCGATCATCGAGTTCGTCTCGGCGAGCAGCTCACCGACCAGGAAGGCGTCGCCCTCGTCGTCCTCCACCAGCAGCACCCGCAGCCGCTCACCCGGCGGCAGGTTGGCGTGCCGCGCCAGGCCACCGTGCGGGTACGGCACAACTGGGGAACCGGCCAAGCCGGCCCCCCGGTGCGGCCGGGTCACCGCCGCGAGACGCGGGAGTTCGCTGGTGATGTCGGGCTCCTTCCGAGTGCCCTGCTGATCCTGTATTAGACAACGGTCGCACACAACACGATGCCTGCGGCGCGGGCGGGGATGGGCCGCGTCACTGCCCGCCCGAGGACAAACCGGGCGGCTGGTGGACGCCTGGCGTACCGGCCATCCCATCCGCAGCCGCTGACGGGCAGGATGATCCCACCCCAGGCCCCACCACCCCCCGAGGAGCTCACGTGGGCGCACCCACCACCCCGGCCACGACGGGCACGCCGCCCCGTCCGACTCCGGGCGTACCCTCTGCCAACCGCGCACTGACCCGGCCGCGTCGGCGCCTCGTGGCCGCCGCTGCGGCCCTGGTCGCGCTGGCCGCGGTCGGCGCCGGCAGTCTGCTCGACCTGCGCACCCCGGCCCCGAAGCCGGCCGACGCGCCGGCGGGCGCGTTCAGCGCCGGCCGGGCGTACGAGGACGTCCAGGTGATCGCCGCCCGGTCGCACGTCGCCGGCAGCCCGGCGAACGAGCAGGTCCGTGCGCACCTCGAGCAACAGTTGCGGGGGCTGGGCCTGGAGACCGAGGTGCAGGACACCGTGGCACCGGAGGCTGGCCAGCTCAGCGGGGCGGCAGGCGGGGCGACACTGGCCCGGGTCCGCAACGTGGTGGCCCGGCTGCCCGGCACCGACTCGACGGGCCGGGTCTTCCTGGTCGCCCACTACGACTCGGTGCAGACCGGGCCGGGCGGCAACGACGACGCGGCCGGCACGTCGACCATCCTGGAGGTGGCCCGCGCATTGACCACCGGCCCCCGGCCCCGCAACGACATCGTCTTCGTGCTGACCGACGCCGAGGAGGCGTGCCTCTGCGGCGCGTCCGCGTTCGCCGCCAGTCACCCGCTGGCCGCTGACGGTGGGGTGGTGCTCAACCTGGAGGCGCGGGGCTCCACCGGTCCGGTGATCATGTTCGAGACGTCCCGGAACAACGCGAAGCTGGTGGACTTCTTCGGCCGGGCCGCCCCACACCCGGTCGGCACCTCGTTCGCGGTGGAGATCTACCGCGCGCTACCCAACGACACCGACTTCACCGCCTTCCTCGACCAGAAGTTCGTCGGGCTGAACTCGGCGTACATCGACGGCGGGGCGATCTACCACACGCCGTTGGACACTCCGGCCGCCATGGACCGGAGCAGCCTCCAGCAGCACGGGGACAACGCGTTGGGCCTGGCCCGGGAGTTCGGCCGTACCGACCTGACCGACCTGCGCTCCGGGCACGACGCCACCTACTTCCCCGTCCCCGGCGGGCTGGTCCGCTACCCGGGCTGGCTCACCCTGCCGCTGGCCCTGCTCGCGGTGGCCCTGGTTGCCGCCCTGGGCTGGCTGACCCGCCGCAGCGGCCGGGCCAGCACCGGCCGGCTGGCCGCCGCCTTCGCGCTGACCCTGGTGCCGATCGTCGCCGCGCCGGTCGCCGCCCAACTGCTCTGGCTCGCGATCACCACGATCCGACCGGGGTACGCGGAGCTGCTCGACCCGTACCGACCGATCTGGTACCGGCTGGCCGTCGTGGCGCTCGCCACCGCCATCCTGTTCACCTGGTACGCGCTGACCCGCCGCCGGATCGGACCGGCCGCGCTCGCCGTGGGCGGGCTGGCCTGGCTGGCCCTGCTCGGGGTGCTGCTCGCCGTGGCGGTGCCGGGCGGGGCGTACCTCACCACCCTGCCGGCGCTTGCCGGCGCCCTCGGCGGGCTGGCCGCGCTGCGTACCCGGCAGACCGGACCGTGGCCGGTGGTGGCGGTGACGGCCGCCGCGGCCGTCGGTGTGGTCATCCTGCTGCCCACCGTGGTGCTGCTCTTCCCCGCGTTGGGGATGGCCATGGGCGGGGTGGCCGCGCTGGTCGCGGTGCTGCTCGGCCTGGTCGCCCTGCCGGTGGTCGACCTGCTGCACCCGCAGGCCGGCGGCCAGCGTGGCCTGCTCGCGCTGCGGGCCCGGCGGCTCGCGGTGCTACCGGCCGGCGCCGCCGCGGTGGCGGCGGTGGTGCTCGCCGGGGTCGGGCTGGCCGTGGACCGCTTCGACGCCGCCCACCCCGCGCCCACCCACCTGATGTACGCCATGGACGCCGACACCGGCCAGGCCCGCTGGCTCAGCCACGAGAGCGACCCCCAGCCGTGGACGGACGGCTACGTGGACGGGGTGACCGACGTCGGCGACGACTTCCCCGGGCTCGGCGACGGTGAGCTACGGGCCGGCCCGGCGCAGTCGGCGAACCTGCCGGCGCCGAAGCTGGAGGTGGTGGCCGACGCCACCTCCGGTGGCGAACGCACGCTGCGGCTGCGGCTCACCTCGCAGCGGGCGGCCCGGCTCGCCACCCTGCACGTCGACACGTCGACCGCCACCGTGCTGCGCGCCGAGGTGGCGGGGCGGTCGGTACCGGTGGAGCCCCGCGCGGGCACGTGGGGCTTCGGGCTGGTGTTCCACGCCCCGCCGACGGAGGGTGTCGAGGTCACGTTGACGCTGCGGCCGATCGCCGGGCAGGTGGCGCTGCGGGTGATGGACGCCAGCGACGGGTTGGACGCGCTGCCCGGCTTCCGCCCCCGGCCGCCGGCCGTCGGCGTCGTCGGGTCGCACAGCTCGGAGATGCTGGCGGTCGCCCGCACCTATCCCATCTGACCGACCGAAACGGTGGTCCGGCGGAGCGTCTTTTCCGCCGGACCACCGTTTCGTTTCCTCCGGTCAGCCCACCGGCTCGGGTTGGCCGGCACCGATCCGGTGCCAGCGATTGCCGTCGTGATCGGTGAAGGTGAGGTCGACCAGAACGGTGTCGGCCGGGCGGAGCCGGTGCTCCGCCGCGACGGTGACGAAGAGGTCGTGCACGTCGCGGCCGGGTATCCGACGGACCTGTTTCGCCGGGGCCAGCACGACCGGCGGGGCGTCCGGGTCGTCGGGCGGGGCGAGCCGAGCCAGGACCACCACGTCCAGCACCGGGGCGTCACTCTCGTTGGCCACGGCGACCCGCAGCACCGAGGTGCCGCGGATCTCGGCCACCGCCGACACCAAACGCGCCTGGGTGGCCCGGCTTCGTAGATCGTCGTTGCGCCGGGCGCGAATTTCCCGCCGCAATCCGAGATAGACGAAGAGCACGCTGGCGATGGAGCCGACCGCGCCGAACCAGTCCGGCACGGTTCCCCAGTCGATGACGTCCTGGATTGGCGACCAGTTCATAAGTCCATCGTGGATGCACCTGTCGAGTGCCACGCACGGCGGATCGGCCGGAATCAACCGCGAATTGGGAATTCGGGCACCGATTCCGGTCGGTCGGGCGGCCTAAACGGAGAGTGTGCAACCCAGTACGGCGGTGGATACGCTTGCGGTCGACATGGTGCGGGTGGCAATCCCTCCGACTGTCCACCAGATGGACAGGATCTTTCGTCGCCGGCCCATTGCGAATTCGCCACCGAAGGGGGACCGCATTGACTGCGGACGTTCCACCCGAGGATGCCGGCGTGCCTCGGCCTGCCTACGACCGGCCGAGTCGGGTCTCCGTAGATCCACCGCTCGGGCGACTGGACAGCCCCCTGCACGGTCGCGACGACCTGATCGACAAGATCGTGCAGCCGGGGGAAGGCGCCGGGGGCCAACCCTCGGTGCACATCCTGTGTGGCATGGGCGGGTCCGGCAAGAGCCACGTCGCGCTGGAGATCGCCCGTCGGGCCCGGGCTGACGGCCGGACGGTCTGGTGGGTGCAGGCGGGGCGGCTCAACTCCGGGATGCGGGAGGTGGTCAGCCAACTCGGCGCGTCGGAGACCCAGGTCGACCAGGCCTGGACCGGAATGATCAGCGCCACCGACCTGGTATGGCGCTACCTCAACCAGGCCGCGCAGCCCTGGCTGTTGATCTTCGACAGCGCGGACGAGCCCGCCAGCCTGGGCCCCACCGACGGAGTGCTCGCCGACGGCACCGGCTGGCTGCGCAGCCCGGAGGCCGACGACGGCATGGTCATCGTGACCAGCCGGGATGGCAACCGGGCGACCTGGGGCACCTGGTCGATGCTGCACCAGGTGCGCCCGCTCGACGCCGACGCCGGCGCGCAGGTGCTGATCGACCGGGCCGGCGCCCAGGCCGGCGGCCTGGCCGACGCCCGGGAACTCGCCCGGGAGCTGGGCGGGCTGCCCCTCGCCCTGCGCGCCGCCGGCAACTACCTGCGGTCGGTGAACGCCAGCCCGGTCTGGCGCGGCTCGTCCACCATCACCACCTTCGCCGACTACCGGACGGCGGTGCAGCGTCGGTTCCGCTCGCCGCGCGACGCCGCCGACGTCGACCTCGACGAGTCCCTCGGCCTGGAGATCGTCCGCGAGGTCGACGACATCTCACTGGACCTGCTGGCCCGCCGCCAGCTCCAACAGAGCCGACCACTGCTCAACGTGCTGGCCTGCCTGAGCACCTCCCCGGTGCCCTACGAGGTGGTGCTCAAGCCGGCCATCCTGGCCGAGTCGCCGCTCTTCAAGGGGCTCACCGGCCGGCAGCGGGTGAAGGTGCTGGAGGGCATCGGCAACCTGGCCCTGGTCGACTTCGACGTTCAGGAGGAGGTCACCGACCCGGCGTTCGCGCACGTACTCTCGCTGCACCCACTGGTGCACGCGATGTTCCGCGACCGCGACGAGGTCCGTGAGCAGATCGCCGACTACCACGGGCTGGTCATGAAGCTACTGCTCGCCGCCACCGAGGGGCAGAACCCGGACGACTCGGCGGCCTGGACCAACTGGGACGTGCTGGTGCCGCACCTGGTCGAGGCCGTGCGGGGATACCTCGTGCCGCAGAAACACAAGCACGACCCCGAGACGGTACGCCGCGCGCTGGAACTGACCCGACTCACCGCCCGCTACCTCATCGCGGTCGGCCTACCGGGCTCGGCCTTCGACATCCTCGACCCGATCGTGCGCGGTTGCGCCGCGTACGACCACGACCTGGACCGACCGCAGGTGCTGGCGCTGCGCCACGAGCTGGGCCGCACCTGGTTGGAGCGCAACCAGCCGGAGATGGCCGACCGGGTGCTCCGCGAGGTGATCGCGGACCGTACCCGGGTGTTGGGCAGCGACAACGCCGACACCCTCGCCAGCCGCCACAAGCTCACCAAGGCGATCATGGCGCAGCGCCAGTGGCCGGAGGCCGAGGTGGAGCTGCGGCAGATCGTCGCCGCCGAGGACCAGGTACGCGGCCCGGAACACTGGGACACCATGATCGTGCGGCACAGCCTGGCGCTGGCGGTGCTCGCCCAGCAACGGGCGCCCGAGGCCGAGGAGATGCTGCACGCCATCCTGGAGGTCCGCTACCGGCTGTGGCCGCTCAACCAACCGGAGACCTGGCAGGCGCGGCACACGCTGGCCCGGTGCATGCAGGCGCAGGGCCGGCTCGCCGAGGCGGAGGCCGAGCTACGGGCCACCCTGGCCACCGTCGAGCCCCGGCACGCCGACCGCAGCGAGGTGCTCGCCATCCGGTTCACCCTGGGCCTGGTGCTGCTGCTGGACGAGCAGGTCGACGCGGCGATCGAGGTGTACGAGCAGTTGCTGGCCGACCGCCGGCGACTCCTCGGCGACACCCACCTGGACACCCTCCAGGTGGAGCACGCGCTGCGCCGGCTGCGCGACGGCGACTGACTGCTCAGTGCGGCGCGACCGGGCCCAGGTCACTCGGGTCGGTGTTGCCGCCACAGATGATCACGGCCACCCGCTCCCCCGGCTGCGGCACGTACGCGCCGCCGACCAGCGCGGCCAGCGCGGCGGCACCACCTAACTCGGCCGCGACCCGCAGCTCCGACCAGAGCAACCGGCGCGCCCGCACCAGGTCCTCGTCGCGGACCAGCACGGACACCACCTCGGTCCGGCGGGCGGTGTCGAAGGCGATCTCGCCGATCCGCCGGGCACCCAGTGAATCGGTGGCGATGCCACCCACCTCGATGTCGACCGGCCGACCCGCCTTGAGAGCCGAGTGCAGCGTGGGGATCTGCTCGGGCTCGACCGCGACGACGCGTACCGAACCACCGAACCAACTGGCGATACCGGACACCAGCCCGCCGCCACCGACCGCCACCAGCACGGTGTCGATCCCGTCCACCTGCCGCTCCAACTCCCGGCCGACGGTGCCCTGACCGGCCACCACCTCCGGTTGGTCGTACGCGTGCACGACCAGCGCGCCGGTCTCCCCGGCCCGCTGGGTGCTCGCCGCCAACGCCTCGGCGTAGTGCTGGCCCACCTGGCGCACCTGGGCGCCCAACCCGGCCAACCGCTGCACCTTCACCGGCGAGGCGGTGACCGGCACGAAGACCTCCGCCGGCACGCCCAGCGACCGGGCCGCGTACGCGACGGCGAGGCCGTGGTTGCCACCCGACGCGGCGATCACCCCGGCCGAGGGCAACGCCCCCTGGAGCATCCGGTTGAACGCGCCACGCGGCTTGAACGAGCCGGTGTGCTGGTGCAACTCCAGCTTGAGGCTGAGCTGCCCGGGCACACCCAGATCGGCGCCGTCGATGGCGATGACCGGGGTTTCCCGGACCCGTCCCTCGACTAGGGCCGCGGCCGCCTCGACGTCGCTTCTGTCCACCATGGGGAAACGCCCTTCACTACGACCAGAGGGCCAGTCGACCATCGTCGGTGAGCCCGACGAAACATCCTATGGAGATGCGTCGGCCATCCGACGCGGGACGCACCGTGTGGTACTGCCGCGGATCAAACAGAAACCCCTCGCCGAGCGCGGGGCGCAGCGTCAACGACTGCGTGTCGGCGGCCACTGCCTCCTGGAAGCCGTACCCGCCGGGAACCCGCAACGTCTCGTCGTCCGGCTGCCAGCGCCGCCGCCACAGCACGGTCTCACCACCGGCCGGTGGCACCCGGATGTAGATGTTGAACGCCAACTGCGCCACCACCTCGCTGTCGAGCAGCCGACCCGCGTACTCCCGGACCGCGTCGTCGAAGTGCACCTGGAGCCCCGCGTTGATCTCACGGACGATGCCGACGTGCATCTCTCGGCCCTGCCGCCGCCCGGCCGCGACGTCCGGCCAGGCCCCTCGGAACGCGGCCAGGCAGAGGTCCCGGGGCGAGTCCGCCAACCCCAGCGTCGACCAGCTCTTCTCGGCCGCGCGGGCCGCGTCCCAGTAGTCCTCGCGGAGTTCACCGGTGGACCGGTGATCGTTGATGGCCGGGCCGAACTTGGCGACGACGGGAAAGACCCGGCTCTCGTCGTAGCGGTCCATCGGCGCGTCGGCGAGGGCGGCCGTGATCGCCTGACACCGGGCCGCGGAGAGCAACCCCGGCACCCGAACGGCGGCCAGCCGTCCCGCGATGAGCCCAGCGACATCCGCGCGGGTGATCGACTCTGATTCGACGACGACGAACAAGGGGTCGGTCCTGCTCGAATGCTGCACGGCGGTCCTCCCGTAACGAAGATCCCTCACCGGACTTGTCGCGCCCCCCGATCCGCGCACCGTGCAATGTACAAACCACAAGCAAGGCGAGGCATTCACAGTTCCGGGCGAGTTGGCACGGCCACCGCTACCATCGGCGCAAGCGGGGTACGCGACACCGAACCGTACGGCGGAAGCTTTCCACCGATCGGGGAATGGTGACGATTCTCGGCGTGAAGCATGATGCGACTAGTTCGAACGCTGACAAGGAGTTCGAGATGGCAGGCGCCGGCCCGACGGATCTTGACTTGCACGTCGACCGCCTGGAAATGGCGCGTCGAATAGCCCGGGAAATGATCGAGTCCGACCATCAGGCTCTGGAGCTCGCCGTCCGGCAGCGCCCGCAGTGCTGGTCCCGACGCCCCGCCCGCGCCGACGCCCTCGCGGGCTGACACCGCTCGTGACGGCGGATACTTCGCCCATGACCCTTGCGCCGCCCCGCACCGACCTCGCCGACGGGCGCTCCTCGTTGCTGGTGTTGGCCGGCTGGTACGTGGCCGTCGTCGTGGCATTCGGCCTGTTCCTCGGCATGCTCTCCGGGTCGGTTCCGGCGGACTGCGGTGAGGTGTGCGACTCCGAACGATCGGAGATGCTGATGTTCGGGCTATACGTGGCCCTGCCGGCGATGTTTCTGGCGCTTCTGATCAGTCTGGCGACGCTCGCGGTGCTCCTCGCCCGCACCCGGATCCGTTCGTCGACAATGGTGGGCTCTCTCGCCGCGGTGCTTCCGCTGCTCGTCTGCGGTCTCCTCGCCACCAGCCTCTGACCGGGCTCCGTTGATCATCCGCCACGCCTGACCTTGGGCGGCGTGGTGATCCTGTGATGAGAAGTAGGTCGAACTCGCTCCTGGAACCTACTTCTCATCACATGATCATGAATTGATCGACCTCGCCGGGCACTACGTCCCGCAGGGATGTGGTTCAGAGGCCGAGCGCGACGGGTTGGGTTGGTACTCCGTCAGCGATCAATGCGGCCAACGGCGTGGCGAGGTCGCGTGGCGAGAACAGTTCCGGACCGCCGTGTTCCCTGATCTCTGACAGTGACCACCAACGCCAGCCGATGACGTGCTCTGCGGCGAGTTCTTCATCGCTCATCGCACCGCGCGGCGTGAACGACGCGGTCCGAACGAGGAAGTAGTCGTTCAGGACGCCATCGTGGCCGGGTGCGAACCCGGCGGCGACTATCTCCTGGCGCCAGACCTGAGGCGGGTCGGCATCGAGAGCAATTCCGACCTCTTCGTGCAGCTCTCGCCGCAGCGCGGCCAGTGGCGTCTCGCCGTCTTCGACGCCACCCCCGGGAGTGATCCAAACGGCGATCGTGCCAGCCGGATCGGGAATGGCGAGTCGGAGCAGCAGAACACGGTCGTCCTCATCGACGACGACCGCCCGCGCCGAACGCCGCAGGTTCACCGTCGACATCAGGACACCCTACGGGTCAGACCGTGCGGGCCGACGGGATCGTGGTGCACCTCCGCACGCTAACCGCTCCCGCCGATCAATGCGGTCCTCCGCTGTAGGTAACGTGCGGAAATGACAAGGAGCGAGCGAATCGCGGACCAGTTGGACCGGCACTGGCACAAAAACCTGCGGCCTCGGCTGCACGGCCTTGTCGATGAGGAGTACTTCTGGGAGCCGGTGCGTGGCTGCTGGAGCATCCGCCCACGTGGCACGTCGGCCGCAGCGATGTCGGCAGGTTCGGGGGAATGGACGATGGACTCCGCGTCCCCTGACCCAGTGCCGGCGCCGGTGACCACGATCGCCTGGCGGCTGGCGCACATCATCGTCTCCTGCCTCAGCTATCGGGTCGGATGGCACTTCGGCGGCCAGGACGTCGACTCCCAGACGTTCGCCTACGCGGGGACCGCTGACGAGGCGCTGAACCAGCTCGATGAGATGTACGGGAGATGGAACGCGGGGGTCCGCGAGCTCTCGGACGCCGACCTGGAAAACCCGCCCACGGCCGGTCCCGAGCGGTTCCCCATGGAGGGCATCGTCCTGCACGTCAACAGGGAGCTGATCCATCACGGCGCCGAGATTTCCCTGCTGCGCGACCTCTACCGCTGGCAGTACGCAGGTCAAACGCGTGCGGGAACAGATTAGGCACAATCCGGCTCGTCACCGGGCCACCGCCGGTCGGGCGCTAGCCCTGGGACACTTCGGGCACCGGTTCCGGGAGCGGGCCATTCTGGACCTCACCGAGGCACCGGCTGGCGAAGGCGATCCAACCGCGCGTCGGGGGCGGCACCCAATTCGGCCCGATCGACGGGTTCTCGGCCTGAGCCGACAGCCAGATGCCATGCACCCTCTCGCCTGCCGCCGTCCTAGTCACTGGCGGCAACCGGTGGGTAAACACCTTCCGGTCCGGGTCGTACCTCATCCGAACCTCGCCCTGATAGTCCGTCCCAAAGACCCCGTAGCTCAGCGTCACCACAATGGCGGCGAGACCTGAGCCCGTCTCGTCCAACTCGACGACCACCTCGGGCCGCTCGGGCGGGTCGGGCGGTGTACAGGAGAGTGGGTCCACTCGGCCTGGGTCCGCGATCAGTGACCGAATCCCGGGTACCCGTTGTGCCGCCGTGCCGATAGGGGCGACCGATGTGGAAGAAGACACCACGGGCACCGGGGTCGGTGACGGCGCGGGGTTGCCGGCGCGTGTGCCCCCCGCCGCATGCGGAGACATCGTCGTTGTCGAGAACGTGCCCGGCGGCACGACGCCATCTCGCTCTTGGTCGAAGCAGCCAGACAGGATGGGCAGTAGGAGCAAACAGGCCACGACGGCTACGCCCTGCCGTCGGCGCAGCACGGCGGTGATCGGCATGCGGGGGAGCATAGAGCCCGGATACGTCCGTTCGCCGACCTCGGTCACAGCGAGCAGTTGGCGCGTCCGCAGGTCAGGGGCAATGCCGGGTTGACGCGGGAGGTCGGGAAGCCGGGGCTACTTCCAGCGGAAGTGGACGAAGAGGCGGCCGAAGTTCTTCGAGTCCTTTTCCACGCGGTGGTAGAGCTGCTTGACGTCCTTCTGGTCGAGGAACCGCAGCACCCGCTTCTTGAGCTGGCCGGACCCCTTGCCGGGGATGATCTCGACGAGGGTGGCCTTCTTCGCCACCGCCTCGTCCATGATCCCGCGCAACGCCCGGTCGATGTCCTGGCCCTTGTTGAAGATCTCGTGCAGGTCCAGCTTGAGCTTCATGCCGCAGCCCCCGGCCGGTCAGGTCCCATGTCCGCCATCCTAGGCACGCCCGCCGGCCCGCCAACCGGGCGACGGAAGGGGCGGCCCCGAAGGACCGCCCCATCTCACGTCACGCCGCACGGTCAGCGCCGGCCGCCCACTCGGGTCTCCACCCGCTCCAGCGCGGTCCGGTAGTCGTCGTTCGCCGCGTACATCGCGGCGGCGATCCGCAGGTGCCGCAGCGCGTCGGTGTGTCGGTTCAGCCGCTCCAGCGTCCGACCGAGCACGTGGTGCGCGTAGTGGTCGCTCGGGTCCCGCTCGACCAGCTCGCGCAGGTGCTCCTCGGCCCGGTTGAGCTGGGCCGACTGGAAGTACGCCCGGGCCAGCAGCTGCCGGACCGCCGCGTTGCCGGGTTCGGCGTCGATGATCGGCTCCAGCAGTCGGGCTGCCCCGCTGGGGTCACCGGTTTCGAAGAACATGGCCGCCCGCCGGTAGTCCGCCAGAAGATCCATCTGCCACCTCCTCGGGTCGCACCGTCACCTGTTCCGACGCTGGCACAACACCGGGCGTTTGGCGACTGTTCCCGGGGTCGAGATCGGGTCAGTTCGGGCCGTCGAAGGCCGCCGAACGCCGCCGACGGGTGCCGACGGGCGCCGGAGGGTCAGGTGCGGGCGTCCCGGCGTCCGGCGGACAGTTCCCAGGCGCGGACACCGCCGACGATTCCGGCCGTGTTCGGCACCACCACCACGTCGTCGCCCATCCGGGTCAGCTGCTCGGGCCGGATCAGTCGGGCGTTGCCTCCGCCCAGGTAGAGCCGGTCCCAGCGGAACACCGGGCGGAGCCCGTCCACCACCTGCCGGATCCGTCGGGACCAGAAGGCGTCGCCGAGCCGCCGCCGTTCCGGCTCGCCGACGTACGTGTCGTAGGTGGTGCCCCAGCGCACCGGCGCGTGCGACAGCTCCAGGTGCGGAGCGAGCACCCCACCGTCGAAGAGCGCGCTGCCCAGCCCTGTCCCCAGGGTCAGCACCAGCTCGCAGCCGGTGCCGGCGACCACTCCGGCGCCGTGCACCTCGGCGTCGTTGAGCACCAGCGCCGGCACCCCGAAGGCGTCGGCCAGCGCGCCTCGCGCGTCCCAGCCGGACCACTCGGCGAGCAGGTCCGGGTCGACCCGGGTGCGGGGGCCGTTGCGGGTCACGTAGTGCGGCGTGCTCACGACCACTCCGTGCCGGATCATCCCGGGTACGCCGACCGTGAGCCGGTCCGCCGTTGGCAGGCGCCCGCCCAGATCCCGCAGGGTCCGGACAAACAGCGCAGGCGGCAACGGGTACGGGGTGGGCACCCGCAACGGCCGGGCCCGCATCGTTCCCGCCTCGTCGAGCACGGACGCCTTGATGCCTCCGCCGCCACAGTCGATCGCCAGTGTGGTCACCACGTCGTTGAGTCTGCCCGCTGCCGGTCGGTCGTATGCGGGGGGCCGGATAGGCTGCCGTCCTGATGAGCGCCACGATGATCGTCAAGGACCTGGCCGCCGGGCACGGCGACCGCCCGCTCTTCGCCGGATTGGACCTGGTGGTCGCCCCCGGCGACGTGGTCGGGCTGGTCGGGCCGAACGGGGCCGGGAAGTCGACGCTGCTGCGTACCCTCGCCGGGTTGTTGCCGGTCGAGGCCGGCAGCGTGCGTCTCAGCCCGCCCACCGCGAGCGTCGGACACCTGCCACAGGAGCCGGAACGGCGACCGGGCGAGACGGTACGGGACTTCCTGGCCCGCCGGACCGGGGTGACCGCCGCGCAGGCGGCGTTGGACGCGGCGACCGAGGCGCTGACCGCAGGAGCGGCGGGCGCGGACGACGCGTACGGCGACGCCCTGGAGCGCTGGCTCGCCCTCGGCGGCGCGGACCTGGACGAACGCGCCGAGCAGGTGAGCGCCGACCTGGGGCTCGCGGTCGACCTGGACCACCCGACGACCGGGCTCTCCGGCGGCCAGGCGGCGCGGGCCGGGCTCGCGTCGCTGCTGCTCAGCCGGTACGACGTGTTCCTGCTCGACGAGCCGACAAACGACCTGGACCTGGCCGGGTTGGAGCGGCTGGAGGAGTTCGTCACCGGGCTGCGCGCCGGCACGGTGCTGGTCAGCCACGACCGGGAGTTCCTCACCCGCACGGTGACCCGGGTGCTGGAGCTGGACCTGGCGCAGCAGCAGGTCAACCACTACGGCGGCGGCTACGCGGCCTACCTGGAGGAGCGGGAGGTGGCCCGCCGGCACGCCCGCGCGGACTTCGAGGAGTACGCCGACACCAAGGCCGGGCTGGAGGCACGCGCCCGCACCCAGCGTGGCTGGATGGAGAAGGGCGTGCGGAACGCCCGCCGCAAGGCCACCGACAACGACAAGATCGGCCGCAAGTTCCGCAGTGAGTCGAGCGAGAAGCAGGCCGCCAAGGCCAAGCAGACCGAACGGCTGATCGAACGGCTCGACGTGGTCGAGGAGCCCCGCAAGGAGTGGGAGCTGCGGATGGAGATCGCCGCCGCGCCCCGCGCCGGCGCCGTCGTGGCCACGCTGCGCGGAGCGGTGGTACGCCGGGGTGACTTCACCCTCGGCCCGGTCGACCTGCAGATCGACTGGGCGGATCGGGTCGCGGTGACCGGGGCGAACGGCTCGGGCAAGTCCACCCTGTTGGCCGCTTTGCTGGGGCGGCTGCCGCTGGACGCCGGCACCTCGTCGCTCGGGCCCGGCGTGGTGGTCGGCGAGGTGGACCAGGCCCGCGGGCTGTTCCTCGGCGACGTGCCGCTGATCGACGCGTTCGAGGCGGCCGTACCCCACCTGTCGCCGGCGGACGCGCGGACCCTGCTCGCCAAGTTCGGCCTGCGGGCGGCGCACGTGCCCCGACCGGCGGCCACCCTCTCCCCCGGTGAGCGGACCCGGGCCGCGCTGGCCCTGCTCCAGGGCCGTGGGGTCAACCTGCTGGTGCTGGACGAACCCACCAACCACCTGGACCTGCCCGCCATCGAGCAGCTCGAATCGGCGCTGGCCAGCTACCCCGGAACGCTGCTGCTGGTCACCCACGACCGGCGGATGCTGGCCGCCATCGAGACCAACAGGCGACTCCGCGTCGACGGCGGGCGGATCGCCGAGGATTGATCCGTGCCCGCGGGCCGGCGCGGGGTGAGAATGACGCCATGCTCAAGTGGGAGTACGCCCTGCTGGTCCGCCGCCGCCAGGCCGCGACCAACGACCTCGGCTGGGAGGTCGTCTTCGTCTGGTACGGCCCGGACGGCTCGATGGTCGACGTGACGCCGTACGGCGACACCTCGCTGGCCCACCTGAACCGGGCCGGTGACCAGGGCTGGGAGTTGGTCGCGATGAGCGAGGACCCGTCCCTGCCCGGCAACCACGAACTGCACCGCTACCACCTCAAGCGGCCGAAGCCCGCCGACCCGCCACCTCGCCAGCGGATGCGCGGGGGCCGCCGCACCCTCTCCGGCTGACCGAGGGCGCCGCGCCGACTGCGGTGGCGTGGGCCGAGTTGGTCGTTCGCCGCTCGGCCCCGTGCCCGGGCGGAGCCGATGTCTCCGTTGAGCGTGATGCCTCAGAGTCATCTTGATGCCTGTGTGGCATCACGATGACTGCGGTCCTGCCCCGCATCCTGCGACATCCCCATCGGTGGGCCGCACCCGAGTCGGCAACGAGGCGGACGAGCGGGGCATAACGGGCGCGATTGCGGGTATCGCGCGGCGGGAGGTGGCCCGAATGGTCGCTTTGGCACAGACTCCGCCCTCGGCCGACCGGCTGCGGGCGATCGACGAATTCCTCGGTCAGGCATGGGCGGACCAGGTCCGCCACGACGATCGGTTGCGGGACCTGGCGGTCGAGGTGCGGTTCGACCGGGGTGTCGCCCATCTGAGCGGGGACGTGGCCGAGCCCGCTCAGCTACGGCTGGTGCGGGATCTGGTGGGGCGGCTGGCCGGTGTCTACGGCGTCTGGTGCCGGGTGGGCATCGGCGGACGGGCGCCGGTGATCGTGGACCTCGGTTGCGGGCCGACCAAGCAGTGGTCGAGCAACCTGGGGCTGGACATCTACCCGGCACCCGGCGTGGACGCCGTCGCGGACCTGTCCGGCTCACTGCCGCTCGCCGACAACTCGGTCGACGTCCTCTTCGCGGTGCACATCCTGGAGCACCTGATCGACTTCCTGCCGCTGGTCGACGAGTGTCATCGGGTGCTCCGCCCCGGTGGCGTGCTGCACGTGATGAGCCCCTGGTGGGGGCACGTGAACGCGGTGGCCGACCCGACCCACGTCCGGCTGATGGACGTGCAGACGTTCAAGGGGATCTGCCAGCTCCGGCCACCGGGCACGCCGCGGTGGTATCCACTGCACGCCGGCTGCGACGGCGCCTCGATCTTCGCCGACCTGACCCCCCTCCCCCCGGACGCCGATCCGGCACCCCAGTCCCACCTGGCCCGCTTCTTCGACTGACCGCCGAGCCACCGTTACTGCTGAATGGCGGACCGGAGGGGCCGGGGTTGGGATGATTCGCGAAGTTCCAGGTGGTACGGGGCTTTGACTTCCTTCGCAGGGGCGGCACGATCGCCGTCCAGACGGTTGGCCAGGAGTTCGACGGCCAGGCGGGCGATCTGCTCCTTGTCCGGGGCGACGGTGGTCAGGGTCGGAATCGAAAAGCGGCCGTCCTCGATGTCGTCGAAGCCGACCACCGCCACATCCTCCGGCACCCGCAGGCCGGCCTCGTGCAGAGCGCGCAGGGCACCCAGGGCAAGCGTGTCGTTGAAGCAGAAGACGGCGTCGAGGCGTACGCCGGAGGTGAGCAGGCCGCGCATCGCGGCCGCGCCGTCGGCGCGGTGCCAGGCCGGCGCGGGCGCCACCAGGGTCTCGTCGTAGCCGAGCCCGGCGGCGAGCAGCGCGTCGCGGTAACCGGCCAGGCGCAGTCGGGCGCTGGCACCCTCGTCGGTGCGCTGCGAGCCGATGGCCGCGATCCGGCGATGGCCGAGCTGAATCAGTTGACTGGTGATCTCCCGGGCCGCTGTCACGTTGTCGATCACCACTCGATCCGCCGGGCCATGATCGACCCGCTCGCCGAGCAGCACCATGGGAGTGCCGTCCAGGCCGGCCAGATCCTCTGCGGTGAGCGCCAACGGGCTGAAGATGAGCCCGTCGATCAGGTGGTCGGTGATGCCGGAGGCGACCACCCGCTCCTGCTCACGCCGACCGCCGGTCTGGTCGATCAGCACCGTCCAGCCGTACTGGGCGGCGGCGGTGACCACATGGCGGGCCAGCTCGGCGAAGTACGGGATGTCCAGTTCCGGAACGGCCAGCGCGATCACGCCCGTGCGGCCTTTGCGGAGGTGACGGGCGGAGAGGTTGGGCCGGTAGTTGAGCTCGGCGATCGCCTCTTCGACTCGGGCGCGGGTGTCCGGCCGAACGTGCACGTAACCATTGACCACGTTGGAGACGGTCTTCACCGACACCCCGGCCCGTTCGGCCACATCCTTGAGCCTTTGCCGCACTCCGAAACCTCCCCGATGTAACACTCCGCACCCTACCGCCTCAGCAACCCTTTACAACGTTGCCTACAACGTTGTAAAACGGTGGACACCAGGTGAACGGTGACCGCGCTCACCTGAGCATCGGCACGAGGAAAGGTGGCACCCCCTTGCGGACCGCGCAGCTGACGATCGACCCGGCCTTCTCCATCGGCCCGGCCGACCGACGCCTCTTCGGCTCCTTCGTCGAGCACATGGGGCGGTGCGTCTACGGCGGCATCTACGAGCCCGGCCACCCCACCTCCGACTCCCGCGGCCTACGCCGTGACGTGCTGGATCTGACCCGCGAGTTGGGCGTCTCGGTCGTCCGTTACCCGGGCGGCAACTTCGTCTCCGGATACCGCTGGGAGGACGGGGTCGGCCCGGTCGGTGACCGGCCGCGTCGGCTCGACCTGGCCTGGAAGACGATCGAGACCAACGCCTTCGGGCTTGACGAGTTCATGACGTGGGCCGCCGAGGCCGACGTCGAGCCGATGATGGCGGTCAACCTCGGCACGCGGGGCGTCCAGGAGGCACTGGACCTGTTGGAGTACGCCAACCACCCGGGCGGCACCGAGCTCTCCGACCTGCGGCGCAAGCACGGCGCCGAGGACCCGTACGGCGTGCGGCTGTGGTGCCTGGGCAACGAGATGGACGGCCCGTGGCAGGTCGGCCACAAGACCGCCGACGAGTACGGCCGCCTCGCCGCCGAGGCCGCCCGCGCGATGAAGATGATCGACCCGTCGATCAGCCTGATCGCCTGCGGCAGCTCCAACCGGCGGATGCCCACCTTCGCCTCCTGGGAGGCAACGGTGCTGGAGCACACCTACGAGCACGTCGACTACATCTCGGCGCACACCTACTACGACCCGTCCGACGGTGACCAGGCCAGCATCCTGGCCTCGGCCGTCGACATGGACAACTTCATCACCGAGGTCGTCGCGACCGCCGACCACGTGGCCGCCAAGCAGCGGCACAAGCGCAAGCTGAAGATCTCCTTCGACGAGTGGAACGTCTGGTACGAGTCCCGCCTCCAGGCGGACCTGGACCGGCGCGGCTGGGTCGAGGCTCCGGCGCTGATCGAGGATGACTTCACCGCCGTCGACGCGGTGGTCGTCGGCGACCTGCTGATCACCCTGCTGCGCCACGCGGACCGGGTCGGCGTGGCCGCCCAGGCGCAACTGGCCAACGTGATCGCGCCGATCCGCACCCGCAACGGCGGCCCCGCCTGGCGGCAGAGCATCTTCCACCCGTTCGCGCTGACCGCGCGCTACGCCCGGGGCACCGTGCTGCGCACCGACCCGGTGTCGCCGCGCTACGACACGAAGAGGTACGGGGACGTGCCGGTGCTCGACACCGTCGCCGTGCACGACGAGGAGACCGGCGAGCTGACCGTCTTCGCGGTCAACCGGGACCAGACGGACCTCGCATTGGACATCGATTTGCGCGGTCTGCCAGGACTGTCCGGTTATTCCTTTCAGAGCATCGCTGCCGGGTCTGACCCGACGGCGACGAACACCGAGGCCGACCCCGACCGGGTGACGCCGCGGGACCTGCCCACCCCCACCCCCGACGGCGGCAGGTGCACCGTGCGCCTGCCCGCCGTGTCCTGGAGCGTGCTCCGCTTCGGCCCGACCAGCGCCTGATGTCGCACCGGTCCTGAGCAGGCACAATTCATTCCGTTCCCCCTCAAGGAGAGATAAAGCATGATCCAGAACGACATGAGCCGGCGACGCCTGCTCGGCCTCGGTCTCGGACTCGGCGCCGCGGCCTCGCTGACCCTCGCGGGCTGCGGCGGCGGCGATGACAGCGCCTCCGGGCCCGCCGCCGGCAACGGGGGCAAGGCGTACACCGGCCCCAAGGTGGACCTGAAGCTGTGGAACGGCTTCACCGGCGGTGACGGCGAGATCTTCAAGACGCTGGTCAACCAGTTCAACACCGAGCACAAGAACATCGCCGTGTCGGTGGCCACGTACCAGTGGGAGGACTACTACAACAAGCTCCCCGGCGCGGCCTCCAGCGGCAACGGCCCGGACATCGCGGTCATGCACATGGACCAGCTCGCCACCTTCGCCGCCCGCGGCGTGATCACCGAGCTGGACGACGTGGCCAAGAACCTGGAGCTCGCCGAGGGCGACTTCGCCCCCACGGTGTGGAAGGGCGGGCTCTACAACAACAAGCGGTACGGCATCCCGCTGGACATGCACCCGTTGGGCTTCTACTACAACAAGACCGTCATGCAGAAGGCCGGCCTGGACCCGAACAAGCCGCCGACGACCAAGGACGACTACGTCGCCGCGCTGACCGAGCTGAAGAAGGCTGGCATCCAGGGCTTCTGGGTCAGCCCGTTCCAGTTCACCGGCGGCATGACCTTCTACTCGCTGCTCAACCAGTGGGGTGCCACCCTGTTCGACGCGGACGTGGCCAAGGCCACCTTCAACTCGGACCCGGCGGTCGAGGCGTGCACGTGGCTGGTCGACATGATCAAGCAGGGCTTCTCGCCGGCCAACGTCGGTCAGGACGCCGACTACCTGTCGTTCAAGAGCGGCAAGAACGCCTTCACCTGGAACGGCATCTGGCAGATCAACGATCTAAAGAAGAGCCCCGAGGTGCAGTGGGGCGTCGCTCCGCTCCCGCAGATCGGCAGCAAGCCGGCCGCGTGGGCCAACTCGCACAACTTCACCATCGTCAAGCAGCGGGCCAACGACGCCAACAAGGTCTCCGGCGCCAAGGTCTTCATCAACTGGCTCAGTGAGCACTCGCTGGACTGGGCGAAGGGCGGCCAGGTGCCGGCCCGTAAGGCCGTCCGCGAGGGCGCCGAGTTCAAGGCGCTGCCAGAGATCTCGTCGCTCGCCCCCGAGCTGGAGTACGCGGCGTTCCCGCCGGCGGCCCCGGGTCTCGGCGAGGTCATGACCACCTTCTACAACTCCTTCAACGAGGCCGCGCTGGGCAAGAAGTCGCCCAAGCAGGCGCTGGACGATGGTGTGGCGAAGGCCAACAAGCAGCTCGAGGACAACCGCAAGAAGTACGGGAGCTGATACCCCGTGGCGGACGTGATCGAGGTCGGGGCGGCGCGCGGTGACGCGCCGCCCCCGGCGGCCAACGCAGCCCGCCGGGCCGCCTCGGCGGGTCGGACCAGACGGGCGACGCCATATCTGTTCCTCGCCCCCTACCTGGTTCTGTTCGGGGTGTTCGGCCTGCTGCCGATCGTCCTCGGCCTCTGGCTGAGCGTGCACCAGTGGGACTTCCAGCTGCCCAACCGTCCGTTCGTCGGGTTGGACAACTACAAGCAGCTCTTCTCCAGCGACTCCGCCGTCTACGGCGACTGGTGGCAGAGCATCCGGGCCACCGCGATCTTCACGGTGCTGTCGGTGCCGCTGCTGGTGGTCGTACCGCTGGGGTTGGCACTGCTACTCAACCGCTCCTTCCCGGGCCGGACGTTCTTCCGGGCGATCTACTTCGCGCCGTACGTGCTGGGTGTCGCGGTGATCGGCCTGCTCTGGCGGTTCCTGCTCGACGCCAACCTGGGCCTGGTCAACCGGCTCCTCGGCGTGGTCGGGTTGCCGTCGGACACCCCCTGGGTGACGAACATGCCGTGGGCGTGGATCTCACTGGTCGGGGTGACCGTCTGGTGGACGTCCGGCTTCAACGCGGTGATCTACCTGGCCGGTCTTCAGGACATCTCGCCGGAGCTGTACGAGGCGGCCCGGATGGACGGCGCGAACGCGTGGCAGCGGTTCCGCAACGTCACAGTGCCCGGGCTGCGGCCGGTGCTGCTCTTCGTGATCACGACGACCGTGCTCGCCTCGGCCAACATGTTCGGTCAGTCGTTCCTGATCACCCAGGGGACGCCCGGCACGGAGACCCGCACGGTGGTGTGGTTCATCGTCGAGGAGGGCCTGCGGAACAACAACGCCGGTCGCGCCGCCGCGATGAGCATCGTGTTCGCCCTGCTGCTGGCGGTCGTGAGCATCGCCAACTTCCGCCTCTTCCGCTACAAGGAAGACTGAGGGGACCGCCATGACGAAGCCCACGCCGACCACCGACGGCTCCGCACCGGGGCTGCGCCGGGTCGGGCTCTACGCCACCCTGGTCGCCCTGGCCCTGATCTTCCTGGTCCCGCTGGTGTGGATGGTCATCACCTCGCTGAAGACCTACACCGCCGCTCAGCAGATCCCACCGAGCTGGCTGCCGAACCCGCTCGCCGGCTACGGCTACGAGCAGATCCTCAACAACTCGGCGAACCCGGTGCTGCGCTGGTTCCTCAACAGCATGGTGGCCGCCACGCTGCACTCGGCGCTGGTGCTGGTGACCGCCTCGATGGCCGCGTACTCCCTGGCCCGGTTGCGGTTCCGCGGTCGCGGGGTGACCTTCGCCCTGATCGTCGGGACGCTGTTCATCCCGCCGACCTCGCTGATCATCCCGAACTTCCTGATCGTCGACCAGCTCAACTGGATCGACACCCTCGCCGTGGTGGTGGTGCCCGGCGCGGCCAGCGCGTTCGGGGTGTTCTTCCTGCGGCAGTTCTTCCTCTCGCTCCCGAACGAGTTGGAGGAGGCGGCCACGCTCGACGGCGCCAACCAGTGGCAGATCTTCTACAAGGTCGTGCTGCCGCTGTCCAAGCCGGCGCTCGCCACCCTGGCCGTGCTGTCGTTCCTCACCAACTGGAACGACTTCCTCTGGCCGATCTTCGTGCTGTTCAGCCCGGAGCAGCTCACCCTGCCGCCGGGTCTGGGCCTGCTCCAAGGCTCGTACGTCACCGACTACCCGGTGATCATGGCGGGCGCGGTGCTGGCCAGCCTGCCGGTGCTGATCCTCTTCGTGCTGGCCCAGCGGCACATCATCCAGGGTGTCTCCCGCAGCGGTTTGAAGGGATGACGCGCACGACCGCCCGGCGACGTGGCGCGGCGGCGATCGTTCTCGCCGCCGCGTTGCTCGTTGCGGGCTGCTCCGACGACACCGAACCCACCCCCACCACGAGCAGCGGGAGCGACCCCAGCATGTTCACCAACCCGGTCGTGAAGACGGACGCCCCGGACCCGCAGGCGATCCAGGTGGGCGACACCTGGTACCTGTTCCACACCAACTCCGGGGGCCGCAACGTCCCCGTGCTCACCTCGACGGATCTGGTCGACTGGACCGAGGCCGGGGACGCCCTGCCGGCGCTGCCGGACTGGGCGGACGCTGGTAAGACCTGGGCGCCGGAGGCGATCCAGCTCGCGCCGGACCGCTTCCTGCTCTACTACACCGTCGCCGGCCGGGAGTCGGGGCGGCAGTGCGTCGGGCGGGCGGTGGCCAGCGCACCGCAGGGGCCGTACCGGGACGATGCGGCCGGCCCGCTGATCTGCCAGGCCGACCTTGGCGGGGCGATCGACGCCAGCCCGTACCGGGACACCGACGGCAGCCTGTGGCTGCTGTGGAAGAACGATGGCAACGCGATCGGGATGGACACCTGGCTCTGGTCGCAGCGCCTCGCCGACGACGGCCTGACCCTCATCGGCGAGCCGACAAAGCTGCTGAAGCAGACCGAACCGTGGGAGGGCACACTGATCGAGGGGCCGTTCTTCCACCGTCAGGACGGCCGGCTGCTGCTCTTCTTCGCCGCCAACGCGTACGACCGGGCGGAGTACGCCGAGGGCTACGCCGTCTGCGAGAGCCCGACCGGCCCGTGTGTGAAGGCCGCCGAGAACCCGATCCTGAAGAGCGACGAGGCCGCCTCCGGCCCCGGCCACGCGTCGATGGTGGTCAAGGACGGGCGGACCTGGCTGCTGTACCACGCCTGGCCGCCCGGCCAGGAGGGCAGCACCGACCCGGGCCGGCAGGTGTGGCTCGATGAGGTGACCTGGGTCGACGGCAAGCCGGTCGTCAAGGGCCCGACGGCCACGCCGCAGCCCCGCCCCTGAGCTGATCGTGCGGAAGGGCCCCCGAAACGGGGCCCTTCCGCACCTCGCAGGTCAGTCGGTCGGCTCGCGCGGAGCCGGGGCGACGGCGGGCTCGTGCTGGGCCAGCCGATTGCGGCGGTAGCCGTAACCGAAGTAGATCAACGCGCCGAGCAGCATCCAGGCCAGGAACCGCAGCCAGGTCTCCACCGACAGGTTGAGCATCAGGTAGAAGCAGGCCAGCGCCGAGACGATCGGCAGCACCGGCGAGAACGGCACCCGGAACGGCCGCTCCAGGTCCGGACGCTTGCGGCGCAGGATCGGCACCGCCACCGACACGAGGACGAACGCGCAGAGCGCGCCGATGCTGACCAGGTCGGCCAGCGCGGAGAGCGGCAGGAAGCCGGCCAGCAGCGCGACCGCCACCGTCATGATCGCCGAGATCCGGTACGGGGTCCCCCAGCGCGGGTGCACCTTCGCGATCGAGGGCGGGATCAACCCGTCCCGGGCGATGGCGAAGCCGATCCGGCCCATCGCCACGAGGTCGACCAGGATGACGCTGGTCAGGCCCGCGACGGCGGCGATGGAGACCAGCACGGCCGCCCAGCCCGCGCCGACCGACTCGAAGGCCGACGCGATCGGGGCGCCCCGGTCGATCTCGGTGTACGGCACCATCCCGACCACCACCAGCGAGACGCCGATGTAGAGCACGGTGGAGATCAGCAGCGTGCCGAGCAGACCCAGGGTGAGGTCCCGCTTGGGCTTCCTCGTCTCCTCACCCAGGTTGGCCACGGCCTCGAAGCCGGTGTACGCGAAGAAGACCACGGCGGCGGCGCTGAGCACCCCGACGAAGCCGAAGACCGACGGCTCCAGCCCGAAGAGCGCCTGCGTGACCGGTTGCTTGATGCCGTCGTCGCCGCCACCGGCGGGCTCGGCCGGCGGGATGAACGGGGTGAGGTTCGCGGCCTTGACGAAGAACAGCCCGGCGACCACCACGAAGACGCAGATGGCCACCTTGACCAGCACCAGCAGGTTGGTGATCCGGGCGGACTCCCGGATGCCGACGATCGCCACGATGCCGAGGATCAACACGATGGCGATGGCGCCCACGTTGACAGTGCTGCCCTCCTCGCCGAACCACCGGGTCGGCAGGTCGAGCAGTTCGGCGAGGTAGCCGGACCAGCCTCGGGCCACCACGGCGGCGCCGAGCGCGAACTCCAGCAGCAGGTCCCAGCCGATGATCCAGGCGACGATCTCGCCCATCGTGGCGTACGCGTAGGTGTAGGCGCTGCCGGCGGTCGGCACGCTGGAGGCCAGCTCGGCGTAGCAGAGGGCGGCAAGCAGGGCCACCACGCCGGCGATGGCGAAGGAGATCACCACGCCGGGCCCGGCGCTGTCCCGGGCCTCGATCCCGGTGAGCGTGAAGATGCCGGTGCCGATCACGATGCCGATGCCGAAGCCGGTGAGGTCGATCGCGCCGAGCCGCCTCTTCAGCCCCAGCTGGCCGTCGCTGCCGTCCGCCTCACCTTGGGCTATCACGTCCTTGATTGGTTTTGTGCGCAGCACGGACACCCGGTCACCCCTCCCACCGTGCGACCACCTCCGCGGCGGCCGGTGACCGCCGTTGCTACCCACCGGCGCGATTGGTCAACCACGAACTCTTGCGGCGATGGCCAGACTGTGAAAATTTCCTACCAGCAACGCGGACATCGACGGCGAATCTTGCCGCGCCGCGTGAAACATCCGGGAGCCCCAACGAAGGGACAGACCGCATGAAAGCCACCCGACTCGGAGTCGCCGGGCTGGTCGCAGCCCTGCTCGGCACGTTCGTCACCGCCACCCCCGCGAGCGCCGCACCCGGCGCGGCCGACATCACCAGCACCGCTACCTGCGCCACCGACCCGGCCACCCCGAAGCGGCAGTTCCGGGCCATGTGGATCTCGTCGGTGGTCAACATCGACTGGCCCAGCAAGGCGTCCCAGACCAACCCGGACCGGATCGCGGCCCAGCAGGCCGAGTACCGCGAGCTGCTCGACCTGGCCGGGCGACTGCACCACAACGCCGTCGTGGTGCAGGTCCGACCCACCGCCGACGCGCTCTGGCCCTCACCGTACGAGCCCTGGTCGGAGTACCTGACCGGGGTACGCGGCCAGGACCCGGGCTGGGACCCCCTGGCCTTCCTGGTCGACGAGTCGCACAAGCGGAACCTGGAGTTCCACGCCTGGTTCAACCCGTACCGCGTGTCCATGCCGGCCCCCGGCGGCGCCGGCGCCGACCTCGCCCAGCTCGCCCCCGGCCACCCGGCCCAGCAGCACCCCGACTGGACCTTCGCCTACCCACCGGCTGGCGTGGCCGGCAGCCGGCTCTACTACAACCCGGGGATCCCCGAGGTTCGCGAGTTCGTCCAGACCGCAATGATGGACGCCGTCAAGCGGTACGACATCGACGGCGTCCACTTCGACGACTACTTCTACCCCTACCCCAGTGGCACGTACCAGGTGCCGGACGACGCGACCTTCGCCGCCCACAACCGGGGCTTCACCGACCGGGCCGACTGGCGGCGGGACAACATCAACCTGCTGATCCAGGAGATGAACGGCAAGATCAAGGCGGCGAAGCCGTGGGTGAAGTTCGGCGTGAGCCCGTTCGGCATCTGGCGCAACAAGACCGCCGACCCGCTCGGCTCGGACACCACCGGCAGCCAGTCGTACGACATCATCTCCGCCGACACCCGCAAGTGGATCAAGCAGGAGTGGATCGACTACGTGGTGCCGCAGCTGTACTGGTACATCGGCCAGTACCCCGCCGCCGACTATGCGCGCCTCGTGCCGTGGTGGGCCGAGACGGTGCGCGGCACCCGCGTGCAGCTCTACATCGGCCAGGCCGACTACAAGAGCGGCGACCCGGCGTACGGGCCGTACTGGCAGAACCCGCGTGAGCTGTCCGACCACCTGACGCTCAACCGGTCGTACCCGGAGGTGCAGGGCAACGTGCACTTCTCCGCGGTGCAGGTGCGGGCCAACCGGCTCGGCGCCACCGACATCTACGCGGGCGAGCACTACTCCCGCCCGGCGCTGGTGCCGGCCATGCCCCACCTGCCGGCCCGGCCGCTGCTCTTCCCGGTGCTCAGCAAGGCGACCCGGCAGGCCGACGGGGTCCGGCTCACCTGGCGGCAGCCCGCCGACGGCGTCGGCCCGCTCGGCACCGCCACCTCGTACGCGATCTACCGCTTCGACGGCACCACGCTGCCCGGCCGTTGTGCCACGGCCGACGCCGCGCACCTGGTCGACACCGTCCGGGCCACGCCCGGCGGCACCCAGTCCTGGGTGGACACCTCGGCCGAGCCCGGTCGGCACTACACCTACCAGCTCACCGCGCTGGACCGGTCGGCCAACGAGAGCCCCACGAGCCCGCCGGTATTCGTCAGGCACTGACCCGCTTCGCTGAATGCCCCGGACGCCTCGCGCGTCCGGGGCATTCGTCTGTTTCAACGTATGTCACCAATAGTTGGCGACGCGCATACCGCCTAGTTGATCAGCTGATCGACACTCATCGACATCCGGTAACCCGCCGGTAACTTCCGTCCCACCCGCTCACCCCTGCGGAGGTAACCCGTGCCCCGACGTCTCGCCACCCTGCTCGCCTCGGGCGCGTTAGCGCTGCTCGCCACCCTCGCCATCGCCTCCCCCGCCGCCGCCGTCACCCCCGCCCAACGGCTCTCGGTGCTGTCCAGCTGGACCCAGACCAGTGCGTCCAGCTACAACTCGTGGAACAGCGCCCGGGTCAACCGGGCCCCCTGGGCCGAGTACAACTTCAACTGGTCCACCGACTACTGCTCGTCCAGCCCGGACAACCCGCTCGGCTTCACCTTCAACCTGGGCTGCTACCGGCACGACTTCGGCTACCGCAACTACAAGGCGGTCGGCCAGTTCTCCGCCAACAAGTCCCGGCTCGACAGCGCCTTCTACGAGGACCTGAAGCGCGTCTGCACCACGTACAACTCGGTCGTCCGGCCGGCCTGCTACAGCCTGGCCTGGACGTACTACCAGGCGGTCAGCATCTTCGGTTCGGTAGCGGCCGTCCAGCAGGCCGACATCGACCGCGCCGCCCGAATGAAGGCCCAAGCCGAAGCCAACGCCGCAACCCACTAACCCCACCCCACCCCTTCCCCCGCCCCCTCCCCCGCACCACCCGCGTTGATCAAGAGATTTCGGTCATCGGAAGCGCGTTTCCTGACGCAAACCTCTTGATCAACAAGGGTGGGGGTGGGGGTGGGGGTGGGGGGGATGGGTGGGGCAGGGGTTAGGCGCGTTCGGTTCGGGTGGCTGGGTGGCGGTCGGAGTCGGTGGGACGGCGGGGGATTGGTTGGGACAGGCCGGTGCTGAAGCGGGTCGAGTCCGCCGCAAGGTCCGGGTGTTCCACGTCGAGTGCCAGCGCCGCGGCCTCGTCCAGCCCCAACTCGGCGCCCTCGCCGTACGCGTCGTCGAAGGCCGCGTCGCCCAACACCGCGCGCAACTCCGCCTGCTGTTCGGCCCAGTAACCGCCGTAGATGCCGGGGGTGGCACGCATGCTCGCCCGGGTGGCCTGCGCGGCCCCGAACAGGCGGGCTGCGGTCAACCGCTGGCCGCCGATCGCGCAACGCACCGCGACCGCGTTCAAGGTGTCGCACGCCCGGCCGTGGTAGCCGTGGCCCATCCGGGAGCGCAGCGCCACCAGCAGATGCTCGTGGGCGGCGATCACGTCACCGCGGGCCAGCGCGACCATGCCGAGCAGCATGTCCACCGAACGCCGGCCCCGCTCCACGGGTCGGGCCGCCTCCACCGGACGCACCGCGCCCAGCAGCTCAGCCGCCTCCTCCAGGGCGCCCCGCCGCCAGAGCAGCTCGGCCAGGCTGAACACCGCGAACAGTGCCTCGCCGACCACGTCCTGCCCGTGCGCCCAGTCGATGACCTCCCGGCACACCCGCTCGGCCTCGACGAACTGCCCCATGTCCACCAGCGGCGCGGCCCGGCCGGCGAGCACCCGGGCCAGCAGCCCGGCGTCGCCGGCCTGCCGGGCCGCTGCCTCCGCGCGCTGGGAGTAGCGCAGCTCCTCGGCGAACTCGCCGTCTGCGCCGGCATGCAGCGAGTGCATGTGGTACGCCGCCGCCAGCTCCGCCTCCGGGATCCGCTCCCCCGTCTCGGCGATCCGCCCGTACAGCCGGAACAGCCACAGCCGCCCCTCGCGGGCCAGGCCCCGCTCCAGCCACCACTGGTCCAGCCCGCCCGCCAGACCGAGACCGGCACGGGCGCTGCCGCCGGTGGCGCACCACCGCAGCGCGGCGCGCAACTCCCCGGCCAGTGGATCGAGGGCATACAACGACAGCGTCACCGGCCGGCCGTCCTGGCCCAGGTGGGCCCGGTCCAACGCGTGCGCCGACCAGGCCACGTGCCGGTCCCGAGCGGCCTGCTCCTCACCCGCCTCGGCCAGCCGCCGCGCCGCGTACGCCCGGATGGGGTCGAGCATCCGGTAGGTGCTGCCGGCGGCACGAGGCTCGGCCAACACCATCGACTTGTCCACCAGGACCGAGAGCGGGTCCAGCGGATCGTCACCCAGCAGCCACTCCACCGTCGCCAGATCCACCGGGCCGGCGAAGACCGCCAGCCACCGCAGCAGGCGGGCGGCCCGGGGCCCCAGCGTCCGGTACGACCAGGTGACGGTGGCCTGCATGGTCAGGTGCCGTTCGGTGGCCGAGCGCTGCACCGCCCGGCTCGCCGGAGTGGGCGGCGACGCACCGGCCGCCGCCGCGACCAGGTCCACGGTGTCCTGCTGGTTGCCGGACCAGCCCCGCTCCACCGGCGGCGGATCATGGTCCTCCCGGCCGGCGTCCAGGGTGCCGAGGACATCGTCCAGCCGCTCGGCGAGCTGACCGACGGAGAGCACCCGCAGTCGGGCGGCGGCCAACTCGATGGCGAGTGGCAGTCCGTCCAGCCGCTGCACGACCCGACGCAGGTCGGCGGACTCGGCCGGGTCCGGTTGCCGACCACCGCGCGCCGCCGCCGTACGGTCCAGCAGCAGCGCCACCGCGTCGCTCTCCGCACCGTCCGCGCGCGGGTCGACCGAGAGCGGCGGAATCCGCCACACCACCTCGCCGGGCAGGCTGAACGACTCACGGCTGGTGGCCAGCACCCGTACGCCGGCCCCGCCGGACAGCAGACGCGCGATCACCTCCGCGCAGGCGGCCGGTTGGGTGTCGCAGGTGTCCAGTACGACAAGCATCCGGCGGCCGGCCGCGTACTCGACGAGGGTGTCCAGCATCGGCCGGCCGGGCTCGGGTCGCAGGCCGAGCACGGCGGCGATGGCGAACGCCACCAGCCCCGGGTCGGTCACCGAGGCGATGTCGACGAACCAGACCCCATCCGGGTACGCCTCGACGAGTCCGCTGGCCAGCTCCACCGCGAGCCGCGTCTTGCCCGCCCCGCCCGCGCCCAGCACGGTGACCAGGCGGTGCTGTCGCACCAGGAGGCCCAACTCGATGCGCTCGGCCTGCCGGCCGACGAACGAGGTCACCTGGGTGGGCAGGTTGTGCGCCACCGCGTCGGCGGTGCGGGGCCGGGGGAACTGCCGCTCCAGACCCGGTGCGATCAGTTGGAACAGTCGTTCCCGGTCGTCGAAGCCGCGCAGTCGGTGCAGGCCCAGGTCGAGCAGGGTCGCACCCGGCGGCAACGGCTCGGCTCGACGTGCGGTGGACGCCGTGCAGAGCACCTGCCCGCCGTGCGCGGCGGCGGCCACCCGGGCGGCCCGGTGCACCTCGGGGCTGGCGTACTCGCCGTCGCGTGGCTCGGCGTAGCCGGTGTGCAGGCCCATTCGCACGCGGGGGGCGGCTTCGGAGGTGGGCCAGTCGTGGCTGGACAGTGCGCGCTGGGCGGTCAGGCACGCGGTCATCGCCGCGGTCGCTTCCTCGAAGGCCAGGAAGAACGAGTCGCCCTCGGTCAGCAGCTCCGCGCCACCCGTGCTGGCCAGCGTGCGACGCAGCAGCCGTCGATGCTCGGCGAGCACCGGGCGGTAGTCCGGGCCGAGTAGCTGGGCCAGTCGGGTCGAGCCCTCGATATCGGTGAATACGAAGGTCACCCAACCGCTCGGGAGCTGGATCCGTGGCGACATGCGAGGAACCTCCGCCCGTGACGTCGGGTTCATGCTGCCTGAGTCCGGACGATCACACATCGTGAGAACGGTTGGGCAAGTGCCGCCTCAACGTGCCACTCGGACCCGCTCCCGGCAAGGCCGGCCCACCAGGCGGCGGCGAATTGGCCCGATCAGCAGCCGCAGGCACCGCCGCAGCAGCCACCAGCGGCGGGTGCCGGGGCGCCACCGGCGGCACCACCCCGGCCGGTGACCGCGACCGCGGAAAGAAGCTTGACCGTGTCGGCGTGTCCCTGTGGGCAGCTGGCCGGCTCACCGGCCGCCGCCATCGAACGGTTGACCTCGAAGGTGTCGCCGCAGGCGCGGCAGCGGAACTCGTACCGGGGCATGCCACCCAGGGTAGTGGATCTGACGCTTGGCGAAGCATGGGTGATACTCGACAGGTGGTGGACGGCGAGGACGACACGCGTGTGCAACCGTTACGACCGGCCGCGCCGCTGGACGGGCCGCTCGCAGGCTCGGGGGCCGCGCCCGATCCGGTGCGCAAGGTGCCCCGCCCCCGCCGCCCCTGGCTGAGCGGGCGTTCGGCGGATGCGCCGACCACACCACCGGCCACCGCGCCGACCACACCACCGGCCACCGCGCCGGCCCCGCCAGCGGGTGAGCCCACCGCGACCGACCTCGCCGGGTCCGACCCGCGCGCGAGCGCCACCGGCACGAAGGCCCCGGCCGAGCCCGCCCCGGCCGCCGCCCCGCCGGCCGAGGCACCCAAGGCCGAGGCCGCGAAGACCGAGGCCGCCAAGGCCGAGGCACCCAAGGCCGAGGCCGCGAACGCCGGGGCCGTCAAGACCGAGGCCGCCAAGGCCGACGCGGTCAAGACCGACGCCCCCAAGACCGAAGACCAGGCCGACACCCCCAGGACCGACGCCACGGAAAGCGCGGACCCGGAGGCGGACGGCAAGGCCAGCGACCCGGCCGCGCCGAAGTCGGCCGGCGGGTCGAGCGCCGACACGCCGGCAGACGACGCGAAGACCGCCGCCGGTGCCGCGGATCCGGCGAAGACCACTGTGGATGAGATGCCGGTCGTGCCGGCGTCCGATCCGGCCCGTCGGCGGCGGGTGCAGTTCGCGCACGCGGTACGGCTGCCGCCACGCCAGGCAGCGGCCTCCGCGGCTCGGGCGACGCGTGCCTGGGCTCGCCGGCCGAGTGGTCGGCTGACCCTGCCTGGCGTCTTCCTGTTGGCGCTGGTGGCGGTGACCGCCGCGGCGGGAGCGCTGCTCGTGCCGGCCGCGATCCGCGCACCGCGCCCGGTCGCGGTCGACGCCTCGGCCGCGCCGACCGGGGTCGCACCGCCGGGGGTGCCGTCCGGCCTGCCCACCAGCCCTCTGCCCACCGGGCCGCTGCCGACCCTTCCGCTGCCCAGCGGCGGGTTGCCCGGCAACGGGTTGCCGACCGGGTCGGTGATCGGTGGCCGACCGTCGGACGCCCTGGCCGGCTGGGCGCAGCAGGTCGGCGCCAAGGTCGGTGTCCCCCCGGTCGCCATGCAGGCGTACGGCTACGCCGAGCTGGTGCTCGCCCAGACCAACCGCAGCTGTGCGCTGAGCTGGACCACGCTGGCCGCGATCGGTCAGGTCGAATCGGGGCACGGCTCGGCCAACGGCGCGCGGTTGGGGCAGGACGGCAAGGCAACACCGAAGATCATTGGGCTGCCGTTGGACGGCAACGGCGGCCGGATGCGGATCATCGACACCGACCGTGGGGCGCTCGACGGGGACTCGACCCTCGACCGCGCGATCGGGCCGATGCAGTTCATCCCGACCACCTGGCAGGAGATCGGCGCGGACGCCGACAACGACGGGCTCAAGGACCCGCACGACCTGGACGACGCCGCCCTGGCAGCGGGACACTACCTCTGCAAGGGCGGCCGAAACCTGAGCATTCCGGGCGACTGGTGGAACGCGATCCTCTCCTACAACGATGTACGGCGGTACGCCCAGGACGTCTACGACACCGCGAACCGGTACGGACGGTCCAGTCGGTCGTGAAGTGATCGTCTCGATACGTTGGAGAACTGGACACTTCCCCCGGGCCTCTGTTAGCGGCAAGCTAGACGGGTGATGGTGCGCGAGTGGGACCCCAGGACCGCGTCGTCCGCCGAGATCGCGTCGCTGTTGGCCACGCTGAACGCGGTTTTGGCGGCCGATCTGCCGCAGGACCCGCCCTGGCGGGAGACTTCGCTGCGGGAATACCTCGCCGAGGTGATGCCCGGCGAGCGGCGGATCTCCTGGATCGCCCAGGCCGAGCCGACCACCCCGGGCGACACGGGCGCGGTGCTCGGCCAGGTGCACGTACTCCTTCTGGGTGACATCGGCGTGCTGGAGGTGCTGGTGCACCCGTCCGCGCGGCGCACCGGCCTCGGTCGTGACCTGGTGTTGCGTGCCGCCCGCCGGGTCTACCAGGAGGGCTTCCGGTCGATCGGGGTCGAGGTCGTCGGCGACACGCCCGCGATCGGGTTCTACGAGTCGCTCGGCTTCACCCGGGAGTACGTGGAGACGCGCAGCGTCCTCGACCTGACCGCGGTGGACTGGGCCGAGCTGGCCGAGATGGCCACCGGCATCGGGGCGGGCTACCAGCTGGAGTTCTTCCCGGGCGGGCCGCCGGACGACCTGATCGAGGCGTACGCGCGGGCCAAGGCCGAGGTGCGCGACGTCGACGACGGTGAGCTGCGGCCCAGCTCCTACGACCCGGAGCGGCTGCGCGACAGCCTCGACACGCTGCACCGGCGGGGCATGAAGCCGTACATCGTGCTCGCCCGGCACGAGCAGAGCGGCGAGGTGGCCGGCCTGACCGAGGTGGTGGTGCCGGCGCAGCACCCGACCCGTGCCGACCAGTACGACACGATCGTCGCGCAGGATCACCGGGGCTACGGCATCGATCGGGCGATCAAGGCCCGGATGCTGCTGGAGCTACGCTCCGCCGAGCCGGAGCTGATCGAGGTGCAGACCTGGAACGCGCAGGCCAACGAGGCGATGCTCAAGGTCAACGCGGAGCTGGGCTACCGCCCCGACCGGGACTGGTGCGAATACAGCGTCGACGTCGCTGAGCTGGTGCACCGCCTCGACCCGCCGCGCTGAGGAATTCACGAAACTGTCCACTAGGGGATGGACGGTGGACAGTCGCGCACCTTAACGTGCGTTGACCCCCATCCACCCATCGTGGAGGCCCTATGCGCCCGCGCCGCTCAATCGCCGCGCTCGCGACCGCCACCGCCGCCGTGACCATCACGGCGCTCGGCGTCGCACCCACCGCGGCCAGCGCCGCGCCCACCGACCTTTTCATCTCGGAGTACGTCGAGGGTTCGTCGAACAACAAGGCGATCGAGCTGTTCAACGGCACCGGCGCCGCAGTCGACCTGGCGGCCGGCGGCTACCAGTTGCAGCTCTACTTCAACGGTTCCACCACGGCCACCACGATCGCCCTGACCGGCAGCGTGGCCGCCGGCGACGCGTTCGTGTTCGCCAGCGCCTCGGCCGGGGCCGCCATCCTCGCCCAGGCCGACCAGACCACCGGGGCGAGCCTCTTCAACGGTGACGACGCGATCGTGCTGCGCCGGGGCACCACAGTGCTCGACTCGATCGGCCAGGTGGGCGTCGACCCGGGCACCGAGTGGGGTGCCGGCGTCACCAGCACCGCGGACAACACCCTGCGCCGCTTGCCGAGCGTGGCCGCCGGTGACACCGACCCGTCGGACGCGTTCGACCCCGCCACGCAGTGGGCCGGCTTCCCCGTCGACACGTTCGACGGACTGGGCGCGCACACCGTGGACGGCGGTGGCCCGGTGGACGTGCCGGCCACGGTGACCTGTGGCGGGCCGCTGGTCACCGCCGCCGGCACGGCCGCGAGCCGCGAGGTGACCGCCGCCGACCCCGACGACACGATCGTCGACCTGGCGGTGACCGCGATCAGCCCGAGCCCGACCGCCGGCTCGATCACCCGTACCGCCTTCACCCCCGCCGACGGGGTGGGCGGCACCGCCCGCGGCACGGTCGGCGTGAGCGCCGACCTCGCCGCCGGGGCGTACACCGTCACCCTCACCGCGACCGACGCCGGCGGTGGCACCGCGAGCTGCGCCCTGGTCGTGCAGGTGACGCGGGAACTGACCGTCGGCGAGGTGCAGGGTCCGACCACCGACGCCGAGTCGGGTCCGACCGACCGGTCGCCGCTCGCACCGGCGAGCGGCAACGGCACGAGCAGCACGCTGTACGACGTACGCGGCGTGATCACCCAGTTGACCCTGGCCCGTACCTCGGCCGGGGCGGAGCAGCACGGGTTCTTCCTGCAGAGCCGCGTTGGTGACACCGACGGCGACCCGACCAGCTCCGACGGCATCTTCGTGTTCATGGGCACGTTCACCTCGCTGATCGGCGGTTACGTGCCGACCGTCGGCGACGAGGTCGTGCTGCGGGCCCGGGTGTCGGAGTACTACAACTTCACCCAGCTCTCCGGCGCGTCGCTGGTCCGCCGGATCGGCGGCGGCCTGGCCGTGGACACCGCGGTCGCGGTGACCGACGCGGTGCCGCCGGCCGTGCTGACCGACGCGGAGCGCTTCTGGGAGCGGCACGAGGGCACCCGCATGCGGGTACGCGCGGGCAGCGGCGCGGTGAGCGGCCGGGACGTCTTCGCCTCCACCGCCGACGCGGAGCTGTGGGTGGTCGACCGCGACGACCCTCTGCTGGACCGCGCCGACCCGTACTCCCGGCGCGTCTTCCGTGATTCGCACCCGCTGGACAACGACCCGACCCGCCGCTTCGACGACGGCAACGGCCAGCGGACGCTGCTCGGCAGCATGGGCGTGAAGGCCACCGCCGGGGACAGCGCTGCGCTGCTCCCGCCGGCGCACACCTTCGACACGCTGCGGACGGACGCGGTGGGCGGGGTCTACTACTCGTTCGAGAAGTACGGCGTCCAGGTCGAGCGGGCGGAGTTCGCCGCCGGGGCCGACCCGTCGAAGAACAACCCGCCCAAGCCGGCCGACCGGTCGCAGGAGGTGGCCGTGGCCACCTACAACGTGGAGAACCTGTACGACTACCGCGACGACCCGTTCGACGGCTGCGACTTCGCCGGTAACGCCGGGTGCGTGGGCGTCGACCCGCCGTTCGACTACGTTCCGGGCAGCGAGGCGGAATACCGCGAACAGCTGGCGGCGCTCGCCGACCAGATCGTCAAGGATCTGCACGCACCGGATCTGATCCTGGTGCAGGAGGCCGAGGACCAGGACATCTGCACGGTCTCAGGGGCGGCCCTGAGCTGCGGCGACACCAACAACGCCGATGGCGCCCCGGACAGCATCCAGGAGTTGGCGCTCACGGTGTCGGCGGCCGGTGGGCCCGCGTACGCCGCCGCCTATGACCGGACCGGCGCGGACGCCCGCGGTATCACCGCCGCGTTCCTGTACCGCACGGACCGGGTGTCGCTGGCCGCCGCGACGGCGAACGACCCCCTGCTCGGCTCGGCGCCGACTGTTGAGTACCGGGCTCCGGGGCTGCCGGCCAACGCCGACGTGCAGAACCCGAAGGCCCTCAACGCGGTGTTGCCGGCGGATGTGGACACCTCGACCGGTCGGGACGGGAACAACGTCTTCACCCGTGCTCCGCAGTTGGGCAAGTTCAGCGTGGCCGCGGCACCCGGCTCGACCGAGCGGTTCACCCTGTACGCGCTCAGCAACCACTACTCCTCGGGCCCGGACGGCCGGGTCGGGCAGCGGCGGGAGCAGGCCCGTTACGGCGCGGCGATCGTGACCGCGATCGAGGCGGCCGACCAGACCGCCCGGGTGGTCTACGGCGGGGACCTGAACGTCTTCCCCCGCCCGGACGATCCCATCGCGACGGGCAGCCAGCCCACGCCGTCGGACCAGCTCGCCCCGCTGTACGAGGCGGGCCTGCACAACCTGTGGGACAACCTCGTCGCGGACGTGCCGGCCTCGGCCTACTCGTACAGTTTCGAGGGGCAGGCGCAGACGCTCGACCACCTGTTCGTCAACGACGCGTTCTACGCCGACCTGGTGCAGGTGCGGGCGGCGCACATCAACGCCGACTGGCCTGCTGAGTTCGCCGGTGACGGCTCACGGGGTTCCAGTGACCACGACCCGCAGGTGGCCCGGTTCCGGTCCCGTGCGTCGTTGACAGTGGCCGACACGGCGGTGGTCGAGGGCGACCAGGGCACCCGTCAGCTCACCTTCAGCGCCACCGTGTCCCGGCCGCTGTCCCAGTCGGTGCTGCTCTGCGCCGCCACCGTGGGCCTCACGGCGCAGGCGGGTTCGGACTTCGACCCGTACGCCGGCTGCAAGGTGTTGGCCGCCGGGCAGACGTCGGTGGCGTTCCCGGTGACGGTGCGCGGTGACCGTAAGCGGGAGCCGGACGAGAAGCTGACGCTGCTGGTGGCCGGCGTGCCCGGCCTGCGGCTGGCCGACCCTCTCGCGACCGGAACGATCACCAACGACGACTGACCGGGGAACGAGGTCGACGACGGCCCGCCGCCCCGAGTGGGGTTCGGCGGGCCGTCGTCCATCCTGCGTCAGCGGTACCGCCAGAGCTGTGGCGGCGGCGGATCCCCGCGGTGCCTGGCTACCCGCACCTCCCATCGGCTGCGCCGACGCATCGCGTCCCGGACCTCCCGATTGCGGTAGAACGTCTCGGGCGGGCGGGCCAGCCCGTAAATGTCCGCCCACCACTCCCCCGGCTCCGGGTCGAGGATGGTGTCCAGGTGCGACGGGTAGCGGCGCCCCGCACCATCGCGCGTTTCGTCCCAGTCCCGCATTGGCCTGAGCACCCGGCCGAACTCGTCGACGACGGCCAGCCGACATCCGACGACCCCGATGATCCGGCGGAGCAGCTCGATACTTGGAACAGTCCGACCGGCCTCGATGCGGCCAATAGTCGCATGGTGCACCCCCGCCCACCGGGCCAGCTCACGTTGACTCAGGTCGGCGTGACGACGGACCGCCCGGACGATGCCAGCGACCGGCCACGGGGAGTCGGAGGGCTCGCTCACTGTGACTTTCCGCTGCGCGACGTTGGGGCTCGGACCGTCGGGGATCCAGCTGTCGGCGCCAGGTGCTCCTGTATCCGGGGGTGTCGGTGAGTCGTCCATGCCGCCACCGTCCCGGCTCGCTCCGTTCCTCGCAGTCCCGTTTTGCGGGCCTGTGGACAACGGAAGCACCTGTGGACAACCGAGGGCTCGTCAGCGCTGGGAAGGTGGCTCCCGCACGGCCGGCGAAACGGCGGCATTGAGCGGCACGTCCGCGCCGCAGCGGAGCAAGGGGCCAACCGCTGACCCTTCCCCTTTGCTCTGCACCCGGATAGGCACCGGTCGCCGGCCACAGCCGTCGCGTCCGCGGGTGCAGAGCAAAGGCAGCCACGGAGGGAATTGTCGAGGCCAGGAATCCGGCGGACGAGACAGGACCCCAACCGTCAAGGCCGCGTCCTGTGCCCGCTGCACCGAGCGCGCCAGGATCGGTGCGCGATCAGCCGATGGCCGCAGGCGGGCCGCTCAGTAGCGCTGGCGGAGCAGGCCGGCGGCCTCGACGGCCCAGTAGGTGAGGATGACCTGTGCGCCGGCCCGCTTGATCGAGGTGAGCGTCTCCAGCATCACCCGCTCCCGGTCGATCCAGCCGTTCGCGGCGGCCGCCTCGACCATCGCGTACTCACCGGAGACCTGGTAGGCGGCGACCGGGACGTCCACCGCGGCCCGCACCGCCGACACCACGTCGAGGTAGGGCAACGCCGGCTTGACCATCACCAGGTCGGCGCCCTCGGCGACGTCGAGCGCGACCTCCCGCAGCGACTCCCGCAGATTGGCCGGGTCCTGCTGGTAGGTGCGCCGGTCGCCCTCCAGCGCCGACTCCACCGCCTCGCGGAACGGGCCGTAGAAGGCGGAGGCGTACTTCACCGCGTACGCCAGCACGGAGACGTCCTGGTACCCGGCGGCGTCGAGCGCCCGGCGTACCACGCCGACCTGGCCGTCCATCATCCCGGACGGCCCGACCATGCCGACCCCGGCGGCGGCCTGGGCCACCGCCATCTCCGCGTACGCGGCCAGGGTGGAGTCGTTGTCGACCTCGCCGTCGGGGGTGAGCAGCCCACAGTGCCCGTGCGAGGTGAACTCGTCCAGGCACAGGTCGCTCATCACCACCGTGGCGTCACCCACCTCGGCGACCACGTCGCGGATGGCGACGTTGAGGATGCCGTTCGGGTCGATGCCACCGGAGCCGGTCGGGTCCCGCTGCTCCGGCACGCCGAAGAGCATGATCCCGCCGACACCGGCCTGGACCGCCTCAGCCGCCGCCTTGCGCAGCGAGTCCCGGGAGTGCTGGAGCACCCCCGGGAGCGACCCGATGGCCCGGGGCTCGGTCAGCCCCTCCTTGACGAACATCGGCACGACCAGTTCGGCCGGGTCGACCCGGGTCTCGGACACCAGCCGGCGGACCGCCGGGTTGCGGCGCAGTCGGCGGGGCCGGATCTCGGGGTACGACATGGAAGGGCCTCCTCGAACGGCTACCGGAAGCGCAGGGCGGTCGGGCCCTGCACCTTCGAGCCACGGCGCTGCTTGGCCGGCATGGCGGCCAGCTTCTCCCGAAGCTCGACGGCGTAGGCGGCGAGCGCCTCCACCAGGTCGGGCACCGAGGCGTGCGGTGGCTGGACGTCGACCCGCAGGCCGAACTCCGTCGCGGTCTCCGCCGTCTTGGGCCCAATCACGGCAACAACGGTCCGGGCGTGCGGCTTCCCGGCGATACCGACCAGATTGCGCACGGTCGAAGACGAGGTGAAGAGCACCGCGTCGAAGCCGCCCGACTTGATCGCGTCGCGGATCTCGGCGGGCGGCGGAGCGGCCCGCACCGTCCGGTACGCGGTCACGTCGTCGACCTCCCAACCGCGCTCGGTGAGCCCGGCGGCGAGCGTCTCGGTGGCGATGTCGGCGCGCGGCAGCAGCACCCGGCCCACCGGGTCGAGGATCTCGTCGTGCGGCGAGAACTCGGCCAGCAGACCCTCGGAGGACTGCTCCCCGGCGGGGATCAGCTCCGGCTGGATGCCGAACGCGCGGACCGCGTCCGCGGTGGCCTCACCGATACAGGCGATCTTGACGCCGCCGAAGTGCCGGGCGTCGAGACCGTGCTCGGCGAACTTCTCCCAGACCGCGCGGACCGCGTTCACCGACGTGAAGATCACCCAGGCGTACCGGCCGTCGACCAGGCCCTTGACCGCCCGCTCCATCTGCGCCGGGGTGCGCGGCGGCTCGACCGCGATGGTCGGCACCTCGCACGGGATCGCCCCGTAGGCCCGCAGCCGGGCGCTCATCGCGCCGGCCTGCTCCTTGGTGCGGGGTACGAGCACCTTCCAGCCGTACAGCGGGCGGTTCTCCCACCAGCTCAGCTTGTCGCGCTGCCCCACGCCGACACCGACGGTGAGCACCACCCGGCCGGTGAAGCCGAGCGCGGCGGCCACGAAGCTGTCCACGGTCGACGTGGTCGTGTACTGCGTCTCGCCGGTGCCGTCGCCGGTCACCCCGACGCCGGTGGTGCCGTCGACCCCGGCGGCGAGCAGTCCGTCCCGGACGGCGGCGAGGTCACCGGCGTCCACAGCGAGCGCGAGCGAACCCCGGCCGACGGCCGTGGCCAGCGCCTCGAAGTCCAGCGCGCTGACGTCCTCGACGTCGGCGGCCGTACGCACACCCGGCAGCGGGACCCCGGCGTAGGTGGCCACGCCCTCGGCCTGGCCGACGCCGGGCACCACCTCGAAGTGGGCGGCGGTGCGGGCCACCGCCTGCACCTCCTTGACCACCGAGTCGTGCCCGAACGGGTCGCCGGCGACGAGGTGCACCGCGTTCAGCCCGGAGCGGGCCGCGGAGATCAGCACCTTCGCCACGTCCCCCGGCGCGCCCTCGGCCGGGGTGAACTCGGCATCGTTCCTGGCCTCGGCGCGAACGACGGTGAGCAACGACTCCGGGACTCCCCGGTCGTAGATCACCTGGTCGGCGTCGACCAGGGCGTCGTGGGCCCGACGGGTCAGCAGGCCCGGGTCACCGGGGCCAGCCCCGACGAACGCGATACGGCCGACGGGCTTACGGGTGCGGGTCATTCTGTGCTCCCAAATTGCTGGGTCCCCGGGCCGGTGTGTCCTTCGTGGCCGAGGATCGAGTCGGCGCCGAGGTCGAGGAGTTCGGCGGCGAGTGCCTTACCGATCTCCGCCGCGTCGGCGGGCGTTCCGGTGCGGGACAGCCGGAGGTCACGAGTGCCGTCCGGGCTGATCACCGCCCCGCGCAGGTAGATCTCATCGCCGGTCTCGCCTTCGGCGAGTTCGGCAAAGGCGGCGACGGGTGCGCTGCACCCGGCCTCCAGGGTTGCCAGAAACGCGCGTTCCGCGGTGACCGCGGCACGCGACGGTCCGTGGTCGAGCACCGCGAGCAGCTCAACCAGGTCCTGGTCGTCGACCCGGCACTCCACGGCCAGCGCACCCTGAGCGGGCGCGGGCAGCATCAGCATCGGGTCCAGCGACTCGGTGATCACGTCGAGCCGGCCGAGTCGGGCCAGACCGGCCCGGGCCAGGACGACGGCGTCGAGGTCGGCCTCGGGGCCGAGCACCCGCGCCAGGCGGGTGTCGACGTTGCCGCGGATCGGGGTGACCTCCAGTTGCAGGCCGAGGGCGTGCAACTGGGCGATCCGGCGCAGCGCGCCGGTGCCCACGGTGGCCCCGGGCGGCAGCTCGGCGAGCGTCCGGCCGTGGCGGGCCACCAACGCGTCGCGCGGGTCCTGCCGGGCCGGCACCGCGGCGATGTGCAGCCCGCTGGCGGCAGCCGTGGGCAGATCCTTGTACGAGTGCACCGCGAAGTCGATCGTCTTGGCGGTCAGCGCGTCACGCAGGGCGGAGACGAACACCCCGACGCCCAGCCGGTGCACCGGTGCGCTGGAGCGGTCGCCCGCGGTGACCACCTCGACCAGCTCGACGGGGCGGCCGGTGGCGGCGGTCACCGCCTCGGCGATCTGGCCGGACTGGGCCATCGCCAGGGCGCTGCCCCGGGTGCCGAGGCGCAGGGGGGCGGTCAACGCGCACCTCCGGTGGGTGGGGTCGGCTCGACGGCGTCGGCTCCGGACACCGGGTCGGTGCCGGGGAGCGCCAGGCCGAGGTCGGGGGTCAGCACGTCCGGGACGGTGTCCACCGGCGAGGTCTGCGGCACCTCGAGGTCGAACAGCTCGCGCAGCAGTGCCGCGTACTGGTCGCCGCCGGGCTCCGCGGCCAACTGGCGGACCTTGACGGTGGGCTGGTGCAGCAGCCGCTGCACGACCCGGTGCACCGTGCGGGCCACCTCGGCCCGCAGGTCGTCGCCGAGGTCGGGGCGACGCTGGGCCAGCCGACGCAGCTCGGCGGTGACCACGTCGTCGGCCCGGCCACGCAGCGCGGCCACGGTGGGTGCCACGTCGGCGCCGCGCAGCCAGGTGAGGAAGCCCTCCACCTCGGCGAGCACGATGCGTTCGACGGCCGCGGCGTCGGCAGCCGCCGGACCGTCGGCGAGTAGCGCCGCCATCCGGTCGATGTCGATCACCTCGACGCCGGGCAGCTCGGCGACGCCATCCTCGACGTCGCGCGGGACGGCCAGGTCGAGCAGGACCAGTGGGCCCCGGGCCGGGTCGCGTTCGGCCAGCGCCGCGGTGACCACCGCCCGGGTGAGGACCGGTTCGGTGGACGCGGTGGCGGCCACTACGATGTCCACTGTGGAGAGGGTGTCGGCCAGCTCGGTCATCGGCGCGGCGCTCGCCCCGTACGACTCGGCGAGCCGGACGGCCCGGTCGGCGCCCCGGTTGCTGACGGTGAGCGGCCCGGCGCCCAGCCGGGACAGCGTGGCCACCCCGAGCGAACCCATCGCGCCGGCACCGACCACCAGGGCCGGGTGGCCGACGAGGTCGCCGTCGAGGTGCCCGGCGGCCAGCTCCAGCGCGGCGGTGACGACGCTCTGGCCGGCCCGGTCGATGCCGGTCTCGGCGTGAGCCCGCTTGCCGACCCGCAACGCCTGCTGCATCAGTTCGTGCAGCAGGCGGCCGGCCGAGTCGGCGCCGGTGGCCCAGTGGTACGCGTCGCGCAACTGGCCGAGGATCTGCGCCTCGCCCACCACCATCGAGTCCAGACCGGTGGCGACCCGGAAGACGTGGTCCACGGCGGCGGTGTCGTAGTGCACGTACAGGTGGCTGGCGAGCGCGGTCGGCGAGCTGCCGGCCTGCTCGGCCAGCACGGCGCAGACGTCGCCGAGCCCACCGTGGAAACCGGACACGGCGGCGTATACCTCTACCCGGTTGCAGGTGGAGACGATCACCGCCTCGGCCACGTACGGCTGGGCGACCAGGCGGTCCAGTGTGCGGGTCAGGTCGGCGGGAGGCACGGCCAGCTGCTCCAGCGTGGCGACTGGGGCGGTCCGGTAGGACGCGCCGACGACGAGCAGTTTCACGTGCCGATCGCCTCCTGGGTGTCGGTGGCCGCGAACCCGCCGGGCAGGGCGGTGAGCGCGGACCCGCCGGTGGCGGGCAGCGCGGTCAGCGATGCCTTGCGGTGTTCGTGGAAGGACAGAATCTGCAGCTCGATGGCGAGGTCGACCTTGCGCACGTCGACCCCCTCCGGAACCGAGAGTACGCACGGCGCGAAGTTGAGGATGCTCGTCACGCCGACGGCGACCAGTTGGTCGGCGACCTGCTGGGCGGCGGCGGCCGGGGTGGCGATCACGCCGATCGCGAGGGATTCCTCCGCGGCGACCGTCGGCAGGTCGTCGACATGCCGGACCACCAGGCCGTTGATCTCCTCACCGACCCGGGAGGGATCGGCGTCGAGCAGTGCGGCGATCCGGAAGCCCCGGCTGGCGAAGCCGTCGTAGCCGGCCAGGGCGTGACCGAGATTACCCACGCCGACCAGGGCGACCGCCCGGCGTTGGGTGAGCCCGAGCACATACTCGATCTGCTCGATCAGCAGCGCGACGTCGTAGCCGACGCCCCGGGTGCCGTACGAGCCGAGGTGTGAGAGGTCCTTGCGGAGCTTGGCGGAGTTGACCCCGGCGGCGGCGGACAGGCCCTCGCTGGAGACCGTCTCGTGCCCGGTGTCGGCGAGGTTGTGCAGCGCGCGCAGGTACTCCGGGAGCCGAGCGACGGTCGCCTCGGGCAGATCCGGGAGCGCTGGTACGGCACCGGCGCGGCCGGGCGCGCCTGGGTGACGGTGCTGACTCATGAGACTCCGTGCGGTGCGATCCTCGGCCAACTCCGCTGGTCGGCCGTTTATGGACTCCCGCTGGCGACCGAGGTTGCCGGCTGTGCTAGCAGGGCGCGTCGGAGTCACAGCGTAGGCGCTTGTGAAGACGTGCACAAATCGCGATCTTGTCGCTGCGTGCCGCAACCCCACCAGCACCTCCATTCCGCAAGATCGATTGAACGGCCTGGTCCGCTCACCGCCCAGGCGATTATTACTCAATCCCGACTTCTCTGACCAATCCCGCGCCGACCCCTTCCCCGGGACGTCCCGGCGGTGGTAGGGGCAGCACTACGGAGGAGAGGCGGGGTTTCGGGATGGGGACACCGAGCCCAGCTGCCTAGCCTTTGAGCATGACCGCCGTTGCCGCCACCAGCGACCGACCGACGCTGGCACCGAGCATCCCCCGCCAGCTCTTCGTCGACTCCGGGTACGTGGTGCTCGGCCTGCCCCTGGCGGTGGCCAGCTTCGTCGTCCTCATCGTCGGCCTCGCGGTCGGCATCGGTCTGGTGGTCACGGTGATCGGCCTGCCGATCCTCAGCGGCACCCTGTACGCCGCCCGTGGGCTGGCCGACGTCGAGCGGTTGCGGCTGCCCGCGGTGCTCCACCAACCCCGGATCCGGCCGCACTACCGGCTGCCCGAGGCGGGCGCGAACGCCTGGCGGCGGATCTTCGTGCCGATGCGGGACGCCCAGTCCTGGCTCGACCTGGCGCACGGCATCCTGCGGCTGATCGCGGCGGCGGGCACCTTCGTGGTGACGCTGTCCTGGTGGGCCGCGGCGATCGCCGGCTCGCTCTACTGGGCCTACGACTGGGCCCTGCCCCGGGCCGACGGCGAGGGTGACCAGGATCTGGCGCAGTTGCTTGGCCTGGGCGACTCGACAACCGCCCGGATCGGCCTGTACACCGCGCTCGGGGTGTTCTTCCTGATCACCCTGCCGATCGTGGTGCGGGGCTGCGCACTGCTCCAGGCCAGCTTCGCCAAGGCCATGCTGACCGGGGTGGCCGAGATGCGTGACCGGATCACCGTGCTGGAGGAGCAGAAGCGGGCCGCCGTGTCCGCCGAGGCCTCCGCGCTGCGCCGGTTGGAACGTGACATCCACGACGGCCCCCAGCAGCGCCTGGTCCGGTTGGCGATGGACCTCAGCCGGGCCCGGATGCAGCTCGCCTCGGACCCGGAGGCGGCCGGCCGCACCATCGACGAGGCGGTCACCCAGACCCGGGACACGCTTGCCGAGCTGCGGGCGCTGTCCCGGGGAATCGCCCCGCCGATCCTGGTCGACCGGGGCCTGCCCAGCGCCCTGGCCGCGATCGCGGGCCGCGGGCTGATCCCGATCGAGCTCCAGGTGGACCCGCAGCTCGGCACCCCGGCCGGACGGCTCGACCCGGCGGTGGAGAACACCGCGTACTTCGTGGTGTCCGAGGCGCTGACCAACGTCGCGAAGCACAGCCGGGCCACCGAGGCCACGGTGGCCGTGGCCCGGAAGGGCACCCACCTGCAGGTACGGGTGGGCGACGACGGGCAGGGCGGTGCACACCTGGCGAAGGGGCACGGGCTGGCCGGCATCGCCGACCGGGTCCGGGCCGCCGGTGGCGAACTGATGGTGGTCAGCCCGACCGGCGGCCCCACCGAGATCCGCGCCGAGCTTCCCCTGTGAGCGCGAGGAGTGAGCCGGGTTTGCGAGCCCCGCAGTCGCGAACAAAGGAGATGCCGTCAGCGCGAGGAGTGAGCCGGGTTTGCGAGCCCCGCAGTCGCGAACAAAGGAGAATGCCGTGAGCGCTCGGGGACCGCGTCGAACCCGTACGACGGGACAGACGTGGTAGACAACACAGCCATGCGCATCGTGATCGCCGACGACGCCGTCCTGCTCCGGGAGGGGCTGGTCCGGCTGCTGACCGAGAGCGGACACCAGGTGGTGGCCGCCGTCGGGGACGGTGGCGCCCTGGTCGAGGCGGTGGTCGAGCACCGCCCCGACGTGTCGATCGTCGACGTCCGGATGCCGCCGTCGCACACCGACGAGGGGCTGCGGGCTGCGGTGGAGGCACGCCGGCTGGTGCCGCGTACCCCGATCCTGGTGCTCTCCCAGTACGTCGAGGTCTCGTACGCCGATGATCTGCTCGCCACCACCGGCGGCGCCGGCGGCGGGATCGGCTACCTGCTCAAGGACCGGGTGGCCGCGATCGACGAGTTCCTGGACGCGCTGCGCCGGGTGGCGGGCGGTGGCACGGTGCTCGACCCGGAGGTGGTCGGTCAGCTCTTCGCCCGGCGTCGCCGGGACGACCCGCTGCGCGAGCTGACCCCCCGTGAGCGCGAGGTGCTCGCCCTGATGGCCGAGGGGCGCTCGAACACCGCCATCGCGCGTGCCCTGGTGGTCAGCGACGGGGCGGTGGAGAAGCACGTGCGCAACATCTTCACCAAGCTCACCCTGCCGCCGGACACCGAACAGCACCGGCGGGTGCTGGCGGTCCTCACCTATCTGCGGAACTGATCTCCCGGGCCAGGGCCACCGCGTCGGTGAGGGTGTCGGCCACCGGGTGACCGGAGGCGCGCAGCCGGGCCGGGTCGGTGAACCCGCCGGTGTAGAGCACGGCACGGCCGCCCACCGCGAGCGCCGCGTCCGCGTCGTCGATGGAGTCGCCGATCAGCACCACCGAGGCGCCGTCCACGCCCAATTCGGCCAGGTGCAGCTGGAGCGACTCGGCCTTGCGTCCGCCGCCGACCGTGGCCCGCAGCCCGTCGACCCGGGCGAAGTGGCTGGTCAACCCGTACGTGTGCACGGTCGGGACCAGCTCCTCGTGGAACCACATGGACAGCAGGCTCTGGCTGCCCGGCCAGGCGGCCATCGCGGCGCGCGCGTCGGCGGCCAGCTCACAGGTGGTCAACCCGGTGCGGTACGCGTCGTGGAAGATCTTGTCCAGTCGGCCGAACTCGTCGTCGTCCACGGCCTGCCCGAGCACCTCGGCGTAGTACTCGGCGATCGGCCTGCGGAACCGCACCCGGTGCTCCTCCGGGGTGACCGTCGGCCCGCCCAGGCTCGCGAACACGACGTTGGTGGCGGACACCACCAGGCTGAGGTCGTTGAGCAGGGTGCCGTTCCAGTCCCAGACGAGGTGCGGGGGCGCAGGGGTCATCAGAGCACCATAGGCACTTCTCAGAGCTGCGGCGTGGTCAGGTCCCGCAGCAGCCGGTCCTCCTCGACCCGCCAGTACCCGTGCTCCTTGCCGTCGAGCATCACCACCGGCAGCCGGTCCCCGTACTCCCGCTCCAGCCCCTCGTCGCCGGTGACGTCCCACTCGACCCACTTGTCGCCGGTGACCGCCACCACCCGGTCGAGCGCCGCCTTGGCGTCGTCGCACAGGTGGCAGCCGGGTCGGGTGATCAGGGCGAGTCGGGCGTCAGTGGCCATCGGTTACCTCCGTGCGGTCGGTCGGCGGCGCCGACCGGAGCTGGGTCTTACGTACCTTGCCAATCGCCGAGTGTGGCAGGGCGTCGACGAACTCGACGGCGGTCGGGCACTTGAACCGGGCCAGGTTCCGTGCGCAGTGGGCGAGCAACTCCTCGCTGGTCACCGATCGGCCCTGCACAGGCACCACGTACGCCCGCACAGTCTCGCCGGTCCGCGGGTGCGGCACACCCAGTACCGCCGACTCGACCACCCCGGGGTGCCCGGCGAGCACCAGCTCGACCTCGTGCGGATAGACGTTGAACCCGTTGACCAGGATCAACTCGCCGAGCCGGTCGACCAGGAAGAGGTCGCCGTCCTCGTCGGCGTACGCGACGTCACCGGTGCCCCACCAACCCTCGGCGTCCGGGCCACCCCGACCGTCGGGCCAGTAGCCGGTGAAGAGGTTGGGGCCGGACACCACGATCTGTCCCGGGTCGGTGCCCGGCGCCACGTCGGAGATGTCCAGCTCATCCGGGTCGTCGTCGGGGACGGCCAGCCCGTCGCGCCACAGGTCCACCCCGTCCGCGCCGACCAGGCGCAGCCGCACCCCGGGCAGCGGCCGGCCGATCGAACCCGGCTTGGCCACACCGCCGACCAGGGTGGAGGTGAGCACCGGCGCGGTCTCGGTGAGGCCGTACCCGATGTGCACCTGGTGCCCGGTGACCTCGGTGAAGCGGGCCGCGACCGCGGGTTCGAGCGGCGCCGCGCCGCAGACCGCCACCCGCACCGACGCGGTCGCCGCGCGGGCCGTGGCCGCTTCGGCCCAGGTCAGGAACATCGACGGTACGCCGACCAGCACGCTGACCCGGTGCCGCGCGACCTCGTCCAGCCCCGCTGTCGGGCCGGGCTCGTCGAGCAGCACGCCTGTCGCGCCGTGGTGCACCACCGCGCCGAGCCCCGAGTTGAGCCCGTACGCGTGGAACAGCGGCAACGCGAGGAGAACAGTGTCCGTCGGCCCGACCACCGGCGGTTCGATCTCCGCGACCTGTTCGTGGTTCGCGAGCAGCGCCTGGTGCGAGAGCATCGCGCCCTTGGGCCGCCCCTCGGTGCCGGAGGTGTAGAGCAGTACAGCCAGGTCGGCGCCGCCTCGTCGAGGGCGGGGGGCCGGTCCGGGCGCCTCGGCGGTCGGTGGGGTGCCGTACACGCGGGCCAGCGCGGGCAACTCGGCGGCCACGCCGGCGACCAACTCCCGTACGCGGTCGGTGGCGATCAGCACCGACGCGCCGGAGTCGGCCAGCACATGCCGTAGCTCCGGGGCGGTGAAGCCGGGGTTTACCGGCACGGCGACCAGCCCGGCGCGGAGGGCGCCGAGCCAGGAGATCACGAAGTCCGGCGTGTTGGGCAGCGCGATGGCGACGCGTGGTGGCGTACCGGCGGGGTCGGTGGGTGGCGCTGCGACGGACAGGCCGCGGGCGGCGGCGTCGACCGCGGCGTCCAGCTCGGACCAGCTGAGGGTGTGCGCACGCCAGTGCAGCGCGGGCCGGTCGGCGCGGTCGAGAGCCACCCGGCGGACCCGGTCGGCGAGGTTCGGCGCGAGGCTTTCCGAGGCGTCCTGCACGGTGATCGAGTCTGGCACAGCGGGCGGCGACGGGCCACGCCCGACGGTCGGGGCCACGCCCGGAGGACGGCACCCCAACAGTCCCATGTACGGGACTGTCCCGTGTGCCATCGACGATCCGATCAGGTCCTGTCGATGGGACGTGCGACGCCGGCCACGGGCAGTTCGGCCACCCCCGGCCAACCGGCCGGCACGCCGGGTCAGCCGAACAGGCGACACGCCTCCTACCAGGGCATCCATCGTGGATCACCGGGCCGACGGAAAGTCAATCGCACACGACGGACAACCGGTCCGCCGTCGGTGCGAGGGAGCGGGAAATACTTCCGCCTTGTGTAACGGACTTGCCACGCGCGGGTGACGTTGGCCCTATCATCACTCGGGTCGGGTCACCCCATTTGCCGTGAGTCGACACCCCTCAGCCCGAGGAGGCCCCCGTGCCTGTGAGCGCATTGGACCAGCACCTCCAGGGGAATTGCCGCCCGTCGGCAACTCCCGCGACCGTCCTGCCCGACCGGTCCCCCGGTCGGTCCGCCCCGACCAGACCTAGACCGGCCCGCCCGGTGACCGACGGGACGGGGGCAACACGGTGACCACCTTCGGTTACGCGGAACGCCCGGTCGGCCTGACCGGTCAACCGGCCCGCTCCCACACCAACGAACGCCCCGCGGCCCGTGCCCCACTGGACGAGCAGCACAACGGCGTCGTGCGGGGCGACGGCGCGGCGCAACGGACCCGCAGCCGGCCACACCACAACGAGCCACCGCCGCGGCCCGCGGTGCCCGGTGGAAACGCGAAGCCGGCCGGCGGCCGGGTCGTCGTGCCGCCCCGACCCACCATGCCCGTGCAGGGCCGTCGGGTAACCGACACACCGGCGGTCACCACCGACCCGGCGGCGGGTGAGACAGCGGTGATCCCGGCGGTGCCGGCCACCACCGCCACCACCCCGACCGGTTTCCCGAGCCGCCCGGACCCGTCCGACCCGGCAACCGAGGTCTGGACGCTGATCGAGCGGGCCCAGGCCGGCGAGTCCGAGGCGTTCGGTCTGATCTACGACCGGTACGTGGACACCGTCTTCCGGTTCGTCTACTTCCGGGTCGGCAACCGGCAACTCGCCGAGGATCTCACCTCGGACACCTTCCTGCGCGCGCTCAAGCGGATCGGCAGCTTCACCTGGCAGGGCCGCGACCTCGGCGCCTGGTTGGTGACGATCGCCCGCAACCTCGTCGCGGACCACTTCAAGTCGGGCCGGTACCGGCTGGAGGTCACCACCGGCGACGTGCTCGACGCCGACCGGGAGGACCGCGGCCCGGAGGGCAGCCCGGAGGCGGCGGTGGTGGAGCACATCACCAACGTCGCGCTCCTCACCGCCGTGAAGCAGCTCAACCCGGAGCAGCAGGAGTGCATCGTGCTCCGGTTCCTCCAGGGCTTCTCGGTCGCCGAGACGGCCCGCGCGATGGGCAAGAACGAGGGAGCGATCAAGGCCCTCCAGTACCGCGCCGTCCGCGCCCTGGCCCGCCTCCTGCCCGACGGCTTCCAGCCGTAGTTTGTTACGGCGGGACCGACGGACGTCGATCAACGTCCGCGCAGCTCAGAGTCGGTCCCGCCCGGTGATGACCATCACTTTCTGTAATTTCCGCTCCGCCAGGCCCGTAACCCGTGCCCGGTCCGCCGCGTTTCTCCGGGTGCGACCGGTGGAAGTCCCGGCAGGCCCGGGTCACCGAGGTCCGACCGGCACGCCGGCGGCACCTCACCTCCGTGGTGTCACACTGCCGCCCGGTCGCTGGCAACGACGGCGGCCGACCGGCCGTGACCAGCGAGAGGAGGTGCCTGCGGTGGACAACACCCTCTTCTCCCGCCGGCGCGCGGAGCGCTTCGCGCAGCTTCTCGACGAGGCCAACGGCGCTCGACGACACCACGTGCGATCCCGTGTGGACGGCCAACTGGCGCCGCTCGTCGCAGTGGGTCAGCGGCTCAGCGTCGACCCCCCGGCTGTCGAGGTGGACCAGGACTTCCGTACCGGCCTGCGAGCGATGCTGCTCGCCACCGCCGAGCGGGAAGGGCTGGGCAGCACACCAGCGGCGGTCAGCGAACCGACCGCGACGACCACCCGCGGGCGGCTGCTGCCGGCGGTCACCGCACGGCGGGCCCGAGCACGGGGCGCGATCCTGGTCGGCATCGCCGCCGGGGCCATCGCCGTCTCCGGGATCTCAGCCGCCAGCGAGAACGCGGTGCCCGGTGACGCGCTGTACGGCATGAAGCGCTCGACCGAACGGGCACAGCTCGCCCTGGCCAGCTCCGACATCAGCCGCGGCCAACTCTTCCTGGACTTCGCCCGCACCAGGGTCGGCGAGGCCGCCAAGCTTCGCGGTGACCGGATCGGCTACAGCGCAGTCCTCGACGACATGGACGCCGACAGCCGGCAGGGAGTTCGCCTGCTGACCTCGGCCGCTGTGCAGCGGGCCGAGCCGGGCAGCCTGGACACCCTCAACACCTTCGTGTCGAGCCAGCGCCGGGCGGTACGCGGCCTGCTCGACGGCAGCACCCGAGTCGACCGGGACCGGACCCAGCGGTCGCTGCTGCTGCTGGACAGCATCCGGGAACGCTCCGACGACCTGCGCGCGGCGATCACCTGCGGCCTGCCGGCACCGACCGCCAGCGACGCCCTCGGCCCAAACCCGAGCGCCTGCCCCGGGGCCCGCTGACCCGCGCCCCTATACCGCACGTCCGACCGGCCGCGCCACAGTTCGCTGTGTGCCCGGCCGGTCGCCCGTCTACGGCGGATACCCTTCGCGAGGAGGCATCCGTCGTACCGGTCAGGAAGGGAATCGCGTGGCGCGTAGCCGTAAGGTGACGGTCAGTACCGACACCGACGGGCACACCGCGGGCTGGGCGGAGACCGACCTGGCCCCGGTCAGCGCACCCGACCCGACCGCCGCGGCGTTCTTCGACGTGGACAACACGATGATGCAGGGCGCGTCGATCTACTGGTTCGCCCGTGGGCTCGCCTCCCGAAACTACGTGACCACCGCCGACCTGGCCCGATTCGCCTGGCAGCAGCTCCGCTTCCGGCTGCTGGCCCGGGAGCACGCCGGCGACATGTCCCTGGCCAAGGAGGCGGCGCTGGCCTTCGTCCAGGGCTGGCGGGTCAACGAGGTCGAACACCTCGCCGAGGAGATCTTCGACGAGATGATGGCCCCTCGGATCTGGGCCGGCACCCACCAGCTCGCTCAGCGTCACCTGGACGCCGGTCAGCGGGTCTGGCTGGTCAGCGCCGCCCCCGTCGAGATCGGCCGGGTGATCGCCGCCCGGCTCGGTCTGACCGGTGCCATCGGCACGGTGGCCGAGGTGCTCGACGGGGCGTACACCGGGCGGTTGGTGGGTGACCTGATGCACGGGCCGGCCAAGGCCGAGGCGGTCACCCAGCTCGCCGCCGTGGAAGGGCTCGAGCTGGCCCGCTGCGCGGCCTACAGCGACTCGGCGAACGACCTGCCGCTGCTCTGCTCAGTGGGCCGGGCGGTGGCCGTCAACCCGGACGGCGCCCTGCTGCGGCAGGCCCGCCAGCACGGCTGGGAGGTGCGGGACTTCCGCACCGGCCGCCGAGCGGTCAAGATCGCCGTACCGTCGACCGCGGCGGCCGGGCTGGTCGCCGGCGCGGTCACCGCCGGCCTGGCCCTCCAGCGCCGCCGCCGCGCCGGCTGAGACCCCCCGCTCGGACTGGTGTGGAAGCCTCGGCGCCCACCGCGCCCTAGGGGCCGAACGGGTCGGGCCGTCGCTCCAGCAGCGTGTGCAGGGTCTGCTGGATGGTCTCCCGCACCTGGTCGGCGAGGTTGAAGACCACCAGCGGGTCGTCCGCCGAGTCGGTCAGGTGGGCGGTGGGGATCGGCGGGCAGAACTCGATCAGCCACTTGCTGGGCAGCGGCACCATGCCCAGTGGGCCGAGCAGCGGGAACGTCGGCGTGACCGGGAAGTACGGCAGCTTCAGCAGCCGCGCCAGGGGCTTGATGTCGGCGAGCATCGGGTAGATCTCCTCGCCGCCGACGATGGCGACGGGCACGATGGGGGTGCCGGTGCGCAGCGCCGCCGAGACGAACCCGCCCCGCCCGAAGCGTTGCAGCTTGTACCGGTCGGCGTAGAGCTTGCCGATGCCCTTGAAGCCCTCCGGGAACACACCGACCAGATCGCCGCCGCCGAGCAGCCGCTCGGCGTCCGGGTTGCAGGCCACCGTGCCGCCGGTCTTGCGGGCCAGCTCGGAGACCACCGGCATCCGGAAGACCAGGTCGGCGCCGAGCAGCCGCAGGTAGCGGTGGGCGGGATGCTTGTCGTGCAACGCCGCCGAGAGGATCAGGGCGTCCAGTGCCACCGTCCCGGAGTGGTTGCCGACCACCAGGGCGGGCCCGTCCACGGGGACGTGCTCCACCCCACTGACCTCGGTGCGGAACCAGTCCCGGTAGAGCAGCCGCAGCAGCGGGTGGAAGACCGCGTCGGTCAGCTCCGAGTCGAAGCCGAACTCGTCGACCTCGTAGTCACCGGAGAGCCGCCGGCGCAGGAACGCCAACCCGTTCGCGACCTTGCGGTCCCAGTGGTCCCCCGGCCGGTCCGACACCGCCGGCTCGGTGCCGCCGGTCAACCCGGCGTCGACCTCGTCGGCCGACGGCGGGGTCGGGGCCGGGGTCGGGGCCGGGGTCGGGGTCGGGGCCGGCGTTGCGGTCGAGGCCGACGGTGCGGGGGTCGGCGCGGCCTGCGCGGCCGGACGATGTCCGTTGCGCCGCGCCGGCTCCGCGTCCGGCGGAGGCACCTGCTCGGGTACGTCGAAACGCCCGACCGACTGCGGGTCGCGCCCCTCCTCCGGCCCACTCATGATGCCGCCTCGGTTCGCGGCTGCGGGGCTCGCAAGACCGGCTCACTCCTCGCGCTCACGATGCCGCCTCGGTTCGCGACTGCGGGGCTCGCAAGACCGGCTCACTCCTCGCGCTCACGATGACCGCTCCCGGACCGCTGAGCGGACCTGCCGGATGCCGTCCAGGACGAGTTGCTCGGCAGCGGCCAGTTGGTTCCGGGTGACCACCACCCCACCGTGATGGGCGCGGATGAAGTCCTCGAACGCTTCGGCGGTCGACCGGGGTGTGAAGCCGTACTCCTGCTCAAGCCGGCTGGTGTCGACCACCCGGCCGTGCACGAAGAGGTCGACCTGGTCCAGGCCGTAGCGGCCGAAGCCCATGGTGCGGGCCAGCGCGGCGGCCCCGGACAGACCCGGCTCCAGCACCGGCACGGCCACCCGGCCGGCACGCCGGATCGCCTGGGTCAGCGACAGCACCCCGGGGCCGGCGACGTTGTACGTGCCGGGATGGTCCTCCACGATCGACCGGTGCAGCACCTCCAACGCGTCGTCGAAGTGCAGGAACTGCAGGCGGGGGTCACGGCCGAAGACGGTCGGCACGAACGGCTGGGAGAAGTAGCGGGTCAACGTGGTGTCGGCGGTCGAGCCGATGAACGGAGCGAAGCGCAGCACCGTTGCGGTGACGTCGGGCCGGCGGCGCCGGAAGCCACGCACGTACCCCTCAAGGTCGAGGATGTCGCGGCCGAAACCACCGCGCGGCACCTCGCGGGGCTCGGTCTCCTCGGTGAAGACGGCCGGATCCCGGAACGACACCCCGTACGCGGCGGTCGAGGAACGGACCACGAGCTTGCGCAGCCGGGGTGCCCGCTGGCAGGCGGCGAGCATCTGCATGCTGCCGATGACGTTCTGGTCCTTCATCGCGGACCGCCCACCATGCTGCGGGTCGGGTGAGGTGACCAGCGCGAGGTGCACCACCGCGTCGACGTCCAGGTCGGCGAGGAGGCCACCGAGCGCCCCGTTGTCGACGCGGATCCGTTCGACCCGGTCCAGCAGGTCGGTGAACTCGGTGCCGGAGTCCGGTGCGTCGACCCCGATGACCCGTTCGATACGCGGGTCGGCGGCCAGTCGGGCCGCCACGTGGGCACCCAGGTAACGGCCCACTCCGGTGACGACGACGACCCCCGGAGCACCTGAGGTGCCACCGGGGGTCATCTGACGCACCTACCCCGGCAGGATGGACCGAGCCGGGACGACCACGGCCTGATCACCTGAGCCTCCGGAGGTCGACAGTTTGGCAAGTGACGCCGAATGCCGGGCCTTGCGCCCGGCGACGATCACTTGCCGAGACGGCGACGCTGGACGCGGGTCTTGCGCAGCAGCTTGCGGTGCTTCTTCTTAGCCATGCGCTTACGGCGCTTCTTGACCACCGAGCCCATACGACAGCCTTTCGATACAACGTGCGGGGCGGACCGGATGACACCACGCAGGTGGCGACGGCGACCGCTTGCGGACAACGGACCGGACCAGTCTGGGCGGCGGGGCGCACCGGTGGGGTCTCGGTCGGGCTCCAGGGTAGCCGCAGGGCGTCAGCCGGACCAACGCGCCCCCGTCGCGGCCGCCTCTGGTTCGCGACCGCGGCGCGCGCAGGCCCACTCCTTACGCTCACCGATGCCGGTCAGCTGGCGATCGGGGGGCGGGCGGTGGCTCAGGCGGTCTCCTGAAAAGCACCCCGGAGATATTCGTGCACCGCATGCTCGGGCACCCGGAATGACCGGCCGACCCGGACGGCGGTGAGTTCACCGCTGTGCACCAGGCGATAGACCGTCATCTTTGACACCCGCATGACCGTCGCCACCTCCGCGACGGTCAGGAACTTGACCTCCGACAGCCGTCCGTCGGACTGTGACCCGGCCATGGCTCACCGACCCATCCCATGCCCGGCGCGTGCCAACCCGACGGATGCTCCGGGCCGGGCCGACGACGCGCGTGTTACCAGTACGGTAGCGGGGCGGTTGTGACCGGCGCGATCCCTTCCTGCAACTGATCATGCTTCGGTGGCCGGTTCACCCGATCCGTGCTCCCGGTATCCGCCCCTGCGCGTCCGCCGTCCGGTTGCTCCGGTCGCCGCTCACTCGGTGCGTAGCGCGACCACCGGGTCGAGACGGCCGGCGCGCTGGGCGGGGACCACCCCGAAGACGATGCCCACCACCGCCGACACGCCGAAGGCGAGCGCCAACGACCACCAGGTGATCGCGGCCGGGATCGGCGACAGCGCGTCGACCAGCAGGGCGGTACCCACGCCCAGCGCCATTCCGGTGAGCCCGCCGATCGTGGTGAGCAGCACCGCCTCCAGCAGGAACTGCACGCCGATGTCGCGGGGACGTGCGCCGACGGCCTTGCGCAGCCCGATCTCCCGGGTCCGCTCCCGGACGCTGACCAGCATGATGTTGGAGACGCCGACGCCGCCGACGAGCAGCGAGATGCCGGCGATGGCCGCCAGTACGCCGGTGAGGACACCGAGGATGTCGCCGAGCACGCCGAGGATCTGCTGCTGGGTGACCGCGCTGAACTCGGTGTCCGGGTGACGGCGGTTCAGCTCGGCGACGATCCGTTCGCCCAGTTCGTCGATGCGCTCCCGGTCCGGCGCCTTCACCGCGATTCCGTCGACCCGCTGGGTGCCCCAGAGCCGTTGCGCGGCGGTCACCGGCACGTGCACCTCGTCGTCCCGGTCGACGCCGAGGCTCTGCCCGAGGGGAGCGAAGACACCGATCACCCGGAACCGCACCCCGGCCAGCGCCACCTGCTGCCCGAGCGGGTCCCGGTCGGGGAAGAGCGCACGGGCGACCGAGTCGCCGAGCACCGCCACCCGTCGGCTGGTGTCCACGTCGGTGCCGGTGAGGTAGCGCCCCCGCGCCAGCGACCGGGTGAACACCGCCGGGGTCGTCTCCAGGACGCCCTGCACGGTGGTGAAGTCGGAACGGGCGCCGGCCCGCGCGGTCGCCCCGGAGGCGACGGTGACCGCCACCCGATCGGGATCGCCGACCACGCGGGTGACCGCGTCCACGTCCTTGAGGGTCAGCGGCGAGACGACCGGCGCGTTGCCCACCTCGATCCGGCCGGGCACGACCAGCAGCAGGTTGGAGCCGAGGCCCTCGACCTGCTGCTCGACCTTCTGCTTGGTACCGGTGCCGATGGCCACCAGCAGGACCACCGAGGCCACCCCGATGATCACCCCGAGCATGGTCAGCGCGCTGCGTAGCCGGTTGGCCCGTAGGGCGTCCAGCGCCACGCGCCACGCCTCGGCGACCCTCACGCCGTACCCCCGGGTTGCTCGACCTCTCGCCCACCCGCAGCGCCCTCGCGCGCCTCGCCCGGGTCGGCGTCGCGCGGGTTGGTATCGGACCGCTCGGCGTCGTGCGGAAGGCGCCCGGTGGCTCCGGCGGCGCCACCGGAGCCACCGGACGGGTGCCCCGGACCGCTTCCGGACGCGGACCGGGGCTCCGCGCTGGGAGCGGGGACCAGTGTCGCAGGTCGACCGTGATCAACGGACGGCGGTCGATCATGAGCGGGCGGGTCGGCGGTGCCCGCGCTCGGCGGGGGTGCGGTCGCGGCGCTGTCCGCGCCCGGCGGGGGTGCGGTCGCGGCGCTGTCCGCCACGACCACGCCGTCGCGCATGGTGATCCGGCGGTGGGCGCGGGCCGCCACCTCCTGGTCGTGGGTGACCATCACCAGCGCCACCCCGGACTCCGCGTTCAACTGCTCCAACAGCTCCAGCACGGCGGCGCCGGTGACGCTGTCCAGGTTGCCCGTGGGTTCGTCGGCCAGCAGCACCGTCGGCTCGGTGACCAGCGCGCGGGCGATCGCCACCCGCTGCTGTTCACCGCCGGACATCTGGTTGGGCCGGTGGTCGAGCCGGTGCCCGAGGCCGACCCGGCCCAGCATCGCCGCCGCCCGCTCCCGGCGCTGCCGGGCCGACACCCCCCGGTAGACCAGGGGCAACGCCACGTTCTCCACCGCCGAGGTACGCGGCAGCAAATGGAACGCCTGGAAGACGAAGCCGATCGTCTCGTTGCGCAGGGTCGCCATCTCCGGTGGGGCCAGGGCGTTGACGTCCCGCCCGCCGATCACCAGACGGCCACCGGTGGGCCGGTCCAGCCCACCGAGGAGGTGCATGAGGGTGGACTTGCCCGAGCCGGACGGGCCGACCAGGGCCACGTAGTCCCCCGCCTGCACGGTGAGCGACACCCCGCGCAGCGCCTCCACCGAGACCCCGTCGAGCTGGTACGTCCGGGACACGTCCACCGCCTCGATGGCCGGAACGCGCTCCCCTGCCGGCCGGTCGCCGCGCGAACCTGCCACGGCGGGTTCGGTCACTGGACTTCCTGGCCGTCGCGCACCTGGTCGGCGCCGCGCACCACGATCCGGTCGCCGGGCTGCACGCCGTTGAGGATCTGCACCAGGTCGGACCCCTGGACGCCCACGGTCACCGACGCACGGTCGGCCTTACCGTCACGGACCACCCAGACCGCGTCCCGGCCGTCAGCGGAGAACACCGCCGAGGCGGGGACGGTCACCGCGTCCGCCGCCTCGCGTACCCGCAGGTGCACGATCGCGTTCATGCCGGGGCGGGGCGTCGGGGCCGATTCGTCCTCGGCCAACTTCCCGGCGCCCAACGCGAGGCGTACCCGATAGGTGACCCCGCCCTGCGCTGAGTTGGTGGGAAGCACGTCGACCGACCGGACGGTGGCGTCGTAGCTGGCGCCGGTGACGGCGTCCAGCTCGACAGTGGCGGTCACGCCGGCCTTGACCAACAGCACGTCGGTCTCGTCCACCTCGGCGAGCAGACCCAGTTGTCCGATGTCCACCACGGTCAACACCGGCGCGCCGGCGGTGACCAGCCCGCCGACCGCGACCGCGTCGTCCACGCCGGCCGGTGGCCCGCCCTGGCTGGGGGCCAGCACGGACGGGTCGAGGCCGGCGCCACCGGCCTGCTCCAACAGACCGGCCAGACCAGCGTTCGCGCCACCGCTGGCCCGGGTACCGCCGGGCTGCACCACCCCGGCGATCGGGGCGCGCAGGGTGAGCGCGTCGACTGTCGCCTTCGCCAGGTCGTACGCCTGCTGGGCCTGGAGCCGCTGCGCCGCGGACAGTGCGCCGACGGCGGAGCTCAGCCCGTTGATTCCCCGCTGCACCGCGCGTACCGCCTGGTCGGCGCTGCGCGCGGCGGCCGTGTACTGGCGTTGGGCGGAGGTCACCTGGGTCAGCAGCGCGTCCCGCAACTGCGGGTCGGCGATCTTGTCGGCGGCCTTCCGGGCCGCGTCGAACGCCTCGTCGGCCGCCTTGTCGGTGCCGCGCCGGCTGCTGGTCAGGCTGCCCGCGCCGACGCCCCGGCCGGCGCGCTTCGCGGCGGTCAGCGCCTCCTTCGCCTGACGGAGACGCTGCTGCGCGTTCGGTGAGTCGACCACGGCCAGCACCTGACCGCGCTTCACCCGCTGTCCAGGCTGGACCCGCAGGCTGGACAGGGTGCCGTCGGCCGGGGCGGTGAGGGTGGCGGCGGCGCGGGCGGTCACCGTGGCCGGAGCGTCGATCACCTCGGTGACCGGGTTGCGGGCGGCCGACGCCAGCGCGAGGTCGGGGCCTTCGTCGCCGCAGGACGCGGCGGTGGTGGCGGTGAGGACGACGACGGCGGTCAGGGCGATGAGCAGGCGGGGCCGCGTGGCGCTGAGCGGCCGCGGCGGGTAGGGGCGGCGCACCCATCGATGGTACGGCGCACCGCCTCCGAGCTGCGTCAGGCGGCGGTGGCGCGGATGTACGCCACGCACTCGTCGTGCAGCGTCGACCACTGCTCACCGAACGCCTTCTCGGAGGCCGCGTCGATGGTCCGGCCGTCGTGCACCACGGTCTTGAAGAAGGTGAGCAGCCGCAGCGGCCCGTACCGGTCGACGAGGTGTCGAACGGCCAGGTAGCCGATGCCGTAGCTGGCGGCGACCCGTTCGGCGGAGGCGTCGTCAGCGGGGTTGATGCCCTCCAACTTGCCGTCCCAGCCGCCCCGGACCATCTTGCGTACGTCGGCGATCCCCTCGTACCGGTCGACCGCCTGGCCGCCGGCACCGGCGAACTCGGCCAGGCCCTCCACCAACCACCAGGTGAGCTTGCCCGGGTAGCCGCGCTCCGGCAGCGACGCCGCGTGGGTCAGCTCGTGCCGGAGCAGGTCGTCGGTGCCGCTGTTGGAGAGCCCTTCGGCGTTGAGCACCACCTCGTGGTGGCCGCCGCCAACGGTCACCGCGTAGCCGCCGGTCCATTCTGGGCGCTCCCCGCCGTACCAGCGCTGCCACTCGGTGCGCCCGGCGTAGAAGATCCGGTACCGGTCCGGCGGTGATCCGGTCACCGCGTACCCGTCGGCGACCTTGGCCGCCGCCTCGGCCTGTGCGAGCAGGCCGGGCAGTTTGCCGCGCAGTGCCGGGGTGGTGGCGACGATGGTCCGCGCGCCGATGGCGACCGCCAGGTCGCTGATCTCCCACGGCCGGGTGCCGGTCTCCACCGACTTGGACTCCTCCATGGCGACCATCCGGGGTTGGTCGCCGTTCTCCCGCCACCGGGTGCCGATCAGCACGGGGCTGGGCCGGCAGTTCGGCGTCACGAAGCAGTACTGGAAGCGCACCAGCAGCCGCCACTCGCCGGGCTTGCCGATGATCGGCACGGGCAGGCCACTCGGCTCGGCCCGCCAGCCGGTCACCTTGAGCTCGCGGAGTGCGGCGAAGCGTCGGCGCAGGTCGTTGTGGGCGGCGGGATCGGCGACGGCGAGGAACCCGGCGCGGTCGCCGCCGAGGAGTGCCGCGGACTGCCGGTGGAGCTGGGCGGTGATCCGGTCGTTCAACCCGCGGGCCACGGCGGTGGCCGGGTCGTCGGCCGCCGAGGCACCGACCCGGCTGACCGTGGGGCGCGAGCCTGTCTCCCGGATGACTCCGACGACGAGCGCCGCCGGCAGGCCGCAGCCCAGCAGGAGGACGACCACCACGAGCACCGTCCACAGCGGCCAAAGCCGCCGTGGTGCTGGCTGCTGCACCTCGTCAGTCACCCGCCGAAGGGTACGACCAACACCTGGACGCGGCGAGGCCGCCCCGGACCGATCGGCCCGGCCGCTCGCTCACCCGCCGGTACGCGGCCAGGAGCGGAACGAGATGTCCAAGCCGGCGACCAACTGGTGGTACGAGCGGTCGACGTCGCGGGGCAGGCCGAAGCCGCCCCCGGCTTCCAGGGTCACGAAGCCGTGCAGGGCGCTGCGCAACGCGCGGGTGGCATCCACGGCGTCGTCGCCGGTGAGCCCGTACCCGCGCAGCACCGCGAAGATGGCACCGACGGCGCGTTCGCCCGCCTCGACGTGTTCCGGGTCGGCCGGGTCGGGCACCCGCTGCGTCGCCGGGTAGCGGCCGGGGTGGCGGAGGGCGTAGTCACGGTAGGCGTCCGCCATGGCCCGGAGCGCGTCGCCACCGGAGCGGCCGACGGCGGCGGTGGTCATCTCGGTGGCCAGCTCGGCGGTGGCCAGCGCGGCCAACTTCTGGACCAGTGCGTCCGCGCCCTTCACGTGCTTGTAGAGGCTGGGCAGCGCGACCCCGAGCCGGCTGGCGAGCGCGGCGAGGGTGAGCTGCTGGAAGCCGACCTCGTCGGCCAGCCGGGCCGCCTCCCGTACGACTGTCTGCTGGTTGAGGCCGACCCTAGGCACCGGCGCACACCGCCAGGAAGCCGAGTAGTTCCTCGGCGGTGCGCTGCGGCTGGTCGGCGTGCGGGTAGTGGCCGGACCCCTCGATCATCCGGGCCTCGGCGGTGCCGAAGAGTCGCCGGGCGGCTCGCGCCTCGGCTCCCGGGTCGGGGAAGTCCGGGTCCTTCGACCCCATCAGCACCAACACCGGTTGGCGCACCTGCGGGGCGCGGGCGGTCCAGTGTGGCTCGGCCGGTGCGATGACGCCGCGCGTCGCGGCCATCCGACCGGGCTCGCGCAGGTTGGCCACCATCGAGCGGCGGTAGGCCGCGTCGTCGGCGGGTCGGTGCACCGGGAACAGGGTGTTGTGGAACATCCCGAACAGTCGAGGGCTGTGCAGCACGGACCACATCGCCATCCGCAGCAGCGGGTTGAGCTTCGGCTGACCGACGAACGCGCCGATCTGCACGATGCCGGTGACCAGCTCGGGCGCGTCGGTGGCGGCGAAGACCACCGCCGCCGCGGCGGACGAGCTGCCGACCAGCACGGCCGGACCGGCGTCGAGGTCACGGACCACGGCCAGCAGGTCCGCGCCGACCTCTGCCGGGGCGTACGTGGGCCAGCCGGCGCTGGACTCCCCGTGCCCCCGGACGTCGACCGAGGCGACCCGGTGACCGGCGGCGACCAGCAGGGGCGCGAGGTGCCGGAAGCTCGCCCTGTTCTCGCCCATGCCGTGCGCGAGGACGACCAACGGCCCCTCGCCCCGCGCCTCGTACGCGATGTGTCCGCCGTCCCGCCGCACCTGGCTAGTTGTCATAGCCTTAAAGCTAAGCGACTTAGCCAGCATTGGCAAGTCAGATGTGCGAAACGGGCCGGCGGTGACCCGAGCGGTCGCCGCCGGCCCGTCGGCCGAACCGGAGAAACTACTTCTTGGAGATCAGGGCGCGGCCGAAGAAGACCAGGTTGGCGGGGCGCTCGGCGAGCCGGCGCATCAGGTAGCCGTACCACTCGTCGCCGTACGGGACGTAGGTGCGCACGGTGTAGCCCTCACCGGCCAGGCGGGCCTGCTCCTCGGGGCGGATGCCGTAGAGCATCTGGAACTCGAAGCGCTCTGGCCCCCGGTCGAACCACCGGGCCCGGTCCTCACCGATGGCGATCATCCGCGGGTCGTGGGTGGCCAGCATCGGGTACCCGTCGCCGGACATCAGGATGTTCATGCAGCGGACGTAGGACTTGTCCACCTCACGGGCCGACTGGTACGCCACCGACTCCGGCTCCTTGTAGGCGCCCTTGCACAGCCGCACCCGGGACCCGGCCGAGGAGAGCTCCCGGCAGTCCGACTCGGTCCGGCGCAGGTACGCCTGGAGCACCGCGCCGGTCGACGGGAAGTCCTTGCGCAGCCGGCTCAGCACCTCCAGCGTCGAGTCGGTGGTGGTGTGGTCCTCCATGTCCAGGGTGACAGTGGTGCCCGCCGCGTCGGCCGCCGCGCAGATCGCCCGCGCGTTGTCGTACGCCAACTGCTCGTCGAACATCTGGCCGAGGGCGGAGAGCTTCACGCTCACCTCGGCGGCCGGGGTGAGCCCTGCGGCGCCGAGCATCTTCAGCAGTTTCAGGTATTCGTCCCGGGTGGCGGTGGCCTGCTCGGGACGGACGGTGTCCTCACCGAGGTGGTCGAGGGTGACCGCGAGGCCGTCGTCGACGAGCCCGCGGGTCGCGCGCAACGCGTCGTCGGTGGCGGCACCGGCGACGAACCGGCGGACGACGTCCCGGGTGTACGGGGCGGTCGCGACGAGCCGCTCGACCTGGGATGACCGGGAGGCGGCGAGGATGACGGAACGGAGCATGAGCCGAGCGTAACGCCCCTGCCAGGGCCCTCGCCGAGGGGCGGCCGGGCCACCTCGGCACGGGGGCGGGGCGGCGGCGGTGGCGTCGATCGGCTACAACGATGCCGTGGACCAACGCCCCCGCCGCCGACTCCGCTCGGCCTCCGTGCAGCTCGGCGCGCTCACCGCTCTCGCGCTCGCCCTCTCCGGCTGCAACATGACCTCGGACGACGACGATGACGACGACTGCGCCCTCGGGCCGGTCGGCGGTGGCGGAACCGTCGCGCTGGCGATGCGGGTCACCGACCCGGCCGCCGGTCGCACCGCCCCGGAGCCGACCACCGCGGCCCTGCCCGAACGCGGCGGATTCGGCACCCACCTCGCCGCCTGCGGCGGCTGACGTGCGCCGCGAGACGGTCGCGCCGCGCCCCGACTGGGACGCCACCATCCGGTCGCAGGGGCTGGTCTACGTCGACACCGAGCTGCCCGACGGCGGGATCATGTCGTACTGGGACGAAACCGCCGCGTACGCCTTCGAGCTGGACGAGGTGCTGCGGCTGGAGGAGGCCACCGAGGAACTGCACCGGATGTCGGTGGCCGCCGCCGAGCACGTGGTGGCGCAGCGCCGGTACGCCGAGTTCGGCATCCCGGAGTGGGCGGCCGAGGCGGTGGCCCGGTCGTTGCGTGAGGCGCCACCGACGCTGTACGGGCGCTTCGACCTGGCGTACGACGGCAGCTGGCCCCCGAAGATGTTGGAGTACAACGCGGACACCCCCACCGCGCTGGTCGAGGCGAGCATCATCCAGTGGTACTGGCTGGAGCAGACCCGACCGGAGCTGGACCAGTGGAACAGCCTGCACGAGCGACTGGTCGGCGCCTGGGCCAAGATCGGGGCCGGGCTGCACGACCCTCGGGTGCACGTGCTCTGGTCGAACGAGGAGGAGTCCGGCGAGGACCACATGACCGCCGGCTACCTCGCCGAGACCGCCCGGCAGGCCGGCCTGACCGTCGAGCTCCAGCCCATCCAGGAGATCGGCTGGGACGGCCGCCGCTTCGTCGACGCCGACGACAACCCGGTGACCACCTGCTTCAAGCTCTACCCGTGGGAGTGGATGCTGGCCGAGCCGTACGGGCCGGCGGCCCTGGCCCCGGGCACCCCGACCACCTGGATCGAGCCGGCCTGGAAACTGCTGCTCTCCAACAAGGCGCTGCTCGCGGTCCTCTGGGAGCTGTACCCCGGCCACGAGTACCTGCTCCCGGCGTACCTCGACTCACCGCGCGGCATGCCGGAGTACGTCGCCAAGCCACTGCTCGGCCGCGAGGGCGGGTCGGTACGCATCGTCACCGCCGACGAGGAGATCACCAACCCGGGGATCTACGGCGACGAGGGCTGGTGCTACCAGGAGTTCCGGGCGTTGCCACAGTTCGCCGGCAACCGGATGGTGCTGGGCAGCTGGATCGTCGACGGCGAGTCGGCCGGCGTGGGTGTCCGGGAGAGCGCGAGTCTGATCACCGATGGCTACGCGCGGTTCCTGCCGCACTACATCGACGCGCCGCGCACCCGCTGAGTCGTCTACCGTTGGGGGCGTGAACTTCGACGCGTACGCCCGGACCGGCGTTGACCTGGTCAACGCCCGCCTGGACGACCTCGACGACCTGCGAGCCCTCTTCCCCGACGACAACGCCTGGATGCGCGACGAGGTCGCGGACCGGGACGTGGCGATCTTCCGCCGGGCGCAGAAACGGTTGCGCGACGTCTTCGAGTACGGCACCTCGGGGCGGGACGCCCAGGCGGTCACCGAGCTGAACGCGCTGCTTGAGGCGTTCCCGGTGCAGCCGCGCATCTCCGGGCACGACTCCAGCGACTGGCACATGCACGTGACCAGTCGGGGTGCGTCGGTCAGTGCCGAATACCTGGCCGGCGCGGTCTGGGGGTTGTCGGTCTGGCTCTGCGAGTACGGCAGCGCCCGGTTCGGGGTCTGCGCCGACGAGCGGTGCGGCAACGTCTACCTGGACACGTCGTCCAACTGCTGCCGGCGGTTCTGCTCGGAGCGCTGCGCCACCCGCTCGCACGTGGCCGCGCACCGGGCCCGTAAGCGGGCGGCGGTCGGCGAGCAGGTGCCGGTCGCCCCGCAGCCGACCTCCGCCGTCGACTCCCTCGCACCGGTCAGCTGACACCGCCACCGCCCGATCCTGGGCGGACGGGTCAGGCGTCGACAGGTGACGAGGCGGTCAGGTGCTGGCGGGCGAACTCCAGCGCGGCGCGCAGGTCAGCCTCGCGCACCGCGCGGCTCTTCGCGCCCCGGGTGGCGACCTCCACCGCCACCGCCCCGGTGAAACCCCGGCCGGCCAGCGAGGAGAGCAACTCCCCGCAGGGCTGGGTGCCGCGCCCGGGCACCAGGTGCTCGTCGCGGCCCTCGCCGGTGCCGTCACCGAGGTGCACGTGCGCCAGCCCGGCGCCCATCCGGTCGGCCATCTCCAGGGGGTCGCTGTGCGAGGCCGCGCAGTGCGACAGATCCAGGGTGTACGACGGGTAGCCGGCGTCGGTCGGATCCCAGCCGGGCACGTACGGGACGAACTGCCGACCCGCCATCCGCACCGGGTACATGTTCTCCACCGCGAAGCGCAGCCCGGTGAACCGGTCCGCGACGGTGGCCAGGCCCTCGGCGAAGTTACGCGCGTAGTCGCGCTGCCAGGTGAACGGTGGGTGCACCACGACGGTCGGAGCGCCCAGCGTCTCGGCCAACTCGGCGGCCTTTCGCAGGCGCTCCCACGGGTCCGGGCTCCACACCCGCTGGGTGACCAGCAGGCAGGGCGCGTGCACCGAGAGCACCGGCACGTCGTAGTGCGTGGAGAGGCCGCGCAGCGCGCCCGCGTCCTGGCTGACCACGTCGGTCCAGACCATCACCTCGACGCCGTCGTAACCGAGCGCCGCAGCCAGTTGGAACGCCGCCGCGGTCGGCTCGGGAAAGACCGACGAGCTGGACAGGAGCACGGGAACGCGGGAAGTCACATCAGCCAGCGTAGCCCGGCAGCGCCGGGGGCATCGTGACGAGCACCGGCAAATCGACCGAAAACGGCCGCCGGATCAGATCGGTTCGAGTTGATCGAGCCGGCGGAGGATGACCCCCTCCCGCAGCGCCCACGGGCAGATGTCCAGCGAGTCCAGATCCAGGCGGCGCATCACCGCCTCGGCGACCACGGCACCGGCCAGCAACTGGTGGGCCCGACCCGTGCTGACCCCCTCCAGCTCCATCAACTGCGCCGGCGGGATGTGCCGGATGAAGCCGATGACCTGCCGCAGGCCCTCCCGGGTCAGGCTGCGTCGCACCCACAGCCCGGCACCGGACGGGGCTGCCCCGGCCAGTCGGGCCAGGGTGCGGAACGTCTTCGAGGTGGCCACCGCCCGACCCCAGCCCACCTCGGTCATCTGGTCGACGACCTTGTCCAGCCGGCCGTCCACGTACTCCCGGAGCTTGTCGACGGCCTCCGCCGACGGCGGGGTCGCACTGGCCGGGTCGACCCGCAGCCGCTCGCGGGTCAGCCGACCGGCCCCGAGCGGCAGGGAGACCGCGACGTCCGGGTCCTCGTCGATGCCTGCGGCGATCTCCAACGAGCCACCACCGATGTCCAGCACCAGCAGCCGGCCCGCCGACCAGCCGAACCACCGCCGTACGGCCAGGAACGTCATCCGCGCCTCGTCCGCCCCGGACAGCACCGCCAGGCGTACGCCGGTCTCGTCCCGGACCCGGGCCAGCACCTCGGCCGCGTTCGTGGCGTCGCGCACCGCGGACGTGGCGAACGCGATCAGGTCGTCGGCCGCCAACCCGGTGGCCGCCGCCTTGGCCATGCCCACCGCCTTGACCAGGCCGTCCGCGCCCGCCTCGGTCAACGCGCCGTCGGGGCCGATCTGCTCGGCCAGCCGGAGCACCACCTTCTCGGAGTGCGCCGGCCACGGGTGCGCGCCGTGGTGCGCGTCCACCACGAGGAGATGCACCGTGTTGGATCCGACGTCGAGGACACCCAGTCGCATGGTGAAGACCCTAGGCGCAACACGTTTGCGCGGCTCACCGGCCTGCGGACGTGACCGCGCGTAGGCTGGGCCGAGTGACGATGGAGCTCCGTGTGCTGGTGGACGACCCGGGTGACCCGCGCAGCCGCGAGGTGCCCCTGGACTTCCCTCGCGAGTGGATCGAGTTCGCCGACCCGGCCGACGAGACGCACCTGATCCGGGCCGACCTGACCTGGCTGCTCTCCCGCTGGACCTGCATCTTCGGCAAGGGCTGCCACGGCATCATCGCCGGTCGGGCCGCCGACGGTTGCTGCTCGCACGGGGCGTTCTTCACCGACTCGGACGACGAGAAGCGGGTTCGCAAGGCGGTCCGGGGGCTCACCCCGTCGACCTGGCAGCATTTCCGGCGCGGGTTCAAGAACTGGACCGACGAGGACACCATCGACGGTAAGAACCCGGCCCGCCGCACCGCCACCCAGGGCGCCGACGGTCCGTGTGTGTTCCTCAACGACGCCGACTTCGCCGGCGGGGGCGGTTGCGCGCTGCACGCCCAGGCGCTGCGCGACGGGGTGCACCCGCTGGAATACAAGCCGGACGTGTGTTGGCAGCTGCCGATCCGCCGCGACCAGGACTGGGTGAAGCGGCCGGACAACAGCAAGGTGCTGGTCTCCACGCTGTCCGAGTTCGACCGGCGGGGTTGGGGAGCCGGCGGGCACGACCTGGACTGGTGGTGCACCTCCTCGACCGACGCGCACGTCGGCACCGAGCCGATGTACCTGTCGTACGGGCCGGAGCTGACCGCCCTGATCGGCGCCCCCGCGTACGAGCGGCTTGCCGAGCTGTGCGCGACCAGGACGCAGCAGGGCATGATCGCCCCGCACCCCGCCGACGAGGTCTAGCTGATCTTGGTAGCAGTCCTGCTACCATTGCGTCGTGGCCATGACGCTCCGGCTTGACGACGATCGTGAACGGCGGCTCCGTCTCGTGGCGGACGAGGAGGCGCGGTCGATGCACGCCGTCGTCGTCACCGCGATCGACGACTACCTGGCTCGACGGAACGCCAAGGAGTTCGGCGACCTCGCTGACGAAATCATCGAACGCCACGCCACGCTGCTCGCCCGCCTGGCGGAGTGATGACAGACGTCCGTTATCCCACGCTCGCTGACGTGGCGGGCATCGCCCGCAAGCTCGGCGTCGGAATCCGGGACGCCGGCCTCGCGGAGTCGGCCGTGGCCCGGCCGCAGACGAGCGTGGTCGGGGAAGACGCCTACCCCGACCTGTGGACCAAGGCCGCCGCGCTGCTGCATTCACTGGTCAACAACCACCCGTTCGTGGACGGCAACAAACGGATCGGCTGGATCGTGGCCATCACCTTCCTGCTACAGAACCGCGCCATCACGATCACGCAGCTCGACGAGACCGATCAGGACGTCGCGTACGACCTGGTCATCGGTGTGGCAGAGAGCCGGCTGACGGAAGTGGCCGAGATCGCCGCGGCGTTACGCAAGCTGTTCTGAGCTCTGGGCGCCGATCACCGCACTTCTCGCCCGACGGCCTCCAAAGGCACTGCAGCACAGCCCAAGAGGGGGCCTGCGTCGAGCGCAGACCCCCATCGGGTACGCCGCTCACGGCTCGAACTTGTAGCCCAGACCCCGCACGGTCACGATGAAGCGCGGCGCGGACGGCTCCGGCTCGATCTTGGAGCGAAGCCGCTTGACGTGCACGTCCAGCGTCTTGGTGTCGCCGACGTAGTCGGCACCCCAGACCCGGTCGATGAGCTGGCCGCGGGTGAGCACCCGACCGGCGTTGCGCAGCAGCAGCTCCAGCAGTTCGAATTCCTTCAGCGGCAGCTGCACGGCCCCGCCGTCGACGGTCACCACGTGCCGTTCGATGTCCATCCGCACGGGCCCGGCGGCCAGCGTCGGCGCACCCGCCTCGGCCACCTCCGGGCTCTGCCGGCGCAGCACGGCCCGGATCCGGGCGACCAGTTCCCGTGGCGAGTACGGCTTCGTGACGTAGTCGTCGGCGCCGATCTCCAGCCCCACCACCTTGTCGATCTCGCTGTCCCGGGCGGTGACCATGATGATCGGCACGGCGGAGCGCTGCCGCAACTGCCGGCAGACCTCGGTCCCCGACATCTCGGGCAACATCAGGTCGAGCAGCACGATGTCGGCGCCGGTCCGGTCGAACTCGGTGAGGGCGTCGGTGCCGGTCGCGGCGACCGAAACCTCAAAGCCCTCCTTACGGAGCATGTACGACAAGGCGTCGGAGAACGACTCCTCGTCCTCGACCACGAGAACGCGGCTCAACGGGGATTTCCTTTCCATTTGCTGTCAGACCTGCCGTAGCCCAGTCGGACCGGACTCGATCCCAACCGGCGGCAGTGTCGCCAGGAGGTCGTCCGGTGGACTGGCGGGCAGCCGGAGGGTGAACGTCGATCCACCACCAAGAGTGCTCGACACCTCGACCCGTCCGCCATGGTTGCTCGCAATGTGTTTCACGATCGCCAGGCCGAGCCCGGTGCCGCCGGTGGCACGCGAGCGGGCCTGGTCGGCCCGGTAGAAGCGCTCGAAGATCCGATCGACGTCGGTCGGGGCGATACCGATGCCCTGGTCGGCGACGGCGACCTCCACGTGCTCGTCGTCGCCGCGCAGGGTCACCCGCACCGTGGTGTCCTCGCCCGAGTAGTTGATGGCGTTCTCCACCAGGTTCGCCACCGCAGTGGCGAGTTGGGAGTCGTTGCCGTACGCGGTGAGGCCACGCTGCCCGTCCACGGTCACCGCGACCCCCCGGGCGGAGGCCGTGGTGCGGGTCCGGTCGACCACCTCGGCGATCACCCAGTCAAGCGCGACCGGCTCCGGTGGCGGCTGCGGCTCAGCCCCCTGCAACCGGGTCAGCTCCAGCAACTCCTGCACCAGCCGGCCCAACCGGGTCGACTCGTGCTGGATCCGTTCGGCGAACCGGCGGGCGGCCACCAGGTCCTCGGAGAGGTCGGGCGCCGCGGCGTCGGCCGGCTCGGTGGCGTCCAGCAACGCCTCGGCGAGCAGTTGCAGGGCCCCGATCGGGGTCTTGAGCTCGTGGCTCACGTTGGCCACGAAGTCGCGTCGTACCCGGGTCAGCCGGTGCGACTCGGTCACGTCGACCGCCTCGACCGCGATGAAGCCGTTGCCGAGACCCATCGCCCGCAGGTGCACGCCGAGCGGGTTCTCCCCCGCGCTGTCGCGACCCCGGGGCAGGTCCAGCTCGATCTCGCGCCGCACGCCGGTGCGTCGCACCTGGCCGGCAAGGGTACGGATCAGCGGGTGCGCGGCGATGGAGCCGGGGGTGCTGCCGGTCCGCAGCAGTCCCATCGCGCGGGCGGCCGGATTGATCAACACGGGGACGTCGTCGTTGTCCAGTACCACGACACCGGCCCGGAGTGAGTCGATCGTCCGGCGGCCGAGCCCGGCCTGCTGCTCGTCGGCTATCGCGGGCCTCCCCCTGCTCCAGCGGAAGCTGCCGCTCCCCGTCGACGTGGAGCGACCGTCCCGCCTCGGCAGGAACCGGGGCAGCAGCAGACCGGCGACCATCCCGGCCACCAACGCCACGGCCACCACGACCGCCACCGCCCACTCCACCCGGCGATCGTAGGGCCATTGTTAACCTGGCTACCACACAGACCGGGACGAACTACCCTCACTTACGGAAGTGTTCACCCCCACGTCTGGCGTCGTTCACCGTGGTTCATCCGGGATCCGTCCGCGCGCCCCTACCGTTGGCGTCGCACCTGCTCAACCCCCTGCGCCGGCACCCGTCGGCGGCGACCGACCACAGGACGTGATGATGCGCGACGAGTTCCGGGCCGACCTCCAGATCGTCAGCCAACTGCTGGTGGACATGGCGGAGGGCGTCCGCGCCGCCATGCGCCAGGCCACCCGGGCCCTGCTCACCGCCGACCGGCAGGCCGCCGAGACGGTCATCGAGCGGGACGCCGAGATCGACGACCTCTACCGGCACGTCGAGGAGCGGGTCTGTGACCTGCTCGCCCGACAGGCGCCGGTCGCCTCCGACCTCCGGGCCATGATCACCGCGCTGCACGTGGCCGCCGATCTGGAGCGGATGGGCGACCTCGCCGAGCACGTGGCGAAGACCGCGCTGCGCCGGCACCCCTCCCCCGCCGTCCCGGCCGAGCTGCGGACGGTCTTCACCGAGATGTCCGAGATCGCCGACCGGATGGCCGTGAAGATCGGTTCGGTGCTGGCGAAGCCCGACGCCGACCTCGCCGGCGAGCTGGACCGCGACGACGACGCCATGGACGAGCTGCACAAGAACCTGTTCGCGGTGCTGCTCGGCGACGACTGGCCGTACGGGGTGGAAACGGCGATCGACGCCACCCTGCTGGGCCGCTTCTACGAGCGCTTCGCCGACCACGCGGTCAACGCCGGCGAGCACGTGATCTACCTGATCACCGGGCAGAGCGCGCCCAGCAGCACCTGACGCCTACGGCAGGGGCCCCTCGTCGTCGCTCTCCGCGATGACGAGGGGCCCCTTTTCCGTGGCTCAGCGCCCCTGGTTGGCCACCGCCGCGGCGGCTGCCTTCGCAGCCGTCGGGTCGAGGTAGGTGCCGCCCAGGGTGAGCGGGCGCAGCTGCGGGTCGAGGTCGTAGCGCAGCGGGATGCCCGTGGGGATGTTCAGCTTGGCGATCGCCTCGTCGGAGATCTGGTCGAGGTGCTTGACGAGGGCGCGCAGCGAGTTGCCGTGCGCGGCCACCAGCACCGTCCGGCCGGCCAGGATGTCCGGCACGATCGAGTCGTACCAGTAGGGCAGCATCCGCTCGACGACGTCCTTGAGGCACTCGGTGCGCGGCATCAGCTCGGTCGGCAGCAGCGCGTAGCGCGGGTCACCCACCTGCGACCACTCGTCGTTGTCGTCGATCGGCGGCGGCGGGGTGTCGTACGACCGGCGCCAGAGCATGAACTGCTCCTCGCCGTACTCGTCGAGGGTCTGCTTCTTGTTCTTGCCCTGCAGGGCGCCGTAGTGCCGCTCGTTGAGCCGCCACGACCGGCGTACGGCGATCCAGTGCCGGTCGGCGGCGTTGAGCGCCAGCTCGGCGGTGCGGATGGCACGGCGCATCACGCTGGTGTGCACGACGTCCGGCAGCAGGCTGTGCTCGCGCATCAACTCGCCGCCGCGCCGCGCCTCGCCCTCGCCCTTCTCGGTCAGGTCGACGTCCACCCAGCCGGTGAAAAGGTTCTTGGCATTCCAGTCGCTCTCACCGTGTCGCAGCAGGACCAGCGTCCCGACGGTGGGCCCTTCGCTCGCAGTCATGCGGATCATCCTGCCTCAACCGCCCGGCGGACACGCGGGCAGCCGTCGTGACGACCACCACGTGAAAAAGCGGATGACCAGCGGATCCGCCCGCCACTAGGGTTGTAAGGCACGCCAGTCACATCGGTCATTACTTGCAAGCGGGGCGCCATATGCGGACGATGCGGAGTTGGTTCCGGGACACCACCGGCGGCCTGCCGACCACCTTCTGGTACCTGTGGTCCGGCACCCTGATCAACCGGCTCGGCTCGTTCGTCCTCGTCTTCCTCGCCATCTACCTGACCCAGGAACGTGGTTTCTCGGCCTCGCAGGCCGGCCTGGTGATCGGCCTCTGGGGCGTCGGCGGCGCGTTCGGCACGACCGCCGGTGGCACTCTCGCAGACCGCTGGGGTCGCCGACCCACGCTGCTCACCGCCCACGTGGGCGCGGCGGCGATGATGCTCGGCCTCGGGCTGGCCCGGGACCTCTGGGCGGTGGCGCTGGGCGCGCTGCTGCTCGGCATGTTCGCCGAGGCGGCCCGGCCCGCGTTCGGGGCGATGATGATCGACGTGGTGCCGGCGAAGGACCGGCTGCGCGCCTTCTCGCTCAACTACTGGGCGATCAACCTGGGCTTCGCCTGCGCCGCCGTCCTCGCCGGCCTCGCCGCACAGGCCGACTACCTGCTGCTGTTCGTGGTCGACGCGGCCACCATGCTGATCACCGCGCTGATCATCTTCAGCAGGGTGCCGGAGACCCGACAGGCCGGCCCCGCCGCCGCCGCGGCGCAGGCGGCACCGCGTGGCGCCCTGCGCACGATCCTCACCGACCGGGTCTACCTCGGCTTCGTGGCACTGAACCTGTTCGCCGCGCTGGTGTTCCTCCAGCACATCTCGATGCTGCCGATCGCGATGGGCGACGACGGTCTGAGCCCGGCCACCTACGGCTCGGTGATCGCGCTCAACGGCGTCCTCATCGTGGTCGGCCAGCTCTTCGTACCCCGGCTGATCCGGGGTCGGAGCCGCTCGCACGTGCTCGCGCTGGCGTCCGTGGTGATGGGCGTGGGGTTCGGGTTGACGGCGTTCGCCGGGACCGCCTGGTTCTACGGGCTGACCGTGCTGATCTGGACGGTCGGCGAAATGCTGAACTCGCCCTCCAACTCCACGCTGATCGCCGAGCTGTCCCCGGCCGAGTTGCGCGGCCGCTACCAGGGCGTGTTCTCCCTCTCGTGGCAGATCGCCGGGGCCAGCGCGCCGATCCTCGGCGGCCTGGTGCGCGAGCATGCCGGCAACGACACGCTCTGGTACGGCTGCGCCGCGCTCGGCCTGCTGACCGCGGTGGCCCACCTCGTGTCGGGGCCGGCCCGCGAACGGCGAGCGACCGCGCTACGCCGATCCGGCGAGGCGTTGGCACCGACCACCGCGTCCCGAACGCCGCAGCCGGCCGAGGCGTAATGACTGGCGCGGCGGTGCCGGAGTTTCCTACTGTGCGGTGGAAACAGTTAACAATCTGAACTGTCGGGAGGTCGGGTGTACGCCCTGCGGCGCTGGTGGCACGACACCGCAGGCGGCCTCCCCGCCACCTTCTGGTACCTGTGGGCCGGCCTGCTGATCAACCGGGCCGGCGCGTTCGCCATGCTGTTCCTCTCGCTCTACCTCACCGACGTCCGCGGCGCGAGCGAAGCGCTGGCCGGCACGGTGGTCGGCGCGTACGGGGCCGGCGGGGCGGCCGGCGTACTGCTCGGTGGAGTTCTCGCCGACCGCTGGGGCCGCCGTGCGACCCTGCTCGCCGCGCACCTGGCCACGGTCGGCCTGATGGTGGCGCTCGCCTTCACTCGACCCCTGCTGCTGATCGCGGTGCTCTCCGCGCTGATCGGCGTGGTCCACTCGATGCCCAGCCCGGCGTTCGTGGCGGCGATCGTCGACGTGGTGCCGGCCGAACGCCGCTCGCGCGCGTTCAATCTCCAGTTCTGGGCGTTCAACCTCGGCATGGCGGTCGCCTCGCTGCTCGCCGGAGTCCTGGCCGAGGCGAGCTTCACGGCGCTGTTCCTGGTCGACGCGGGCGCCACCCTGACCGCCGCCGCCGTGATCGGCTGGAAGGTGCCGGAAACCCTGCGGCTGGCCCGGCCGGCGGCCGACCTACCGCCAGTCACCCCTGCGGCGCCAAGCTCCGTCCGGACCCGCCGGCCGGGTCTGCACACCGCGCTCACCGACCGTACCTTCCTGGTCTTCGTCGGGCTCACCTTCGTGCTGGCCGTACTCACCATGCAGACGTCGACGATCATGCCGCTGGCCATGCGCGCGGACGGCCTCGGCCCATCGGCGTACGGGCTGGTGGTGGCGCTCGGCGGCGCGCTGATCGTGGTCGGGCAACTGTTCGTGCCCCGGCTGATCGACCGGCACCGGAAGGACGTCGTGCTGGCCGCCTCCACCGCACTGCTCGCGCTCGGCTTCGGGGCGCTCGCCATCGCCGACGAACTGGCCATCTACCTGGGTGCCGCCGTGGTCTGGACGGTCGGCTCGATGCTCGCCGCCCCGCCGAACGCGCAGATCAACGCGGACCTGGCACCACCGCAGCTACGAGCGCGCTACCAGTCGGTCTTCTACCTGACGTTCCCGGCCGCGGCGTTCGTCGCGCCCACCCTCGGCGGGGTGAGCCTCCAGCACCTCGGCGACCGACACTGGCTGATCGTGGGCGGGCTGGGTCTGCTGGCCGCGCTCGGGCACCTGCTCGCCGGACCACCCCGGGAGCGGCACGTCGCCGCGCTGCGCCGGGTCGCCGGCATGGAGCCGAAAGCCCCCACAGACCGCGTACCGACCGGATAACCAACGCAAAGCGCCCACCACGTCCCTGAGGTCGTGGTGGGCGCCCGCCGGTGGGGCCGGCGGCGGCGGGCAACACTCACCCCCGTAAGCATCGCCCGCTCACGCCGCCGGTCCTAACAGGTGGGCACCGTCCCCCAACGGTTAATCCACCCGTCCCCTCGCGCCTCGTCTGGTGCGCGGATCTGATCGATCCGCCGCTCCCCCGAACGTTTCCAAACGTGGCGCGGTGCAATAAAGCTAGTTCGCCCGGATTCTGGATTCAACCCAGAACGGCTGTCTCGCCCGTCACAACTGGCGAGTATCCGCTGCTCCGGCCTCGTCCGTTGGCAACAGCCGGGTACCCGTCGGCCATTCCCCCAAACACCTCAACCGTCTTCCCGATCGGGTGACTCGGTCCGGAAGAAGTTGCTCTGCCGGCCGTCCCGCATCTGTTCCTGATAAATCAGGTTCAGCCGGCGCAGGTCAAAGGTGTAAAACCAGTCATCCCAGGTGATCTCGCGGATCCGGCTGCTTTCCCGATATCCGGGAATGTTGAACGTCAACACACCCGCCCGGCCATCCCGCTCGGTACCGGCGATGGTCGCCGGCTTCGCCCCACGTTCCCGGGCCCAGCGCTGGATCACCTCGTGGTTCGCCGTGATCAGACTCCGCCCCGGGCGCTCCGGTCGGTCCGTGATCGACGAGATCACCTGCGAACTGCGGACCGACCGACCCGTACCCCGTCCGGTCCGGATCCCCCCGGCCGTCGTCCCGCCACCGCTCGACGGCGTAAACGTGCGCTTGGCCGCCGCCGTGCCCTTGGCAGGTGCCGTGCGCTTGGCCGCCGTGCTCTTGGCCGCCGTCGTACGCTTCGCCGGCGCGCTCTTGGCCGCCGTCGTACGCTTCGCCGCCGGCCGCGCCGGCGCCTTCTTCGCCGGCGCCTTCCGAGCGGGCGCGGTACGCGCCGTCGCTGTCTTACGGGCCGCCGTGCTCTTCCGCGCCGCCGTGGTCTTCCGGGCGGCAGCGGTCTTCCGGGCGGCGGTCGTCCTGCTCGCGGCCGTGGTCTTGCGCGCCGCCGCTGTCGTCTTCTTCGCGGTGGTCGCCTTCTTCGCCGGCGCCCTCTTCGCCGCCGCCGTCGACTTCCGCCCGGCGGTCGCCTTCGTTGCGGCGGCCCGCTTCGCGGGCGCGCTCTTGTTCGCCGGCGCGGCCTTCGCGCGGCTCGATGCCGGCCTGGCCGCCGACTTCTTGGTGGCGGCGGCACGACCCGCCGACGCCCGGGTGCCGGTGGCCCGGCCCGAAGGGCCGGTGCTGCTCCGACCCGCGCCGGCGCGCATCGAGCGCACCAACTGTTTCACCAGGTCGGGCTTGCGCAGCGCGGAGATCCCGGAGACCCCGCGTTTGCGTAGCTGCCCGCGGATGTCGTCCACCCGCATCCGGGAGATCTCCGACTCGGAGACTCCGGGCGTACCCGGCGTCTGGTTGCCGGCCTGTCGCTTCGTCCTGGTCGCAGTCGCGCCGCGACCTGAGCTGTTCCGCTGAGCCATGGGACGCTCCGCTCCTTGGCACTCTGTCATCGGCGCGCGGGGGTCCCTTGCCGCACCGCGCGGTGCGGCATACCCGTCAGGAGCAGTCCGAACCACCGTCAGCTCGCCATGATCGTGCTCGATCCAGGATCGAGTGGCATCGCCGCGTCGGCGACACCACTACTTCCTGGTTCGAGCACGATCATGGGATGGGGCCGCGGGGCGCGGGTGCGGGTGCGGAGCGCCGGGTGTTGCGTCAGGTTGGGTCGGGGCCGGCGGTGGAGGGCTCGAAGAGGTGGGCGAAGGCGGCCAGGTTGGCGGTCGACTCGCCCCGCTTGACCCGCCACTCGTACTCGCGCCGGATCGAACTGCCGAAGCCGATCTCCAGCATCGTGTCGAACGACTCGTCGGCGTACGTGAGCACGGCGCCGAACAGTCGGTCCAACTCGTCGGCGTCCACGCCGGCCGGGTTGACCCGCCCGGTCAGGTACACGTCGCCGACCGCGTCGGTGGAGAAGGAGACGCCGTACATCCGGGCGTTGCGCTGCAACAGCCAGGCCCACAGCTCCTCGCGGCGCTCGTCCGGCTGGCGCATCACGAACGCCTCGATCCGCAGCGCGTGCTCGCCGACGATCAGGTTGCAGATCGTCTTGAGCTTGTGGGTGCCCGGCAGCGTCACCGCGTACGAGCCGGGGCCGGTCGACTCCCAGGCCAGGTCCCGCTCGGCGCAGACCGACTCGATCAGGGACGCAAGATCGCTCTTCGGGCTCACCGGACCCACTCTACGACCGACCCGGCCCACGCACCGGGTGACGACCGGCGCCCCGGGTCACCAGGAGCAGGAGAGCGCCGCGTCGCCCACCAGGTCGGCCGCGAGCCGGGTGCGGTGCGCGGCGATGGCCTCGCCGTAGACCCCGAGCAGACCCTCGACCGTACGGTCCCAGGAGAAGCGCCGTGCGTGCTGCTCGGCACCTCGGGCCAGCACCGACCGGAGAGCCCGGTTCGGCAGCAGGTTGCCCAGCGCACGGGCCCAGTCGACCGGATCGTGCCCGTCGATCAGTACGCCGCTGACCTGGTCCCGTACGGCGGTGACCAGCCCTCCGACGGCGGCGGCCAGCACCGGCGTACCGCAGGCCTGCGCCTCCAGGGCGACCAGGCCGAACGACTCGTTGTGCGACGGCACCGCGACCAGATCCGCCGCCCGGTACAGGGCCGGAAGGTCGTCCCCGGTGAGCGGCGGCAGGAACCGCACCCCGTCGGTGACCCCGAGCTTGGCGGCCAGCTCGATCAGGGCGGTCGGCCGGTCCAGCCCACTGCCGCTGGGCCCACCACAGATCACCACGGTCACCTGGTCGGCCAGCGCCGGGTCGCGCTCCCGCAACGCGGCGATCGCGCGGATCAGCACGTCGGGGGCCTTGAGCGGCTGGATCCGACCGACGAAGGCAATCACGTACCCGTCGACTGGAAGCCCCAGCCGGCGGCGGGCCTGGCGGGCGGCCGCGGACCGGTCGCCCGGCGCCGGGCGGAACCGGGCCAGGTCGACGCCCGGCTGCACGACGGACACCCGGGTCGGGTCGGCGTCGTACCGGTCGATCAGGTCTCTGGCCTCGAACCGGGTGTTGGCGACCAGCCGGTCCGCCTCGGCGACGACCTGCTCCTCGCCGATGACGCGGGCCTTGGGCTCCGGGCGGTCACCGGCCGCGAGCTGGGCGTTCTTGACCTTGGCAAGGGTGTGCGCGGTGTGCACCAGCGGCACGCCCCAGCGCTCCTTGGCCAGCCAGCCGACCTGGCCAGAGAGCCAGTAGTGGGAGTGGATCAGGTCGTAGTGGCCGGGCGGACGGGACGCCTCGGCGCGCAGCACCCCCGCCGTGAAGGCGCAGAGCTGCCCGGGCAGCTCCTCCTTGGTGAGACCCTCCAGGGGGCCGGAGGTGATGTGTCGGACCTGCACGCCGGGCGCCATCTCGACCACCGGGGGGAGGTCGCCGGACGTGGCCCGGGTGAAGATCTCCACCTCCACGTTGGCCTCGGCGAGACGCCGGGCGACCTCGAGGATGTAGACGTTCATTCCGCCGGCATCACCGGTGCCGGGCTGGTGCAGGGGGGAGGTGTGTACCGACAGGGTGGCGATACGGCGAGGCTGGGGCCACGGTTGGGCACCTCGCTGACGTCCGACACCGGTGTGCATTTCCGCCACATCCGCTCCTTCGTCACGGTTGATGCCGTCTCGCACGACCGGCGCTTCTCGGTCAACCTGTACGCCGGATGTCATCTTCCCCATCGGGCTTCGGAAATTCCCCGGCGCGGCCCCTCGGGGTGACGGACCTCATCACCGAACGCCCTCCGATGGCTGCCCTGCGCCCGGTCGGGGTGGGTCGTACGCCCGGGGTGACAATGTCGGAATGACCTCAGTCGCCATCGTCACCGGAGCGTCCAGCGGGATCGGCGCGGCCACCGCCCGCCGGCTCGCCGCCGAGGGCTTCCACGTGCTCGCCGCCGCCCGCCGCGCCGAACGGCTCACCGAGCTGGTCGCCGAGATCACCGCCGCCGGCGGGCAGGCCACCGCCGTGACCTGCGACATCACCTCGGACGAGTCGGTGGCCGGGCTGGCCGAGGCCGCCGCCCAGGCACCCGGGCCGGTCACCCTGCTGGTCAACAACGCCGGCGGAGCCCGGGGGCTGGACCCGGTGGAGTCCGGCTCGGTCGCCGACTGGCAGTGGATGTACGACGTGAACGTGCTCGGCACCCTCCGGGTCACCCAGGCGCTGCTGCCGGCGCTGGAGGCCTCCGGTTCCGGCACCATCGTGGTGGTCTCCTCCACCGCCGGCCTGACCGTGTACGAGGGCGGGGGCGGCTACACCGCCGCGAAGCACGCGCAGACCGCCATCGCCGGCACCCTCCGCTTGGAGTTGTGTGGCCGGCCGCTGCGGGTCATCGAGATCGACCCGGGCATGGTGAAGACCGACGAGTTCGGGCTGGTCCGCTTCGAGGGCGACGCGGAACGGGCGGCCGCCGTCTACGCCGGGGTGCCGGGCCCGCTGGTCGCCGAGGACGTCGCCGACTGCATCGCCTGGTGCGCCACCCGCCCGGAGCACGTAAACGTCGACCGGCTGGTGGTCCGGCCACGGGCACAGGCCGCCCAGCACAAGGTTCACCGGGTCTAGCGTGGAATGAGCCGGGTTTGCGAGCCCCGCAGTCGCGAACGGAGATTGGTCCTGAGGTCGACATGAGCCCTGCGGCGCGGCGTCGGCCGTTCGGTGTGGTCACGCGCGGCACGACGAACCCGAACCGGCTCCGTCGGGTGGATAACTGGATCGTCGCCACCTGCGCCGACCTGCTGTTGACGGCGGACGACCCCCTGGTGGTCGACCTCGGCTACGGCGCCACCCCGGTGACCGCGGTGGAGTTGCGCGCTCGACTGGCGGCCGGGGTCCGTCCGGACGTACGGCTGGTCGGGTTGGAGATCGACGCGGCCCGGGTGGCGGCCGCGGGGTCGGCCGCCGACCCACCCGGGCTGACGTTCGCCCGGGGTGGGTTCGAGTTGGCCGGGCTCCGGCCGGTGCTGGTCCGCGCGTTCAACGTGCTGCGACAGTACGACGAGAGCGAGGTGGCCGAAGCCTGGCAGACGATGACCGCCGCGCTCGCCCCCGGTGGGGTGCTCGTCGAGGGCACGTGTGACGAGTTGGGGCGGCTCGCCAGTTGGCTGCTGATCGACGCCGAGGGCCCTCGGACGCTGACCCTGGCCGCGAAGCTCACCACGCTGGGCAGCCCCGCCGAGCTGGCCGAGCGGCTGCCCAAGGCGTTGATCCACCGCAACGTTCCGGGTGAGCCGGTGTACGCGCTGATCCGCGCCCTGGACGACGCCTGGCAGGCCGCCGCCCCGTACGCCACCTTCGGCCCCCGCCAACGCTGGCTGCGCGCGGTGACCCGTCTCCGCGAAACGGGCTGGCCCATCCTCGACAACCCCACCCGCTGGCGCCAGGGCGAACTAACCCTCCCCTGGCCCCTCCCCTAACCCCGCCGGCCCTGGCCCCGGCCCCGGCCCCGGCCCCGGCCCCGGCGATCATGGAGTTCTGGTGGGCGTTTTAAGCCCGGGGGAGGCGAATGTCTCCCGCCACAACTCCTTGATCGACGCGACTGGGCGGGAGGGGCGGGGGCGGGGTGGGTTAGAGGGTGCAGTTGATGAGGACTGGTTCGGGGTGCAGGGTCACGCCGAAACGGGCGTACACCTGGTCGCGGATGGTGCGGGCCAGGGTCAGCAGGTCGCCGGTGTGGGCGGTGCCGCTGCGGTTGGTCAGGGCCAGGGTGTGCTTGCTGGAGATGGCCACCCCACCCTCGCCGGGGTGGCCCTTGGCGAAGCCGGCCTTGTCGATCAGCCAGGCGGCGCTGACCTTGACCAGGCCGTCGGCCCCGGGCCAGGCGGGTGGGTCGCCCAGCTCGGCGGAGCGTTCCAGGAGCTGCTCGTACGTCGCCCGGTCGAGCACCGGATTGGTGAAGAAGGAGCCGACCGAGCGAGTGTCCGGGTCGTTGGCGTCGAGCACCATCCCCTTGCCCGCGCGCAGCCGCAGCACCACCGCTCGGGCGTCCGCCAGCGGCACCTGATCACCCACCTCGACTCCGAGGGCTCTGGCCAGCTCCGCGTAGCGCACCGGCCCGGAGAGCGGAGACCGGGTGAGCCGGAAGTCGACCGAGAGCACCACCCAGCGGTCCACGTACTTGAAGATGCTCCCCCGGTAGGCGAAGCCGCAGTCGGCGGCGGGGATGACCTGGCGGGTGCCCTCGACCCGGTCGTACACCTCGACGCCGGTGATCGTCTCGGCGACCTCCTGGCCGTACGCGCCGACGTTCTGGATCGGGGTGGCACCGGTCGAGCCGGGGATGCCGGACAGGCACTCCAGCCCGGCCCAGCCGTTGGCGACCGTGGCGGCGACCAGGTCGTCCCACGGCTCGCCGGCGTCGACCCGTACGGTGACCGAGTCGGCGTCCTCGGCGATGACCCGCACGCCGCGGGAGCGCACCAGCACGACCGTGCCGGGGAAGCCGGCGTCGCCGATCACCACGTTGCTGCCCCCGGCCAGGATCAGGACCGGCTCTGTCGCGGTCCGCACCGCCCGGACGAGCTCGTCGGCACTGCCGGCGGCCACGATCCGCTCGGCCGGCCCACCCGTGCGTAGGGTGGTGTAGCCGGCGAGTGGACCGGGGATGGCACGATCGGCGTCGGTTGTCGGCTGGGCGGAGGCGTCTGGCACGCCCTTCACCTTAGGCTGACAACTAGCCGTGGCACCTACTGGTCGCCCGGCACCCCCGGGAGGATGGCGATGAGCAGACTGCAGGGCAGCAAGGATTTCTGGATCGGGGCGCTCCGGACGGAGGGTCCGGCTTTCGCGGCAGCGGTGGCCGAGGCGCCGCCGGAGACACCGGTGCTGTCCTGTCCGGGCTGGACGGTCAACGACCTCACACTGCACATGGCCGGGATCTACCACTGGGTTTCGTCGTTCGCCGGTTCTGGTCAGACCAGCCAACCGCCGCGGCGGGAGAAGCTTGAGGCCGACCCGGGCGTGAACGCGCTCCAGTTGTGGCAGCAGGGGTACGACCGGGTGATGACTCTCTTCGACGGGCTCGACCCGGAGGCGCCGGCGTGGAACTGGGCCCCACAGCCGAAGAAGGCCGGCTTCTGGCCGCGTCGGATGGCGCACGAGACGGCTGTGCACCGCTGGGACGCCCAGCTCGCCATCGGGGCTGGTGACCCGGTGGAGGCGAAGCTCGCGGCCGACGGGGTGAGCGAGGTGTTGGACACCTGGCTGCCCGCGGGCCGGCGGCAGGTGCCGGGTGACTGGCACGGGGTGGTGCAGCTCGGCGCGACCGATGCGGCCCAGGAGTGGTATCTGCGGCTGCGGGGCGAGGGGGTGGCGCTGCTCGACACCGCGACCATCTTCGATCACGACGATCACCACGCCCGCGCCCAGGTCAGTGGCACCGCGAGCGACCTGTTGTTGGCGCTCTGGGGGCGGGTGAGCTTCGAGACGCTGGACGTCGCGGGCGACCGCACCCTGCTGGATGGTCTGCGCACCGGCTGACCGACCCACCACGAACGAACGAGGGCGTCACCCCATCCGGGGTGGCGCCCTCGTCGGCGTCCAGGGATCCACCGCTCACCCGTCCATCACGGGAGCACAACGCTGAGAGAGCGCTCTCTTGACAGCGGGTTGGCGACCCACCACCCTGTCGTGAGAGCGCTCTCTTAGCCATCTGCCATCACCCACCCGCCTTGAGAGAGGTCGATAACCATGGCTGCCTTCCCGCGCCGCCGCCGCCTCGCCGCGGTGGCCCTCGCCGCCGCCACCGCCCTGCTCGTCACCGCTGGCTGCGGCGGCGGCGACGAGCCGGGCGACGGAAAGATCACCCTCACCGTCGACGTCTTCGGCCAGTTCGGCTACGAGCAGCTCTACCAGGAGTACATGGCCGCGAACCCCGACGTGAAGATCGTCGAGCGTGGCACCGGCACCAACCTCGACGAGTACTCGCCGAAGCTGACACAGTGGCTCGCCGCCGGCCGGGGCGCCGGCGACGTGGTGGCCATCGAGGAGGGTCTGCTGGTCGAGTACAAGGCCAATCCGGCGAACTTCGTCAACCTGCTGGACCACGGCGCCGCCGACCTCAAGGGCAACTTCCTGGAGTGGAAGTGGAACGCCGGCCTGACCGCCGACGGCAAGCAGCTCATCGGCCTCGGCACCGACGTCGGCGGCATCGCCATCTGCTACCGCAAGGACCTCTTCCAGAAGGCCGGCCTGCCCACCGAGCGGGACGCGGTCTCCAAGCTCTGGCCCACCTGGCCGGACTACATCGCCACCGGCGAGCGGTTCACCGCGGCGAAGACCGGCGCGTCCTTCCTCGACGGGGCGACCAACACCTTCAACACCATCCTGCTGCAGACCGCCGGCAACACGACCGGCTACAGCTACTACGACACCAGCGGCAACCTCGTCGTCGACAGCAACCCATCGGTACGGCAGGCGTGGGACACCACAATGGACATCATCGACTCGGGCCTCTCCGGAAAGTACGGCTCCTGGTCGGAGGAGTGGGTCTCCGCCTTCAAGCAGTCGAAGTTCGCCACCATCGCCTGCCCCGCCTGGATGACCGGCGTCATCGAGGCCAACGCGGGCACGGACGCCCAGGGCAAGTGGGACATCGCCCGGGTGCCCGGTAACGGCGGCAACTGGGGTGGGTCGCACCTCGCCGTGCCCAAGCAGAGCAAGCACCAGGCCGAGGCGATCGAGCTGGCCAAGTTCCTCACCAGCGCCAAGGGGCAGATCGGGGCGTTCAAGGCCAAGGGTCCGCTGCCCTCGTCGCCGCAGGCGCTCGACGACCCGGCGATCACCGGCGCGACCAACGCGTACTTCTCGGGGGCGCCGGTCGGCGCGATCTTCGGCACCGGCGCGAAGAGCCTGAAGCCGGTCTACATGGGCCCGAAGAACCAGGCCGTACGGACCGAGGTGGAGAACGCCGTACGGACCGTGGAGCTGGGTCAGCGCAACCCCACGCAGGGCTGGACCGACGCGGTGACCAACGCGAAGAAGGCCGCCGCCAAGTAGCCCAACCAGCGTGCGGGCGGGCTCCGACGACCGGAGTCCCGCCCGCACGGCGGAAAGGAGTTCCCGGGCATGACCGTCCAGCTCGACGCCCGTCCGCCGGTCGTACCGGCCCCCCAGCGCTCGTCAGGTCGGCTCAGCCGGCTCGACACCCGGCTCTCGCCGTACCTGTACATCGCCCCGTTCTTCCTGCTCTTCGCGGTCTTCGGGGCCTACCCGCTGGCGTACACCTTCTGGGTCTCGTTGCACGACTGGGATCTGCTCGGCGCCGACCACCCCTTCGTCGGGGCGGAGAACTACGCCCGGCTGCTGGCCGACGCCGACTTCTGGCACGCGCTTGTGAACACGCTGGGGATCTTCGTCATCTCGACAGTGCCGCAGTTGCTCGCCGCGCTCTGGCTGGCCAACCTGCTCAACCGCGGCCTGCGGGCCCGCACCGGCTGGCGGATGGCGGTGCTGGTCCCCAACGTCACGTCCACCGCCGCGGTGGCGATCGTGTTCGGGGTGATCTTCGGCCGCGAGTTCGGCATGATCAACTGGCTGCTCGATCTGGTCGGGCTGGACGCCATCGGCTGGAAGTCCAACCGGTTCGCCTCCTGGGTGGCGATCTCCGCCATGGTCGACTGGCGGTGGACCGGCTACAACGCGCTGATCCTGCTGGCCGCGATGCAGGCCATCCCCCGCGACCTGTACGAGTCGGCGTCCATCGACGGCGCCAACCGGGCCCGACAGTTCTGGTCGATCACCGTGCCGTTGCTCAAGCCGACGATCATCTTCTGCGCCATCATCGCCACCATCGGCGGCCTGCAGCTCTTCACCGAGCCCCGGCTGTTCCACTCCGGCACCAACCCGATCCGGGGCGGCCCGATGCGCGAGTCGCAGACACTCACCATGTACATGTTCGAGAACGCCTTCGCGCCGCACTACAACTTCGGGTACGGCTCGGCCGTGGCCTGGCTGCTCTTCGCGCTCATCGCGATCGTCGCGGCGGTCAACGTGCTGCTCCTGCGCCGCCTCGGCGGCGGGGACCGCCCACAGAAGGGAGCGGCGCGATGAGCCGACTCTGGCGGGCCAGCCCGCTCACCTATCTCGCCCTGGTCGTCGCCGCCGGCCTGTCGGTCTTTCCGATCTGGTGGATGTTCGTGGTGGCCAGCCGATCCAGCGACGCCATGGGGCAACTGCCGCCACCGATGACGCCGGGCGGCAACCTGGGCGCCAACATCGCCCGGCTGTTCGACAACACCGACGCGTACTTCCTCACCGGTCTGATCAACTCGACGATCGTGGCCACCACGGTCACCGTGTCCGTGGTGTTCTTCTCCAGCCTGGCCGGCTTCGCCTTCGCCAAGCTGCGGTTCCGCGGCCGCAACGCGTTGCTGCTCGTCATCATCGCGACCATGATGGTGCCGACCCAGCTCGGCGTGATCCCGCTCTACCTGATGATGACCCGCTTGCAGTGGAACGACCGGCTGCCCGCGGTCATCGTGCCCGCCCTGGTCACCGGGTTCGGGGTGTTCATGATGCGGCAGTACGCCGGCCAGGCGGTCAGTGACGAGCTGATCGAGGCCGCCCGGATGGACGGCTGTGGCACCGCCCGGATCTGGTGGCACGTCGTGCTGCCCGCGCTGCGTCCCGCCGCCGCCGTCCTCGGTCTGCTCACCTTCATGACCACCTGGAACGACTTCCTCTGGCCGTACGCTGTACTGAACGATCCGGCGAATCCGACCGTGCAACTCTCCCTACGGGCACTGTCGGACGGGTACTACCAGGACATGTCGCAGGTGTTCACCGGAACGGCCATCGCGACGCTGCCCCTGCTACTGGTCTTCGTGTTGTTCGGCCGGCAGATCATCGGCGGAATCATGGAAGGTGCGGTCAAGGCGTGAAGGAACTCCGTTTTCCCGACAATTTTCTCTGGGGAGCGGCCACCGCCGCGTACCAGATCGAGGGTGCGGCCCGCGACGACGGTCGCGGTCCGTCCATCTGGGACACCTTCAGCCGTACGCCGGGCAAGGTGTACCAGGGCCACACCGGCGACGTCGCCTGCGACCACTACCACCGGTACGCCGACGACGTGGCGCTGATGGCCGAGCTGGGCCTGCGGGCGTACCGGTTCTCGGTCGCCTGGCCGCGGATCCAACCGGACGGCACCGGCCCGGCCAACCCCCGTGGGCTGGACTTCTACGACCGACTCACGGACACACTGCTCGCCCGGGGAATCGACCCGATCGTCACGCTCTACCACTGGGACCTGCCGCAGGCCCTGGGCGACCGGGGCGGCTGGACCAACCGGGACACCGCCGAGCACTTCGCCACCTACGCCACGGCGGTGTACGCCCGCCTCGGCGACCGGATCGACGTGTGGACCACGCTCAACGAGCCGTGGTGCTCGGCCTACCTCGGTTACGCCAACGGGCTGCACGCTCCGGGCGAGCAGGATGCGGCGGCGGCCTTCACCGCCGTACACCATCTGCTGTTGGGGCACGGCCTGGCGGCGCGGGCGTTGCGGGCGGCCGGCGCGCGCAGCGTGGGCGTCACCGTCAACCCGGCCGACGTACGCCCGGCCGACCCGGAGAGCGCGGCCGACGCCGCCGCGGTCCGCCTGGTCGACGGCCTGCACAACCGGATCTTCCTCGACCCGCTGCTGGCCGGCGGCTACCCGGACGACGTCCGCGAGCACGTGGCCCGGATCGTCGAGCCGACGTTCATCCGCGACGGTGACGAGAAGCTGATCGCCGCCCCGATCGACCTGCTCGGCATCAACTACTACGCCCCGAGTTACGTGGCCGGCCGGCCCGACGGCGCCGGCAACGGCGCCTACCCGGGCACCGAGGGCGCGGTGCACTTCCTGCCGCCGGCCGGGCCGCTCACCGACATGGGTTGGATGATCGAGCCGGCCGGGCTCACCCGACTGCTGGAGCGGATCGCCGCCGACTACCCCGGGGTGCCGCTGCTGATCACCGAGAACGGTGCGGCGTTCCCTGACAAACCCGGCGCCGACGCGCCCGACGGTCCGGCACAGGTGATCGACGCCGATCGCATCGCCTACCTCGACGGGCACCTCCGTGCGGCACATGAGGCGATCTCCCGGGGCGTGGACCTGCGCGGTTATCTCGTATGGTCATTCCTGGACAACTTCGAGTGGGCGGAGGGTTACCGCAAGCGGTTCGGGATCGTGCACGTCGACTACCTGACCCAGCGGCGCACACCGAAGGCCAGCGCCCGGTGGTACCAGGAGGTGATCTCCCGGAACGGGCTGTGACGAGCGGGGGGAAGGCGCGATGACGACGGCGCAGCGGCCGACGCTCGAAGCGGTGGCAGCGCGGGCCGGGGTGTCCCGCGCCACCGTGTCCCGGGTGGTCAACGGCTCCACCACCGTCGCCGAACCGATCCGCGAGGCGGTCACCCGGGCGGTCGCCGAGTTGGGGTACGTCCCCAACCTGGCCGCCCGCAGCCTGGTCACCCAACGCACCGACTCGATCGCCCTGGTCATGCCGGAGGCGGCCACCCGGGTCTTCTCCGACGACCAGGTCTTCCCCGGCATCATCCGGGGCGTCAGCCAGGAGTTGGAGGCGGCCGACAAGCAACTGGTGCTGATGCTCGCCGGCTCGCCGGCCGGGCACGCTCGGGTCGAGCGGTACACCACCGGCCGGCACGTCGACGGCGTGCTCTTCGCGTCGCTGCACGGTGCCGACCCGCTGCCCGGCACACTGGCCCGACTCGGCATCCCGGTGGTGGTCAGCGGCCGGCCACTCGGCGACGTGCCCGTCCCGTACGTCGACGTCGACCACGTGGGCGGGGTGACCGCGGCCGTCCGACACATGATCGACAGCGGTCGTCGGCGGATAGCCACCATCGCCGGGCCACAGGACATGGTCGCCGGAATCGAACGGCTCAGCGGCTACCGCAGCACTGTCGCCGACGCGGGGCTGCCCGAGCTGATCGCCATCGGTGACTTCACCCGGGAATCCGGGTCGGCCGCGATGCGCCGCCTGCTCACCGAACATCCCGACCTGGACGGCGTCTTCGCCGCCAGCGACCTGATGGCGCACGCCGCCCTGCGGACGCTGCGCGAGGCTGGTCGGCGGGTGCCCGACGACGTGGCGGTGGTCGGCTTCGACGACATCGAGACCGCCGCCTACACCGAGCCGCCGCTGACCACCGTCCGGCAGCCGATCGTGGAACTCGGCCGCCGCATGACCCGACAACTGCTCCGGCTGGCCGCCGGGGAGGCCATCGAGCAGGCGGTCATGCTCCCCACCGAACTGATCCGCCGCGCCTCCGCCTGACCCGCAGCCGGCGCCGGGCCCGTCCCGCGCCGGGCTTGCCCCACGCCGGGCTCGTCCCGCAAGATCCGCACAACTTCGGGGAAATAGTGGTCTCACGGCGCTCGGAGGCCACGATTTCCCTGAAGTTGCTGCCTGGTGCCCGGTCGCGGCCTGCGGGGGCGCGTGGTTAATGCGTCGCCCGGACGGAGGATCATGGTTAGCCTCGCCGACATGCCGGATCCCGTCGCGCTGCTGCACGTCCCCGCACTCTCCGACGCAGCCGAGTACGCGTACGCGGCCACCGTCGAGTCACCTGCCCGGTTGGTGTTCACCGCCGGGGCGTGCCCGCTGGACGCCGAGGGACGCACTGTCGCGCCGGGCGATCACGCCGCGCAGGCCCGGCAGGTGATGACGAACCTGGCGACCGCACTCGACGCGGCCGGCGCGCGGCTGACCGACGTCGTCAAGACCACGGTCTACGTGGCGTCGTCGCAGCAGAAGGACCTGGTGACCGTCTGGGATGTGGTACGGGACTTCTTCGGCGACCATGATCCGCCCAGCACCCTGCTCGGCGTGGCAGTGCTCGGCTACACCGACCAACTCGTCGAGGTCGAGGCAGTCGCGGCCGTACGGATGGGGGCCTGACATGCGTATTCGGGTGGCGCAGCCGGACGACGCTGCGGGCGTGGTGGCCCTGCGGGCGATCGTCTACCCGTACCAGGTGCGCGGCGTCGAGTCGACCCGGAAGATGATCGCCAAGCCGGTACCGGGCAGGGACTGGGTCGCCTTCGTGGCCGAGGTCGATGCCCAGATCGTCGGTTGGGTGACGGCCCAACGCAACGCCTCGACCTCGACGGCGAACTTCGGTGACATCAATCTCCTGCACGTCCACCCGGAGCACCGGCGGCGCGGCATCGGCACCGCGCTGCTGGCGACCGCGACAGGTCACCTCGCCCCGCTGGGGGTGCGCCGGCTCCGCGCCTTCGCCCAGCCGGACGCGCTGCCGTTCGCCCGTCGGCACGGCTACGAGCCCAGTCGCGAGCTGCGCTTCTCGGCACTCGATCTGAATCCGGCACCCGCGCTGCCCGACCCGCCGCCGGGCGTACGGCTGCTCCCGATCTCCGACCTCGACCCGCACCGGCTCTACGCGGCCGATGTGGCCGCCTCGCTGGACGAGCCGGGCGACGTGCCGGTCGACTCGATCAGCTACGAGAGCTGGCAGTACGACGTCTGGGACAACCTCGGTCTGGACAAGATGGCCAGCATGGCCGCCGAAGTCGATGGTGAGATCGCCGCCTTCAGCCTGGTGAAGCGGGACGGGGACCGGATGTGGTCGGACTTCACCGGCAGTCTCCCGGCGTACCGGGGGCGGGGCCTCGCCCGGCTCACCAAGACCGCCGCGCTGCACCGGGCTGCCGCGAACGGCGTGCGCGTCGCGTACACCTCGAACGACGAGGCGAACGGGCCGATGCTCGCGATCAACACCCGGCTGGGCTACCGGCCCGTGGCAGCCGAGTGGAGCTGTCTGGCCGACCTGACCTGATCAGCAGCCGCCCGCTGGCGCAAGTCGACGAAGTCCGGGACGAACGGTGGCAACTGTGTCGAGGTCGCCGACAACCTGCCCGGCGTCGTACTGGTCTGGGACACCAAGGACCGTGACGGCACAACCCTGACCTTCGGGCCGGCAGCCTGGCGCGCCTTCGTCGCGGACCTCTCCGAGCAGCCATAACCGCGTCAAGCCGCGCGATTAGCGCCCGTCCAGTCTCTGCCCCGCTGGCCCGCAGTAGCGATCTCCCCACCCGCGCGTCGATCTTGCAGTTTCTGTCGCCGGAATGCGCGGAATGCCCCCTATGCCGCGACAGAAAGTGCAAGATCGCGGAAAGGGCGAGCCCGAACTCGTCGATCATGGAGTTGTGGTGCCTGGTTTGGGGCCATGCGGGCACTTTGTCACCCACCACAACTCCATGATCGACGAGGCAGCGCGGGGGTTGAACTACTCAGCATCAAGTGATCACGGGGAGGGTTACTTCTCGAACACCCGACGGGCGACGGCGTGGGTGTCGGCGCCGAAGAGCACCAGGCGGGCCTCGGTGACGGTGGCCGGGGTGGCCGCGCGCAACACCGCCAGCGCCTGACCGACCGCATCGTCGACCGGCCAGCCGTAGATGCCGGCGGAGATCAGCGGGAAGGCCACCGTGCCAGCGCCCAGCTCGTCGGCCACCGCGAGGCTGTTGGCGTAGCAGTCGCGCAGCAGCCCCGACCGGTCCTCACTGGCCGACCAGACCGGCCCGACGGTGTGGATCACCCAGCGGGCCGGTAGCTCCCCGGCCGTGGTCGCCACCGCCTGGCCGGTGGGCAGGCCTTTGCCGTAGCGGGACGCTCGCAGCGCCCGGCACTCGGCCAGGATGGCCGGCCCACCGCGCCGGTGGATGGCGCCGTCGACCCCGCCACCACCGAGCAGGGACGAGTTCGCGGCGTTCACGATGGCGTCCACCCGCTGGGTGGTGATGTCCCCCTCGACCAGGGTGATCTCCATGTCAGCTCTCCTCGATCGACTGGCCCATCGAGCGGCGGGCCAGCAGGGTGGCGCCGGCAACCGCGGCCGGCATGATCAGGACGGCGCCGAGCGGGATCAGGAAGCAGAGGAAGACGGCCACTCCGAAGCCGAGCGCGGTGGGCCGGTCGGCCTTCAGGATCGTCCGGCGCTGCGGCAGCCGCATCCCGCGCCGGTAGAACGGTGCGCCGACCAGCTCCACGGCGAGGAACCAGCCGCCCACGGCCGCCCCGATGACCGGGACGACCGTCTGGCCGACCACCGGGATGAAGCCGGCGAGGAAGAGCGGGATGCCGACCAGCGCCGTGAGCGCCACCAGGCGTACCGAGTCGGCGAGGCTGCGGCGCAGCGACGACCAGAAGGGCACGTCCACCGCCCCCGGTGTGCCGCCGTACCGCTGCTCGACCTGCTCGGAGATCTTCTCGTAGAACGGGTCGCCGATGACCAGGGTGACCGCGGTGAAGGTGAGCACGCCGAGCAGGCCGCCGAGCCCCAGGAAGGCCAGCCCGGCGATCACCCGGACCAGGCTGCGGCCGGTGCTCGACCAGTCGTCGGCGAACGGGGTGACCAGCGCCGCGAGGTCGTCCACGAAGTACACGAGCGTGGCGAGCGCGGCCAGGAAGAGCACGCCGGAGATCAGCGCCGGCACGATGCCGAGCAGCACCAAACCGGGGCTGCGGACGTAGAGGCCCAACCCGCGAAGGAGCAGCCCCGCCCCGGCGAGGAAACGTCCGACGGCCCCGGTCACCGGGCTGGCGATTCTGCTGGCATCCACGAACGAGCAGCCTAACGACCGGTGATCGAATCCGCCGGGCGGAGCGCTAGCAGCGACTCGTCGCGTACACATCAACCGGTTGGCGGACGGCGGCGATCCACCGGGGACGCCGGGACCCGTCGCCGACCGGTCGATTCGCCGCCGGGTCACCCCGACGACCCTTGAGGGGTACGAAGTCGACGGCGGAAGGCGGCACGATGCCGGTCATCGAGGTGACCCACCTGAAGAAGCGGTACGGCGACCTGGTGGCGGTGGACGACGTGTCGCTCGCCGTGGAGGCCGGCGAGATCTTTGGCGTCCTCGGTCCGAACGGCGCCGGCAAGACCACCACCGTGGAGTGCGTCGCCGGGCTGCGTGTCCCTGACGGGGGCGGGGTGTCGGTCCTCGGGCTCGACCCCCGCCGGGACGCGGCCCAGCTGCGCCAGCGGGTCGGCGTGCAACTACAGGAGAGCCAACTGCCGGACCGGCTGCGGGTGGCGGAGGCACTGGAGTTGTACGCCTCGTTCTACCGGAACCCGGCCGACCCCGCCGAGCTGATCGACAGGCTGGGCCTCGGCGACAAGCGGAACACCGCGTACAAGAAGCTCTCCGGCGGTCAGAAGCAGCGGCTCTCCATCGCGCTGGCCCTGGTCGGCAACCCGGAGATCGCGATCCTCGACGAGCTGACCACCGGGCTGGACCCGCAGGCCCGCCGGGACACCTGGGGCCTCATCGAACAGGTCCGCGACAGCGGGGTGACGATCGTGCTGGTCACCCACTTCATGGAGGAGGCCGAGCGGCTCTGCGACCGGGTCGCGGTGATCGACCGGGGCCGGGTGGTCGCCCTGGACAGCCCGGCGGGCCTGGTGTCGACGGTGTCTCCGCAGCAGCGGATCCGGTTCCGGCCCTCGGCTCCGGTCGACGACCGGCTCCTCGCCGACCTGCCCGAGGTGTCCGCCGTACAGCGGACCGGCAGCCAGGTGGTGGTGACCGGCACCGGGGAGTTGCTGCAGGCCGTCACCTCGGTGCTCGCCCGCCACCAGATCGTCGCCGCGGACCTGCGGCTGGAGCAGTCCACCCTCGACGACGCCTTCGTCGAGCTGACCGGGCATCGGCCCGCCAACTGAGAGGGAGCGAGCGTGCACGCCTTCCGCAACATCCTGAGAATCGAGGCGCGGCTGTATCTGCGGGACCTGCCGACGCTGCTCCTCACCGTCGGGCTGCCCACCCTGATCCTGGTGGTGCTGGGGCTGGTCCCCTCGCTGCGCAAGCCGGACCCGACCTTCGACGGGCAGACCTTTGTCAGCTACTTCGCCCCGTCGCTGCTGGTGGTCACCCTCGCCATGGTCGGGGTGAACACCCTGCCCGCCGTGCTGGCCACCTACCGGGAACGCGGCGTGCTGCGCCGGCTGGCGACCACCCCGGCGCACCCGGCGGCTCTGCTCGCCGCCCAACTGGTGTTGGCCCTGGCCGGGATCCTGGCCAGCGCGCTGCTGCTCATCCTGGTCTCCCGCCTCGCGTTCGGGGTGCCGTTCCCTCGGCACCCGCTCGGCTTCGCGCTGGCGTTCATCCTCGGCACGGCCGCGCTGCTGTCGCTCGGCCTGCTGGTCGCCGCCGTGGCCCGGACGACGAAGGCGGCACAGGCCCTGGCCGTGCCGCTGTTCCTGGTCACCATGTTCTTCGGCGGGGTCTACCTCCCCCGCTTCCTGCTTCCGGACTTCGTGGCGCGGATCGGCGACTACACGCCGCCCGGGGTGCAGGCGCTCCTCGACGCCTGGACTGGCACCCCGCCGCGGCCGCTGCACCTGGGGATAATGGCGGTGATCGCCGTGGTGGCCGGCGTCGGCGCGGCGAAACTGTTCCGCTGGGAGTGAGCGGAGATGCGATGACCTGCAACGGTGGGCACGACCGTCTGACCAGTTGGCGGGAACGCGAGGCGGCCCTCTACCGCGTCTTCCCCTTCGGCGGGCTGGTCCTGGGCACCCTGCTGGCCCTCGTCGCACCGGCACCCCATCATCTGGCGGCGCTGCCCACCCTCGCGGTCGCTGTGGCGGCCGGATGCTGGGTCGCCTGGTTCGTCACCCTGCATCCCGGCTGGCAGAACCGCCGCAGGCTGATGGCGGTCTACTACGCCGGGCTGCTCACGTTCGCCGCCGCACTCGTGGCCGCCAGCCCGTGGTACGGCTTCTTCGCCTGGATCGGCTACATCCACGCCTTTCCGGTGCTGCCCGGGCGGTGGAGGGTCGCCGGCGTGGTCACCACGGCCGCCCTCGTCGCCACGTCTCAGGGCGGTGGCCTGTCGGTGGTGGTGTCGCACTGGCCGCTCTGGCTGGTGCTGGTGCTGTTCAATCTGCTGGTGGCCGGGTCGGTGAGCTGGTTCGCGATGGTCGCCGAACAGGAGGACGCCAAACGCAAGCGGTTGGTGGCGGAACTCGGCGAGACCAACCGCCAACTCACCGAGACGGTCAGTGAGAACGCCGGGCTGCACGCCCAACTGCTCACCCAGGCCCGGGAGGCCGGCGTGCTGGACGAACGGCAACGAATGGCGCGGGAGATCCACGACACCCTGGCGCAGGGGTTGACCGGCATCATCACCCAACTGGAGGCGGCCGAGCAGACCCGCGACCGGTCCGCCGACTGGCGCCGGCACGTCGACAACGCACTCGCACTGGCCCGGGAGAGTCTCACCGAGGCCCGCCGCTCGGTCCAGGCGGTCCGTCCGGAACCGTTGGAGACGGCCCGGCTACCGGACGCCCTCGTCGAGCTGGGCGGGCGCTGGTCGGCGCTGAACGGCGTACGGGCCGACGTGGCCACCACCGGCACACCCCGCCCGCTGCACCCGGAGGTCGAGGTGACCCTGCTCCGGGCCGCCCAGGAGGCGCTGTCCAACGTGGCCCGGCACGCCGCCGCGTCGCGGGTCGGGCTGACCCTGTCGTACATGGCGGACGTCGTCACCCTCGACGTTCGTGACGACGGGACGGGCTTCGACCTCACCGACCAGCCGGTGCCCCGTGAGCCGGGCGGCGGGTACGGGCTGACCGCCATGCGGCAGCGGGTGGCCCGGGTCGGTGGCGAGATGGCCGTCGAGTCCGAGCCCGGCAGCGGCACCGCCATCTCGGCGTCCGTCCCCGCGCTACCCGGAGGTGCCGGTTGACCTCCCCGGTACGACTGCTGATCGTCGACGACCACCCGGTCGTGCGGGACGGCCTGCGGGGCATGTTCACCGGTGACCCCGATTTCGAGGTGGTGGGCGAGGCGGCGGACGGCTCGGAGGCGTTGGTCCTGGTCGCGACGCTGCGACCGGACGTGGTGCTGATGGACCTGCGGATGCCCGGGATGGACGGGGTGACCGCCATCGGCAGGCTGGCCCGCGCCGGCAGCGCCGCCCGAGTGCTGGTGCTCACCACCTACGACACGGACGCGGACGTGCTGCCGGCGATCGAGGCCGGTGCGACCGGTTACCTGCTCAAGGACACTCCCCGGGAAGATCTGGTTCGCGCGGTCCGGGCGGCGGCCCGGGGTGAGTCGGTGCTCGCGCCGAGCGTCGCCGGCCGGCTGATGGGTCGGCTGCGCGCTCCCGCCGAGGAGCCACTCAGTCAACGGGAGCTGGAGGTGCTCACGCTGGTGGCCCGTGGCGCCTCCAACCGGGAGGCGGCGGCCCGCCTGTTCATCAGCGAGGCGACCGTCAAGACGCACCTGCTGCACGTGTACGCCAAGCTCGGGGTCAACGACCGGGCTGCCGCGGTGGCCACCGCGTACGACCGGGGGTTGCTCACGCCCGGCGGGCGGTGAGCGGCACCGGGCAGGATGGGCGGGTGCGTGCGTCCCGACTGATCTCGTTGCTGTTGTTGTTGCAGGCGCGCGGGTCGATGACCGCGAGCGAGCTGGCACGGGAGCTGGAGGTCTCCGAGCGGACCGTCTACCGGGACGTCCTGGCGCTCTCCGCGGCGGGCGTGCCGGTCTACGCCGACCGGGGGCGGGCCGGCGGTTACCGCCTGCTCGGCGGGTACCGCACCCGACTGACCGGGCTGACCCGGGACGAGGCGGAGGCGCTCTTCCTCGCCGGGCTGCCCGGGCCGGCCGGCGAGATGGGGCTCGCCGACGCGGTCGCGTCCGCCGAGCTGAAGGTGCTCGCCGCGCTGCCACCCGCCCTGCGTGACGCGCCGGCCCGTGCCGGGCAGCGGTTCCACCTGGACGTGCCGGGCTGGTTCCGGGAGACCGCGCCACCGCTCTGGTTGCCCGAGCTGGCCCGGGCGGTCTGGGCAGACCGGGTGGTGGAGCTGCGCTACCGGCGCGGCGACCGGGAGGTGACCCGCCGGGTGCAGCCGTACGGCCTGGTGCTCAAGAGCGGCGTCTGGTATCTGGTCGGCCGGGTCGGCGGCGATGTGCGTACCTACCGGGTGGACCGCGTCACCGGGGTCGAGGTCGGTGACGAGCACTTCGACCGCGACGAGGGCTTCGACCTGGCCGGGCACTGGCGCGAGCAGGCCGGGTCGTTCCTGCGGACCATGCTGGGGGCCGAGGTCGCCGTCCGGCTGAGCCCCGCCGGCCTGCGCCAGCTCCGGCGCCTGGTCGATGCCCCCTTCGTGTACGACGAGATGCTCGCCGCCGCCAGCCCGCCCGACGGGCAGGGCTGGGTGGTGGCCCGGCTGCCCGTCGAGTCGGTCCAGGTGGCGTACCACCAACTGCTGGGGCTCGGCCCCGAGGTGGAGGTCCTCGGTCCACCCGAGCTGCGGCAGTTGTTCGCGGAGAGCGCCGACCGGCTCGCTGCGCTCTACCTCTAGCCGGTTCTGGGCTCTACCGGTAGCCGGTCACGTCCGCCGGTTTGCCCGCGTCGACCACCTCGGTGATGTAGCGGAAGCCCTCGGGTTGGCTGCCGTCCAGGTCGGTGAACCCGTACACCTTGGACAGCGTGCCGGCGTCGACGGACCTGCCGCTCCAGCGGTCCTTCTCCTCGTCGGCGGCGAGCGCGGCCACCGCCCGGCCGACGAAGGCCGGGGTCTCCGAGATGAGGAAGTTCGGGTCGGTGGCGGCGCCGTCGCGCCAGTTCTCCTCGGTCACGCCGAAGTGCTCCAGCATCGCCTCGGAGCGGATCCAGCCGGGGGTGAGCGCCACGGCCGTGCAGCCGTGCGGCTTCAGCTCGTGCGCCTGACTGAAGGCGAGCCGGTTGACCGAGACCTTGGCCAGGTCGTAGAAGACCGACAGCCGGTAGTTCTCGTCGTTGTACGCCTTGGTGCCGTCGCCCATCTCCACCACCAGCCCGCCGGGCTTGCGGATTAGCAGCGGCAGGGCGAAGTGGCTGGTGATGATGTGCGTGTCGACGGCCAGTCGCAGGGTACGGAAGCCGGCGTCGAGCGGCTGCTCCCAGACCGGCTTGTCCCAGGTGACCAGCGGATCGCCGCCCCAGATGTCGTTCACCAGCACGTCGAGTTGGCCCTGCTCGGCGTCGATCCGGGCGACCAGGTCGCGGACCTGCTCGGGCACCAGATGGTCGACCTGGACGGCGATGCCGGTGCCGCCGGCCGCGGTGACCAGCTCGGCGGTCTCCTCGATGGTCTCCGGTCGGCCCATCTCGGAGCGGCCGGCCCGGGTACTGCGACCGGTGGCGTAGACCGTGGCACCGGCCGCGCCGAGCTGAACGGCGATCTGCCGACCGGCACCACGGGTGGCACCGGCGACGAGCGCGATCTTTCCAGTGAGCGGTTGTGTCATGCCTGCGACGTTGTCAGGAATACCTGACAACCGACGTCCGATTTGGTTACTCGACCTAGTCCACCAGCCGGACGCGAACCCGGCGGTTGGCCCGGCCCTTGCTCTCCACCTTGACCACCTGCACCTTGCCGATCTGGGCGGTGGAGGCGACGTGGGTGCCGCCGTCGGCCTGCACGTCCAACCCCACGATGTCGACGATCCGGACCTCCTGCTCGTCCGGCGGGATGAGGTTGGACTGGGTGCGGATGATGTCCGGCAGGGCCAACGCCTCGGTGCGCGGCAGCACCCGCGTGGCGACCGAGCGGTCGGCGGCCACCTCGGCGTTGACCAGTTCCTCGATGCGGCTCTTGAAGTCCGGCGGCACCTCGGGGAGGTTGAAGTCCATCCGGGCCTCCCCGGGCTCCATGTTGCCGCCGGTCACCAGCGCGCCGAAGTCGCGGAACACCACGCCGCAGAGCACGTGCAGCCCGGAGTGGGTACGCATCAGTCGGGTGCGGCGCTCGTCCTCCACCGCGCCGACGACCTCGGTACCGACCGGCGGCAGCGGGTCACCCTCGGCGGGGATCAGGTACGGGTCGTCGCCCTTGCGGGTGCCGACGATCCGGGTCTGCACGCCCTGCCAGAGCAGCACGCCGTGGTCGGGTGGCTGACCACCGCCGCCCGGGTAGAACGCCGAACGGTCCAGCACGATGCCCTGCTCCGCGTCGGCGTGCAGGACCGTGCACGTCCATTCGCGCAGGGTCGGGTCGGCAAGGTCCAGCCGGTGCGTCCGGCCATGCTGTGTGACGCCCATGACAGGGCAGGTTACTCGTTCAGGAAGCCCGAGATGCGGTCCCGCAGGTCGGCGCGTTCCGACCAGAGCACGCCCGGCCGGTCGTACACGTGCAGGGTGGCCTGGGGCAGCGCGACGGCGAGCCGCTCGGCGACCTCGACCGGGTGCAGGTCGTCGCCCGCGCAACCGATCACCAGAGCCGGGGCGGTGACCGCCGTCAGGTCACCGATCTGGCGCAGCGGTGTCTGCTCGGTGAGCGTGGCCAGACCGTCGGCCAGACCGTCGCGGAGCAGTTGGTCGAGCCGTTGCCGCAGGTACGCCCAGCCGGCCGGGGTGTTGCGCACCGCCGGTGGCAATTCCAGCGTGACGATGTCGGCGACCGCCGAGGCGTCCCCGCTCTCCACCGCCTCCAGCAGGTCGGTGACGCGTTCCCGGGCGATCGGCCCGCGTGGCTCGTCGAGGACCGCCGGCAGGAAGAAGACCAGCCTGTCGAAACGCTCCGGGCTCTCCGCGAGGAGTCGGCAGAGGGCACCCGCGCCGAGGCTCGCGCCGAACGCCCGGCTGGCGCCCCCGAGATCGGCGATCGCCCGCAGATCCCGGGCCAGGTCCAGGTAGTCCCACGGCCCGTCCGGGGCTTCGGAACGGCCGTGCCCGCGGAACTGGAAGAACACCTTGCGGCCGTTCACCCCACTGCCGAACGGGCGGGTGGTGGCGATGCCGTGGCCCAGCCCGTGCGCGAACACGGTGACCGGATCACCTGTGCCGGTGACCAGCCGCTCCAGCCGTACGCCGTGTGGGGTGGTGACCAGCTCGGTCTCCGGTTCCGGCAGCGCCGGCCGGCCGGTACGCGGCCCGCCCGGCCCGGGCCCCCAGGTGCGGGGCCCGCTGTCGGGCGGGGGCGGCCAGCGAAAACCTCTCACCAGAACCCTTTGCCGTCGCTCAGGTCGCGCAGGCCGACCCGGACGTCGAGCAGGTAGATGAGCGCGGCGGCGATGCCGATCAGCCCGAAGAGGCTGATCGGACCGAAGCCGAGCAGGGTGAGCACGAGGCAGACCGCCAGGATGGCGATCCAGCCGCCCTTGGGCAGCGTCCCGATGGCGGGGAAGGCGTCGGAGCGCTGCGTGACGGCGTGCACCAGCGCGACACCCTGGATGATCAGCGCGAAGACGAGCAGAATCAGCTCGATCACGTAGCGGACTTCGAACGCGAAGATCGGCGCGGCGTTGGCCATGCCGGCAAGTTTATGTCCACGACCCCGGCTACGTCCGACAAGGACGCCGCCGGGGTCGTGGACAGGACGAGCTACTCGGCGGCCGGGCGGGTCCGCTTGGTGGCCCGGGGAAGCTTCGCCGACGGCGTCTCGGGCTGCTTGGCAGCCTTCGGCGCGCGGGCGACCTTCTTGACCGCCGCCGGCTTGGCCTCGGCGATCTCGGCCACATCGGCCGGGGTCGGCACGTCGACGGCGGCCGGGGCGGCCGGGGTGGTGGTGGCAGCCGCGGTGGTGGCCGGCGTCACGGCCTCGGTGGCCTCGATGTCGGCGTTGACCGTCTCGGCGGCCTCCAGCACGCCGGCACCGACGACCCGCTCGCCCCGGGCGACGAGCGCGCCGTACGCGGCGAACGCGCGCTCCTGGGCGACATGGGCGCTCGCGACCACCAGGGCGGCGTTGCGGGTCGCGGCGGCGCGCAGCTTGTCGATGTCGGCCACCTCGCGCAGCTTCGCCAGGTCGGCGGTCTCGTTGGCGGTGCGCAGCGTCTCGGTGGCCTTCTGCTTCAGCTCGAAGCCGGTCAGCACGGCCCGACCACCCAGGTCGGCGACGACCCGGGTGCTGAGGACGCCGACCACGGCCGGCAGCTTGCGCAGCTGCTCGATGGCCAGCTCACCGGCGCCGGCTGCGGCGTAGATCGGGGCGGGGATGCGGTTGGTCTTCGGCTCGCTCATGACGTCTCCTCTTCGGCCGCCTGGGCGGCCTTCTTCTTCTGGGGGATGTTGGTGCTGCCCGGGGCGGGGGCGGTGCCCGCCTCGGTGACGGCGACCGACTCGAGCACGGCCTCGGTCGGAGTGCCGCCCACGGTGGTGGGGCCGGTGGCGGCCACATTGGCCAGGTCGGCGGCCTGGCTGGCCGGCTGGCTGACGGCCGGGCCGGCGGCCGGACCGGCGGGCTGACCAGCGGGCTGGTCGGCCTGAGCCGCCTCGGCTTCGGCCTGGGCCTGGGCCTCGGCCAGCCGGGTGTTCTCCCGGCGGAACGTCTCGTAGATCTGACTGAGCGACTGCTTCTGCGCCATCGTCAGGTCGGTGTCCACGGCGATGGCGGCGAGGACCCCGTGGCCTTCCTTGTCGTCGAGCAGACCGGCGCGCAGGTACATCGCCGGCGTGGAGACCCGCAGCGCGCTCGCCAGTTGCTGGAGCACCTCGGCGCTGGGTTTGCGCAGGCCGCGCTCGATCTGGCTGAGGTACGGATTGCTGACCCCCGCCTGCTCGGCGAGCTGCCGTAGCGAGATCTTGGCGTTGCGCCGCAGATCGCGGATGAACCCGCCGACGTCGGGAAGGTCCTTGGGTGTGGCCATGGCAGCGACGCTAACTGCCCGCGCTAGCTCTTGCAAGCAAAACGCTAGCCATAGTTAGCAAGGTCTCAGCATCCCGTTTGCGCGCCGCCCGGGTCGATCCGTACGGTCCCTCCGTGCACAAGATCACAGTCAATGGAGCAAGCATCGCGTACGACGAGGCCGGCACCGGTTCGCCCGTCGTCCTGCTGCACGCCGGAATCGCCGACCGGCGGATGTGGCGGGGACAGGTGGACGTGCTCGCCGCCCGGCACCGGGTGATCGTCCCGGACCTGCGCGGCTACGGCGACTCGGAACTCCCCCCGGCCCCGTTCACGCACCACGACGACGTGGCCGGACTGCTGGACGCGCTCGACCTGCCCCGGGCCGCCCTGGTCGGCTGCTCCTTCGGCGGGGCGGTCGCCATCGACACCGCGCTGGCCCACCCCGACCGGGTGAGCGCGCTCGCGCTGTTCGACACGGCGGTCTCTGGCAACGAGTGGTCCGACGAGGCGAACGACCTCTGGGACGACCTGGTCGGCGAGGTCGACCCGGACGACTTCGTCGCCGGCGCGGCCGGTGAGGTGCGGTTCTGGGTGGTCGGCCCGGGCCGCCAGCCGGAGGACGTCGACCCGGAGCTGCTCGCGTTCGCGCACAAGATGGACCAGCGCGCCCTCGCCGCCGAGCTGGCGCTCGGCGCCGTCGAGGTGGGAGAGCTGACGCCACCGGCGATCGGCCGTCTCGGCGAGCTGAAGATCCCCGTCCTGGTCACCGCCGGTGCCGCGGACGTGCCGGACATCAGTCGGCTCGCGGACCGGATCGCCGCCGAGGTTCCCAACGCGGTACGACTGCCCGACGTGCCGGACGCCGCGCACCTGCTGCCGCTGGAGCGACCGGAGCCGGTCAACGCCGCGCTGCTCGACTTCCTGGGCTAGCCACCACCGCCGCCGGCGGACCTGCCGCGACGAGCGCTATACCTCAGAGTCATATTCATACCCGCGAGGTATAGCGCTCGATCCGGAGTTGGCCGCGTCGAGCAGCCGGGCCGCGCCAAGCCAAGCAGCCGGGCCGCGTCGAGCCGCCAGGCCGCGTCGAGCCGCGGGCCGGCGGGCCGGCGGTGTCACCAGAGCGGGCGGACCGCCCCGACCGGGACCCCGCCGCCGAAGAGCGGCACCTCGGCGTACTCGGTCAGCACCGGGGCGTCCACGCCGAGCCGGCGCAGCGCGGAGACCAGTACCGGCATCCGGGCCCGGTCGGCGCCGTCGTCGATCTTCAGTGCGACGGCGCCGACGCCCGGCAGCGCCACGGCGATCACACCCTCGGCGCCGACCTTGGCCAGCAGCCCCGGCACACCACGCATCAGCCGGGTGTCGTCGGCCTGGGTGCCGCCGACGATCTCCGGGTACGCCCGCATCGCGTCGGCCACCGTGCGCGGCACCGAGCCGGGCTCGGCGTCGACCAGCCGCAGGTACGCCCCGGCCAGGCCGGTCAGCGACACCGCGAGCACCGGGGCACCGCAGCCGTCGACCCCCACCGCCGCCGCCTGCTCGCCGGTGAACTCCTCGATGGCGGCTCGCAACCGCTGCTGCAGCGGGTGCTCCGGCCGCCAGTAGCCCTCCCGCGACCAACCGGCGGCCTCGCAGGTCAGCAGCATCCCGCTGTGCTTGCCGGAGCAGTTCATCTGCAACCGGCTCGGGCCACCACCGGCGCGGAGCACCGCCTCCCGGGCCGCGGCACCCACCGGCAGGTCGGGCGGGCAGTGCAGCGCCGACTCGTCCAGCCCGGCACGCTCCAGCAGCGCACCGACCCGGGCCAGGTGGAATTCCTCGCCCGCGTGACTCGCCGAGACCAGCGCCACGTCGGCCGGGTCGGTCAGGGCCAGGCCGGCCCGGAGCATCCCGATCGCCTGCATCGGCTTGCTGGCCGAGCGGGGGAAGATCGGCGAGGTCACGTCCCCGGCGGACGCCACCGCGAAACCGGTGGCGTCCAGCACCACCACCGAGCCCCGGTGCGCACCCTCCACGAACCCGGACCGGACCACCTCGGCGAGCGGCGCGCCGCCCTCGTACGTCTTCGTCACGCGCTGGACGGTACCGACGGTCCGGGGGTGCCCGGCGGCGGGGTGACCAGGAGGTCCACCGCCCGGGTGACAGGAGCGCGGGACAGACCCGGCCTTACAGCCCGAGCAGTTCGCGGGCCTCGGTGGTGGTCAGCGGCGGGCGCTGGGCGAGCTGGGCGAAACCCACCGCGCGGGCGACCAACTGCATGTTGGACTCCACCGGGCGGCCCTTCGCGTACGTCACGGTGTCCTCCATGCCGACCCGCAGGTGCCCGCCGGCCGACAGCGAGGCCAGCAGCACCGCGATGGTGCTCCGGCCGACGCCTGTTGCCGAGAAGGTGGTGCCCTCGGGCAGGTCCCGCAGCATCCGGTGGGCAGCGACCAGGGTCTCGGTGGTGCCCGGCATGCCGCCCGGCACGCCCATCACGAAGTCGACGTGCACGTGCCCGCCGGCCGGCAGCCCGTACTTGCCGAGCAACCGCTGCAACGCGGACAGGTGGCCGAGGTCGAAGATCTCGTACTCCGGCACGATCCCGCGTTCCTGCATCCGGGTGTGCAGGTCGACGATGAACTCCCAGCGGTTGAGGAAGACGTCGTCGCCGAAGTTGACAGTGCCCATGGTGCAGGAGGCCATGTCCGGACGGGCGTCGAGCACGGCGAGTCGGGCGGCCTCCGGGTCGGTCACCGCGCCGCCGGAGGAGAGCTGCACGATCAGGTCGGTGCTGTCCCGCAGCGCCGCCACCGTGTCGGCCAGACGCACCGGGTCGAGCGTCGGCCGGGCCTCGTCGTCGCGGATGTGGACGTGGATCACGGCGGCGCCGAGCGCCTCGCACTCCTTGGCGGTGAGCAGCAACTCGTCGAGGGTCACCGGCAGTGCCGGCACCTCCGCCTTGGCCGACTCAGCGCCGGTCGGGGCCACCGTGATCAACGTCCCTGTCGTCATGCCGGCGATCCTAGACGGCCCGCTCAGGACGGGTCGATCGCCGCCGCGGTCTCGCCGATCAGCAACGTGGCGTCGTCCGGGACGTTCCGCTTCAGCACCGCGAGAGCGACCTGGCCCAGTTCGTGGTGCAGCACGGCGGTGCCGACGAAGCCGACCGCCCGGCCGTCGAGGGTCACGGGCGTACCGGCCACCGGCGGCTGATCGGTGGTCACCCCGTCCAGGTGCAGCAGTACGAGGCGACGCGGCGGCCGGCCCATGTTGTGCACCCGCGCCACCGTCTCCTGCCCCCGGTAGCAGCCCTTGTCCAGGTGCACCGCCGGGGCGATCAGGTCGACCTCGGCCGGAATGGTCCGGTGGTCGGTGTCCACGCCGACCCGGGGCTGCCGGGCGGCCACCCGGATCGCCTCGTACGCCCACAGGCCCGCGACCGGCACGCCGGCACCGCGCAGCTCGGCCACCACCTGGTCCATCGCCGACCGGGGCACCAGCAGGTCCACCCCGAGCGGACCACGTCGGGCCCAGCCGCCGATCGGCAGCGGTCGTACGTCGTACCGCGCGCTCGCCCGGAGTGGCACGGCACCGTGCGGGAACTTCGGACCCGGCACCGCGACCACGTCCGGCGCGGCGAGCCCGGTCACGCCGAGCGTGCCGAGCGCCTCCATGGCCGCCGGCCCGACCAGCGACAACAGTGCGCGCTCGGCCGTCGCGTCGCGTGGTTCGACCTTGCTGAAGAACCGCATCTTCTCCAGGTAGGTCAACAGGCCCTGGGTTGCACCGGGGTCGGTGTCCAGCCAGGTGGTCTCGCCGTCCTCGGCGACCATGGCGTGCTGCTCGATGTGGCCGTGCGGCGACAGCACCAGCAACTCGGTGCCCTCGCCCGCGGAGAGCGCGGTCAGGTGCTGCGAGGTGATCGTGTGCAGCCAGCCGGCCCGTTCCTCCCCGGGCACCGCGATGACCCCTCGATGCGACCGGTCGACCAGACCGACCTCGGTGTCGAGGGTGCGCTGCTCACGCAGCGGATCGCCGTAGTGCGCGGCCACCCCCCGGACGCCGGCCGCGACGTGCGCCGGATCGGGCTGGTCACGGCTGGCCTCGTCGATGCTCTCGACGGCCACCGCACCTGCGATGTCGATCATTTTTCGTCCCCGTTCTCGCAGCGTACGCAGACGCCGAAGAGTGACACGTGCCCGATGTCCACCCGGAACCCGCGCTGCGCGGCCAACTGGTCGGCGAGGGGGCGGAGCAGCTCCGGATCGATCTCGTCGATCGCGCCGCACTCCCGGCAGACCAGGTGGACGTGCTGGTGTTCACCGGCGGCGTGATAGGTCGGTGAGCCGTGCGACAGGTGCGTGTGGGTGACCAGGCCGAGCCGTTCCAGCAGCTCAAGCGTGCGGTAGATGGTGGTGATGTTGACGCCGGCGGCTACCTCCCGGACCGCGGTGTGCACCTGCTCCGGGGTGGCGTGGCCCAGATCGAGCACCGCCTGGAGGACGAGCTGCCGTTGGGGCGTCAGCCGCAGCCCACGGGCCCGCAGCATTTCCGCGAGGGAGGATTCGGACACCGTCCGATCATAGTTCGGCCACCAGGCTGTTCTCCGCACCGCGATCGATCACCACTACGCTCGACGGTCATGGTGGAGTCGTCCGTCGGGAAGGTCGCGGCCGACCCGACCGCGCGGATCGCCGTCCTGGGCCGCGGCCGGGTGCTGCCCGGCGCCCCGGTGCTCCGCGGTGACGACCTCGGGGTGCTGCACGGTGACGGCCTCTTCGAGACCATGCACCTGCGCGACGGCCAGCCGTGGCTGCGCGACGAACACCTGGACCGCCTGGCCACGGCGGCCGCCGCCGTCGAGCTGGCCCTGCCCCCCACCGCCGCACTGATCGACCTGTTGGACGAGGTGCGTAGAGGCTGGCCAGCGCCGGTGGAAGGCGCTCTTCGGCTGGTCTGCACCCGGGGCCCGGAGGCTGGCGGCCCGCCCACGGTCTACGCCACGCTGGCCGAGGTGCCGGCGCCCGCCCGTGCCGCCCGACGGGACGGAATCACGGTGGCCACCCTGCCGCTGGGGCTGCCCGCCGCCGCCCGGAACGGGCTGAGCTGGTTGCCGGCCGGCATCAAGTCCACGTCGTACGCGGTCAACAGCGCCGCCCGCCGCTGGGCCCGCCGGGCCGGCGTGGACGACGTGCTCTGGATCTCCTCGGACGGGTACGCGCTGGAGGGCCCCACAGCCAATGTGGTGTGGCTCACCGACGACACGCTCTGCACGGTGCCGGCCGCCACCACCGGCATCCTCGCCGGCACCACAGCGGCCTGGCTGCTCGCCCACGCGACCGAACTGGGCCTGGGCGCCGCCGAGCGGATGATCACCGCTGCCGAGCTGCACGCGGCGGACGGCGTGTGGTTCACGTCGTCGCTGCGCGGAGCCGCCGAGGTCCACACCCTGGACGGGGTACGTCGGGCTCGCTGCCCGCGTACCCCCGCCCTACAGGCCCTGCTGGGTTTCCCCGTCTAGGCAGCCGCCGACGGTCGAGGTCAGCCGCCGACCCGGACGAGTCGGGCCGACAGGTGCGGGCTGAGCCCGTGCCCCATGGCGGCCATCTCCTGGGCGTAGAGCAGCGCACCCTCGACGATGCCGAAGAGCCGGTGCCCGCCGGTGACCTCCTTGGCGGTCGGAGTCCGGATCACCGCGTCGGTGGCGAACTCGATCTGCGTGCCGGTGCGCTTGCCCAGGTGCAGCTCCATCACCCCGGTCGGGGTGGTCAGCAGCGCCTCCAACTCGTCGGTCGCCCGCCCATCCACCAGCACCGGCCGCCACCAGCCGACCTCGCGACCGGCCGGACGGACCGGCTTGCTCTGCTCGTCGAGGATCCAGGCACGCGACTCGTAGTGCAGGAACGGTCGGCCGTCGTGGCTGATCCGGATCTCCTGCGCGTAGTCGAAATCCTCGATGGTGGGGAAGCCGCCCTTGCCCCGACCACGCCACAGACCGATGTACGGCAGCAGGGCGTCCAACGCGGGGTGCAGCTTCGGCCCGACCCGCAGGTCGTGACTCTCCTCGAACGGGTACTCCTCGACCGGCGGCGCGTTCAGCCACGGCGGCTGCAGCGGGTTCTCGCTCACCAGCGTCACCAACGTCCTCTCGAAATGCGTACGGCAAGGTAGACCAGGCCACCGGCGAGCCCGCCCAGGCCAGCGACCAGCAGGCTGACAAACCCGATCTCGGTAACCATCCCGGCCATCCTATGCTGGGCCCATGGCCCGCTCTCTCGTCGTCAAGGTCACCGCAGGGGCGGACGCCCCGGAGCGGTGCGCGCAGGCATTCACCGTCGCCGCGACGGCGGTCGCGGCCGGGGTGGACGTCTCGCTCTGGCTGACCGGTGAGTCGACCTGGTTCGCGCTGCCCGGTCGCGCCCAGCAGTTCGACCTGCCGCACTCCGCACCCCTGGCCGAGTTGTTGCACGTCATCCTCACCAGCGGCCGGGTGACCGCCTGCACGCAGTGCGCGGCTCGACGGGAGATCGGCCCGGACGACGTACTCCCCGGGGTCCGGATCGCCGGTGCCGCGGTTTTCGTCGAGGAGGCGTTGGCCGAGGGCGCGCAGGCACTCGTCTACTGACCGCACGAGGCGGTGGGTCGATCCGGGCGGAGTGCCGATACCGACCCGACATCTCGGACGGCTGCCTACGATTCGGATGTGACCGAGGCGGCGGAGAGATTCTTCGAAGCACTGCCGTCGCGCGCCCCCGACGTCCTGGGCGGCCTGGCCGACGGCACCCTCCAGATCGACCTCGGTGACGACCACCGGACCGAACACTGGCTGGTCCGGATGCGACCCGGGTTCGTTGAGGTCAGTCGTGGACGGGGCCCGGCCGACGCCATCTGGTACAGCAGCGCCGCCCTCTTCGACCGACTGATCACCGGCGAGGCCCAGGGGGTCGCGGCGGTGCTGCGCAACGAGAGCACGTTCAGCGGGAACGTGGTGCTCTTCCTGGCCTTCCGCCGGTTCTTTCCGAACCCGCCCGGCACCCGCGACCCCCGGGAAACGGCCCGTCGAGCAGCCGGGCGACTCAGGTGAAGGAACTCGTCAGCATTCTGGACGGCAACACCTTCCTGGTCAGCGACCGGCGCGGGGACATCGAACCGTCCTACGACTTCCCCACCGGGCTGTTCTCCTTCGACACCCGCTTCCTGTCCACCTGGGTGCTCACCCTGGACGGGAAACGGCTGCACGCCCTCTCCGTCGACGACGCCGAGTCGTACCGCACCAAGTTCTTCCTCGCCCCCGGCGAACCCACGCACTACCTGGACGCCAAGGCGTCGGTGATCCGCAGCCGGGCGATCGTGGGCAGCTTCGAGGAGGAGCTGACCGTGCTGAACCACCTCGGCGCGGAGGTCGAGTGCACCGTTCGGATCGAGATCGGGGCCGACTTCGCCGATCTGTTCGAGATCAAGAATTCTCGGCAGAAGCGGGGCCGGACCACCGTCACGGTCGCCGAGAACGAGCTGCGGCTGACCTACCGGCGGGAGGCGTTCCACCGGGAGATGGTGGTCAGCACCACCGCGCCGGCGCAGGTCGACGACACCGGGATGACCTTCCAGGTCCGGATAGCCAGCAACGGCTGGTGGGCTACCCGGCTGCACGTGTCCAGCGTCGTCTACGGAGCCCGTGGCGAGGACATCAGAGCCACCCTGCCGTACGGCGGCAGCCGCAGCGCGGACGCCATCCGCGCCGAGCAGCAGGAGCTGATCGACCGGGCGCCGAAGCTCGGCTGCGACTGCGAGCCGCTGGCCGGGGCGTACCGGCGCAGCCTCAACGACCTGGCCGCACTGCGCTACGAGTCGATCGCCCTGGGCGTGCGGCTGATCGCCGCGGGGCTTCCCTGGTTCATGACCCTGTTCGGCCGGGACAGCATCATCACCTCGTTGCAGGTGTTGCCGTTCCTGCCGGAGCTGGTCCCGCCGACGATCCTGATGCTGGCCGGACTACAGGGGCAGCGGGTCGACGACTTCCGGGACGAGGAACCCGGCAAGATCCTGCACGAGCTGCGGTACGGCGAGACCGCCGGCTTCGAGGAGCAGCCGCACTCGCCGTACTACGGGTCGGCCGACTCGACGCCCCTGTTCATCATCCTGATCGACGAGTACGAACGGTGGACCGGTGACACCGCACTCGTCCGCCGGCTGGAGCCACAGGTCCGCGCGGCGCTGGAGTGGATCGACACCTACGGTGACCTGCTCGGCACCGGTTACCTCTGGTACCAGACCCGCAATCCGGAGACCGGTCTGCAGAACCAGTGTTGGAAGGACTCCTGGGACGCCATCTCGTACGCCGACGGCAAACTGCCCGGCTTCCCCCGGGCCACCTGCGAGTTGCAGGGCTACGCGTACGACGCGAAGCTCCGAGCCGCCCGAATGGCCCGGACGTTCTGGAACGACCCGGATTTCGCCGACGAGCTGGAGCGGCAGGCCGCCGACCTCAAACGGCGGTTCGACCGCGACTTCTGGATCCCCGACCGCGAGTACTACGCGCTCGCGCTGGACGCCGACGGCCGGCAGGTGGACGCGCTGACCTCGAACATCGGGCACCTGCTGTGGAGCGGCATCGTGGACGAGTCACGCGCCGGCAAGGTGGTCGAGCACCTGCTCGGTCCACGCCTGTTCTCCGGCTGGGGGGTACGGACGCTCGCCGTGGACGAGGGACGGTACAACCCGATCGGCTACCACGTGGGCACGGTCTGGCCGTTCGACAACTCGATCATCGCCTGGGGGTTGTGGCGGTACGGCTTCCGGAAGGAGGCCGGGTTGCTCTGCGACACGATGCTGGCGGCGTCCCGGTACTTCGAGGGGCGGCTGCCGGAGGCGTTCGCCGGCTACGCCCGAGACCTCACCGACTACCCGGTGGAGTACCCGACCGCGTGCAGCCCGCAGGCCTGGTCGACCGGCACCCCACTGCTGCTGCTGCGGGTGATGCTCGGGTTGGAGCCGCAGGGCGAGCACCTGATCATCGACCCGGCCGTGCCACCGGGGATGGGCCGCGTCGAGCTGCTGGACATCCCCGGCCGGTGGGGCATGGTCGACGCGTTGGGCCGCAGCCGTGGCCCGGACGATGAGCCGGGCGACGGCTGACCCGAGCGGGTGGCCCGGCTCAGCCCGGGCAGCCGACGGTGGCGGCCAGTCGGGTGGCGTCCGGGCTGATCTCGGCCAGCACGGTGACCGCACCGCTGCGGTACGCGTACACCGGGGGTTGGTCCAGCAGTGGGGCGTTGCCGGCCAGCGGGGCGAGTGCGGCCGGCGAGGCCGCCGGGCCGGGACCGTTCGCGGACCAGGCGGTGCGGGCGAGCCCGCCGCCCGGGCAGGGCGCGGTGACCAGCTCCGGCGCGGCGTCAGCCGGCCGATCGAGCGCCCCGAGCGCGGCGCTCAGCGCGGCGGTCTCCGGGCCGGCAGCGGTGGCCGGAGCCGGCGTGTAGCCGGCGCCGACCGGCCGGCAACCGGTGTCGACGACCAGTCGCACCCGGCCGTCGACGGTCGGCCGCCCCTCGACGGCCACGAACTCTCCGGCGTCGGCGCGCAGCTCGGGGCCGTCCAACCCGGGCCCGACCCCGGCCCGCCAGGTCGCCGGCAGCCGCTCGGCGATGCCGGCCAGCACGGCCTGCTCGTCTCCGGTGGCCGCGAGCACCCCGACCTCGCGTCGCAGCCTCGCCCCGTCCTCGAACGGGGTGACCCGGCAGCCGGACGCGATCCGCGCCGGACCCAGCTCCAGCAGACCGGCCACACCGGCCGCGTGGGCCAACTCGCCGACCGCCCGGTCGACCACCGGGCCGGCCTGATCGAGGGAACGCTGTTCGCGCACGGTCGGCGGGTCGTCCCGCACCGACATCCAGGTGAGCCCGGCCAGCAACACGGCCCATGCCACGCTCACGGCCAGCAGCCAACGTCGCCGCGGCCGGGCCGGTGCCGGCGCGGCGGGTCCGGCCGAGGAGGCCCAACCCGTCTGCACAGCACCGCTCACCCGGCCATGGTGTCACGCGCCCGCCGCCGGTCCGGCGGCGGAGGCGGTCGGCGGGACGGGACGACGGCGGGTCAGTGGTCGTTCAGCCGGGCCGGCGGGTCGAGTCGGTAGCCGACCCCTCGCACGGTGTGCAGCTGCGGCCCGCCCGGCAGCCCCCGCAACCTGCGGCGCAGCCGTTTGATCGTGGACTGCAGAGCGGCGATGTCCGCGCCACCCAGCGCGGAGGCGCAGAGCTGTTCGTAGCTCCACACCACCAGCGGCGGGCCCATGAGCAGGGTGAGCAGTTCCCGTTCGGTGGGGGTCAGCGGGAGCGGGTCGCCGCGCCAGGTGATCCGGTGGCGGACCCGGTCGACCGCCAGCTCACCCCACTCCACCAGGCCCTGCGCCTCGGTGGGCGGAAGGGCTGTGGGATTGACCGACGCCGGGGCCGTCGGCGACGACAGCAGCTCACGCAGCTCGGTCAGGTCGGCGCAGGTGAGCACCGGGGCGAGCCCGCCGAGTTGGCCCAGCACCCGCTCCCGCATCGACATGTCGGTGCCCACACAGAGGACGATGGGAACCGCTTCGTCGGACCCGCCACCTTCATCCCTGAATTCCACCCGTAGATAGTGACGTATGCCGATGGATTTCGGCACCCGCCCCGGCGTGCGGCTGCGTGGCAACGACCGGGGCCAGCCACCCCGGGAGGGTGACCGGCCCCTGTCGATCAGAGCAGTGGGTCAGGCGACGGTGACGGCAACCTCGTTGACACCCCGGCCGGCGGTGACCGCGGTGTCGCCGTTGCCGTGCCGGGACAACGCCCGCAGTGTCCAGGAACCCGGCGCGGCGAAGAACCGGAACTGCCCGGCGGCCGAGGTGACCACCTCGGCGGTGAACTCACCTGTCGAGTCGAGCAGCCGGACGTACGCGCCCGGCACCGGCTCGGCCTCGGAGGAACGGACGATGCCGGTGATGACGGTTTCCTTTTCCAGGTCCAGGCTGGCCGGCAGCGGCGCGGCCTGGTCCGGTGCGGCGCAACCCGCGGCGGTGGGGAGAGTCATGATCAGGCCTCCCCGGGTTCGTCGCCGAGTGCGACCGGCACACCGACCAGCGAGCCGTACTCGGTCCAGGAACCGTCGTAGTTCTTGACGTTGCGGTGACCCAGCAGCTCCTGGAGCACGAACCAGGTGTGCGACGAGCGCTCACCGATCCGGCAGTACGCGATGGTCTCCTTGCCGTCGTCGAGCCCCGCGTCACCGTAGATCTTGCGCAGCTCGTCGTCGGACCGGAAGGTGCCGTCCTCGTTGGCCGCCTTGGACCACGGCACGCTGATCGCGGTGGGGATGTGCCCGGCCCGCTGTGCCTGCTCCTGCGGCAGGTGGGCGGGGGCGAGCAGGCGACCGGCGAACTCGTCGGGGCTGCGCACGTCGACCAGGTTCTTCGTGCCGATCGCGGCGACGACCTCGTCGCGGAAGGCCCGGATGGAGGTGTCCGGCTCCTGCGCGACGTACTGGGTCGCCGGGCGGGACACCGCGTCGGTGACGAGCGGGCGGGCGTCCAGCTCCCACTTCTTGCGGCCGCCGTCGAGCAGCTTCACGTCACGGTGCCCGTAGAGCTTGAAGTACCAGTAGGCGTAGGCGGCGAACCAGTTGTTGTTGCCGCCGTACAGGATGACGGTGTCGTCGTTGCTGATGCCCCGCTCGGAGAGCAGCGCCTCGAACTGCGTCTTGTTGACGAAGTCCCGGCGGACCTGGTCCTGCAGGTCGGTCTTCCAGTCAATCTTGATGGCGCCGGCGATGTGGCCGGTGTCGTAGGCCGAGGTGTCCTCGTCGACCTCGACGAAGACGACGCCCGGGGCGTCGAGGTTCTTCTCGGCCCACTCGGCCGAAACGAGTGCGGTGTCGCGACTCATCGAATCACTCCCTGGTGAGGATGGATGGTGAGCCAACGCGCGCGAATCGATGGTTGTATCAGTCGCACCACGCGCGGGACCCAGCGGAAGGACGGGATCACGGGTTCGTGCGACGGCGCCGCTGCCGGGCGTTCGGTGGGATAACCGGAGGGTGCGAGAACCCCGTGCCGGTGGCCGCCGTCAGGCGGCCGGAGACAGCCCCGCCGTCAGATGACGGGGCGACACAGGCAGGTGGCCACGCGGCACAGGTCGACCGCGCGCCGTTTGGTGAGGTGGGTCCCCATGGCCAGGAACCATACCAGCCAGTGACCGTGCTGCCACTCAGCCGACCACCATCCGGGAATCGCCGGGGCCGCCGAGGATTTCGGCGTCCCACCGCGCCTCCGGCGTCAGCCAGCGGAGTTGATCGGCACGTTCTTGGCGTCGGCGGTGACCGCCAGCCCTTCCGGCAGTGGACGGACCTCTCGGACCGCCAGCTGGAACGGCAGGTCCGGGAGGGGAACGTCGATGGAGATGCTCTTGGCGTAGTTGCTCAGGAAGGCACGGGCCAGCGGCAGGTTCGGCAGACCCGCGGCGTCCAGGTCGTTGAAGCGCAGGGCGACCGCGCCGTTGTCGGCGACGGTGACGTCGGCGGTGCCGCTGATGGTGAGCTTCTGACCGAGGATGTCGGCCGGAGCCTTGACGGTGAGCTTGCCGTTCTGCTCGCCGAGGGTGAGGCCCGGGCGGTTCAGCAGCGCGGCCAGACTCTCGTAGCTGATCGTGCCGGCGCCGTTGACGGTGTCCGCCACGACGTCACCCTGGCCGGTGCGCAGGGTGTCCAGCGAGGCCCGCACGTTGCGCGCGGTCACATCGAGCACCGGCAGCCGGACGGCGTCGCCCTCGACCGAGGCCTGTACGTCCCGCAGGTTGATGGTGATGCGCTGGTAACGGCCGTCCAGCACCTGGGTGAGGAACGGAGTTCCGCCCACCTCCACCTCAGGGGCGGCGGACTGCGCGCCCTGCTTGGTGATCTCCTGACGCACGCGGTCGGCGATCATCCGCTCGGCGACCCCGACCGCCACCCGGTCGGCGACCACCAGCAACCCCGCCAGCAGCAGGAGCAGAACGAAGAGCCCGATGAGCACCTTGCGGCCACGCCGTCGGGGTCGCGCCTCGTCCACCGGATAGTCCTGCGCCACGCCGCCTCCTGTCTCCGCCCGTCGCGCCGCGACGGGTCGCTCGTACTGACGCCGCAGGGCGGCGCACCCGTAGGTACCCGACCGGCTCCGCGCTCAACCGTGACTCAGAGGAAGAGCATGCACATGGCGTACGCGGCTGGCGCCGCCAGGGCGAAGCCGCCGAGCGGACCCTGCATGTGCCGGGCCACCCACATCGTGGGCGGTTCACCGGCCATCAGCCGGCCCGCCTCCGCGTACCCCACGGCGAGGTCGGAGAGGACGGCGGTGACCGCCGCGACCAGACCGATCACGGCGGCCCGGGTCGGCGTGAAGGGAGCCACCAGATAGCTGCCGAGGAGGGCGCTGGTCAACGTGCCGACCATCGCGCCGGCCACCACGCCAGCGGCACCCCGGGGCACCTGCGGGGCGAGCCGGGGCCAGGGCAGCACGGCGTCGGTGAGCCGGGCGACGGTGAGCGCGACACCGCTCGCGGTCAGGCAGACGGTGATCGCCTGCGTGCCGGCCGGGATCCGGCTGAGCACGATCAGGGTGGCGAAGGCCACCACCCCGACCACGATGAGCAGCGTGGCCCCGAGGGAGTCGGTGACCCGCACCCGGTCGACCCGCCGCACCAGCTGGCCGAGCACCGCGGCGAGGAGACCGCCAGCGGCCAGGTAGCCCAGCGGCGCCAGGCCGGCAACGTCGGTCTGCACCGCGGCGATGTCGGCGAGCGCCGCGACCGCGGCGCTGATCCCGGCTACCACCAGCAGCGCGGGCGGGCGCATGGCCATCGTCCAGGCGAGCACGAACAGCAGTTGGACGCCGAAGATGATGAAGGCGAACGGCAGCCGGTGACCGGGGCCCGACGTCTGCGCGCCGAGCACCAGGCCGACACCGAGCAGCGCGGCGAAGCCGGCGATGGTCAGCGCCAGCTGGCGGTGCACCTCGACCGGGGGTATGACCTCCTCTTCCGGCTCGTCGATCTCGTCCTCGGATCGGCGGGCCGGCTCGCCGGCACGGCGGGCACGGCGCGGCCCACCCCGTTCGCGGTGATCGCCATCGGTGGTGGCCGGACCGGTACGCGGCGCGGGCGGCTGGCCGCGCGTCGGTGCGGCGGCCGGGCCCGGTTGGGGCCCAGCGGGCCACGATTCGCGGCCGGCCTCGGGCGAGGTGGAGGGAAACACGACCCGATCGTGCCAGACCGACCGGCCGACGCGGTGGTCACGGGTTTCAGCGACGTTAAAATCCGTGCCACGATCAGGGGCAAGATAGACAAACGGGAAATGGCCTGACGGCGCGGCCGAGGCGATCGGTTACGCTCAACGCGTTACCCGCCCGTCAGCGACGCCGGGACCACGCAATTTCTCAGCGCACTCCTTCATGGGTGCGACTGGTCGCGTGCGGCCTCGCGCCGCCGGGACGGAGGTGATCGTGGAGATCCTGCTGCTGGTGACCGCACGCGCAGGAGAACCGTCGGCTGTGCTGCCGGCACTCGACCTGCTGCCGCACTCGGTCCGCACCGCGCCGCGTGACGTTCGCACCCTGGTCGCGGGCCCCAGCCCGGACGCCGTCATGGTGGACGCCCGATCGGAGTTGAGCGAGGCCCGGGCGACCTGTCGGATGTTGCACGCCACCGGGCTCGGCGTGCCGCTGGTCGCGGTGGTGACCGAGGCCGGTCTGATCGCGCTCAACGCCGACTGGGGCGTCGACGACGTCATCCTCGCCTCGGCCGGCCCCGCCGAGGTCGAGGCACGGCTGCGGCTTGCGGTCGGCCGGCTCAGCAACGCGACCGCTGGCGCGGGTGGCTCGATCCGGGCCGGCGAGCTGACCATCGACCCGGACACTTACGCGGCCAAGCTCAAGGGCCGTCCGCTCGACCTCACCTACAAGGAGTTCGAGCTGTTGAAGTTCCTGGCCCAACACCCGGGCCGGGTGTTCACCCGGGACCAGCTCCTGCGCGAGGTCTGGGGCTACGACTACTTCGGCGGCACCCGCACCGTGGACGTGCACGTCCGGCGACTGCGCGCCAAGCTCGGCTCGGAGTACGAGTCGATGATCGGCACCGTCCGCCAGGTCGGCTACAAGTTCGTCGTCCCGCCGTCGCGGTCGCTTCCCGAGACGGAGCACGCGCCCCTGCCGGTCTGACCTGCGGACCAGGTCCGGCCGATTTCCCATATGCCCTTTTTGCGCAGCTTGGCGGTTCTATTCTGACTGCCGGGTTTGTCGGAGAAAGGGGCGACGGTGCGCGTACTGACCACGGGGGCGACGGGCCGGCGTGACCGGCGAGCCGGGCGGAAGTCGTGACGCGGGGCAGCTCCACCGCGCGGGCCGCGGGGATCGTGACGCTGGTGGTGGTGGGGCTGCTCGGCTCCGCGTACGTGCTGGGCCGCAGCCTCGTCCCCGACCAGACGCCTCGGCACTCCACAGGTGTCACCACGAACGCCGACGGGCCGCACTACGCCGACCAACCCAGCGTTGGTGAGCCGGGCGGAGCCCCGAGCGCCAGCGCCAGCCCGACCCAGACCGGCCCGGCCGAAGCCGGCCAGGACGGGTCCGGACAGGACGCCGGCGGCGACAACCTGTTCGGCGCGCACTCCACCACCGGCACCCCGCGGCTCGCGTTGACCTTCGACGACGGGCCGGACCCGCGCTACACCCCGCAGGTCCTCGCCCTCCTGCACGAATACGACGTACGCGCCACGTTCTGCGTGGTCGGCGAGAACGCGCAGAACCACCCCGAACTGGTCCAGTCGATCGTGGACGCCGGGCACACCCTGTGCAACCACTCCTGGCACCACGACGTCGGCCTGGGCGCCCGGTCGGCCGACGCCATCCGCGCCGACCTCCTGCGCACCAACGCGGCGATCCGGGCGGCGGTGCCGAACGCCCCGATCGTCTGGTACCGACAGCCCGGCGGGGCCTGGACGTACCCGGTGGTGTCGGTGGCGCGGCAACTCGGCATGACCCCGCTGCACTGGTCGGTGGATCCGTCGGACTGGGAGCTGCCCGGCGCCAGCAAGATCACCGCGACGGTGCTGAGCCAGGCCCAACCGGGCTCGGTGGTGCTGCTGCACGACGCCGGTGGGGACCGAGAGGGCACGGTGGAGGCGCTGCGCCGGATCCTGCCGGACCTGACCGCCCGGTTCGAGCTGGAGGCACTCCCCGCCGAACCGACGTGAGCCTCGGCTTTACAGCGACGGTCCGGGCGCCACGACACGCAACGGATACGGTGGCGGAATGAGCAGCGCGGAGCCGACCAGCGACCAGGTGACCCGGAGCGACCGACTGGCGCCGGCGGAGATCGCCGAGGTGCTGGCCCTTGCCAGCACCTCGGGTGACACGGACGGAGCGGACCCGCTCGACGAACACGTCCTGCTTCGGCTGCGCGACCCCGAGGCCCCCGCCGTGCACCTGATCGCTCGCGCCGACGACGGCACCCTCACCGGGTACGCGCACCTGGACACCACGGACCCGGTCGGCGGAATCGGGGTCGAACTGGTGGTGCACCCCGCCTACCGGCGACGGGGCACCGGGCGGGCGCTCGCCCGGGGCGTACTCGCCTCGGCCACCGGGCCGCTGCGGGCCTGGGCGCACGGCGACCACCCGTCGGCCGCCGCGCTCGCCGTCGACCTCGGCTTCACCCGCGCCCGGGTGCTCTGGCAGTTGCGCCGGCCGTTGGCCGCGCCGCTGGGTGAGCCCCGCCTGCCCGACGGGGTGGCGCTGCGCGCGTTCCGCCCCGGGGCGGACGACACGGCCTGGCTGGCCCTCAACGCGCGGGCCTTTGCCGAGCACCCCGAGCAGGGCCGGTGGACGTCGGACGACCTGCGGGTCCGCCTCGCCGAGCCGTGGTTCGACCCCGAGGGCTTCCTGCTCGCCGAGGAGACCGCGACGGGTCGGCTGCTCGGTTTCCACTGGACAAAGGTGCACGAGCGGCCGGGGTCGGCCCGGATCGGCGAGGTGTACGTCCTGGGGGTGGAGCCGACCGCGCACGGCGGCGGGCTCGGCCGGGCCCTGACCACCGCCGGGCTGGCCCACCTGCGAGACAAGCGCGGCCTGGACCGGGTGATGCTCTACGTGGACGACTCGAACACCGGGGCCGTCGCGCTCTACGAGCGGTTGGGCTTCGCCCGCTGGTCCGCGCACATCAACTACCACCTCGGCTGACCCTCGGCCGTCGCCTCGACCGGGTCACCGGTGGGTAACGGCAGGGCATCGGCGGGATAACGCCGAACCGGAAATATACGCATACTTCCGACAGGTGTACCCGGGTTCACTTAACGGACAACTCACCCTCAGCAAGCGGTCACCTCGGGGGCCGTACGTGTTCACCTTGCGTTCACTTGCGACCGGCGAACCGGCTACCTGGCACTTCTAACTTTCGTGTCAGCCGGTCAGTGCCGGTCCTCGGGCCCCGGGATCGGGGCGCCAAGTCAGACGCGAAGGGAAACCCCTCAGGTGAAGCTCCAGCGGTACGGCACTATTGCCTGCCTCGCTCTTGCCGCGACGCTCGGCCTCAGTGCATGCGGCTCGGACAACAACGAGCCCGCCTCCGGCGCGAGTGCTTCGGGCTCGGCCGCCGCGGTCGACTGCGCTACCGGCACGCTGAACGCCCAGGGCTCGTCGGCACAGAAGAACGCCATGGCCGAGTGGATCAAGGCGTACCAGCAGAAGTGCCAGGGCACCACGATCAACTACGAGGCTTCCGGCTCGGGCGCCGGCATCCAGGCGTTCATCGCCGGGACCGCCGACTTCGCCGGTTCCGACTCCGCGCTCAAGCCGGAGGAGCAGCCGCAGGCGGACGCCAAGTGCGTCGGTGGCAAGGCCATCCACCTGCCGATGGTGATCGGCCCGGTGGCCGTCGCCTACAACGTCAGCGGCGTGGACAACCTCCAGCTCAAGCCGGCCACCCTGGCGAAGATCTTCGCCGGCAAGGTCACCAAGTGGGACGACGCCACGATCAAGGCCGACAACCCGGACGCCAAGCTCCCGGCGACCACGATCCAGACCGTCCACCGTTCGGACGAGTCGGGCACCACCGACAACTTCACCAAGTACCTCTCGAAGACCGCCGAGACCGACTGGACCCTGGGCAACGCCAAGGCCTGGAAGGCCCCGGGCGGCACCGGCGCCAAGGGCTCGGACGGCGTGGCCAGCCGGGTCAAGGGCGCGGACGGCTCCATCGGCTACATGGAGTGGTCGTTCGCCGAGAACGCCGGTCTGAAGATGTCGAAGATCGGCAACGGTAACGGCGAGTTCGCCGCGCTGACCGCCGAGGCGGCCGGCAAGACCATCGCCGGTGCTGCCGTCGAGGGTCAGGGCGACGACCTCAAGCTGAAGATCGACTACAACACCAAGGAGGCCGGGGCCTACCCGATCGTCCTGGCGACGTACGAAATCGTCTGCAGCAAGGGCCTCGCCGCCGACAAGCTGAAGCTGGTCAAGGGCCTGCTGGGCCACGCCGCCAGCGCCGAGGGCCAGGCCTCTCTCACCGAGCTGGGCTACGCCCCGCTGCCGGAGACGGTCCGCACCAAGGTCGAGACCGCGGTCAAGAACCTCTCCTGACCCGATTCCACACCTCCGCAACCGAATCGAGCGAGCAGATGGGTGAAACCCCTCACCGCTCGGCCGACGCCGGCACCGGCGGGACGCGCGTGACCCAGAGTCACGAGTGGCCCGCCGGTGCCTCGGCGCGTGTGGCCGAGGCACCAGTCAGCACCCGTTCCCCGGGCGGCACCGGGCTGGGCGGCGGCGGCGCGCTGCCGCGCAGCCGTAGGTTCGGCGCCGAGCGGGCCTTCCGCGGTCTCACACTGGCCGCCGGCACCGCCGTTCTGGTCATCATCGCCGCCATCGCGATCTTCCTGGTCGCCAAGGCGGTGCCGGCCCTATGCGCCAACACCGAGAACTTCTGGTCCTACGAGGGCTGGTCCCCCAACGACACCCAGCCGAAGTTCGGCATCGGCGCGCTCGCCTTCGGCACCGTGCTCAGCTCGGCGCTCGCGCTGCTCATCGCGGTGCCGGTGGCGCTCGGCATCGCGCTCTACCTGTCGCACTACGCGCCGCGCCGGCTGGGCACCGCGCTCGGCTTCCTGGTCGACCTGCTGGCCGCCGTACCGAGCGTGGTCTTCGGCCTCTGGGGGCGGGACGTCTTCAGCAGCCCGGTCCGGGACTTCTCCGTGTGGCTCAACCAGCACTTCGGCTGGATCCCGCTGTTCGGTGGCGACGGTCCCTTCGGGGCGTCCGTCATGCTGGGTGCCCTGGTGCTCGCGATCATGGTGCTGCCGATCATCACCTCGCTCTCCCGCGAGGTCTTCCTCCAGACTCCCACCGCGAACGAGGAGGCAGCCCTCGCCCTGGGCGCCACCCGCTGGGAGATGCTCCGCACCGCGGTACTCCCCTACGGCCGTCCCGGCATCATCGCCGCGATGATGCTCGGCCTCGGCCGGGCACTCGGCGAGACCATCGCCCTGGCGCTGACCCTCGGCATCACCTTCGGCATCTCGTTCAACCTGATCCAGAACGGCGGCAACACCATCGCCGCCAACATCGCCAACGCGTTCGGCGAGGCGAACGAGACCGGCCGGGGCGCGCTCATCGCCTCCGGTCTGGTGCTGTTCACCATCACGCTGATCGTCAACATCACGGCGCGGGCGATCATCTACCGCCGCCGGGAGTTCACGGAGTCGGCCGCATGACCACAACCGTCACCTCCCACCGCACCCGGCCGCCGGCCCAGCCCGACTCACTGCGGGCCAAGCGGCTGCCCTGGTACGCCGCCCCGGCCATCGCCGTGGCAGCCCTGGCGCTCTCCGCCGTGGTCGTCTACGGCACCGGCATCGGCGGCCCGGTCCTCGTGGTCGTCCTCGGCGCGATCCTCTACCTGGTCGGGCTCTTCGCCGCGGCCAACGCGGTCGAGGGGCGCCGATCGGCCCGCAACCGCACCTGGAGCGCACTGATCCACTCCGCCTTCGTGCTGGCGGTGCTGCCGCTCGTGTCGGTGGTCTGGACGCTTGTCAGCAAGGGCACCGACCGGCTGGACGTCAACTTCTTCCAGACCTCGATGAACAACATCGGGGCCCGGGACGCCAACGGCGGCGCGTACCACGCGATCGTCGGCACGCTGGAGCAGGTCGGCATCGCCACCCTGATCACCGTCCCGCTCGGCGTCCTCTGCGCGATCTACATCGTCGAGTACGGGCGGGGCAAGTTCGCCTTCGCGATCCGGTTCTTCGTGGACGTGATGACCGGCATCCCGTCGATCGTCTCCGGCCTCTTCGTGCTGGCGTTCTGGGTGCTGATCGTGTCGCCGTGGTTCAACGACGGTCGGCCCAGCTTCTCCGGCTTCGCCGCCGCGCTCGCGCTGAGCGTGCTCATGCTGCCCACCATCGTCCGGTCCACCGAGGAGATGCTCCGCCTCGTACCGGCGCCACTGCGCGAGGGCGCGTACGCGCTCGGCGTACCCAAGTGGAAGACCATCCTGCGGGTGGTGCTGCCGACGGCGCTGCCCGGCATCGTCACCGGCGTCATGCTCGCCATCGCCCGCGCGGCCGGCGAGACCGCGCCGGTGCTGCTGGTCGCCGGCGGTGGCGCCGCGATCAACACCAACCCGTTCGAGAACAACCAGTCGTCGCTGTCCCTCTTCGTCTACCAGCAGGCCGGTGACGCGTCGAAGTACGCACCGGCACGGGCGTGGACCGCGGCACTCACCCTGGTCGCCCTCGTGCTCATCCTGACGATCGCGGCGAAGCTGCTGGCCCGTCGCAACAGGCTCAGCCGATGAACCCCGGAGGTACCACCATGGCCAAGCGCGTCTCCGCCTCGAACGTCACCGCGTACTACGGCGGCTTCAAGGCAATCGAGAACATCAACCTGACGGTCGAGCCGAAGACGGTCACCGCCCTCATCGGGCCCTCCGGCTGCGGCAAGTCGACGTTCCTGCGGTCGATCAACCGAATGCACGAGGTGCTGCCGGGTGCCCGGGTCGAGGGCAGTCTGACCATCGACGACCAGGACATCTACGACCGGGACGTGGACGTCACCGCGGTCCGGCGCACCATCGGCATGGTCTTCCAGCGACCGAACCCGTTCCCCACCATGAGCATCTTCGAGAACGTGGTGGCCGGGCTGAAGCTCAACGGGGTCCGCAAGAAGTCGATCCTGGAGGACGCGGCCGAGAAGGCCCTGCGCGCCGCGAACCTGTGGGGCGAGGTCAAGGACCGGCTGGGCAAGCCCGGCGCGGGCCTCTCCGGCGGTCAGCAGCAGCGGCTCTGCATCGCCCGGACCATCGCGGTCGAGCCGCAGGTCGTCCTCATGGACGAGCCGTGCTCCGCCCTGGACCCGATCTCCACGCTGGCGATCGAGGACCTGATGTTCCAGCTCAAGGACAAGTTCACGATCATCATCGTGACGCACAACATGCAGCAGGCCGCGCGGGTGTCGGACCGGACCGCCTTCTTCTCGATCGAGAAGACCGGCGACCCGGGCCGGCTGATCGAGTACGACAACACCCAGAAGATCTTCAGCAACCCGAGCGTGAAGAAGACCGAGGACTACATCACCGGCCGCTTCGGCTGAGCCGCTGGCTCCCGGTCCGCGAGGGGCGTCGGTCGACCTGACCGGCGCCCCTTCTGCGTACCCGGAGCGGTTCGCGGCCCGCCCCATCCCCAAGATCGCGCTGGAACCTGGAAGCAGTGGCCTCCTCCGCGCGACCACACCACTACTTCCTGGATCGAGCACGATCTTGCAGCGAGGGCGGCCAGTGGCGGCGCGATCTCGGCGGGCGGGCGTTGGCGGGTGGGTGGGGCGTCAGCCCAGGACGAAACGGGGTTCGCCGTCCGAGGGCAGGTCCAGGCGCGGGGTGATCGGGGTGGCGGCGTCCCGCTCTGCCGCCGCGCGCGCCACGCCGGCCAGGTCGCCGGCTGCCGCCACCTCGGCCAGCGTGACGATGGTCGGTGGCAGCATGGTCAGCTCGCCGGCTCGCGCGCGGGCCAGGGCGTCCGCCGGCCGGATCCACAGGGTGTGGTCGGCCTCGCCGGAGACGTCGCGGGTCCGCTGGCCCGCCGGCAACAGGGCGATGAAGAAGTACGTGTCGAAGCGGCGCGGCTCGAACTCGGGAGTGATCCACCGGCTCCAGGGCAGCAGCAGGTCCGACCGCAGGGTGAGCTGACGGTCGGCGAGCAGCGCCGCGAAGCCCAACCGGCGCCCCTCCAGGTCCTGCCGGGCCGCCTCCCAGTCGTCGCCGCTGACGTCGCCCACCACGGTCTCCCGGTTCGGGCCGGCGAGCAGTACGCCGGCCTCCTCGAAGACCTCCCGCGCGGCGGCGCAGACCACCGCCTGCGCGGCCTCCGGGGCCACCCCGAGCCGGTCCGCCCACTCGCCCGGTGTCGGGCCGGCCCAGTCCAGGTGCGCCTCCGAGTCGGAGCGGTCCACCCCGCCTCCGGGAAAGGCGTACATTCCGCCGAAGGTCATCGCGGCGACCCTGCGGATGACGTACACCTCGAAGTCGGTGTCGGTCGGACGCAGCAGCAACACGGTGGCCGCGACCCGCGGCGTCGCCGGGGTGCCACCCTCGGCCTGGAACCGGCGGGCGTGCTCGACCAGGGCGGCCGGGGCGGCGAAGCCGTCACTGTCGATCGTCATGCCGCGAGCCTAGTTCCCGGCGGCGCGCTCGCCGGCCGCGCGCCAAGCCACGAAGCGGTCGACTCGGTCGGGTGGCGTCGGGGCAGGAAACAGGGCCAGGCAACACGCGAGCCGCGCAACACGCGAGCCGCGCAAAGCACGGCGGGCAGCAGCGGGCGGTTCACCTGGCTCGGCTAGCGTTCCGGCATGACTCGTTGGGGCATCCTGGCCACCGGCCACATCGCCAGCCGTTTCGCCGAAGACCTCCGGCTGGTGCCGGACGCCGAGTTGGTCGCGGTCGGTTCCCGCGCCGCGGAGAGCGCGCGGCGCTTCGCCGACACGTACGGCGCGAAGCGGGCCTACGGCTCCTGGGTGGAGTTGGCCGCCGACCCGGAGGTGGACGCGATCTACGTGGCGACCCCGCACTCCGCGCACTACGAGGCGGCGATGACCTGCCTCACCGCCGGGCGGGCGGTGCTGTTGGAGAAGCCGTTCACCCTCGACCTGGCCACCAGCACCGAGTTGGTGGAGACTGCCCGCGCCGCCGGGGTCTTCCTGATGGAGGCCATGTGGATGCGGCTGAATCCGATGATCCTGCGGGTGGTCGAGCTGATCGCGGACGGGGCGATCGGCACGGTGACCGGGGTCCGGGCCGACTTCGGGGTGGCCGGGCCGTTCCCGCCGGAGCATCGGATGCGCAACGCGGCGCTGGGCGGGGGTGCCCTGCTCGACCTGGGGATCTATTCGATCAGTCTGGCCCACCTGCTGCTCGGGGTGCCGCAGCACGTCCGGTCCTGGGCGCAGCTCGGCCCGGAGGGGACGGACGAGAACACCGGCATGCTGTTCGGCTACGACAGCGGCGCGCTGGCGACGCTGAGCTGCGGCATGGTCGGGTTGAGCGGGCAGACCGCCTCGATAACGGGCACCACCGGCCGGATCGACCTGCCGGAGCCGTTCTTCCGGCCGGGTTCGGTGACAGTGCACCGGGCCGGCGCGGAGCCGGAGACGATCGTCGCCGACGGGGCCGGCAACGGCTACCAGTACGAGGCGATCGAGGTGCAGCGCTGCCTGGCCGCCGGCCTGACCGAGAGCCCGGTGGTGCCGCACGCCACGACCCTCGAGGTGATGGCCCTGCTGGACACGGTCCGCGAGCAGATCGGCGTGCGGTACGTCTGAACAGGGGAAGGGCCCCCGACCACGGCGAGACCGTGACCGGGGGCCCTTCCAGAAACTCAGCCGAAGAGCGGCCGGACCAGCAGGTACGTGACGCACGCGATCAGCGCGGCGGCCGGGAACGTGATGATCCAGGCGAGCACGATGTTGCCGGCCACGTTCCAGCGAACCGCGGAGAGTCGCTTGGTCGCGCCCACACCCATGATCGCCGAGGTGATGGTGTGGGTGGTGGAGATCGGCGCCTTCAGCACCAGGGCGTTGAAGTAGAGCACCGCGCTGGCGACGGTCTCGGCGGCGAAGCCCTCCGGCGGCCCCAGGTCAATGATCTTCCGACCGAGGGTCCGGATGATCCGCCAACCGCCGGCGTACGTGCCGAGGGCCAGCATCGTCGCCGAGGTCCAGAACACCCACCCCGGGATGTGCGTCTTGCTCTCCTGGAAACCACCTGTGTAGAGCGCCAGCACCACGATGCCCATGGTCTTGGCGGCGTCCTGCATGCCGTGGCCGACCGACATGGCGGCGGCCGAGGCGGTCTGCGCCCAGCGGAAGCCCCGGTTGAGCTTGCCCGGCTGCCCCTTCCGGAACAGCCACAGGATGGCCAACATCAGCAGGTAACCGAGGGTGAGGCCGACGATCGGCGACAGCACCATCGGCAGCAGCACCTTCTCGCCGATGTTGCCCCACTGCACGATGCCGCCGGTGGAGAGCAGGGTCGCGCCGACCAGGCCGCCGAAGAGCGCGTGCGAGGACGACGAGGGCAGACCGAAGTACCAGGTGATCAGGTTCCAGGCGATGGCCCCGAGCACCCCGGCGAAGACCACCCCGAGGCTGTTCACCCCGGTCGGGAGGGTGACCAGACCGTCGCCGACGGTCTTGGCCACGCCCGCGCCGAAGTGGGCGCCGACGAAGTTGCCGACCGCGGCGAGCCCGAGGGCGATCCGGGGTGTCAGCGCCCGGGTGGAGACGCTTGTGGCGATCGCGTTGGCGGCGTCGTGGAAGCCGTTGGTGTAGTCGAACGCCAAGGCCACCGCGATCACCGCCAGCACGGCGATGAGTTCAGGGGACACCGGCTCAGGACTCCTTGACGGCGATGGTCTCGACGGTGTTGGCCACGTGCTCGAAGGCGTCGCAGGCGGCCTCCAACTCGTCGGCGACCTCCTTCATCTTCAGCACCGTCAACGCGTCGTACTCACCGGAGAAGAGCCGGACGAGCAACTGCCGGTTGATCCGGTCGCCCTCGTTCTCCAGCCGGTTGCACTCGATCCAGTAGTCCTCAAGATCCTTCATCGACTTGAGCCGGGGCATCGCGTCGGCGGTCAGCTTGGCCTGCTGGTCGAGCACGTTGACCATCTCGTGCAGCTCGCGGGGAAGCGCCGGAAGCTCGGTCAGCCCGTAGAGGTACAGCAGGTCGCCGACCGCTTCCAGGTGGTCCATCACGTCGTCCAGCAGCGAGCCGAGCCGGTAGATGTCCTCCCGGTCGAACGGGGTGATGAAGGTCGAGTTGATCTTCTTGTACAGGTCGTGGGTGATCTGGTCGCTGTCGTGCTCGACCTCGGTCAGCCGCTCGCTGACGGACTGCACGTCCACGCCGGGCAGGGCCAGCTCGTTGAGCAGCGCGGTGCCCCGGACCAGGTTCTGCGCGGCCCTGGTGAAGAGCTCGTAGAAGGCGCCCTCGGTGGGGCGGAAGGAAAACTTCACAGCACAGACCTCGTCGCGTCGGTGGAAGGGTGGCGGCGCCCGAGAGCGCCCGCTCGGTGAATGCTAGGAAACGGCTGAACGGGGAATTCGCCGGCCCACCCCTGGCCAAGCACCATTCACCGCTCGTTCACCTGCTGTTCATCTCGGCTGCCCCACCCGCACCCACGCCCCCAGCCAGCAGGCGCTTCCGCTCCCGCGCCACGTCGAAATCGGCAGCCGGATACCCCAGATCGAGCGTGTCGAACGTCTCACGCAGCAGGTGGGCCACCGCCCAGTCCCGGTACCACTTGCGGTCCGCCGGCACCACGAACCAGGGCGCGGCCTCCGTGCCGCACCGGCTCAGGGCCTCGGCGTACGCGGCCTGGTAGTCGTCCCAGTGCCCGCGCGAGTCGATGTCCGAGGGGTTGTACTTCCAGTGCTTGCGCGGGTCGGTGAGCCGGTCCAGCAGGCGCTCGCCCTGCTCGGCGTACGAGATGTGCAGCATCACCTTGATCAGGGTGACGCCGTCCTCGGTCAGCTCCCGCTCGAACGAGTTGATCTCGTCATAGCGGACTCGCCAGGTCGTCTCCGGCACCAGGGAGCCGACCCGGGCGATCAACACGTCCTCGTAGTGCGAACGGTTGAACATCCCCACGTACCCCGGCGGCGGCAGCTCACGGCGGATCCGCCAGAGGAAGTCGTGTCGCAGTTCCTCGCTGGTCGGCGGCCCGAACGAGCGGATGTGCAGGCCCAGCGGGTTCATCGCGCCGGCCACCCGCTTGATCGTGCCGTCCTTGCCGCCGCAGTCCATGGCCTGGAGCACCAGCAGCACCCGGTGCGCCGGCCGCTCCGACCCGGTCTTGGCCATCGCGAAGAGCATCTCCTGCTGCCGGGCCAGCTCCTCGCCGACCAGCTCCACCTGCTCCCGCGCCCAGGTCTTACGGTGCTCGCTGCGGCCCGCCACCTCCGGCAGGCCGGGCATGGACCGCGGGTCGATCGCGCCGAGATCCACCGGCGCGGTGACCCGCAGCAGGTCCCGCACGGAGCCGCCGTCCGGTGCCACGATCCGCCCTTGCTGGGGTGCGCTCATGCACGGATCATCGCCCACCCACCGCCTTTCCGCCCGCCGAGAGCCGCCTCCGGGCCTGGGCCCGCCGACCTGCGCCCGCTGCCTCCGCCCGCCGAAAGCGTCGGCCCGCCGACCGGCGTCCGCCGACCTCCGCCCGCCGAAAGCGTCGGCCCGCCGGGCCGTTGCGGGGCAGCCGGCACCCCCGCTCGGCGGGAGGATGTAGGCCGGGACGCCGACCGGAAGGGGTGGTGGGTCGTGCGGGAACTGGCGACGGAGTTCGAGGCCGAGCGGGGCCGACTGCTCGCGGTGGCCCACCGGATGCTGGGCAGCCGCAGTGAGGCGGAGGACGCGGTGCAGGAGACCTGGCTGCGCTACGCCGGGGCGCTGGCCGACCCGGCGGCCCGCGCCGAGATCCGTGACCTGTCCGCGTGGCTCACCACGGCCTGCGCCCGGATCTGCCTGGACGTGCTCCGCTCGGCCCGGGTCCGCCGGGAGGCGTACCCGGGGCAGTGGCTGCCGGAGCCGGTGGTGAGCCCGTTGGGGGGCCGGCCGCCGGCCGACGGCTACGCGCCCGACCCGGCGGAACGGGCGGTCCGCACCGACCAGGTCGGCACGGCGCTGCTGGTGGTGCTGGAGCGGCTCGCGCCCGAGCAACGGGTCGCCCTCGTGCTGCACGACGTGTTCGCGCTGCCGTTCGCCCGGGTCGCGGGGGTGCTCGGCACCACCGAGGTGGCCGCCCGGCAGCTCGCCTCCCGGGCGCGACGGGCGGTCACCGCGCCGGACGTACCCCGACACACCGCCGGCCCGGCCGAGCAGCGTCGGGTGCTCAAGGCGTTCGTCGCCGCCACCGAGTCCGGCGACCTGGACCAGCTCCTCCAGGTGCTCGCTCCGGACGTGGTCTTCGTCGGCGACTCGGGCGGGCACTTCCCCGCGGCCCGTCGGCCGGTGCTCGGCGCGGACGCCGTGGGTCGCCTCACGCTCGGCCTGTTCGGCCGGACCGGCCGGTACGCCGACCGGGTCCTGGCGCGGCTCGTGCTCGTCGACGGCGCGCTCGGTCTTCAGTTGGAGACGGCGCACAGCGACGGGCGGCCGGTCCGTCTGGTCACCGCGTTCGCGGTGGACCGGGGCCGGATCACCGCCATCTACAACCAACTCAACCCGGAGAAACTGACCGACCTGCCGCCGCTCGACGCCGACGACTGCTGGCCACCGCGCTGGTGAGCCGGCCCGACCGGGCGGGCGGCGTCAGACCACCAGGGCCAACCACTTGCGGTACGCGGTGGCGAACGGCTCGGTGCCGTCGCCCAGGGCCCCGAACAGCCGTTGTGCCGCGGCTTCGGCTTCGGCCACCACGTCGTCCGGGTAGCCGAACCGGGCCCGGTGCTCGGCGAACTCGTCCTCGTCGAGCAGCTCCACCAGGCCGGTGGCCCGACGCCGGACGACGTCCAGGTCCAGGTCGATCAGGTGGACGGTGTCGTCGGACTCCCAGCGGGCCGGGGTCGCGATGTCGCAGTAGACCTCGCTGGTGCGGGGCGGGGGGTTGAACATGGCCGTCCACCAGGCGCGATGTGGCACCAGCAGCACGAACGGGATCTTCTCCACCGAGGGCCGGCCGTGGTAGACCGACTCGGTGCCCTCGGGCACGCCGAGCCAGATGCCGAGATCGTCCTCGGTGAGCCGGCGGGCCGGGTAGTCGCGGTGGGCGCTGCCGTCGTACTTGCGGTAGATCACGCGGACCATGTCGCTCGGCATGATTCGCACCCTAACCGATACAGCCCAACGCGTCGTAGCGCGGCCGTAACCGGACGGGGTCGGCCACGACCCCTGCTTGGTCGGCTTCGCGCCACGCGGCGGATGGGCGCGGCCGGTGTCGGCGGCGCCGGGTACCGTCGCACGGTGACTCCGCCCCGCACCGCCACCGGTTCCGCCACCCCGTCGGCCCGTGCCAAGGGCCGGCGGCGGGGTGCCCGGCCCAGTGGCACGGAGCTGCTGGCGGCGGCGGTGGGCGCGGTGCCCGGCGGCGCGGAACGCCCCGGCCAGTTGCAGATGACCACGGCGATCGAGGAGTGCGTGGCCGGCGGCGAGCACCTGCTCGTGCAGGCGGGCACCGGCACCGGCAAGTCGCTGGCCTACCTCGCGCCGGCGCTCACTGTGGACGGCCCGGTGGTGGTCTCCACCGCCACCCTGGCGTTGCAGTCCCAGCTTGTCGACCACGACCTGCCCCGGCTCGCCGACGCGGTCGAGCCGGTGCTCGGCCGTCGGCCCACCTTCGCCGTGCTCAAGGGCCGCCACCACTACCTCTGCCTCGCCCGACTGGACAACTCCACCGAGGAGGAGCCGGAGGACACCCTCTTCGACGCCCCCGCGGCGCGTCCCGGTGGCGGGACGAAGTGGCTCGGTGAGGCGGGCCGGTTGGGTAAGCAGGTCGAGCGGCTGCGCGACTGGGCCGAGAAGACCGCCAGCGGCGACCGCGACGAACTAGACCCGGGCGTCGACGACCAGGCCTGGCGGCTGGTGTCGATGCCGGCCCGCGAGTGCGTCGGCGCGACCCGTTGCCCGTTCGGGCAGGAGTGCTTCGCCGAGGCGTCGCGGGCCCGCGCCCGGGAGGCCGACATCGTGGTGACCAACCACAGTCTGCTCGCGGTCGACATGCTCGCCGACCGGCACATCGTGCCGCCGCACAAGCTGCTCATCGTCGACGAGGCGCACGAGCTGGCCGACCGGGTCTCCTCCGCGGCCCAGGCCGAGCTGGTGCCGGAGCTGATCGACCGGACCACCCGACGGGCCCGTACGCTGCTGCGCCCGGAGACCGCCGAGGCGCTCACCGCCGCCGGCGACGCCCTCGCGGTCGGGCTGGCCGAGGCGCCGGCCGGGCGGATAACCGCGGGGTTGCCGACGCCACTGCGGGAGGCGTGCACGCTGCTCGACGCGGCGACCCGCTCCGCCCTGGATGCGATCGGCGACGTCAAGGCCGACGACCCCGACCCGGTCCGCAAGCAGCAGGCCAAGGCCGCCCTGGACGAGCTCTCCACCACCGCGCAGCGGCTGCTGGAGGAGGGCGACCACGACGTGGCCTGGGTGGAGAAGAACGACAGCGGCAGCCGCCGGGCGCTGGTGGTCGCCCCGCTGTCGGTGGCCGGCACCCTCGCCACCCACCTGTACGACGAACGCACCGTCGTCGCCACCTCGGCGACCCTGGCGCTGGGCGGCCGGTTCGACACGGTCGCCCGCGCCCTCGGGCTGGACGCGCCACCGCCCGCCCCGCCGACCCCCGCCGCAGCCGCGTTGGCCGCCCGCACCGGCCCCGGCCGGCCGGCCGCCGAGACGCCGGGCCGTCGCCTCGCCGGCGAGGTCACCCCGAACGCCGTCGTACCGGCCACCGAGGGCCCCGGGTGGCGGTCACTCGACGTCGGTTCGCCGTTCGACTACGCCCGGCAGGGCATCCTGTACGTCGCCGCGCACCTTCCCCGCCCCAGCGTCTCCGGGCTGCCCGAGGCTGCCGGAGAGGAGCTGCTCGGGCTGGTCGAGGCACTCGGTGGTCGTACTCTCGGGCTGTTCTCCTCCCGGCGGGCCGCGCAGCAGGCGGCGGAGCTGTTGCGCGCGCGGACCGACCTGCCGGTGTTGCTCCAGGGCGAGGAGGCGCTGCCGCTGCTGGTGCGTCGCTTCCGCGAGGAGCGCGCCAGCTGCCTGTTCGGGGTGATGTCGCTCTGGCAGGGGGTGGATGTGCCGGGTGACGCCTGCCAGCTCGTCGTCATCGACCGGCTGCCCTTCCCCCGGCCGGACGAACCATTGGCTGCTGCCCGCGCGGCGGCCGTGGACGCGGGCGGCGGCTCCGGCTTCGCGGCGGTCAGCGTGCCGATCGCGGCGGTCCGGCTGGCTCAGGGCGTGGGCCGGCTGATCCGGGCGACCGGCGACCGGGGCGTGGTCGCGGTGCTCGACTCCCGGCTGGAGACGGCCCGCGGCTACGGGCCGTTCCTGCGCCGTTCGCTGCCCCCGTTCTGGTACACGACCCGCCCAGAGGTGGCCCGGGGCGCCCTGGAACGCCTGGCCAAGTCCTGACCCCCGCGCCGCAGGCGAGCCGCCGGGTGGGCAAACCCAAGATCGCGCTACAACATGGAAAGAGTGGTCTCCCGCTGGCGGGAGGCCACTCTTTCCATGATCGTGCGTGATCTAGCGGGCGGCGGGACGCGCAGCCCAGACGCCGGCGCGCAGCGGGACGCGCGCCGGGTCTAGGGGGCCTGGGAGGCGACGACGACGGCGTCGGGTGGGGTGTCCGGGACCCTTCGGGCGGCAAGCCGGCGGACCGCGGTGTTCAGCACCGCGATCAGCGGCACGGAGACCAGGGCGCCGGTGATGCCGGCGAGTACGACACCGGCAGCGATGCCGATGATCACCGCGAGCGGGTGGAGGGCGACCGCCCGACCCATGATCAGCGGTTGGAGCACATGCCCCTCGATCTGCTGCACGCCGATCACCGCGCCGAGGATGATCAACGCGGTGACCGGGCCGCTGTCGACGAGGGCCACCAGCACCGCCACGCCACCGGAGAGCGCCGCACCGACGATCGGGATGAACGCGCCGAGGAAGACCAGCGCGGCCAGCGGGAAGGCGAACGGGATGTCGAAGACGACCAGGAAGATGCCGATGCCGACCGCGTCGATGAAGGCGACCAGCACGGTCGCCCGGACGTAGGCGCCGAGCGTGTGCCAGGAGGCGCGGCCGGCGTCGTCGACCTTCCACCGGGCGGCAACCGGCAGTAGCCGGACCAGGAAGCGCCAGATCCGGTTGCCGTCGCGCAGGAAGAAGAACGTCGCGAAGAGCACCAGCAGCGTGCCCGTCAACACCTCGGCCAGTGTCGCGGCGGTGCTCAGCGCGCCGCTGGTGAACTTCGAGGTGTTGTCGTTGATCCAGGCCTGCGCCTCGTCGATGTAGCGGTCGAGTTGGGTGTCGGAGAGGTGCAGCGGCCCGGTCTTCAGCCAGTTCTGGATCTGCCGGACGCCCTCCGACGACTTCTCGCTCAGCTCCGGTACGCCACGAATGAACTCGTTGACCACAAGCGTCAGCGTGCCGATCACCGCGGCCAGGCCGCCGACCAGCACCACCGCCGTCGCCAGCGACCGGGGGAACCGGATCCGCAGCAGCCAGCCCACCGCCGGCGCGAGCAGCGCGGAGAGCAGCAGCGCGATGGCCAGCGGAATGATCACGATCTTGATCGTGCCGACGATCCGCAGCAGCGCCCAGGCCACCACGCCGATCACGATCAGCCGCCAACACCACGCGGCGGCGATCCGCAGCCCGTGCGGAACGTCGGCGTCGTCCCGGCTGGTGGTGGAGCTGTGCAGGTCCACCGGAGCTTCCGCGCCGTAGACCGTGGCGCTCGGCGGCGCGGTCGGCCCCGGCACGGCCGGCGACGCCACCCGGGCCGAGTCCGACGCGTCGTTCAGCGCTTCACTCGACGCGCCCTCGTCGGCGCGCGCCGACTCCTGTCGTGACTGGTAGGCGCGGCGAAGCCGCCCGCGTACCCGCTCGAAGCGGCTCAAGCGCACCTCCTGGCAGAAAACCCGGCCCGCCAACGGCGACAGGTCGGACAGCATACGTCCGTTCCCGACACCGTAGGGCGGTTCCGCCACACAATGCCCCGACCACCTCCGGCGTAACCACCGGCAGGCCACTGTCGGCCACACGGTAGCGTCTGCGGCGTGACCGCCGACAACGATCTCGACGCCGGCCTGCCGATCCGCCTGCTGCACGACCGTGTGCTGGTGCGCATGGAGGGCAGTGAGGGCGAACGCCGCTCCACCGCCGGCATCGTCATTCCGGCGACCGCCGCGGTCGGCAAGCGCCTCGCCTGGGCCACCGCCGTCGGGGTGGGCCCGAACGTCCGCGCCATCGTCTCCGGCGACCGGGTGCTCTTCGACCCGGACGACCGCTCCGAGGTCGAGCTGCACGGCCGCGGGTACGTGCTGCTACGGGAGCGCGACGTGCACGCCGTGGCCGCCGAGCGGATCGAGAACGACTCGACCGGCCTCTACCTCTGACGCGCCTCCCCCGGCCACCAGGCCCCGCCGCGCGCCGTTTGCCCAGCCGCACGACGGGAAGCCATCCGGCGACCGTGGCCCTGGGGAGGGACGATGCCGGTATTCGTGAAGAAGCTGTTGACCTGGGGCAGTGTCGCGTTCCTGATCTACTTCATGGCCTTTCGGCCGGACGGCGCCGCGCAGATGTTCCGAGGGATCGGGGCGGCGCTTATCGCGATGTTCCAGGGCCTCGGTGACTTCCTCACCTCGCTGCTGGCCTGAACCGCTCTGCTGACCTGTGCCGCCGACCGCCGGCCGGCGACCACCGGCCGGCAGGCGGCAGCCGTCAGGGGTGGGTCGGCGGCCAGGGCGGCGCCGATCGCGGGCCGGGCCAGCCGGGCGGGGCGTACCCCGCCGGAGCCGGGGCGGGAGTCAGCACCACCGGGATCGGCACCACCGGCTCGTCCGGCGCGTCCACCGGGCGTTCGGTGCCGTCCGGGAAGCGCAGGTGGTAGCGGCTGCCGTCCCAGACGCCCGCCGGGGCCTGCGGGTCCCGACCGACGAAGAACGACCGGTACGCGGTGATCGCGTCCAGCAACTCCCGCTCCTCGCGGGCCGTCCGCTCCTGGTCGGCGGGCTTGCGGTCCAGGCCGCGCAGCGTCCCGTCGCGCAGCAGGGCCAGCCGGGTGGCGGCGGACTGGTAACCCCGCATCGCCCGTACCCCGGCGTCGCCGGCCACCCGCCGCGCCCAACTACGGGCGGCGTGTCGCCGGCCGAGACTGCTCAGGGCGGCCACCTCGGGCGGGCTGAGCCAGCCGGCGCGTACGTAGTCGGGCAGTGCCCGCTCGGTGAGCCGCCCCTCCCAGGCGCGCAGCCACAGCGCCAGCCCCACGGTGCCGAAGAAGACCGGCACCATGAGGCCCAGGAAGCCGTACAGCATGATCATGGCCTCGCCGGTGGCCTGGGTCAGCGTGGGCAGCAGGTTCCACGTGCCGTGCAGCATCATCGCCAGCAGCAGGCCGGCGATCGGGGCGAGCACCCGGATCCGCCGGTCGGCCGTCCGGGAGGCGATACCCAGCCCCACACCGGTCATCGAGGTGAAAAGGGGATGAGCGAATCCGAACAGCAGGATCCGCAGAATGAAGATCGCGATGACCTGCTGGATGCCGGTGGCCGGGCCGTAGCGGTCGGCGCCGGACGCGTAGCCCAACCCGCCCAGGTAGAGGATGTTCTCCACCATGGCGAAGCCGACCGCCGCGAGCCCGCAGTAGACCAGGCCGTCGGTGATCCCGGACCACTCGCGGCGGCGGAACACCAGCAGCAGGATCGGGCCCAGCGCCTTGGTCAGCTCCTCGATGAACGGCGCCACCAGCACCCCGGTGAGCGCGGACGGCAGGCCCCAGTCGGCGAAACGGTTGGCGGCGAAGTCGTTCACGGTGAGCGAGGCGGCGGTGGAGACGAACGCTCCCCAGGCGAAGCAGAAGATCAGGTACTTCAGCGGCTCGGGTTCGTACCGGTCCAGCCAGAGGAAGCAGGCGACCAGCACCGGCACCGGCAGGATGGCGGCGACCACCCCGATCAGCAGGGCCTGCGCACCGAGCGACTGGCCGAGGGTGAAGACCATGAACACCGCGCACGCCGCGATCAACAGCACCACCCCGGCCAGCACCAGGAACCGCCGCCAGCCCAGTCGGCGCAGCGGCATCCGGGGCGTCTCGCCCACGGGTGGGGCGGCGGGCGCGGGCGGGGCGGCGGGCGACGGCGGCAGCGGTGAACCGGGCGGGGTGTCGGCCATGCGGTCAGCGTAGCCATCCCCCGCCGGCTGGTTCGGTCGCATCGGTAGCCGCTATGCTGCCGACAGGTCACGAGCGCCAGCGTCAAGCCCCGGCTTGCTGGCCGGCAACCCTCGTCGAGTTCGCGGTGGGGTGCCCCGGGTGATGACCGGGCCCAGCCCGATCGGTGTGCTGGGCAAGCGCGGACCCCGTCCCGATGTCGCACCCGGGGTCCCTGACCCCGGAGGTTCCGGCGTGTCCGTCACTCTCGTTCCCGCACTGCCCAGCCTGCCCACCGTGCCGTCGGCGCCGTCCGCGCCGCTCGACGTCCTCGGCGTGCCCGGCGAGATCAACCTGGACTACGCGGCCAGTGCGCCGTGCGCGCGGGCCGCCGCCGACGCCGTGGCCGAGCTGCTGCCCTGGTACGCCAGCGTGCATCGCGGAGCGGGAGCGCTGTCGCGGCGCTGCACCCTCGCGTACGAGCAGGCACGGCAGACGATCGGTGACTTCTTCGGCGCTCGCGCCGACGATCACGTGATCTTCACCCGCAACACGACGGACGCGCTCAACCTGCTGGCCCGGGCCGTGCCGGCCGGCACCACGGTGGTCACGTTCGCCTCCGAGCACCACGCCAACCTGCTGCCCTGGCCGCGCGGGTCGGTACGGCTGCCGGTGCCCGCCGACCCCGACGGGGCGGTACGCGACCTCGCCGCCGCCCTCACCGAGCTGCGCCGGGGCAGCAGCCCGGCGCTGCCGGTGCTGGTCGCGGTGACCGGTGCGAGCAACGTGACAGGTGAGCGGTGGCCGGTCGCCGAACTGGCGCGGGTGGCCCACCGGCACGGTGCCCGGATCGTGCTCGACGCCGCGCAACTCGCCCCGCACGCCCCGGTCGACCTGCTCACGCTCGACGTCGACTACCTGGCCGTGTCCGGCCACAAGCTGTACGCGCCGTTCGGCGCGGGCGTGCTGATCGGCCGGGCGGACTGGCTGGACGCCGCCCCGCCGTACCTGGCCGGTGGTGGGGCCACCAGCCACGTCGGGCCGGCCACCCACGACGTGACCTGGGCGACCGGCCCGGCCCGACACGAGGGCGGCACCCCGAACCTGCTCGGCGCGGTTGCCCTGGCGGCGGTGTGCGCGGCGCTCGACGACGCGGACCAGGCCGCGCTGGCCGCCCACGAGCAGGCCCTGCTGGCCCGGCTGCGGACCGGCCTCGCCGCCCTGCCGCACGTCGTCGAGCTGCGCACCTTCGGCCCGGACGCGCCCCGCGTCGGCATCGTCTCGTTCGTGGTCGCCGGATGGGACTCCACCGAGGTGGCCGCCCGGCTGGCCGCCGAGCACCACATCGGCGTACGGGACGGGTTGTTCTGCGCCCACCCGCTGGCCCGGCGTCTGCTCAGCGAGGCGGCGGGGCGGACCGGCCGGCGGGACCTGCCGCCCACCGCGCTCCGCGCCAGCATCGGGCTGGGCAGTACGGCAGCCGAGGTGGACCGGCTGCTCGCGGCGCTGGCCGAGCTGGGCTGACCGCGGCCTGCGCTCAGCCGACCGGCGGGGCGGTGGGTGGCTTGGGCGCCTCGCCGGCCTCGGCGGGTTCACCGACCGGGCGTTCCTGCTCCCCGAAGGCGGTGCGGATCCACCGGTTCGCCTCCTCCTGCTCGATCCCGGAGGCGACCAGCAGGTCGCTCGCGGTGGTGCGGATCTGGGCGATCACCACGCTGCCGGAGAAGCCCACCCCGGCGCCGTACGCCCGGCCGGCCTCGCTGACCGCCCGCAGCGACCGTTCCCGGGCCTTCTGCGGCTCCTCGCCGGCGGCGAACTCGTGCTTGAGCAGCCGGACCGACTCGGCGAGGTGGCCGATCGCGTCCGGCATCGGATCGGGCACCGGTTCCTCGTCCTCGACAAGCGTGACGGACCGGCGGATCAGCGTGCCGCTGTTGCGCATCGCCCGGTCGATCGGGTCGGCTGCCTCCGCGTAGTGGGTGAGTTCGTCGCGGCGGTGCCAGCGGGCCGGGGAGAGGGTAGCCGTCTCCTTCGCCCCCTCGATCGCCTCGCCCAACGTGGCCAGTTCATCCTTGTTGTTGCGCAGCCTCTCCAGCGCGCTCTGGATGGCGGCGCGGTCCCGGTTGCGTAGCCCGTCGGCGGTGGCGTCGAGCTGGGAGGCGAGCAGGTCGAGGGCGGGTCGGGCGGCCCGGTTGATCACTCGGAGCGGGTTCAGCGGCAGCAGCACGGCCGTGACCAGCAGCGCGATCCCACCGCCGAGGAACGCGTCGACGAAGCGGGGGATCTCCAGGTTCTGGGTCGACGGGCTCAGCGTCACGATCAGCACCGCCGTGGCCGCCGCCTGGATGACGATGGCCACGCTCGCCCCGGCGAAGATAGTGAGCAGGATCGCCACCGTGACCACCAGGCCGAGCTGCCACGCCCCGGTGCCGAGCAGGTAGATCAGGAGGTCGCCGACGAACACCCCGACCCCCACCCCGACGATCAACTCGATGGTCCGGCGGAACCGCTGTCCGACCGACGCGGCCAGGGTGCCGACCGCGGAGATCGGCGCGAAGACCGGTTGCGGGTTGCCGAGCACCTTGTGCGAGATCAGGTACGCGAGCCCGGCGGCCAACCCGGCCTGCACGGCGAGTCCGCCGGCCATCCGTACCCGGTGCAGCCGGTCGTGCAGGGTGGCCCGGCCACGGTGGCGCAGCTGTTCGGTGGCCTCGGCGATCCGCGCGCCGTCGACGTCCACCAGCCCGTCGCGCAGCGCGGTACGTCGCACCATCGGAGCTCGCTTGTCCCGGGCCACGGCCATGGGCGCGACTACCCGTGGTGGGCCCGCTGAATCCTCCCTTCCGGCGCGTCCCGGACGGATGCGGCAGACTCGGGCGGGTGGGTGAACTGCTGGACCGGTGGCGGGCGGCGGCCCGGGCCGCCGGCGCGAGGTCCGATCCGGATACCACCCGGGCCGGGGAGGAGCTGCTCGCCCGGTGGCGGGAGCCGCACCGGCACTATCACACGCCGGCCCACCTGACGGCGGTGCTCGATGTGGTGGACCAGCACGCCGACCTGGCCGCTCGGGCCGACGTGGTCCGGCTGGCGGCCTGGTTCCACGACGCGGTCTACGACCCCCGGGCCGCTGGCGACGCCAACGAACGGGACAGCGCCGCACTGGCCGAGAGCGTGCTCACCAGGCTCGGGGTGCCGACGCCCACGGTGGCCGAGGTGCGCCGGTTGGTGCTGCTCACCGCCGGGCACACGGTGGCGCCGGGCGACCGGGACGGCGCGCTGCTCTGCGACGCGGACCTGGCCGTGCTGGCCGCGCCGCCGGCCCGCTACGAGCGGTACGCGGCGGCGATCCGCCGGGAGTACGCCCACGTGCCGGAGCCGGCCTTCCGGGCCGGGCGGGCCGCCGTGTTGACCGGTCTGCTGGCGCTGCCGGCGCTGTTCCGACTGCCACCGCTGGCGAGCCGTTGGGAGGGGCCCGCCCGGGACAACGTGCGCCGCGAGCTGGCCACCCTCACCGGGGAGCCGGAGAACGCGGGCTGACCAGGTGCTTCGGCCGCCGCAGACCGGCGGCGCGGAGCAACCGGACCAGCTCCCGGCTCGGCACCACCTGAGCACCGAGCCACACCGCCGCCGCGAACCGGTCGGCCGGAATGTCGTAGTGGTCCCGGTCGAAGCCGCGCCGGGACGCGCCGAGTGCCTCGGCGAAGGCGTGCAGCTCGGCGTACGAGACATCACTGATCAGGTGCGACCAGAGCCGACCGCGCCACGGCCAGGCCGGCCGGTCCAGATAGAGCATGGTGCCCAAGTTATCCCGCGCAGTCGATCATGTTGATGATCGCCGGTCGGCGACCTAGCCTCGGCTGTATGGCCCCCACCGCGCTCCTCGACGACCTGCGCGCCGCGCTCGGTGACGACGCCGTGCTCACCGACCCGGACCTGCTGCGCATGCACCAGCGGGACGAGGCCGACCTGTGCGCCGCGGGCATTCCGCTGGTGGTGACCCGTCCGCGCACCACCGAGCAGGTGGTCGCCGTGGTCCGGGCCGCGGCGCGGCACGGCGTACCGGTGGTGCCGCAGGGCGCGCGGACCGGGCTGGCCGGCGCGGCGAACGCGGTGGACGGCGCGGTGGTGCTCAGCACCGTCGCGATGGCCGAGATCCGGGAGATCGACCCGGTGAGCCGCATCGCGGTAGTCCAGCCGGGGGTGGTCAACGCGGCGCTGGCCGGGGCGGTGGCCAAGCAGGGCCTCTGGTACCCGCCGGACCCCGGCTCGTGGGAGTCGTCCACCATCGGCGGCAACGTGGCCACCAACGCCGGCGGCATGTGCTGTGTGAAGTACGGCGTGACCACCGAGTACGTGCTCGGCCTGGAGGTGGTGCTCGCCTCCGGCGAGGTGCTGCGCACCGGCCGGCGTACGGCCAAGGGGGTGGCCGGCTACGACCTGACCCGGCTGTTCGTCGGTTCGGAGGGCACCCTCGGCGTGATCACCGAGGTGACCGTGGCGCTGCGGCCCGCCCCGGCCGACTCGCTGACCCTGGTGGCGGTCTTCGGATCCACCGCCACGGCCGGCGCGGCGGTGGCCGAGATCGCGGCTCGCGGGCTCACCCCCAGCCTGCTGGAGTTGCTGGACCAGACTCACCTGCGGGCGATCGAGGCGTACCAGCCGATGGGGTTGCGGACCGACGCGCAGGCCCTGTTGCTGGCCGCCGCCGACACCGGCACCCGGGCGGCGGAGGACCTGGCCATGCTGGCCGAGGTGTGCGAGGCCGTCGGCGCCGACGAGGTCTACGCGGCCACCGACGCGGTGGAGGCGGCGGCGCTGCTCCAGGCTCGCCGGCTGGCCCACCCGGCCATGGAGAAGTTCGCGGCGGACGCCTACCCTGGCGGCAACGGCGGTCTGGTGATCGACGACGTGGCGGTGCCGCGCGGTGCCCTCGCCGCGCTCCTGGACGGGGTGGCCCGGATCGCGGTCGAGTGCGAGGTGCCGATCGGCGTGGTGGGGCACGCCGGGGACGGCAACATGCACCCGAACATCGTGGTCGACCGGGCCGACCCGGCGAGCGTGGAGCGGGGCCGGCGGGCGTTCGACGAGATCATGCGGCTCGGCCTGGGCCTGGGCGGCACGTGCACCGGCGAGCACGGGGTGGGGCTGCTCAAGCGAGACTGGTTGGCCCGGGAGATCGGGCCGGTCGGGGTCCGGGTGCATCAGGCGATCAAGTCGGCGCTCGACCCGGCCGGCCTGCTCAACCCGGGCAAGGTGCTCTGACCGGCTGCGGTCAGCCCTTGACCTCGGCCGGGGTCGCCTGGGTGAGCAGCAGCAGGATCTCCCCGGCGACCGGCGTGAGCTCCTCACCCGGGCAGTCCTGCGAGGTGATCAGCCCGGTCGAGGTGATGAGGCTGGACGTCAGCGCGTCGATGCAGGTGGTCCGGTACCGCCGCGCCTGGTCGGTCTCGTCGGCCAGCCTTGGGTTGGCGAGCAGCACCTGGAGCCGTTCGGTCAGCTCCGGTGCGAGGGTGCCCCGGGAGGTCACGCCGTCGCCGGCGCAGTCGACGCACTGCCACGCGCCGTTGCGCTCGACGCTGAGGGTGCGCATCGGCCCGTCCTCGCCGAGCCGCTGGAGCAGGCTGACCTGACCGGCGGCGACCGTGGTGGGGATCTCCAGTTGCGATCCGCCACCCGCGGTGCCTGCGGTCGGTTGCGCCACCGGCCCGTCCGGCTTGTCCCGGTCGAAGAGCGAGCACCCGGTCAGGGCACCGACGAGCGCGACGGCGACGAGGGATACGAGGAGACGAGGGCGCGCGCGGGGTAGCACGCGCGGAAACCTACCCCACCGTAGGTAGCGTTCGAAACCACCATCCGGGCCGGTATCGATGGTTACCCATCGGTAACGTCGCAATTCGTCACCGAGCGGACGAGCGCAGCTCCGCCTGATCGTCGCCACCCCGGTCGGCCGCGTAACCCCGGACGTCCGGGGCACCGAGGCGGGCCGCGTCCGCCGCCGCGTCGTCCGGCATCAACTGCGACTGCCGCTCCGCCTCCACCCGGGCGCGGTAGTGCTCGACCTCCCGTGCCCGGGTGGCCGCGTCCCAACCGAGCACCGCACCCATCAACTCGGCGGTGTGCTCCGCCGACTCCAGGCCCCGGTGGCTGGTCTCGAACGAGATCCGGGTCCGCCGGGTCAGCACGTCCTCCAGGTGCAGGGCGCCCTCGGCCCGCGCCGCGTAGGCGACCTCCGCCGCCAGGTACTCCGGGGCACCGGCCAGCGGGGACGCCAGCAGCGGATCGGCGTCGACAAGCGCCAGCAGGTCCAGGGTGAGGGTGCCGTACCGCTCCAGCAGGTGCTCCACCACACCCACCGGCACCCCGTGCCGGCGAGCCAGGTCGGCCCGGTCCCGCCACATCGCCGGGTAGCCGTCGGCGCCGAGCAGCGGCAGGTCGGCGGTGCGCGACGAGCGGGCGCCACCGAGCCGGCGAGCGGCCCGGTCGACCACGTCGGACGCCATGACCCGGTACGTCGTGTACTTGCCGCCGGCGACCAGCAGCAGCCCGAGCATCGGCTCGAAGACCGCGTGCTCCCGGGAGAGCTTCGAGGTCGAGTCGGCCTCGCCGGCCAGCAGCGGGCGCAGCCCGGCGTACACCCCCTCGATGTCGGCGGTGGTCAGCGGCCGGTCCAGCACGGTGTTGACCTGCTGGAGGAGGTAGTCGATGTCGCGGGCCGAGGCGGCCGGGTGGGAGCGGTCCAGTCGCCAGTCGGTGTCCGTGGTGCCGATGATCCAGTGCCCGCCCCACGGGATGACGAAGAGCACCGAACTCGCCGTACGCAGGATGAGGCCCGTCTCGCCGGTGATCGCCGAGCGGGGCACCACCAGGTGCACCCCCTTGGAGGCGCGCACCCGGACGCCGGGCCGCAGGCCCACGTCGTTGAGCATCCGGGACATGTCGTCGCTCCACACGCCGGTGGCGGCGATGACGGTACGGGCCTGCACCTCGAACTCCGCGTCCGGCGAGCCCGGCGGCGCCTCCAGGTCCCGGACGCGGACGCCGGTCACCTCGCGCGCCTGCCGGATCAGCCCGACGGCGCGGGCACTGCTCACCACCGTGGCGCCGAGGCTGGCCGCGGTGCGGGCCAGGGTGACCACCAGCCGGGCGTCGTCGACCTGACCGTCGTAGTAGCGGATCGCCCCGGCCAGCGCGTCCGCCCGCAGACTCGGGAAGATCCGCCGAGCGCCCTCCCGGGTCAGGTGTCGGTGCAGGGGCATGCCCCGGCCACCGCCGAACACCCCGGCGAAGGCGTCGTAGGCGGCCACCCCGGCGCCGTAGTACGAGCGGCGGAAGATCCGGGCCGGCAGGTCCCGCAGGCCCCGCCCGGCCGGCAGCGGAACCATGATCGGCACCGGGCGTACCAGGTGCGGCGCGAGCCGGGTGGCCAGTAGGCCGCGCTCGGTGAGCGCCTCGTGGACCAGGTGGAACTCCAACTGCTCCAGGTAGCGCAGGCCGCCGTGGATGAGTTTGCTGGACCGGCTGGAGGTGCCGGCGGCAAGGTCACGCGCCTCGACCAGCGCCACCTTCAGGCCCCGGGACGCCGCGTCCAGGGCGGCACCGGCACCGGTCACCCCGCCCCCGATGACCAGCACGTCGAAGCGCTCGGCGCGCAGTCGACGCAGGTCGGAGACACGGCGGACCGGTGAGAGCTGACCGGCGACGGATCGGGAGACATTGGGGTCGCGCACCCGTCCACCGTAACCGCCGTGCCACCGGGTCGACATTCGCCGCCCGCCCGTCGACTCCGGTCTGACTGACCCCGGCGCGAGCCGCTCTGTCTGAGGAAAGCCCCGATCCAGGCCGACCTCTCGCAGATCTTGGACAGTTTCCGTCAGCCGCTGACTATTGAGTCCCATGACATCTGTCAGTGTTGAAGTCCCGATACATGTGTCAGTTGGTTGGGATCTTGGGTGTGCTGGTAGATGGTGCCTGGCAT
>NZ_JBIAFG010000012.1:40989-220818 GCF_042869175.1 Micromonospora sp. NPDC007208 | reverse complement strand
CGGACCTACATCAGCCTCACCCGAGCAGCCTGATCAACAACTCATGACACATCTATCGGGACTTCCCCTTGACACATGTCTCGGGACAGCACAGTTCTGCGCGAACGGAAACTGTCCAAGATCTCGCGGACAGCCCCCACCGAGCCGTGCCATCCGCCCCCGGCGGGTGCGCGGCGGCGCGGCATCCACAGTCAGCGACCAGCATCCTCGTGCCTCCCGCGCATGGGAATGGAAGTGGAAGTGCCGCTGGCCGGCACCCCGGATTGGGGGTGCCGGCCAGCGGTCGGTGTCACGCTTCGCGGTGGTGCGGTGGTGCGGTGACGCGGGTCAGCTGTTCCAGTGCTGGCCGACCAGATCGGTGGCCTGCTGCTCCCACTGGGCGTAGGCGTCCGGGTACGCCGACACCTGCACCGTCTGCGCGGCGTCGGTCAACGGCATGTCCTGCCACCCGTCAACCTGCTTCAGACCCTTAAGGAACGCGGTCGTCGAGTACTCCGGGTTGGTGATCTGCTCCGGGGTGCCCCAACCCGAGCTGGGGCGCTGCTGGAACAGGCCCAGCGAGTCGTGGTCGTTCATGTCGCCGAGGTGGCCGAGGTTCTCCAGCTTCGACTCCTGCAGGCTCGTCGCGATCGAGATCACCGCAGCCCGCTCCGGGAGACCGGCCTTCTTCGTGGCGGCGATGATCGCCTTGACGTTAGCGGTCTGGTCGTCGTTCAGGGTGATGTGCGACTGGTCGCCCTGCGGCTTCGGCGCGTTGGTCTGCACCGCCACCGCGACCGGCTTGGCATCCACCGGGTTGGCGTGAGCGGCGACCGGACCGGCGAAGACACCACCGGCGAACGCGAGACCAGCAACAGACAGCATGCTCTTACGGAACATCGTGTTCATGAGGGGTAGCTCCTTCGGGGGTAGAACACCCCAACCGCCAAAGGGGGACGGCGGCAGGGTGTGAGCACCTCGTCCGGCGCTGCACAAAACAAGGGGAAAGTCTGGGGGTGACGCTTCTCGGGCGTCGGGGTCGGCGACCTGGCGAGCGGGGGCTCGTGGCGCCGGGTCCATGTGTAACGACCGGGGGCCGGGGGTCATTCCGGGGTTGGCCCACCTGCCGGCACCCTCATCGTGGCGGTGCCCGTCGGTCGTTCGTCAGGACTGCAACGACCCGGGGGCCGGGGTCATTCCGGGTTGGCCCACCTGACGGCACCCTCATCCGGGGCGGTGCCTGCGGTCGTTCGTGGGGACTGTAACGACCGGCGGCTGGCCGGCATTCCAACCTGCGCGACCCGCCCCGACGGGCGGGGTCGTGGGTCGGTGGTGCTGCGATCGTCAGGGTATGTAACGACCCCGGCCCGGCCATGATTCCGGCCCACCTGTGCGCCCGGTCACCGCTCAAACCACCTGCCACCGGACGAACCACCCACACGGCGCCCGGTCGGCGGCGTTGAATCGCCCCTCGTCCGACGTGATCCACTCGGGTTCACGGAAGTCGGGGCATCCCGGACTCCCGGACCCCCCGACTTCTTGAAACCCGAGTCGATCAAGAAGTTCGATGGCGGCAGGGCCGGGCAGGATCCTAACTAATCGGACAAAAACCCCGTCGAGCGTCCAGTCGAACGCCCGCCGAAGGCCCCATCGAGTCTCCCCGGCGTGCGGCCGGCGCTCCGCCGAGCGTCCCCCGAAGTGTCCCCAAGTGTGCCGTCGAGCGTGCTATCGAGTGTCCCCGGAGCGGGCCCCCGGGCGTCCCCCGGCCGCCCCCCGGGCGTCCCCGGGCGTCCCCCGGGCGTCCCCCGGTCGGGCCACCGGGCGTCCATGACCGTCCTCGAGCGTCCCCCGGCGTGCCGCCGGGCGGTCCCCCGAGCGTTCCCTGGGTGTGCCGTCGATCGAGCGTGCCTATCGCCTAGGCGACGTGCGGTGTGGCAGGTGCGGGTCTGGGACGGGTTGTCGCCGTTGGCCGGCGGCGGGGGCGGGGTCTGAGCCGGTGGCCGCATGTCCACGGCGCGGTCGGCGTCGCTCACCACACCGGCCGCTGGCTGAACTGACGGACGCCCTGCTCAGGGCCGGAAAATCGGTTGAATTGGTGGGTTGGTGCCGGCAGGCTGAGGTCTCCGCCACCCACGTCCCGGAGGACTTTCCATGCGCCTGCTCCGTGATCTGTGGGGCACCTCGACCCGCCGTATGACGATCGTGGCCGTTCTGATCGTGTTGGGCGCCGCGGGGCAGGCGGGCGCATCGGCGCTGGCCGGCGCGGTGCTGGTGCATCGTTCGGCTGGCTTCTTCGGCGTCCTGGCCGCGGCTCTGGTCGCCGTGGTTCTCAGCGACCTGGCGGTGAGTCTGCTGATGGCCGGTCTGACCGCCGACTGGTCGGCGGACGTGCGGCGTCGGCTCTGTCGCGTCGCTCTCGGGCAGGATCTGCCCACCCTGGAGACCACTCCGGTGGGTGAGTTGCTGGACCGCATCGACGGGGACGTCTATCAGGTGGCGTCGGCGGTTCGTAACCAGGGCACCCGGCTCGCCCAGGGCCTCTGCGTCGGTCTGTTGTCGATGGTCGTGGCGCTGTTCGTGTGGTGGCCGGCGGGGATCGCGATGCTGCTGCTCACGGTGGTGCTGGCGGTCGGCCTGCGTCGGCCCACGGCGCGGATCGGCCCGGCCCGGATGGCGGAGGAGGAGGCGTGGTCCGACCTGGCCGCCGTGATGGAGGAGGCGGTGCACGGCCAGGACGACGTACGCACCAGTCTGGCGCGGCCGTACGTGCTGCGGTTGTACGCCCGGCGGGCCGCTGCCGTGCTGTCCCGGGGCACCGTGGTCTGGGTGTTGTCCGCCCGGGTGGCGACGGTGGCCACCGCGACGATCCGGGCCGGCATCGGCGTGGTGGTGCTCGGCGGGGCCTGGGCCTTGGCCACCGATCGGATCGACGCCGCCCGGCTCACCGCCATCTGGCTGCTCGCCCTGGCCTTCGGGGCGACCGCGGAACACGTCAGCCGGATGGTGCCGGAGATTCAGGAGGCTCTCGGTGCGTGGGCGCGGGTGCAGTTGCTCTACCAGGCCCGACAGGAGCCGGTGGGCGGGGCCAGCCCGAGCGAGGGTGACCTGCGCATTCGGGATCTGACGTTCGCCTACGGGGAGAGTGGCCGGGGGGCGGCGCTGCGCGGGCTCAGCCTCACCTTCGCCCGTGGTCGCTCGTACGCGCTGATCGGACGCACCGGGTCGGGCAAGTCGACGCTGGCGAAGGTGCTCACCCGCGCGGTCGATGTGCCGCCGGGCACGGTCTTCCTCGGCGGCACCGACCTGTGCGACCTCGACGTGGAGCAGCTGCGCCGCTGGGTGGCGTTGGTGCCGCAGCGTACGGAGATCCTGGCCGGCACGCTCGCCGAGAACGTGGCGCTCTTCGACCCGGAGTTGCTCGACGCGGCGGCTCGGGCGCTCGACGAGCTGGGCCTGGCCGGTTGGATCGCCGAGTTGCCGGACGGGTTGACGACCCGGCTGGGGGAGGGCGGGCACGTGCTCTCCGCCGGTCAGGAGCAGTTGGTGGCGTTCGCCCGGATCCTGGTCCGGGAGCCGCACGTGGTGATCCTCGACGAGGCCACCGCACGGTTGGACCCGGTCACCGAGGCGCGGGTGCAGCGGGCCACCGAACGACTGCTGCGTGACCGGATCGGCATCGTCATCGCGCACCGGCTCTCCTCCGTACGCCGCTGTGACGAGGTGGTCGTCCTGGCCGACGGCGCCGTGGTCGAGGCCGGTCCGCTGGAGACGTCGACGCGCTTCGCCGAACTGTTGGCGACCAGCCACGCCGCCGCGTACGCCACGGTGGCGCCGGCCGGTCGCAGCGGCACCGACCTGCTGGTCGGCCCCGGCCCGACCGACCCCTGGCCGAGCGAGCCGGCGCCCGCGCGGGGCGAGCCGATCGCGGCGAACGAGCAGGCCGCCGCCTGGCAGACCGAGCCGCTCGCGGCGAACGAGCAGGCCGCCGACTGGCCGACCGAGCCGGCAATCACGCGGGCCGTGCGGGAGACACCGCCGGACGGCACGCAGGGCGTGGTCGGGCCGACCCGGGCCGACCCGCCGCCACTGCCGCCGGAGCCGCCGGCCCGGACGCTGCGGGAGATCTTCCGACTCTGCACGAACGATCCCCGGTACGGGGCAACCGCGATCGTGCTGTTCCTCGGGCTCAGCCTGCTCGGGCTGGACGGTCCGGTGCTGCCCTGGCTCTGGGCGGATCTGGTCGACGGCACCGGCAACCCGTACCTGCCGGCGGTCGGGATCGTCGCCGGGCTGCTGGTCACCCTGCCGCTGCCGTTCTACACCCACGTCTGGTTCCCGCAGTGGTGGGTGCGGCAGATGCTGCGGATCGGTCTTCGCCTGGTGCACGGTCAGACCGGGCCGCGCCGGGTCAGCTCACACACGCCCGCCGAGGTGGTGGCGCAGGGTGGGGACACCGAGCGGGTGGTTCAGCTCGCCGACAACGTGCTGGACCAGACCGTCGCACTGGTGCTCGTGGTCGCCATGACGGCGGTCACCGGCAGCGTCGTACCGGGGCTGTTCTTCCTCGGCACGATGGTCGTATCTGGGCTGGCCGCGACGTTGTTCGGGCCGAAGCTGGAGCGGGCGGCCCGGGCGACGGTGGCGGCGCGGGCCTCCTTCGCCACGGCGCTGGTGTCGGCGCTCTCCGCGGCGCGGACGGTGAAGCTCGCCGGCGCGACCACGGCGGTGCTGCGCCACCTGGCGGGCCTGGACGTGCTGCGCAGCGACCGGCAGCGGCGGGAGATCTCGGTGCAGGTATGGGCGCGCTCCACGCCGTCGATGGCCAGCGGGCTGTTGCCGATCGGCGCCTGGGCGCTCTACCTGAACGGCTCGCTCTCCGCCGGGGCGGTGCTGGTGGCCGTCTCCACCCTGGGCGCGGCCCGCTGGTTCGCGTGGACGACGGCGTCGTTGATCTCGCAGTTGCCCTCGGCGCGGGTCTGGACCCGGCGCACGGCGGCGATGACCGGGGTGAGCGCGTACTCCGCGGGGGTGCCGGAGGTCGACCTGACCGCCGGGACGGCGCCCGCGCCGACCATGCCGCCCCGGCATCCGCTGCGGCGGCTGGAGCTGCGCGGCTTCGGGGTGGTGCACTCCGACGGGACGGTGGCCGTCCGGGACGTGGACCTGACCGTGCAGCGGGGGCAGTTGGTACTGGTCGTCGGGCCGGTGGGGTCGGGCAAGTCCTCGTTGCTGCGGGGGCTGGCCGGGATCGTGCACCACACCGGCGAGCTGGCCTGGAACGGTGACCCGGTGACCGAGCCGGAGCTGTTCCTGCGCCCGAACCAGGTCGGTTACGTCGGTCAGTTGCCCCGGGTGCTCTCCGGCACGGTGGCCGACAACATCGCCCTCGGGCACCAGGTGGACGCGGCCGGGGCGGTCAGCACCGCCCAGCTCGACCATGACCTGGCCGCCGCCGGTGGTGGGTTGGGCCTGCTCATCGGGCACAAGGGCACCCGGCTCTCCGGCGGGCAGTTGCAGCGGTTGGCGTTGGCCCGGGCGCTGGCTCCGCGTACCGAACTGCTGGTCGCCGACGACGTGTCGTCGGCGCTGGACGTCACCACCGAGCTGGCGCTGTGGCAGGCGTTGCGCGGCCACGGGGTGACAGTGGTCGGCTCGACCGCGAAGCGGGCCGCGTTGGTCCGGGCCGACCACGTGGTGGTGTTGCTCGGCGGCACGGTGGCGGCCCAGGGCACCTGGCAGGACCTGGAGGGTGACTGGTCGCACCTGGCCGGTTGACCGACGGTCGGGCGGCCGCTCACGCGGCGGCCGCCCGACCGGCCGGGGATCAGGCGGCGCGGGCGTACTGGGCCGGGCCGGAGTACGCGACGCCGAGCTTCGCGGCTGCCCGGCGCGGCCAGTACGGGTCGCGCAGCAACTCCCGGCCCAGCAGCACCAGGTCGGCCTCGCCGCTGGCGACGACCTGCTCGGCGTGCTCGGGCTCCACGATCAGGCCCACCGCGCCGGTCGGCACGCCGGCCTCGCGGCGGATCTGGGCGGCCAGCGGTACCTGGTAGCCGGGGCCGAGCGGGACGCGCTGGTCCGTGCTCACCCCGCCGGAGGACGCGTCGACCAGGTCGACGCCGACGCCGGCCAGCTCACCGGCGAGCACCACGCTGTCCTCGATCGTCCAGCCGCCCTCGACCCAGTCGGTGGCGGAGATCCGGGTCAGCACCGGCACGTCCTCGCCGACCGCGGCGCGCACCGCGCGGGCCACCTCCAGGGTGAGTCGCATCCGGGCGGCCCGGTCGCCGCCGTACGAGTCGGTGCGGTGGTTGGTCAGCGGCGAGAGGAACTCGTTGAGCAGGTAGCCGTGGGCGGCGTGGATCTCCACGGCGGCGAAGCCGGCGTCCAGCGCGCGCTCGGCGCCGGCCGCGAACGCCTCGACCACACCGGCGATGCCGGCCTCGTCGAGGCTGGTCGGCGTCCGGTAGCCGGCGGTGAACGGCTCCGGGCCCGGGGCGACGGGCGTCCAGCCGCCCTCGGCGTCCGGCACGCCACCGCGCTCCGGCGCCCACGGCCGGTAGGTGGAGGCCTTGAAGCCTGCGTGCGCGAGCTGCACGGCCGGCACCGCGCCGTGGGCGGCGACGAACGCGGTCACCGGCCGCCAGGCGTCGACGTGCGCACCCGACCAGAGGCCGGTGTCCTGGGGGCTGATCCGGCCCTCGGGGAGGACAGCGGTCGCCTCGGTCAGCACCAGGCCGGCGCCGCCGACCGCGCGACTGCCGAGGTGGATCAGGTGCCAGTCGGTGGGCAGACCGTCGGGGCCGGCGGAGTACTGGCACATCGGCGCCATGGCGATCCGGTTGGGCAGGGTGACCCCGCGCAGGGCCAGGGGAGCGAACAGGGAACTCATAGGGGCATCCTCTCCGAAACGGCGACGGGCCCCCGGGGAGAGGGGCCCGTCGCCGTACTGCTGAACCGTTCAGGCAGGAACGGGGCTGAGCTCGGGCCGGGGGTCGGTGACCGGCTCCGGCTCGGTCAGGTCACGCCGGCCGGCGGACTCGTACGCGGCGCGGTCGAGAGTGCCCTCGCGGGCGGCGACCACGGTCGGCACCAGTGCCTGCCCCGCGACGTTGGTGGCGGTGCGGATCATGTCCAGGATCGGGTCGATGGCCAGCAGCAGGCCGGCGCCGGCCAGCGGCAGGCCCAGCGTGCTGAGGGTCAGGGTGAGCATCACGATCGCGCCGGTCAGGCCGGCGGTGGCCGCAGAGCCGACCACCGAGACGAAGGCGATCAGCAGGTAGTCGCCGACGCCGAGGTGCACGCCGAACACCTGGGCCACGAAGATCGCGGCGAGGGCCGGGTAGATGGCCGCGCAACCGTCCATCTTCGTGGTCGCGCCGAAGGGCACCGCGAACGAGGCGTACTCGCGGGGCACGCCGAGACGCTCGACGGAGCGCTGGGTCACCGGCATGGTGCCGACCGAGGAGCGGGACACGAAGGCCAGCTGGATCGCCGGCCAGGCGCCGGCGAAGAAGCGCAGCGGGTTGAGGCGGCCGGCGAGGATCAGCACCAGCGGGTAGACCACGAACAGCACGATGGCGCAGCCGACGTAGACGGCGGTGGTGAACTTCGCGAGGGGGGCCAGCAGGTCCCAGCCGTACGAGGCGACGGCGTTGCCGATCAGGCCGAGGGTGCCGATCGGGGCGAGTCGGATGACCCACCAGAGCGCCTTCTGGACGATCTCCAGCAGGGAGCGGTTGAGCGCCACGAACGGTTCGGCGGCCTCGCCGACCAGCAGGGCCGCGGCGCCGATGACGACGGCGAGGAAGACGATCTGGAGGACGTTGCCCTCGACGAACGCGCCGACCGGGTTGGTGGGCACGATGCCGGTGAGGAAGTCGGTCCACGAGCCGGTGTTCTTCGGCGGTGCCGCACCGCCCAGGTCGAGGGTGACGCCCTTGCCCGGGTTGGTGAGCACGCCGAGGCCGATGCCGATGCTCACCGCGATCAGCGCGGTGATGCCGAACCACATGAGGGTCTTGAGGGCGAGCCGGGCGGCGTTGGCGACACCGCGCAGGCTGACCACGCTGACCACGATGGCGGTGAAGACCAGTGGCGGCACGGCCAGCTTGAGCAGCTGGACGAAGAGGCTACCGACGGTGTGCAGGGTGCTGGTCAGCCAGCTCAGGTCGTTGGTGCGGGCCAGGAAGCCCAGCGCGACGCCGAGCACGAGGCCGAGCAGGATCTGCACGGAGAAGGGAATTTTGCGCAGGCTGAAGGGCATGGGGAGAGATCCAATTGTCCGGTCCGATCGGGGCAGGCGTAGAACGCGGCTAGCCCGGACAGATGCCACTGGCCTGCAGTCGGAGATCGACATACAGGCGGACAGTGAGGCCCCAGACGTTGGTCATCGTTCGCCGACGATACGCCGATTCCCGCTCATCGGAAGGACCAGGCGGCGTGAGGCTCCTTACAGAGGGCCAGGGCGGTGGCGGTGCTCAGGCCCCACAGCACCGCCAGGGCGAGGATCAGCCGCTCCAGCACCCCCACCACCGGGCCTCGGCCGATCACGAGCATCGCCAGCCCCACCGTGGCGCAGAGCGGCAGGGACAGCGCGGCGGCGACGCCGGCCAGTCGACGCACCGTCGGACCGGCCGGCCCGGAGACGGCAAGCGTGATCATGGCGAAGACCACCGCCGCGGTCGCCGCGATGCTCGCGCCGCCGTGCACCAGGTCGGCCGTCGTCGCGCGCTCGAACGGCGGCAGCGGGCAGCCATCGGAACAGGTCACCGCCCCGGAAACGGCGGTGAACACGGCCCCGGTGGCGAGCAGCGCCGGGGCCGCCGCCCACACCCCGGGGGGCAGTGCCGCGCCGATCAGCAGCAACGCGCCGGCGAGGGCCAGGATCCCGATCCGGTACGTCGCGGCATGGGCGCTGCCGGCGATGCCCGCCTCGCTGACGTACCCGGTGAGCCCGGGACCGGGACCGGTGACCACGGCGAGCGTCACCGCCGCCGCGCCGGCCAGGGTGCAGCCGGCCGCGGCGGACCCGGCGACCCGGCGGGCGACGTCGCCGCGCGCCCTCGGCACGGTCGGAGCGGCCGGCCGACCCGGCTCAGCCACGCCCGTGCGGCGTGCGCCAGCCGGACTCGTCCGGCCCGAGTGGCACGATGCCGCTGGGGTTGATCTCCCGGTGCGTGCCGTAGTAGTGCCGCTTGATGTGGTCGAAGTCCACCGTCTCGCCGAAACCCGGCGTCTGGAACAGGTCCCGGGCGTACGCCCAGAGCACCGGGATCTCGGTCAGCTTGTTGCGGTTGCACTTGAAGTGCCCGTGGTACGCGGCGTCGAAGCGGACCAACGTGGTGAACAGCCGTACGTCGGCCTCGGTGATCGCGTCACCCATCAGGTAGCGCTGCCCGGCCAACCGCTCGGAGAGCGCGTCCAGCCGGGCGAAGAGCGCCCGGAACGCCTCGTCGTACGCCTCCTGGGAGGTGGCGAACCCGCACCGGTAGACGCCGTTGTTCACGTCGGTGTGGATCTCCGCCATCAGCGCGTCCATCTCGGGGCGCAACTCGACCGGGTACAGATCCGGCGCGTCGGGCGCGTGCAGCGACCGCCACTCGGTGGAGAAATCGAGGGTGAGCTGCGGATAGTCGTTGGTAACCACCCGGCCGGTCAGGGTGTCGACGAGCGCCGGCACGGTCACCCGGCCGGTGTAGTCCGGGTCGGTGGCCAGGTACGCCTCGGAGAGGAAACTCACGCCGAGGACCGGGTCGAAGCCGTCCGGGTCGAGGGCGAACGCCCAGCCCCGCTCGTCCCGGATCGGGTCGACGGTGCCCAGCGAGATCGCGTCGTCCAGCCCGAGCAGGCCACGCACGATCCTCGCCCGGTGCGCCCACGGGCAGGCGCGGCACCAGATCAGCCGGTAGCGGCCGGCCTCCAGGGGCCAGCGGTCCTGCTCGTCCGGGCCGCCGCCGGGTGGGGAGGTCGAGTCGGCGGTGACCCGACCGGTGAACCTGTTCGGCTGGCGGACGAACGCGCCACCGCCGCTGGTCTCTGCGCTGAACTGGGCCCGGGCCATGCCGTCAACCTATCCGCTGCCGGCGCGGATATCCTGGCGGCCGGCAGCCCTCGCGACCCGGTGGGCGTGCCCCACCCCCGCCGTCTGCACCCCCTAAGGACTCGCGATGACCGTGGCATACCTGGTGGCCGGTGTCCGCACCCCGATCGGCCGGTACGCGGGCGCGCTGGCCGGCGTCCGCCCCGACGACCTGGCCGCGCACGTGATCCGTGAGCTGGTCGCCCGCCACCCGTCGGTGGACTGGGCCCGGGTGGACGACGTCGTGCTCGGCTGCGCCAACCAGGCCGGCGAGGACAACCGCAACGTGGCCCGGATGGCGGCGCTGCTGGCCGGCCTCCCCGAGGAGGTGCCGGGCAGCACGGTCAACCGGCTCTGCGGCTCCGGCCTGGACGCGCTCGCCACCGCCGCCCGATCCATCGTCGCCGGGGACGCGGAGCTGGTGGTCGCCGGCGGGGTGGAGAGCATGAGCCGGGCGCCGTTCGTCATGCCGAAGGCGACGTCGGCGTACTCCCGTTCGGCCGAGGTGTACGACACCACCCTCGGCTGGCGGTTGGTGAACCCGTTGATGCGCGACGGGTGGGGGGTCGACTCGATGCCGGAGACGGCGGAGAACGTGGCCGCCGAGTACGGCATCAGCCGGGCCGAGCAGGACGCCTTCGCGTACCGCTCGCAGCAGCGCGCGGCCAAGGCGCAGGCCGACGGCCGCTTCGCCGAGGAGATCGTGGCGGTGTCCGTGCCGGCCGGTCGACGGGAGACCCGACTGGTCGAGGTCGACGAGCACCCCCGGGAGACCTCTCTGGAGAAGTTGGCCGCGCTGCCCACCCCGTTCCGCGACGGCGGCACGGTGACCGCCGGCAACTCCTCGGGCGTCAACGACGGCGCGGTCGCGCTGCTGGTGGCCAGCGAGGCGGCGGTCTCCCGGTACGGCTTGACCCCGCTGGCCCGGATCGTGGGCGCGGCGGCGGCCGGTGTGCCGCCCCGGATCATGGGGATCGGCCCGGTGCCGGCCACCCGCAAGCTGCTCGACCGCGTCGGCGTCGAGGTGAACGCGGTGGACGTGGTGGAGCTGAACGAGGCGTTCGCCGCGCAGTCCGTGGCGGTGCTGCGCGAGCTGGGGCTGCCCGTGGACGCCGACCACGTCAACCCGAACGGTGGGGCCATCGCGCTCGGGCACCCGCTCGGTGCCAGCGGCGCGCGGCTGGCGTTGACCGCCGCCCTGGAACTGCGCCGTCGCGGAGGGCGCCGGGCCCTGGCCACCATGTGCATCGGCGTTGGTCAAGGCATCTCGCTGTTGCTGGAGTCAGCCGCCTAGAGTGGTCCACACCACACGACCCGCGGGGTCGACCGGTGCCCACGCGTGCCCGCGGCACGCCCCGACGCCGGTGCTGTCCCGCGCCGCGGCGACGAACTGGGGAGCACGCTGATGCCGGACGGACTGCCGACCGAGATCGATCTGACCAGGCCGAGCGCGGCCCGGGTGTACGACTACTTTCTGGGTGGGGCGCACAACTTCGAGATCGACCGGAAGCTGGCCGAGCAGATCGCCAGCATGACCCCGAATCTCGCCGCCACCATGCGTTCCGGCCGGGACTTCCTGCGCCGGGCCGTCCGGGTGCTGCTCGACGCCGGCATCGACCAGTTCCTCGACATCGGCTCCGGAATTCCCACCGTGGGCAACGTGCACGAGGTGGCGCAGGGGGTGAACCCCAAGGCCCGCGTGGTGTACGTCGACATCGACCCGGTGGCCGTCGCGCACAGCCGTGAGCTGCTCGCCGGCAACGAGCTGACCGGGGTCATCCACGCCGACCTGCGTGAGCCGGAGCGGATCCTGGCCGAGACCCGACAGCTCGGGCTGATCGACTTCACTCGGCCGATGGGCATCCTGCTGGCCGGGGTGGTGCACTTCATCCCGGACGCCGACCGACCCGAGGCGATCCTGGCCACCCTGCGGGACGTCGCCGCGCCGGGCAGCTTCCTGGTCATCTCGCACTCCACCTTCGAGGACCAGCCGCAGGAGATGCTGGACGCCCAGCGCCTCTCCGCCCGGACCGACACCGAGATCACCCTGCGTTCCCGCGCACAGGTCACCGGCTTCTTCGGCGACTGGACCGTACTGGAACCGGGCGTGGTGCACATGCCGCTCTGGCGTCCCGACTCACCGTCCGACGTGGACGATCGGCCGGAGCGGTTCGGCGCCTTCGGGGGCGTCGCCCGGTACGACCAGCCCGCCGGCTGATCCCGTGGCCGCCGTCCCGGACCCCGCCGGGGTCGCCGCCGGCCGGGCCGACCCCCAGGGGTACGCCGCCGACTGGGCCCGCGAGGTGCGCCGCCTCGGTTTCGTGCCGCTGAGCCTGGCGGAGACCGAGCGGCTGCTGCTGGTGCACACGATCCGGCTGGCCCAGGCGGTACGGGCGGAGCCGTTCACCGTCCGCCCGGCCGAGGAGGTCGGGCGGGCCCTGGTGGAGGCGCACCTCACCGAGCCGCAGGCCCTGGAGTGGACGCTGCACGCGCTCGGTGCCACCTTCGGGCGGCGGGTCCTGGGCGACGGCGACCGGCCGGCGGACCTCGCCGACCGGATCGCGGCGGTGCAGGGCGGCCTGGCCGCCGGGTTCGCCCGCGCGCTGCGCGACCGCACCTTCACTCAGCAGGAGCGGATCGCCCGGTCGGCCTGGCAGGCGCGCGACGAGGTCGAGCAGGCGCTGCGCGAGAGCGAGGCGCGGTTCCGGGCGGTGTTCACCGGTGCCGCGATCGGGATTGGGATCGCCGGTGTGGACGGCCGGATCATCGACGTCAACCAGGCCTTCGCCGACATGCTGGGCTACTCGATCGAGGAGTTGCGCGAGATCAACGTCGCGGCGCTGTTCCACGCCGACGACGCCGCCGGGATGTGGGAGCTCTACCAGGAGCTGATCGAGGGCAAGCACGAGGCGGCCCGGGTGGAGAAGCGCTACCACCGCAAGGACGGCAGCGTGGTCTGGACGGACCTGGCTGTCTCGCTGATCCGGCACGAGGGCCGGCCGCGATTCACGGTCGCGATGATCGAGGACATCACCGAGCGGTACGAGCTCCAGCAGCGGCTGCGCTTCCAGGCGCTGCACGACCCGCTGACCGGGCTGCCCAACCGGACGTTGTTCTTCGAGACGTTGGGACGGGTGCTCGACACCGCGGGCGTCGGGCAGCGGGTCGGGGTGTGTTTCCTCGACCTGGACGGCTTCAAGGCGATAAACGACAGTCTCGGCCACGACCTCGGTGACCGGCTGCTCGTGATGATCGGCCGGAGGCTGGCCGCGTGCGTGGCCGACCACGGCCACCTGGTCGCCCGGATGGGCGGCGACGAGTTCGTGATCCTCGTCGACGGAGGGGACGACACCGACGACGTGGTCGCCGTCGCGGAGGCCGCGCTGGCGGCCGTCGCGGCCCCGGTCCACGTCGGTGAGCACCAGCTGGCCGTCTCGGCCAGTGTGGGCATCGTGCAGTGCCCCGCCTCGGAGACCACCGCGTCGGAGCTGATGAAGGCCGCGGACACCACGCTCTACTGGGCCAAGGCGGCGGGCCGGGGCCGGTGGGCGGTCTACGACCCCGAGCGCGGCGCCCGGGACATCGCCCGCTCGGCGCTTGTCGCCGGGCTGCCCGCCGCACTGGACCGGGGCGAGTTCGTGCTGCACTACCAGCCGATCGTGTCGCTGCTGGAGGGCACCATGCTCGCGGTGGAGGCGTTGGTCCGTTGGGAGCACCCGGAGCTGGGCCTGATCGGGCCGGACCGGTTCATCGGCCTGGCCGAGGAGACCGGCCTGATCGTCCGGCTCGGCGAGTGGGTGCTGCGGCAGGCCTGCGCGGACGCCGAACGGTGGTGGCGGGAGTTCCCGGACGCCCGGCTGGTGGTCAGCGTCAACCTGGCCGCGCGGCAGGCCGACGAACCGGCCATCGTGGACACCGTCGCCGACGCGTTGCAGACCAGCGGGCTGCCCGCCGAGCTGCTCCAACTGGAGCTGACCGAGAGCGCCGTGATGGGCAGCGCCGGTGAACCCCTGCGCAGCCTGCACCGGCTCGCCGCGCTCGGCGTCCGGCTGGCCGTGGACGACTTCGGCACCGGGTACTCCAACCTGGCGTACCTGCGCCGGTTGCCGATCCACTGCCTGAAGCTCGCCGGCCCGTTCGTCGAGGGCATCCGCGCGGACGGGGCCGACGTGGCCGCCGACCACCGCGACGAACGGATCGTCGACGCGTTGGTCCGGTTGGCGCACGCGTTGGAGCTGTGGGTCACGGCCGAGGCGGTGGAGACCGGCGTGCAGGCGGAACGGCTGCGGGCGCTGCGCTGCGACACCGGGCAGGGCCGCTACTTCGGCTCGCCGGCCCCGGCCGATGCCATCACCGCCCGGCTGCACAACGGCGGAGCGCTGGCGTGAACGAGCGCGGCGGCGAGGTGGCGGTGTGAGCGAGCACGGCGGCGAGGTAGCGGCGTGAGCGAGCACGGCGAGCGAACCGGTAGGCGGGGCGCGAAGCGGAGTGCTGGCGTGAGTGGGGGACCGTTCCGGTCCGGATGGTGGCGACGGAGGGTGGCGGCGTGGACCTGACGGACTCGCAGCCGGCGGTGACCGTGGTGGCCGGGCTGGCCATCCTGGCCGGGTTGGCCGGTGTGGTGGTGCCCGGTCTGCCGGCGCTGCCGCTGTGCTGGGGCGGCGTGCTGGTCTGGGCGGTCTTCGGCGGCGCCGGCCCGGGTGGCTGGGCGGTATTCGCCGCGGCCACCCTGGTCGCCGCGGGTGGCACCGTGATCAAGTACGCGTGGCCGGGCCGGAACCTGAAGCGCACCGGTGTGCCGACGTCCACGCTGCTCGCCGGGGGAGTGCTCGGCATCATCGGGTTCTTCGTGGTGCCGGTCGTCGGGCTGGTGCTCGGCTTCGTGGCCGGGGTGTGGGCGGCGGAACGCCTCCGGCTGGGCAGCAACCAGCTGGCCTGGCCGTCCACCGTGCAGGCCCTCAAGGCCGCCGGCCTGTCGATGCTCGTGGAATTCCTGGCCGGCCTGCTGGTCGCAGCCCTCTGGGTAACCGGTCTCCTCCTAACCTGACCCACGCCCCTTTCCGTCTCCGTGTTCCGGCCCCGGCCCTTCCCCGCGATCTTGCACTTGCTGCGCCGGCATATGGGGCATCCCGCCGATATCGACGACCGAAACTGCAAGATCGGCGCGGTGGGGGCGGGGGAGGCGAGGGGGAGTGGGGCGCGGGGCACTTTTTGGGTACGGCGGATTGCCCGTACGTGAGAGAGAGGCGTGCCCCGCGCCACCGTGGTCGGGCGGTCCGAGCGCCCGGGTGGGCCCTGATCGGGCCTGGTCACCGGTCCAGGATGCGGGCCGGGACGGCCGGACGGCAACGCAATTAGCCCGACGGCGGTGAGATTCCCACCGACTACGTATTGACCGCCTTGATCGGCCGGGACGACACTTTGCCCACTCGCACGCGGAACCACCTCAGGGAGGTGTGCAGTGGCCACGACGCCCGTGCCGACCGCCGAGCAACCAATGGACGAGGATGCCCGACGGCTCGCTGAACTCGGCTACAAACAGGAGTTGCGCCGCAAGTGGAGTGGCTTCTCCAACTTCGCCATCTCCTTCTCGATCATCTCGATCCTGGCCGGCTGCTTCACCACCTTCGGTCAGGCGTGGAACAACGGCGGGCCGGTCGCCATCTCCTGGGGCTGGCCGCTGATCTCGCTGTTCATCCTGATCATCGGTTTCTGCATGGCGGAGTTGGTGTCGGCGTACCCGACCGCGGGCGGGATCTACTGGTGGGCGGCCACCATGGGCCGCCCGGTGCACGGCTGGTTCACCGGCTGGCTGAACCTGATCGGTCTGGTGGCGGTCACCGCCTCGGTCGACTACGGCTGCGCGACGTTCCTCAACCTCACCCTGTCGGCGCTCTTCGACGGTTGGGCCGGGACGCTGCGGCAGGCGTTCATGCTCTTCGTGATCATCCTGGTGCTGCACGGGCTGATCAACATCTTCGGGCACCGGATCATCGACGTACTCCAGAACGTCTCGGTCTGGTGGCACGTGGCCGGCGCGGCCGTGGTGGTGGCCATCCTGGTCTTCGTGCCCGACAACCACCAGAGCTTCCAGTTCGTGTTCACCGAGCGGTTCAACAACTCCGGCTTCGGGAACGGGGACATCGGCGGGCTGACGTTCTGGTTCTACGTGCTGCCGCTGGGTTTCCTGCTGACCCAGTACACGATCACCGGCTTCGACGCCTGCGCGCACGTCTCCGAGGAGACCCGGGGCGCCTCACAGGCCGCGGCCCGCGGACTCTGGCAGTCGATCTTCTATTCGGCGGTCGGCGGCTGGATCCTGCTGCTGGCGTTCCTCTTCGCGGCCACCGACGTCGAGGCGGTCAACGCCGCGGGCGGCTTCTCCGGCGCCATCTTCGAGTCGGCGCTGACCCCGGTCTTCTTCAAGATCGTCATCATCATCTCCACCATCGGGCAGTTCTTCTGCGGCATGAGCTGCGTGACCTCGATGAGCCGGATGGCGTACGCGTTCAGCCGGGACCGGGCCGTACCCGGATGGCGGTTGTGGTCGAGGGTCGACCGCAACGGCACCCCGGTCAACGCGATCATCGGCGCCACCCTGGCCGGTCTGGTGCTGACCCTGCCGGCGCTCTACGAGAGCTCCGCCGGTATCCCGATCGCCTTCTACGCGGTCGTCTCCGTCGCGGTGCTCGGGCTCTATCTGTCGTTCCTCATCCCGATCGCGCTCCGGCTGCGGATGGGCGACCGGTTCGTTCCCGGGCCGTGGACGCTGGGCCGCAAGTACAAGCTGTTCGGCTGGGTCGCGGTGATCGAGATCGCGATCATCGCCGTCTACTTCGTGCTGCCGATCGTGCCCGCCGGGGTGCCCGGCAACGACGGGTTCACCTGGTCGGCGGTGAACTACGCGCCGCTCGCCGTCGGCGGGGTGCTGCTGGTGGTCGCCGTCTGGTGGTACGCCTCGGCCCGAAAGTGGTTCACCGGCCCGGTCCGTACCGTCGAGGAACCCGCGGTGGCGGCAGACCCGGCGCCGGCCGACGGCCCGGCCTGACCCGCGCCCGGCGGGACGGGCGGTGCTGCCGTCCCGCCGGGTTTGCCGCACCTGCCGCCGGGGGCATTGACGGTGATCCGGTTTGCCAGTAGACCTTGGTGATGGAGGCCCGCGAATGAGGAAAGCTCCGCTCACGCTGGAACAACTGCGGGTCGCCATCAACGATGGCGAGATCGACACGGTGGTGCTGGCCCTCGTCGACATGCAGGGCCGCTTGCAGGGCAAGCGGTTCCACGCGCCCTACTTCCTCGACCAGGTGGTGGCCAACGGCAGCGAGGGCTGCAACTACCTGCTCGCCGTGGACGTCGACATGAACACCGTCGACGGGTACGCGATGTCGAGTTGGGAACGCGGCTACGGCGACTTCGCGATGGTGCCGGACTTCGCCACCCTGCGCCGGGTGCCCTGGCAGCCCGGCTCCGCCCTCCTGCTGGCCGACCTGACCTGGCTCGACGGCTCGGGTGACGTGGTCGCCTCGCCCCGGCAGATCCTGCGCCGGCAACTGGACCGGCTGGCCGAGCACGGGCTGACCGCGTACGCCGGCACCGAGCTGGAGTTCGTGCTGTTCCGCGACTCGTACGAGGACGCCTGGCAGCGTGGCTACCGCGACCTGACCCCGGCCAACCAGTACAACGTCGACTACTCGTTGCTCGGCACCGCCCGGGTGGAGCCGCTGCTGCGCCGCATCCGCACCGAGATGGCCGGCGCCGGGCTCACCCCGGAGAGCGCCAAGGGCGAGTGCAACCTCGGCCAACACGAGATCGCCTTCCGGTACGACGAGGCGGTGGCCTGCGCGGACCACCACGTGATCTACAAGAACGGCGCCAAGGAGATCGCCGCCCAGGAGGGGATGGCGATCACCTTCATGGCCAAGCCGAACGAGCGGGAGGGCAACTCCTGCCACATCCACTTCTCGCTACGGGACTCGTCCGGCTCGTCGGCGATGCTCGGCGACGGGCCGGCGCACCTGTCGCAGACCGGCCAGCGGGTGCTCGCCGGGCTGCTGGCCACCATGCGCGAGTTCAGCCTGCTCTTCGCCCCGAACATCAACTCCTACAAGCGCTACCAGCCGGGGTCGTTCGCCCCGACCGCGCTGCGCTGGGGCGTCGACAACCGCACCTGCGCGCTGCGGGTGGTCGGGCACGGACAGGGCATGCGGGTGGAGAACCGGGTGCCCGGCGCCGACGTCAACCCGTACCTGGCGATCGCCGGGCTCGTCGCCGGGGCGCTGCACGGCATCGACGGTGAGTTGGAGTTGGGCGCCGAGTGCACCGGCAACGCGTACGACGACCCGGAGGCCGAGCGGGTCCCCGGCACCCTGCGCGACGCCCTGGCCCTGTGGGAGGGCTCGACGGTGGCCCGGGAGGCGTTCGGCCCCGAGGTGGTGGCCCACTACGCCAACCAGGCGAGGGTCGAGTTGGCGGCCTTCGACGCGGCGGTGACGGACTGGGAGTTGACCCGTGGCTTCGAACGCCTCTGACCACGGCGCCTGCCGCAGCGACTCTCGCGATCTTGCACTTTGTGTCGGTGATTCGTGGCGATTCACGGCTCTTGTCGGAGCAGTAACTGCAAGATCGCGCAAGGGGGTGAGGGTGTGACGGTCTTGGTGGATCCGGCTCACGGGGTGGGGTTTCGGGAGGTTGCTGCGGCCTCTGTGGACGAGGTTGACGCGGCCATCTCGCGTGCGGCTGCCGCGTTCGAGACGTGGCGTCGGGTGGGGGCGGGGGATCGGGCTCGGTTGTTGCGACGGTTCGCCGCCGTCGTCGATGCCCATCTCGACGAGTTGGCCGCGCTGGAGGTGCGCAACTCCGGTCACACCATCGGCAACGCCCGGTGGGAGGCGGGCAACGTCCGCGACGTCCTGGACTACTACGCCGGCGCGCCCGAGCGGCTGACCGGGCGGCAGATCCCGGTGCCCGGCGGGTTGGACGTCACCTTCCACGAGCCACTCGGTGTGGTCGGCGTGATCGTGCCCTGGAACTTCCCGATGCCCATCGCCGCCTGGGGGTTCGTTCCGGCGCTCGCCGCCGGCAACACCGTGGTGCTCAAGCCCGCCGAGTTGACCCCGCTCACCGCGCTGCGCCTGGCCGAGCTGGCCCGCGAGGCGGGCCTGCCCGACGGCGTCTTCACCGTCATCCCGGGCCAGGGCTCGGTGGTGGGGGAGCGGTTCGTGAGCCACCCGGCCGTTCGCAAGATCTGCTTCACCGGCTCCACCGAGGTCGGCACCCGGATCATGGCCGGCTGCGCCGCCCAGGTGAAGCGACTCACCCTGGAGTTGGGCGGCAAGAGCGCGAACATCGTGTTCGCCGACGCGGACCTGGAACGCGCCGCCGCGACCGCGCCGGGCGCGGTCTTCGACAACGCCGGCCAGGACTGCTGCGCACGGTCGCGGATCCTCATCCAGCGTTCGGTGTACGACCGGTTCCTGGAGCTGCTCGAACCGGCGGTACGCGCGGTACGCGTCGAGGACCCGTCCCGGGACACCGCCGAGATGGGTCCGCTGATCTCCGCCGCCCAACGGGATCGGGTCGCCGGTTACCTCGCCGGGGCGACTGTCGCCTTCACCGGCTCCTGCCCCGACGGCCCCGGGTTCTGGCACGCGCCCACTGTGCTGCTGGCCGACTCGCCGGCCGACCGGCACTGGCGGGAGGAGATCTTCGGCCCGGTCGTCTCGGTGCTGCCGTTCGACGACGAGGCGGACGCGGTCCGGCTCGCCAACGACACCGAGTACGGCCTCTCCGGCTCGATCTGGACCCGGGACGTCGGTCGGGCCCTGCGCCTGGCCCGTGCCGTCGACTCGGGCAACCTCAGCGTCAACTCGCACTCCTCGGTGCGCTACTGGACCCCGTTCGGTGGGATGAAGCGCTCCGGGCTCGGCCGTGAGCTGGGCCCGGACGCGCTGCACTCCTTCACCGACGTCAAGAACGTGTTCATCGCGACAGAGGAGTGACGCCAGTGCAGGGTCGGTTGCAGGACCGGGTGGCCGTGGTCACCGGAGCGGGCAGCGGCATCGGGTTGGCCACCGTGCGGCGGTTCGCCGCCGAGGGGGCCCGGGTGGTCTGCGTGGACATCGACGCGGCGGCCGGTACGAAGGCCGCCGAGGAGTGCGGCGGCGAGTTTGTGGCCGCCGACGTGGCCGACGAGTCGGCGGTACGCGACCTGTTCGACGGGGTGGCCGACCGGCACGGCCGGGTGGACATCGCCTTCAACAACGCCGGCATCTCTCCGCCGGACGACGACTCCATCCTGGACACCGGCCTGGACGCGTGGGAGCGGGTGTTGCGGGTCAACACCACGAGCGTCTACCTGTGCTGCAAGTACGCCATTCCGCACATGCGTCGACAGGGCAAGGGGTCGATCATCAACACCGCCTCGTTCGTGGCGTTGATGGGTGCGGCGACGTCGCAGATCGCGTACACCGCGAGCAAGGGCGGGGTGCTCGCGATGACCCGGGAGTTGGGAGTGCAGTTCGCCCGCGAGGGCATCCGGGTCAACGCGCTCTGCCCCGGCCCGGTGGCCACTCCGTTGCTGCTGGAGCTCTTCGCCGCCGACCCGGAGCGGGCCGCCCGTCGGCTGGTGCACGTGCCGATGGGTCGCTTCGGGCAACCGGAGGAGATCGCCGCCGCGGTGGCGTTCCTGGCCAGCGACGACGCCTCGTTCATGACCGCCGCGCAGTTCGTGGTCGACGGTGGGATCACGGGCGCCTACGTCACCCCGCTGTGAGCGCGAGGAGTGAGCCGGGTTTGCGAGCCCCGCAGTCGCGAACCGTGCCAGCCCTGAGGAGGCCCCTGATCGGGGTCAGCGCGTACGTCGAACCGGCCGACTGGGCCGTCTGGCGGGGGGTGCGGGCGGTGCTGGTGCCGGAGGCGTACTCGCTCGCGGTGACGGCCGCGGGCGGCCGGGCGGTGGTCCTGCCGCCGGACGACGTGGACGCGGACGTGGTGGCCGTCCTCGACGGGTTGTTGTTGGCCGGTGGCGCGGACGTCGGCCCGGCTCGGTACGGCCAGCCGCCCGACCCGCGTACCGAGGACCGGCCGGACCGGGACGCGGGTGAGCTGGCCCTGTTGGCCGCCGCGCTCGCCGCCGGGCTGCCGGTGCTGGGCGTGTGTCGGGGGATGCAGCTGCTCGCGGTCGCGTACGGCGGCACGCTGCACCAGCACCTGCCCGACGTGGTGGGTCACGAGGCGCACCGCCCGGCGCCCGCCGTCTACGGGGCCCACGCGGTGCGGTTCGCGCCGGGGAGCTTGGCCGCCTCGGTGTTGGAGGGGGTCGACCAGGTCAACTCGTACCACCACCAGGCGGTAGCCGATCCGGGCCGGCTCACGGTGACCGGCTGGGCGGAAGACGGTGTGGTCGAGGCGGTCGAGGACCAGACCCGACCGTTCGTGCTCGGGGTGCAGTGGCATCCGGAGAACGAGGCGGATCCCCGCCCGATCACCGCCCTGGTGCGGGCGGCTGACCGGAGGGTGTGACTGAGATCGCCCCCGCCCGTCGACGAGACCGATGGGAGGATCGGCGCATGGGCAAGGTGTATCCGGAGATCGACGGTCGGCTGCGTGACTTCATCGTGGCCCAGCCGCTCTTCTTCGTGGCGACCGCCCCGTCCGGGGTCGAGGGGCACGTCAACGTGTCGCCGAAGGGCATGCGGGGCACGTTCGTGATCCTCGGCCCGCACCGGGTGGCCTACCTCGACTATCACGGCAGTGGGGCGGAGACCATCGCCCACCTGCGGGACAACGGCCGGATCACGCTGATGTTCTGCGCCTTCGACGGCCCGCCGAAGATCGTCCGGTTGCACGGTCGGGGCAGCAGCGTCGCGGTGACCGAGGAGGCCTTCGCCGACCGGCTGGCCGAGTTTCCGGCACCGCCGGACGTGCACGCCGTCCGGGCGGTCATCACGGTCGAGGTGGAGCGGGTCAGTGACTCCTGCGGATATGCGGTGCCACTGATGGACTTCCGGGCCGAACGCGATCTGTTACTCACCTCACACTCCCGCCGTAGCGCCGATGATCTGGTCGCCTACCGGGCCACCAAGAACGCGGCGAGCATCGACGGACTGCCGGTCTTCTGACTCGTCAAAGCGTTCCGGCCACCGCCGTTGCGACGCCGCCGTCCACCCGCACTGTCCGGTGCCTGACGGCTCAGGCGTACGTAACCAGCGTCCATCGCTGGTAATGCGTTACGTTGCTGGTCCGCTTGGGTACAAGTCGGAGCACGGCGGGTGAAGATCAACGGTCGAGGGGTACGGCCGGAGCGGGAGGCTGCATGAGCTCGGCCCAGGGGGGCGCGGACATCGGGCATGCCGCCCTGTCCGGCCGTGAGACCCCACCGATGCTGGCGGCCGCGTTCGCGGCCGGCGGCGAGATGGGCGAGCGGCTCGCCTCCTTCGACTGGTCCTCCGGCCCGCTGGGTGAGCCCGGTCAGTGGCCCCCGGCGCTCTCCAACGCGGTCGGGATGATGCTCGCCTCCAGCTCGCCGATCGTCATGTTCTGGGGCGACGAGCAGTTCGCCTTCTACAACGACGCCTACCGGCCGACCATCGGTGCCAAACACCCGGACGTGATCGGCCAGCCGGCCCGCTCGTACTGGGCTGAGACCTGGGCGGTACTCGGCCCGCTGCTCGACAGCGTCCGGAGCACCGGACGCTCGTACCGGGGCGAGGACCACCCCTTTCTGCTGGACCGTTACGGCTTCGTCGAGCAGACCTACTTCAACGTCTCGTACGACCCGATCCGAGGTGACGACGGCTCGGTCAGCGGCGTCTACTGCATCGTCAGCGAGACCACCGGGCGGGTGCTCGGCGAGCGCCGGCTGCGGGCGCTGTCCGAACTGGGTGCCGAGCTGACCGACATCGGCAGCGCCGCGGAACTGGGCCGGACCGCCGCCGAGGTGCTCGGCCGGCACCGGGCGGACGTCCCGTTCGCCCTGATCTACCTGGCTGACGACAGCGACCAGCTCACCCTGGCCGGCTGCGCCGGCACCACCCCGCCCACCATCGACGTCCCGTCGGAGCTGCTGGCCCGGTTGACCGCCGATGGCGCGCCCGTCACGGTCGAGGTGGCCGCTCGGCTCGACGTCCTGCCGGTCGACGCCGCCGACCAGGCCCTCGTGCTGCCGCTCACGGCGACCAACCAGACGGTCGGCGCGCTGGTCGTCGGCGTGGCCCGCCAGTTGCCGCTCGGCGACGACTACCGCGACTTCCTCGGCCTGGTCGCCGCCCAGATCTCCCGGGCGGTCGGCACCCAGCGGGCGTACGAGCAGGAACGGGCCCGCGCCGCCGAGCTTGCCGCGTTGGACCGGGCGAAGACCAACTTCTTCGCCAACGTCAGCCACGAGTTCCGCACCCCGCTGACCCTGGTGCTCGGCCCGCTGGAGGACATGCTGGCCGACCCGGAGCTGCCGGCCAGCGAAACCGACCGGCTCACCATGATGCACCGCAACGCGCTGCGTCTGCTCAAGCTGGTCAACACCGTGCTGGACTTCTCCCGACTGGAGTCCGGCCGGCTCGCCGCCCGCTACCAGCCCACCGACCTCGCCGGTTACACCGCCCGGCTGGCCAGCACCTTCCGCTCGGCCACCGCTCGGGCCGGGTTGCGACTGGTGGTGGACTGTCCGCCGCTGCCGATGCCGGTCTTCGTCGACCGGGACATGTGGGAGAAGATCGTTCTCAACCTGGTGTCGAACGCGGTCAAGTTCACCTTCGACGGCGAGATCCGGGTGCGGATCCGGGCCGTGGAGGGCGCGGCCCGGCTGGAGGTGACGGACACCGGCGTCGGCATCGTGCCGGACGAGCTGCCACACGTCTTCGAACGGTTCCACCGGGTGCCCGGGGTGCGGGCACGCACCCACGAAGGCACCGGCATCGGGCTCGCGCTGGTCCGGGAGCTGGTCGAGATGCACGGCGGTGCGGTCGGGTTGACCAGCCAGGTCGACGAGGGCAGCACCTTCACGGTGACCGTCCCGTTCGGTTCGGCGCACCTGCCGGCGGACCGGGTGGCGGCGTTCGACCCGCTGCCCGTGGGTGAGCCCGAGCAGGCCCGTCTCTTCGTGGCGGAGACCGCGCTGTGGGCCGGTGTCGCGCCGACGTCCGAGTTCGACCGTCAGCCGGCGAAGGGCACCTCGGCCGGCCGGATCCTTGTCGTCGACGACAACGCCGACCTGCAGGAGCACGTCAGTCGGCTTCTCTCCCCGACCTGGGACGTGGTCACCGCGAACGACGGGCTCGATGCCCTGCCGCTGGCCCGCGAGGGCGGGTTCGACCTGGTGCTCAGCGACGTGATGATGCCCCGGCTGGACGGGTTCGGGCTGGTGAGCGCACTGCGCGCGGACCCGCGTACCCGGCATGTGCCGATCGTGCTGCTCTCCGCCCGCGCCGGCTCCGCGGAGGCCGTCGCCGGTCTCGCCGTCGGCGCCGACGACTACCTCACCAAGCCGTTCTCCGCGCAGGAGCTGATCGCCCGGGTGCGGGCCAACGTGGAGCTGGGCCAGCTGCGCGGGCAGATCATCCGCCGGCTCCGGGCGCTGGCCGACGCGGCGGTGGCGGTGAACACCGCCCGGTCGACCGCCGACGTGCTCCAGGTCGCCGCCCGGCACGCGTTGAGCCTCGCCGAGGCGGCACGGGTGGTGGTCACCGCTGCCGAGGCGCGCTTCGAGGCGGACGGCGGCGGCACCACCGCCGCCGACCCGTCCTTCGTGGCCGAGTTGACCGGCACCACCGGCAAGCAGCTCGGTGACCTGCAGGTCTGGCGGGCCGATGGCGACGAGGCGCAGGCCGACGACGCCGCGCTGACCCAACTGGCCCGGCTCGTCGGGGTGCGACTGGAGAACGCCCAGCTCTACGAAGCCGAACACCGCATTGCCACCACCCTGCAGCACAGCCTGCTGCCCCGGTCGCTGCCCCAACTGCCCGGCGCGGTGGTGGCCAGCCGCTACCTGCCCGGCAGCGCCGACGTCGAGGTCGGCGGCGACTGGTACGACGCGATCGCGCTGAACGGCGACGAGCTGGTGCTGGTCATCGGCGACGTGGTCGGTAAGGGCGTCCGGGCCGCCGCGGCGATGGGGCAGCTGCGCAACGCGCTGCGCGCGTACGTGCTGGAGGGCTTCGACCCGGGTGAGTCGCTGACCCGGCTCAACCGGCTGGTCGGCTCCACCGAGGGCCGCTCCTTCGCGACGGTGGTCTGCCTGCTGTTCAACCCCCGCACCGGTCGGCTGCGGTACGCGAGCGCCGGTCACCCGTCCCCACTGTTGATCACCGGAGGCGACGTGGCGTTCCTGCACGACCGAGCGCTCGGTCCACCGGTCGGCGCTCTCCCCGGCGCGACGTACGAGTCGGTCGAGGGCGAGCTGGCGGCCAGCAGTCGACTGCTGCTCTACACCGACGGGCTGATCGAGGACCGTCAGCTCGGCATCGATGCCTCACTGGCCCAGCTCCGCATCGACGCGGCCACCCCGAGTGAGCACGTGGTCGACCTGATCGACGCGGTCGTCGAGCGGGTCACCGGCCGACCGCGCCGTGACGACGTGGCGGTCCTCGCCCTGGAGGCGGCGGAGCTGAACCGCTTCACGCTGCGGCTACCGGCCGACCCGACCCGGCTCAGCGTGCTGCGAAAGCGGCTGGAGGACTTCCTGGTCGCGCACTCGGTCGGCGAGACCGACCTGTTCGACCTGACCGTCGCCGTCTCCGAGGCCGCCGCCAACGCCATCGAGCACCCGATCCACCCCGCCGAGGCCATGATCAGTGTGGAGGTGGCCATCGAGGGTCGGACGGTGACCGCCACGGTGCGCGACAGCGGGCAGTGGCGGGAGTCGACCGGCTCCGGCTTCCGGGGCCGCGGCCTGGCCCTGATCAAGGCCCTGGGTGACCTGTCGGTACGGCGTACCGATGAGGGCACCGAGGTGACGCTGCGCCGGCAGTTGCAGGACTGACCGCGCGCCCGGCGGGCGCCGGCAGGCCTTGAGGGCCTGGCCTCCGCTGGACTCGACGCCGGCCCTAGGCCGGGTCGAGCCAGCTCTGCCCGCCGAGGCCGGAGATCTCCAGCACGCGACGGACCTGCCGGGACGGACGGACGGTGAGCGTGCCCGGAAACTGCTGGGCGAGCCGGACCAGGGCGTGGATGGCGGCCGAGTCGAAGAAGGTGACCAAGCTCAGGTCGAGTGTGATCTTCCTGGCGGGCTCGCGCAGCGCCGTCTGGAGCATCGTGTCCGCGGTCGCCATGTCGACCTCGCCGGCCACCACGACGTGGAGGTGGTCACCGTCGATCTCAGCGCTGGCGGAGAAGACGGGCGGTGCTCCCCCTTGATCCACGCAGACACCATGGCACAGCCACCCTGGCAGGGCAACAACCTCCACCGGACGGCCGTGGCGCGGGTCACCAGCGGTCCCGGCGATAGGCTTGCGGCATGACCGTCCGTCCGCCGCTGACACCAGGCACGCTCACCCCGATGCGACCGGTGCCATCCCAGATCGCCCGACCGGAGTACGTGGGCAAGAAGCGCCCACAGGAGTGGCGTGGCTCGCACGTGCAGACGCCGGAGACCATCGAGAAGATGCGGATCGCCAGCCGGCTCGCCGCCCAGGCGACCCAGCTCGCCGGCGAGCACTGCAAGCCCGGCGTGACCACCGACGAGATCGACAAGGTGGTGCACGAGTTCCTCTGCGACCACGGGGCGTACCCGTCGACGCTGGGCTACAAGGGCTTCCCGAAGTCCTGCTGCACCAGCCTCAACGAGGTCATCTGCCACGGCATCCCGGACTCCACGGTCCTGCAGGACGGCGACATCATCAACGTCGACGTGACCGCGTACATCGGTGGGGTGCACGGTGACACCGACGCCACCTTCTGCGTCGGCGAGGTCAGCGAGGAGGCCCGGCTGCTGGTCGAGCGGACCCACGAGGCGATGATGCGCGGCATCCGCGCCGTCGCGCCGGGTCGCCAGATCAACGTGGTGGGCCGCGTCATCGAGTCGTACGCCAAGCGGTTCGGCTACGGCGTGGTCCGCGACTTCACCGGCCACGGCATCGGCGAGGCCTTCCACAGCGGCCTCTACGTGCCGCACTACGACAGCCCGCGCCCCACGGACATCATGGAGCCGGGCATGACGTTCACCATCGAGCCGATGATCACCCTCGGCACCTACCAGTACGACATGTGGGACGACGGGTGGACCGTGGTCACCAAGGACCGGAAGTGGACGGCGCAGTTCGAGCACACCATCGTGGTGACCGACGACGGCCACGAGATCCTGACCCTTCCGTGAGCGCGAGGAACGCAGCGAAGCGAAGTCCCGCAGTCGCGAACGAAGGGCAAGCGCCGTGAGCGCGAGGAACGCAGCGAAGCGGAGTCCCGCAGTCGCGAACGAAGGGCAGGCGCCGTGACCGACACCCCAGCGGCGCTGCGCGAGGCGCACCACGCGGACGTCTCCGGCGGCTGGCTACGCCCGGCCGTCTTCGGCGCGATGGACGGCCTGGTCACCAACATCGCCCTGATCGCCGGCGTCGGCGGGGGCGGGGTGTCGGCGCGCAGCATCGTGCTCACCGGCAGCGCCGGCCTGGTGGCCGGGGCGATCTCGATGGGGCTCGGCGAGTACACCAGCGTGCGCTCCGCCAACGAGCAGGTCGCCAACGAGGTGGCCAAGGAGCGACGGGAGCTGGAACGGCACCCCGAGGCCGAGGCCCGGGAGCTGGCCGACGCGTGGGTGGCCCGGGGCCTGCCCCGGGACCTCGCCACCCAGGTCGCCGAGGCGGTGCGGCGCGACCCGGAGGAGGCGCTGCGGGTGCACGTCCGCGAGGAGTTGGGCGTCGACCCCGACGACCAGCCCAGCCCGTGGGCCGCGGCGATCTCGTCGTTCCTGTTCTTCTCGGTCGGCGCGCTGGTCCCGCTGTTGCCGTACCTGCTCGGCGCCACCGAACTGTGGCTGGCGCTCGCCGTCGGCGGGCTCGGCCTGTTCGCCGCCGGTGCCGTGGTGGCCCGCTTCACCAACCGTCCCTGGTGGACCAGCGGGCTGCGCCAGCTGCTGCTGGGCGCCGCCGCGGCCGGCGCCACCTACCTGATCGGCTCGCTGATCGGCGTACCGGGCGGGCTGTGACGCACCTCAGGTGCTGAGCAGCTCGTCGATCGTGCCGTCGACCGCACGACCACGGGCGGCCAACTCCTCGGCCTGCCGGGCCAGCACCACACCCACCTCGGTCATGTCCGCCCCGGCCAACCCGGTGCGTCGCACCGCGTCCCCCGGGTCACGGAAGTAGGTGCGACTCAGCAGGCCCGTCACCGTGGCCGCCGCCAGCCGGGCCTCACCGAGCATCAGCAGAGCCTGATCGGTCTCGTACCACTCGGCGAGCCGGGCCGCCCGGGAGTGCGCCGCGCTGCCCCGGTACCACGCCTGCCGGGCCGCGGTGCTGAACTCCGCCGGCCGGGCCCGGGCCAACCGGCCCAGATGCTCGTCGCGCAAAGTCCGCAACCAGCCCGTCGGATCGTGCAACGCCTGCGTGGTGACGTACCGGTCGGCGGTCAGCGGCCATAGCGGGGAGAGCACCCGGGCCTGAGCCAGGTAGTCCTCGGCGGCGGCCACTGTCAGGTCGACGAGCACCCCGTCCACCCGCCGGGTCGCCGGGGGCGGCCCGGTCCCGGGTCGATAGGTGACCACCAGCATTCCCGCCTCGCGGTCCCCACCACCGTCGTCGTCCCCGTGCGCCAGGGGCCCGTGCACGGCGACCGCGAGCACCTCGGCCGGGAACCGCCGCCGGACCGCCTCGGCGACCCGCTCCGCGACCGTCCACCGTCGATCCTCGAGGCCCCGGTCGACACCGGCCCGCTCACTCACCGGACCAGCTCTGCTCGCGGCTGCGCGGCTCGCAACCCCGGCGCAACCCTGGCTCACTCCTCGCGCTCACGGGACCGCCTTTGCTCGCGGCTGCGGGGCTCGCAACCCCGGCTCACTCCTCGCGCTCACGGGACCGCCTTTGCTCGCGGCTGCGGGGCTCGCAACCCCGGCTCACTCCTCGCGCTCACGGGACCACCTCGCCTTGGCTACCGAGCGCCAGCCTAGCCAGCCGACGGCGGAGCGTCGGGCGCGCCGCGCCCGGTCGGGGCCAGCCGGAAGATGTGGATCTCCCGGCCGCCGGCCCGCTGCACGTACGTGCGGTACGCGGGCCACTCGGTGACCAGCAGCTCCCACAACCGGTCCCGTTCGGCGCCGGACGCCCGCTCGGCCCGCACCGCGACCCGCCGCCCCTTCACGTCCACCTCCGCGGCGGGATCGGCGAGCAGGTTCATCGCCCAACCGGGGTGCTGGGTCTGCCCCCAGTTGGAGCCGATCACCACGTACGCGTCGCGGTCGGGCACGAAGACCAGCGGATTGCTGCGGGGCTTACCGGAACGGCGGCCGGTCGTGGTGATCACCAGGGACGGGACCAGGCCCAGCGCGACCACCCGGCCACGGGTGAGGCGACCGACCACCCGGTCGGCGGGAACCAACAGACGCGCCGCCGCGCCGAACCAACGATGATGACCGAGCCGACGGGTGACTCTTCCCAGCACTGACACGCCGATCAGTCTGCCGGCTGCCCGGCCCGGCGGCACCCCCGCGCTGCCCGCGTTCGGCGGATCGGTCAGTCCAGCCGCCGTTCGATCGGCAACCGGGCCCGGGTGAACAGGCCCGCCCCGAGCATCGCCACCACCGGCACCAGCACCAGGACCCCGAGCGCGGGCCACGGCACCAGAAAGGGGTACGGATCGGGTACCGGCCAGGCGCTGGCGTACTGCCGGTTCACCGAGACCAGCACGATCGCGGCGGTGCCGAGGCCGGCCACGATGCCGAGCACCGAACCGAGACCGGCGATGACCCCGGCCTGGCAGATCGCCAGCCACCGGCGTACCGCCGGGGCCGCGCCAACGGCCGCGAGGGTGGTCAGCTCGGCGCGCCCCTCGGCGGCGGCGAGCGCGGTCGCGATCCCGGCCGCCCCCACCGTGATCAGTCCGGCAGCCGCCGCGAGCAGCAGGAGTAACGGTGAGTCGTCGCGTGGGCCGCCGCCGTTTTCCACCGTCAGCGAGAGCGTCCCGAAGGGCCGCAGGACGGCGGCGAACCGTGCCTGTTGCTCCTCGTCGGGCGGGGTCGTGGTGCCGATCACCCAGCCGGTCTGAGACCAGCTCAGGCCGAGTTGCCGGGCGGCGGCGGTGGACAGCAGTAGACGGGACTGACCGGTCGCCCGGGGCAGCGCGTACCCCGGAAGATCGTGGGCGGTGACCGGCACGTCCGGCCCGGCCTCCACCTCGGTGACCCGGACCGTCACCAGGCCGTCGTGCAGGTAGCGCGGGTCGGTCACCACCACGCCACCGGCGCGCAGCACGGCCGTGGCCGCGGCGGTCGTCGCCGGGTCCACGCCGGTGAGCAGGGGAAGTGCGGTCCCGTCGTCGACTCCGGGTTCCACGTAGCCGCCGAAGTAGTCCGCCTCCCGGATCTGGCAGCGGGGATCGGCGCGGGCCTGCTGGCGCTGCGCCGCGGGAAGGTGAACGCCGGGCTGCCAGGGGCAGGCCCGGTTCAGCGGGAGTACCGGCGCGATGTCGCAGTAGCCGGTGCGCCCCGCCCCGCAGCTCGGTGTCCGCACCGGGGCGACAGCGCCGACCCCGAGTTGGTTCCGGGCCGCGTCGGTGATCTGGGCCAGTGTGGGCTGCCGGGTCGAGTCGTTCGGGTTGACCAGTACGTGGCCGACCGGCAGCGCCGGCCGGTAGGCGCGCGCGTCGCGGGCGCCGTCACTGGCCAGGTATCCGCCGAGGGCCACACTGCTGGCGACGGCGGCCATCACGGCGCAGATGGCCGGTGCCGCGGCGGCCCGGTTGCGGCTGGCGTCGCGCAGCGCGATCCGTGGTGCCAGCGGCAACACCCGGCCAAGTCGGGCCAGCGCCCCGAGCAGCGTGGGCGTGCAGCACACCAGGCCCAACTCACCGAGGATCAACCCGGTGAGGATCACCGCCGGGGAGGTCCGGGTGGCCCCGAACGCCGCCAGCCCGGCCCCGCCGACCACCAGCGCCAGCCCGAGGGCCAACCACCGGCCCCGGGACGCCGCGGGGGTGCGTCGCCCGGCCAGCCCGGCGCTGACGTCCTGCCGGGCGGCGGTCCAGGCCGGTGTCAGCGCGGCGAGCACCCCGGCCAGCACCGCGACGCCACCGAGCAGGACCAGCGCGGTCGGCCAGCAGCGGTAGCCGCCGAAGCGGGCGCTGAAGACGTACTGCTCCATCAGCGGGCGACCGGCGAACGCCGCGCCGACGCCGACCAGCAGGCCGGCGGCGGCCCCCAACACACCCAGCACCACACCGTCGGCCAGCACGACCCGGCGGAGCTGGGCGGCGTCCCCGCCCGCCACCGCGACCAACGCCAGGTCCCGCCGCCGCCGACGGACACCGACGGCGAAGGCCGGCCCGACCAGCAGGACGACCTCCAGCAGCCCGAGGCCGGCGATGAGGACACCGGTGCTCAGGTCGTTGGCGCCGTCCCGCGTGATCGACCCGAACCACGTCCGGTTCGTCGCGGTCCCGGAGCCGCTCGGGTGTCGGCTGGTGACCACCACCCCCCGGTCGTTGAGTCGGGACACCAGCGCGGCGTCCACCGCTCCGGGCAGGTCCGCCAGCCAGACGCTGTCCGGCTCCGGACCGCTCGCCGGCGCGGCCCCCGGGTGCAGCGCCACCACCGGCCCGAGATCGTCGGGAAACTCGACCACCCCCACCACGGTGTACGCCCTGCTCCCGTCAGCGGTGGCCACGGCGTGGCCGAGGCGCAGGTCGAGGCGGCGCAGCGCCGCCGGACTGACCGCGACCTCACCGGGTTGCTGCGGCGCTCGGCCGGCTCGGAACCGCACCAGCCCGCGGGCCAGCGGGTCGGTGAGGTCCAGCACCCGACCGTTCACGACCTCGTCGCGGCGCGGGCCGCGCAGCGTCAGCGGGACGCGCGGACGCAGCTCGGTGACCCGGCTGCCCGGCCCCAGCAGTGCGGTCAGCTGGGCCGCGGTGACCTTCCCGGGGAGCTCGCCGTCGCGGGTGTACCAGCCCTCACCCCACTCGTCCTGCCCCACCGGGGCGTTGGCGATCCACTGCAGCTGCGCGTCGGCCACGCCGAGCCGGCGGTCGACGCGTTCCGCCGGGGTCAGCTCGGCCATGTCGTAGCTCGTCGCCAGGAAGGCCAGCGCCGCGACCGGCATGGCGATCATCGCGAGCACCAGGGCGGTCCGCCGTCGGGACCGGCGTGACTCCCGCCGGGCGATCCGCAGCGCCGCCCGCCAGGAGCCGGTCAGCTCGGCGAACCGCCGTCGGCCGGCCGGGGCGGGCGACGTGACCGGCCGCGGCGTCGCCGTGTCGGCCCGAGCGGCGGCCCGCGTCAGGCGGCGGATGGTCACCGGTCGCTGCCGGACAGCAACTGCTCGACACTGCCCAACGGTGCCGTCGTGTCGACCAGCACGCCGTCGCGGAGGAACACCACCCGGTCGGCCCAGCCCGCGTGCCGCGCCTCGTGGGTGACAAGCACTCCGGCGGCACCCGCGTCGATCCGGCGGCGCAGCAGGTGCAGCACCGCCTCACCGGTCTGGGAGTCCAGCGCCCCGGTGGGCTCGTCGGCGAGGACCAGCCGGCGTTCGCCCACCAGCGCGCGGGCGATCGCCACCCGCTGCTGCTGCCCACCGGAGAGCTGGTCCGGGAAGCGGTCACCCAACGCGGGCAGGCCCACCTCGGTGAGCGCGGCCATGGCCAGTGCGCGGGCCCGACGTCCGCTGGTCCCGTCGAGTTCCAGGGGGAGCGCCACGTTCTCCAGTGCGCTCAGACTGCCCAACAGGTTGAGCTGCTGGAAGATGTAGCCGATCCGGCGGCGGCGCAGCTGGGCCAGCCCGCGGCGGTCCAACGCCCCCAGCGGTTGCCCCTCGACCCGGACCTCGCCGCCGGTCGGGCGGTCCAACCCACCGGCGAGAGCCAGCAGGGTCGACTTACCGGAGCCGGACGGCCCCATCACGGCGACCAACTCGCCTGGCCGTACGACCAGGCTGACGCCGCGTAGCGCGTGTACCGCCGCCGGCCCGGCGCCGTGGGTGCGGTGGACGGCGCGTAGGTCCAGCACCGCGTCGTCCGACCCGCTCACCGTCGCGCCTCCTCGCCGGCCCATCGAGCCGCGTCCCGCGCGTCGTCGTCACCGGATCGGGGAGCGGGAGGCGCCGGGCCGCTGGGTTGGTGCCGGACCAGACTGGTCTCGCAGTGGTCCAGCCAGCGCACCTCGGCCTCGGCCTGGAACACCATCGAGTCCAGCACCAGGCGCCAGGGGAGGTCCTCCGGCCGGTTGCTGCCGTACTTCAACCGGGTCAGCTCCTGCAGGGCCCGCATCGTCGCGCTGCGTTGGGCCTGCACCACCGACCGGACGTCGACCCCGGGGGTGGTCAGCGCCAGCGCCAGCTTGATCGCCAGCTCGTCGCGGGGTCGGTCGGTACGGCTGATCGGGGTGGCGAACCACAGCGCCAGGTCCGCCCGGCCGGCGTCGGTGATCTCGTACGGGCGCTGCCCGGCCTCGCTCTCCGGCAGCGGGCGCACCAGACCGTCCCGTTCCAGCCGGGACAGCGTGGTGTAGACCTGCCCGATGTTCAGCGGCCAGGTCGAGCCGGTCGACTCCTCGAACGCGGCGCGCAGCTGGTAGCCGTACATCTGGCCGCGTTCGAGCAGAGCGAGCAACCCGTGACGGATGGACATGGCAACGGAGTATGCATACCTGGTATGCGCACCGCAACCGCAGCGGACCGGTTCAGGCCGGTCGACCGGGAAACGCGACAGTCAGCGGGGTCAGCCCGGCGGTCTTGCGCCACCGGGTGGCCCGCACGGCGTACTCGACCAGGGCGGCCAGCGCCTGGTCCCGGTCGGCGCCGGTGGTGGACGCCAGGGCGGCCCGCCAGTGCGCGGCCGTGCGCTCCTCCACCTCGGCGGCGAGCCGCAGGGCGCTCGCCCGGTCGGTGACCGGGAACGGCAGGGCGTAGCCGGCGCGGTCCGGCGGGACGACGCCGCCGGCCGTGGTGAGCTGCACCACGAGCGCGTCACGTCGGCGTCGGTGCGCGGCCTCCGCCTGGCGTGCCGCGTCCCGCGCCGCTCCGGTGAGCCGGACGCCGATTCGTCCGTAGGCGTAGATGGCCGCGTACTCGGCGGACAGGGCGGCGGCGAGCGCCTCCCCGGCGGACGGCTGCCTCACTTCAGTGCCTCCTGGTGGGTGGCCCGGGCGGCGACGATCGAGCCGAGCAGTGCCGCCCGCTCGGCGGGGGCCGCGGCGCAGGCGGCGGTGGCGGACTGCTGGGCGGTCTTCTCCAGCGCCCGCAGGGCGGCGCGCGCGCCGTTCGGGTCGGCCGCCGGGGCGGCGGTCGGGGCGGCGGAGGCCGCCGACGGCACGGTCACGCCGATGACCCGGGCCAGCTCGGTGGCGTGCGCGGTGTGCGTCTCGGCGATCGGGTTGAGCCGGTCGGCGAGCTCGGGATGGGCGGTCACGCTCGCCCGGTACGCGGCGGCCAGCGCGAGCGACTCGTCCATCGTCGGCCGCAGCGGGTCGGGCGTTGGGTCCGGTTGGTCGTCGCGGTCGAAAAGATCACAGCCGGTCAGTGGCGTCACGGTGCCACCGAGCACCAGCAGCGCCCCGGCGCTCAGGAGCTTTCGCCGGGAATGTCCGGATGCTTGGTCGCGCTGTGTCCTTCTGCCGATCCCCACCGGCCAAGTCAACACCATGCGCGGCGCTCCGGGGGTCATCGGCGTCGGTGCGCCGCCCGGTCCGCCGCCGGGCAGGCGCGTTACGCTCTGCGCAACCACCGGCGTGTCCACTCCGGTGGCGTGCCGGCATGGCGGGACGACCGGTCACCGTCGACCAGGGAGAGGGTGCGGAGATGACGCAGCGTGGCCGTGCCACCAGGCCGACGGGTCGACCCCGCGGTGCCGCGGGTCCCCGCGGCGGTGACCTCGCCGCGCGGCGGGACCGACTGCGGGCCGTGATCGAACCGGTGGTCAACGGCGCCGGTTACGACCTGGAGGACCTGTCGGTTTCCCGGGCCGGCCGCCGGCACGTGGTGCGGGTGATGGTGGACACCGACGGCGGGATCGACCTGGACGCCGTCGCGGACGTCTCCCGCGCGGTCTCGGCCGCGCTGGACGCCGCGGAGGAGACCGGCGGCGACATCGTCGCCGGCGAGTACCAGCTGGAAGTCAGCTCGCCCGGCGTCGACCGGCCCCTCACCCTGCCCCGCCACTGGCGGCGCAACGTGGGCCGACTGGTCAAGGTCACCGTCCGGGGCGCGACCGCGCTGCCCGGCCAGCGGGGTGAGCAGCCCGCCGGTGACCGTCAGCTGACCGGCCGGGTGGTCGCTGCCGACGACGAGGGCGTGCACCTGGAGACCGACGACGGCCGCGCCGCCTTGGCGTACGCCCAGCTGGGCCCCGGCCGCGTGCAGGTCGAGTTCACCCGGCTCGCCGAGCTCGGTGAGCCGGACGACGAGTTCGACGACGCGGATGATTCCGACGAGATCGACGATTCAGACGACATCGACGACGAAGATGATGTGGAGGACGAGGAGAGGTGAACATCGACCTCGCGGCGCTGCGCGCACTCGAGCGCGAGCGGGAGATCCCGTTCGACACGATTCTCGCGGCGATCGAGACCGCGTTGCTGACCGCCTACCGGCACACCGACGGTGCCGAACCGCACGCCCGGGTGGAGATCGACCGTAAGTCGGGCGCCGCCCTGGTGTACGCGCAGGAGATGGACGACGACGGCAGCCTGGTGCGGGAGTGGGACGACACCCCGCACGACTTCGGCCGGATCGCCGCCATGACGGCCAAGCAGGTGATCCTCCAGCGGTTGCGGGAGGCTACCGACGAGGTGCACTTCGGTGAGTACGTGGGCCGCGAGGGTGACCTCGTGACCGGCGTGGTGCAGGCGCACGAGACGCGCACCGAGAAGGGCATCGTCAGCGTCGACCTGGGCAAGCTGGAGGGCGTGCTGCCGCAGTCCGAGCAGGTGCCCGGCGAGCGGTACGCGCACGGCGAGCGGGTCCGCTGCGTCGTGGTGCACGTGGCCAAGGGCATGCGCGGGCCGCAGATCACCCTGTCCCGGTCGCACCCGGCTCTGGTCAAGAAGCTGTTCGCCCTGGAGGTGCCAGAGATCGCCGACGGCACCGTGGAGATCGGCGCGATCGCCCGTGAGGCGGGCCATCGCACGAAGATCGCCGTCCGCTCCACCACCCCCGGGGTGAACGCCAAGGGCGCCTGCATCGGCCCGATGGGTCAGCGGGTGCGTGCCGTGATGAGCGAGCTGCACGGTGAGAAGATCGACATCATCGACTGGTCGGACGACCCGGCCACCTTCGTCGGTAACGCTTTGTCGCCGGCCAAGGCGCTGCGGGTCGAGGTGGTCGACCTGGCCGGTCGGGCCGCCCGGGTGACCGTTCCCGACTTCCAGCTCTCGCTGGCGATCGGTCGGGAGGGGCAGAATGCCCGACTCGCGGCCCGATTGACCGGTTGGCGGATCGATATTCGCTCCGATGCGGAGCAGACCGCGCCGGCGGCGCGTGGGGTAACTGATCACGTGCGGGAGCCGGGCGGCGCGATCTCGGGGAGCTAGGGGTAGACTTCCTCCAGTGGTACGACGCGCGCAGCCGGAGCGCACCTGTGTGGGTTGCCGGCAACGTGCGCCGGCCAGCGAATTGCTGCGGATCGTCGCGGTCAGAAACGAGGCTGGTCACAGCCTCCGGCCTGATCCGCTCCGCAGGCTGCCGGGTCGGGGAGCGAACATGCACCCGGATCCGGCCTGCTTCGCGCTGGCGGTGCGGCGCCGCGCCTTCGGGCGTGCGCTGCGCAGCACCGAGGTCCTCGACCACGGTGCGCTGGCGGAGCACGTCGATGCGCCAACCACTACGTCCGGTCAGCCCGACCGGGCGAGGGTCGCTAGCAGGGTAGGACGACCGACATGAGCACACGATGAAGTCCCTGAAATGACCAGGCTTCAAGTGCACGAGTGAGGTCGCTGCGGGTGCTGCCCGCACGACCTCGGAGTGAGGAGTGCAGTGGCAGGCAAGGCCCGCGTACACGAGCTTGCAAAAGAGCTCGGGGTCGAGAGTAAGACCGTTCTCGCCAAGTTGAAGGAAATGGGCGAGTTCGTGAAGTCCGCGTCCAGCACCGTCGAGGCGCCCGTCGCCCGGCGGCTGCGTAACGCATTCGTCGCGTCCGCCGGAGCCCCGGCTCCGGCCGCCCCGTCGGCGCCCGCGTCGACGCCGGCTTCGAACCCGACCCCGACGCCAACCCCGACCCCGGGCGCGCCCCGGGTCTCGGCCAAGCCGATGCCGCCTCGGCGGCCGGCCGCGCCGGCACCCGGTCCGAAGCCCAAGGGTCCGGTGCCCGGTGCGCCGCAGTCGGCGACCCCGGTCGCCAAGCCGGCGAGTGCCCACGACATCGAGGTGGCGGCCGCGGAGGCGCGTGCCGCCGCGCTGAAGGCTGAGCAGGAGGCCGCGGTCAAGGCCGCGCAGGCCGCCCGCCAGCAGCAGCGGGACAACCCCGTCCGCCGGGAGCCCCCGGCAGAGGGCGGTAACCGCCCCGGCCCTCGGCCGGGTCCCGCGGCGATGCCGCCCCGTCCCGGTTCGCCGGCAGCTCGTCCGAGCACGCCGGCTCCCGGTCCGGGTGCCCGGCCGGGCGGTCGTCCGCCGGCGCGCGGTGCCGGTAACAACCCGTTCGGGATCCAGGGTGGCCAGCAGCAGCGGCCCCCGGCCGCCGGTGCGGGTGGCCCTCGGCCGAACAGCCCGGCGGGCATGCCGCCGCGGCCGAGCCCGAACTCCATGCCGCCGCGGCCCAGCCCGGCGTCCATGCCGAGCCAGCGTCCGGCTGCCGGTCGCCCCGGTCCCGGTGGCGCTGGTCGTCCCGGTGGCGGCGCAGGCCGTCCCGGCGGCGGCGGTGGCGGTGGCTTCCGTGGCGGTCCCGGCGGTGGCGCCGGTGGCGGCGGCGGTTACCGCGGCGGCCCTGGTGGCGGCGCGGGTGCCGGCGGTGGCGGTGGCTACCGTGGCGGTCCCGGCGGCGGTGCGGGTGCTCCCGGTGGCGGTTTCCGTCCGGGTGGTCCGGCCGGTGGCGGCGGTCGTCCGGGTGCGGGCGGTCGTGGCCGTGGCGGCGGCGCCGCGGGTGCCTTCGGGCGTCCGGGTGGTCGGCCGACGCGCGGTCGCAAGTCCAAGAAGCAGCGCAGACAGGAGTTCGACAACCTGTCGGCTCCGACCATGAGCTCGGGTGCTCCCCGGGGTCAGGGTCAGATCGTCAGGCTCTCCCGTGGCGCCTCGCTGTCCGACTTCGCGGACAAGATCAACGCCAACCCGGGTTCGCTGGTCCAGGAGATGTTCAACCTGGGCGAGATGGTCACCGCGACCCAGTCCTGTTCTGACGACACCCTGCACCTGCTGGGTGAGCACCTGGGCTTCGACATCCAGATCGTCAGCCCGGAGGACGAGGACCGCGAGCTGCTCGCGCAGTTCAACATCGACCTCGACGCGGAGGTGGCCGAGGAGCGTCTGGTCAGCCGTGCGCCGGTGGTGACCGTCATGGGTCACGTCGACCACGGTAAGACCAAGCTGCTCGACGCCATCCGTAAGGCGAACGTCGTGGCCGGTGAGGCGGGTGGCATCACCCAGCACATCGGTGCCTACCAGGTCCACGTCCCGCACGAGGGCGAGGACCGGGCGGTCACCTTCATCGACACCCCGGGTCACGAGGCGTTCACCGCCATGCGTGCTCGTGGTGCCCAGGTCACGGACATCGTGATCCTGGTCGTCGCGGCCGACGACGGTGTGATGCCGCAGACGATCGAGGCGTTGAACCACGCCAAGGCGGCCGATGTGCCGATCGTGGTCGCGGTCAACAAGGTCGACAAGCCGGACGCCAACCCGGACAAGGTCCGCCAGCAGCTGACCGAGTACGGCCTGGTCGCCGAGGAGTACGGCGGCGAGACCATGTTCGTCAACGTGGCCGCCAAGCCGGGCATCGGCATCGAGGAACTGCTCGAGGCCGTCCTGCTGACCGCCGACGCGTCGCTGGAGCTGACCGCTCCGATCGACGGGCCGGCGCAGGGTGTGGCCATCGAGGCACACCTGGACAAGGGCCGCGGTGCGGTGGCGACGGTGCTGGTGCAGAAGGGCACCCTGCGGGCGGGCGACTCGATCGTCGCCGGTGGGGCGCACGGCCGGGTCCGGGCCATGCTCGACGAGAACGGCAACCAGCTCACCGAGGCTGGGCCGGCGCGTCCGGTCATGGTGCTGGGTCTGACCGCGCCGCCCGGCGCGGGAGACACGTTCCTGGCCGCGGCGGACGACCGCACGGTGCGGCAGATCGCCGAGCAGCGGCAGGCACGGCGGCGGGCGGCGTCCTTCGCCAACTCCCGTGGTCGGGCCACCCTCGAGACGCTCATGGAGCAGCTCAAGGAGGGCGAGAAGACCTCGCTCAACCTCATCCTCAAGGGCGATGTCTCCGGTTCGGTGGAGGCCCTGGAGGACGCGCTGTTCAACCTCGACATCCCCGAGGAGGTCCAGCTCAAGGTCCTCGACCGGGGCGTCGGCGCGATCACCGAGAGCAACGTCATGCTCGCGAGCGCCTCGTCCGAGCCGGTCACGATCATCGGCTTCAACGTGCGGGCCTCGAACAAGGTCCGTGAGATGGCCGACCGCGAGGGCGTGGAGATCCGGTACTACACCGTCATCTACCAGGCCATCGAGGAGATCGAGGCAGCGCTCAAGGGCCTGCTCAAGCCGGAGTACGAGGAGGCCGAGCTGGGCACCGCGGAGATCCGCGATGTCTTCCGCTCGTCCAAGATCGGCAACATCTCCGGTTGCATCGTCCGGTCGGGCATCATCCGACGCAACGCGAAGGCTCGCCTGCTTCGGGACGGGGCGGTCGTGGCGGACAACCTCACGATCACCTCGCTCAAGCGGTTCAAGGACGACGCCACCGAGGTCCGCGAGGGCTTCGAGTGCGGTCTGACCCTGGGTGGTTACAACAACGTCCAGGTCGGCGACGTCATCGAGACCTTCGAGATGCGGGAGAAGGTTCGCGCCTGATCCGGCAGTGACACGCTGATCAAGGGGTTTACGCCGACTGGCGTAAACCCCTTGATCATGCGGGGCGGGTTGGCGGTATCGTCCGGGGCGATGTTCACCGGAACCGCGGTCTTCGACCTGCTGCTGCCGGGCGACTCCAGGTCGCTCAAAGCCAAGAGATCATATGTACGGCCGATCGTGGCGGCGTTGCGCCGCTTCGAGGTGTCGGCCGCCGAGGTGGGTGCGCTCGACCTGCATGGTCGAGCGCAACTCGCGGTGGCCGTGGTGGCCGCCGAGACGGCGCACGTCCGCGAGGTGCTCGACTCCTGTGAGCGCCTGGTGGCCGGTCGCCCCGAGGTCGAGTTGCTGTCGGTCCGGCGCCGGCTCTACGGCGTGGACGACGACTGAGCACGGTGCCGGCTGGTGCCGGGCGACCGGAGCGGCCCCGAAGGTAATGTTCGAGATGTTGGCCGGTCGGCCGGCGGCCTCCGGGCCGCCGGCTCGACCGGAAGCAGGACGCCGTGGAGGTGGCGAGATGTCTGATCCGGCCAAGGTACGCCGGCACGCGGAACGGGTGCGTGAGCTGGTCGCGTCGGTGGTGCGGAGCCAGATCAAGGACCCGCGGCTCGGGATGATCACTATCACCGACGCCCGGATTACCGCTGACCTGCGTGACGCGACGGTCTTCTACACCGTGCTCGGTGACTCGGTGGCCCAGGCGGACACCGCGGCGGCGCTGGAGAGCGCCAAGGGGCTGCTGCGCAGCACTGTCGGCAAGGCCCTCGGGCTGCGCCACTCGCCGACCCTCACGTTCGTCCTCGACGACGTGCAGGATCAGGTCAAGCACATCGACGACCTGCTCGCCGCCGCCCGCAACGCCGACGCCGAGGTGCAGCGGCTCGCCGCCCAGGCGAAGTACGCGGGCGAGGCCCAGCCGTACCGGGTGGACGACGAGGACGACGAGACGGACGAGGCCGACGAGGCCACCGACGTCAAGGAGACCCCGCGGGGTGGGGAATCGCGGTGACCAGCACCGCCAGCGCCCCGCTCGCCGGGGCAACCGGGCTCGGCCCCGCCGAGGCGGACTGGGCCGCCGCCGAGGCGTTGGTGCGGGCTCTCCCGCCGACCGCCCGTACGCTGCTGATCTGCCACATCAACCCGGACGGCGACGCGCTGGGCAGCATGCTCGGCTTCGGTCTGGGCCTGCGGCAGTTCGGCGTACGCGACGTGCAGGCGACCTTTCCCGGGCCGCCGGAGGTGCCGGAGCCGTTCCGGGGGCTGCCCGGGCTGGACCTGCTGGTCCCGGCGGACGCCGCCGACCCGGCGCCCGATCTGGTGATCTGCTTCGACGCGGCCAGCGAGTCCCGCCTCGGCGAGTTGGCGGGGCGGCTGTCGTCGGCGGGTGCGGCGCTGGTGCTCGACCACCACGCCTCCAACCCCGGTTTCGGCACGGTCAACCTGGTCGACCCGGGTGCGGCGGCCACCTCGGTGGTGGCCGAACAGCTGCTGGCCCGGCTCGGGGTGGTGGTGGATCCGGCCATCGCCGAGTGCCTCTACGTGGCGCTGACCACGGATACCGGCTCGTTCCGGTTCGAGGCGACCACTCCGGCGGTGCACCAGATGGCCGCCCGCTTGCTGGCGACCGGCATCTCGCCCGGTGACATCTCCCGGCGGGTCTTCGACACCCGACCCTTCGGCGCGGTCCGCCTCTTCGGTGAGGTGCTCGGCCGGGCCCGGCTGGAGCCGGCCGCCGCCGGGGGCCGGGGGCTGGTCTGGACCTTCGCCACGCTGGACGACCTGGCCCGGCACGACCAGCGGCCGTACGTGCTGGAGGCGCTGATCGACTCGGTGCGCTGCACCGCCGAGGCGGATGTGAGCTGTGTGGTGAAGCAGACCAGGCCCGCCGAGTGGGCCGTGTCGATGCGCAGCAAGGGTGCGGTGGACGTCAGTCGGGTCGCGGTCGCGCTGGGCGGTGGCGGGCACACGTTCGCGGCCGGGTTCACCGGTCGGGGCACCGTCGAGCAGGTGGTCGAGTCGATCCGCGGTCAGCTGGACGCCGCGCTGACCGCCTGACGTCGCCCTTCGACCGCTATCGATCGGTCGGTCCGGAAGATCAGGGTCAGCTCCGGGGAGTGTTGGTCTTCCCGCGTTCCGTGATACCGGGAAGAATTGCGGGATGGAGCAGCCGCACGACCTCACCGTGGAGGCCCCCCGCGCCTGGGACCGGCCCGCCGTCTCCGTTCCCGTCCTCGTCTGCCTGTCGCTCGTCGGCGGCCGGTTCGCGTCCTTCTCCACCGAGGCGAATCTGTTCACTCTCGGCACCGGTGGGGTGCTGATCTGGCTCGGTCTGAGCAACCGGGTGCCCCGCCGGCCGGCACCGCGCCGGCTGGGGGCGGGGGCGGCCTGGTGGGCGGTGCCGGTGGTGGTCTTCGGGGTCTTCGAGGGCGCGACCTTCGTGCTGGCCGCCGGCGATGACTTCCCCACCTTCTCCCGGTTGGCCGATCCTCTCCTGGAGGACCACCTGACCCGGTCGGCGGTCTGGTTCGCCTGGTTGGCCGCGTTCTGGGGGCTGGTGCGGCGATGATGCGAGCGCTCGCGATCGGCGGCTTCCTGGCCGCGCTGGTCCTCTTCGCGGTGGTCGAGTGGATGGCCCGGCGGGAGGGGTCCCGGATCCCCACCCTGGGCGAGGTCTGCGCGTACGTGATGCGCTACGAGGTCGGCCCGGTGCCGGTGGGCCGGATCGGTCTGTTCGGGTTCTGGTGGTGGCTGGGCTGGCACTTCCTGGCTCGCTGAGCCGGGTTGGCGACTGTCCAAATGGCGGGAACCGTAAGCAGTATGTGGACCTGAACGATAACTTGGGAGAAGGCCGGTGCCGCCTGGCGGTGCAGGTCATGGGCGGTGGTGCCACACCCCGTGCTGCCTCCCTCCAGGGTCGGATCGACCCGGGCTCACGCTGCCCAGTCGGCTGCTCCGGTAATCCCGGACCGCCGTGGGGCGCTCAGCACGACCGCCCGTGAGGGTCGCCGCGTGCCGGCGACTCGCGCCCTGGGAAGAGGAGCGCCACCATGCCGAACAAGCCCAAGCCCGAGACCACCACCGACGACGCCCGCGAGCAGGCCCGCCGCGCGCTGCAGACGTCGATGGACACCCGGCAGTGATCCGACCCGTCCGGCGGTAGGCGCAGCGCGGGGCCGCGAGGACCCCCGCGTGCCACCCGCCGACGGGTAAGCGGTCTGCGGGATTGCGATCCTTACCGCAGCCGTGCCAGGATCGGCGGCGATGAGCCAGACCGCCGCCACCGCCCACCGACCCGCCTCGCCTCGGCGGATCGCCGGCCTCGCCCTGCCGGCCCTCGTGGTGCTCGCCGCCGAGCCGCTCTACGTGCTTGTCGACACCGCCGTGGTCGGTCACCTCGGTCGGGTGCCGCTCGCCGCGCTCGCCGTCGGCGGCACGGTGATGACGCTCACCGCCTGGGTGGGCACCGTGGTCGCCTACGGCACCACCGGGCGCGCGGCCCGCCGCTTCGGCGCGGGTGACCGTGCTGCCGCGGTCGCCGAGGGCGTCCAGTCGTCCTGGTTGGCGTTCGGTGTCGGTCTGCTGATCGCAATCGGCATGCAGGTGGGCGGCGGCGCGCTCGCGCGTACCCTCGCCGGTGGTGGTGGCGACGTGGCCGACGCCGCCGCGCAGTGGCTGCGGATCGCGGCCCTCGGCGCTCCTGGTCTGCTGCTCGCCGCCGCCGGCAACGGCTGGCTGCGCGGCGTACAGGACACTCGTCGCCCGTTGTTCTTCGTGCTCGGTCCCAACCTGCTCTCCGCGCTGCTCTGCCCGCTGCTGGTCTACCCCGGTGGGCTGGGTCTGGTCGGCTCGGCGGTGGCGAACGTCGTCGCGCAGACGCTCTGCGGGGTGCTCTTCGCCGCGGCCCTGGTCGGCGAGCGGGTGTCGCTGCGGCCCCAGCCCCGCGTGATCCGCCAGCAACTCGTGCTCAGCCGGGACCTGCTGATCCGTGGGCTGGCGTTCCAGGCCAGCTTCCTGTCCGCGACCGCCGTCGCCGCCCGCTTCGGCGCCGCCGCCGTCGGCGCCCACCAGATCGCCCTGCAACTCTGGTTCTTCACCGCGCTGGTGCTCGACGCCCTCGCCATCGCCGCGCAGTCCCTGGTCGGTGCGGCGCTCGGCGCCGGCGACGACGCGGGGGCGCGGGCGCTCGCCCGCCGGATCGGGCTGCTCGGCGGCGTCTGCGGCGTGGGCTTCGCGCTGCTCGTCGCCGCCGGCGCCGGCGTCGTGCCGTCGTGGTTCAGCTCCGACACGGGGGTACGCGAGCAGGCCATGGTGGCCTGGCCGTGGTTCGTCGTCATGCTGCCGCTGGCCGGGGTGGTGTTCGCCCTCGACGGCGTGCTGATCGGCGCCGGCGACGTGCGCTACCTGCGCAACCTCACCATCGTGGCCGCGCTCGGCGGCTTTCTGCCGGCCATCTGGCTGGCGTACGCGCTCGATCTCGGGCTGGGCGGCATCTGGGCCGGGCTCACCCTGTTCGTGGTGATCCGGCTGGTCGCCCTGCTGCTGCGACTGCGCAACGGCAGCTGGGCGGTGACCGGCGCGGTCCGCTGACCCGATCGGCGGGCCCGCCGGTCGTCCGGATCACGCGGGGGCGTGCCCACGCACTCTCGGGTCCCGGCCATCTGGCAGGCTTGGCCGACGTGAGCACCGATGGTCTGATCGTGGTCGACAAGCCCGGCGGCATGACGTCGCACGACGTGGTGGCACGCATCCGCCGACTGGCGAAGACCCGACGGGTCGGGCACGGCGGCACCCTCGACCCGATGGCGACCGGCGTGCTGGTGATCGGTGTCGGCCGGGCCACCCGGCTGCTGACCTACGTGATCGGCGCGGGCAAGAGCTACGCCGGCACCATCCGGCTCGGCCAGACCACCGTCACCGACGACGCCGAGGGCGACGTGACCGCCACCGTGCCGGCCGGGCAGGTCACCGACGACGCGATCCGAGCCGCGCTGGCCGGGCTGAGCGGCGAGGTCGACCAGGTGCCGAGCGCGGTCAGCGCCATCAAGATCGACGGGCAGCGGGCGTACAAGCGGGTCCGCGACGGCGAGAGCGTCGAGCTGCCGGCGCGGCGGGTCACCATCTCCCGGTTGGAGGTGCTGGCGATCCGCCGCACCGAGCCGGACGTGGTGGACGTGGACGTGGACGTGACCTGCTCCTCCGGCACGTACATCCGGGCCATCGCCCGGGACGCGGGCCTCGCGCTCGGCGTCGGCGGGCACCTCACGGCGCTGCGGCGCACCGCGGTGGGTGGTTTCACCCTGGCCGAGGCGGCGACCCTCGACGAGTTGGAGCAGCGCGCCCCGGACGTGGTGAACCTGCCACTGGACGCGGCGGCCGACCGGTTCTTCGCGCGCCGGGAGGCCACCCCCGACGAGGCCCGGGTGCTCGCCCACGGCGGGCCACTGGACCCGGCCGGCCTCACCGGGCCGTACGCCGTCTTCGGGCCGGCCGGCGGCCTGATCGCTATCGTCAGCGAGCGGGACGGGCGGGCTCGGGCGGAGATCGTGCTCGCCCCGGCCTGACAGCGGGCGCAGGTCCGCCGGCCCGCAGCCGGCGGTGTCGACCCGCCGGCGGCGGGACAGCAGAGAGGAACGGCATGCAGCGGTGGCGGGGCTACGACGCGGCGCCCGGCGGGTGGGGACGCTCGGTGGTCACCATCGGCGTCTTCGACGGCGTGCACAAGGGGCACCAGGCGACGATCGGGCACGCCGTGTCCCGGGCCCGCGAGTTGGGCGTGCAGTCGGTGGTGGTCACCTTCGACCCGCACCCGGCCGAGGTGGTCCGCCCCGGTTCGCACCCGGCGGTGCTCACCGAGCCAGCCCGTAAGGCCGAACTGATCGAGGCGCTCGGCGTGGACGTGCTCTGCGTGGTGCCGTTCACCCCGGAGTTCTCCCGGGTGCCGGCCGAACAGTTCGTGCACGACGTCCTGGTGGAGCACCTGCACGCGGCGTTGGTGGTGGTCGGCAGCAACTTCCGCTTCGGGCACCGGGCCGCCGGCGACGTGGCGTTGCTGGAACGGCTGGGTCAGACGTTCGGCTTCGGCGTGGAGGGCGGCCCGCTGGTCGCCGAGGCCGGCACCGTCTTCTCCTCCACGTACATCCGGTCCTGCGTCGACGCGGGCGACGTGGGCGCGGCGGCCGCCGCGCTGGGCCGCCCACACCGGGTGGAGGGCGTCGTGGTCCGCGGCGACCAGCGGGGCCGGGAGTTGGGCTTCCCCACCGCCAACCTGCTCTGCCACCGGTACGCGGCGGTGCCCGCCGACGGCGTGTACGCGGCCCGGCTGATCCGTCGCGGTCAGCACGAGCCGCTGTTGGCGGCGGTGTCCGTGGGCACCAACCCGACCTTCTCCGGCCGGGAGCGGCGGGTGGAGGCGTACGCGCTGGACTTCTCCGGCGACCTGTACGGCGAGCGGCTGGCCCTGGACTTCGTGGCGCACCTGCGTGGTCAGATCCGGTACGACTCGATCGAGCCGTTGATCGCCCAGATGAATCAGGACGTCGAGCGCACCCGGCGCGTACTGGCCTGATCGTGGTGGGGTGACGGGCCGCCACCGAGGCCCTTCGCCGGGTGTTACCGGCGAGTGCTGGTAGTCTTGCCGGGACGTCGGGTGACCGGCGTGGGGCCTCGCGTGCCTGCTCGACGCCGCGGGTGCGAGGTACCGGTCCGTTCCCGGTCCATCGGGACGACGGACACCCACTTGATCAACCCATCGAAACAGGGAGAACATGGCGCTCGATCAGGAAGCCAAGGCCAGCATCCGCGCGGAGTACGCGACCGCCGAGGGCGACACCGGTTCGCCGGAGGTCCAGGTAGCGGTCCTCACCAAGCGGATCGCCGAGCTGACCGAGCACCTGAAGGTGCACAAGCACGACCACCACAGCCGCCGTGGGCTGCTGCTGCTGGTCGGCCGGCGCCGTCGGTTGCTCAACTACGTCCAGAAGAAGGACATTGCCCGCTACCGGTCGCTCATCGAGCGGCTCGGTCTGCGCCGGTGACGTGACGGGGGAGTGGCCGTACGGCCGCTCCCCCGTACCGCGTCCCACCTGAGGAAACACGGGCCGCGCGACCACCCGAGAGGGAGCCGGTCAGCGTACCGGTCTCCGGTAGTGGCCCCCGGGAACCCGGCATCATGCCGGCCACCCGGGCGCTTCGATCGAAGACCGGCCGGCTGAGCAGCTCCCCGATGTCGTGGGCCCACGACGCGAAGGAGCACGACAGCACATGACCGAGACCAAACTCGGCACCGAATCCCGCACCGCCGTGATCGACAACGGGTCCTTCGGCACCCGCGAGATCACCTTCTCCACCGGTCGGCTGGCTCGCCAGGCCGCCGGTTCCGTCATCGCCCAGCTGGGCGAGACGGTAGTTCTCTCCGCCACGACCGCCGGTAAGCACCCGAAGGAGCAGTTCGACTTCTTCCCGCTGACCGTCGACGTCGAGGAGCGGATGTACGCCGCGGGTCGCATTCCCGGCTCGTTCTTCCGCCGTGAGGGTCGGCCCAGCGAGGACGCGATCCTCACCTGCCGGCTGATCGACCGGCCGCTGCGCCCGTCCTTCGTCAAGGGCCTGCGCAACGAGGTCCAGGTCGTTGAGACCATCCTCGCGCTCGACCCGCAGCACCCGTACGACGTCGTGGCGATCAACGCCGCCTCGATGTCGACCAAGCTCTCCGGCCTGCCGTTCTCCGGCCCGATCGGTGCGACCCGTGTCGCCCACATCGACGGCCAGTGGGTCGCCTTCCCGACCCTGGAGGAGCTGGCTCGCGCCACCTTCGACATGGTCGTGGCCGGCCGCACGCTCGAAGACGGCGACGTCGCGATCATGATGGTCGAGGCCGAGGCCACCCCGAACGCCGTCGCCCTGATCTCGGCCGGTGCCACCGCCCCGACCGAGGAGGTCGTCGCCAGCGGCCTGGAGGCCGCGAAGCCGGCGATCCGTGAGCTGTGCCGCGCGCAGAGCGAGCTGGCCGAGGTCGCCGCCAAGCCGGTCACCGAGTTCCCGGTCTTCCTGGACTACCAGGACGACGTGTACGACGCCGTCGCCGAGCTGGCTCGCGGCGACGTGGCCGAGGCGATCACCATCGCCGGCAAGGCCGACCGCGAGGAGGCCCTGGACCGGGTCAAGGCCCGGGTCGCCGAGGAGCTGGGCGTTCGGTTCGAGGGTCGGGAGAAGGAGCTCAGTGCTGCCTTCCGGTCGCTGACCAAGTCCGAGGTGCGCAACCGCGTGCTGCGCGAGCAGGTCCGCATGGACGGGCGTGGCCCGCGCGACATCCGGGCGCTGACCGCCGAGGTCGGCGTGCTGCCCCGGGTGCACGGTTCGGCGCTGTTCGAGCGGGGCGAGACCCAGATCCTGGGCGTCACCACGCTGAACATGCTCCGCATGGAGCAGATGGTGGACACGCTGTCCCCCGAGAACCGCAAGCGCTACATGCACAACTACAACTTCCCGCCGTACTCGACCGGTGAGACCGGCCGGGTCGGCTCGCCGAAGCGTCGCGAGATCGGCCACGGCGCGCTCGCCGAGCGGGCACTGATCCCGGTGCTGCCGTCGCGCGAGGAGTTCCCGTACGCCATCCGGCAGGTGTCGGAGGCGCTCGGCTCCAACGGCTCCACCTCGATGGGTTCGGTCTGCGCCTCGACGCTGGGCCTGCTCTCCGCGGGTGTCCCGCTGAAGGCGCCGGTCGCCGGCATCGCCATGGGCCTCATCTCCGACGAGGTGGACGGCAAGACCCAGTACGTGACGCTTACCGACATCCTCGGTGCCGAGGACGCGTTCGGTGACATGGACTTCAAGGTGGCCGGCACCCCGGAGTTCGTCACCGCGCTCCAGCTCGACACCAAGCTCAACGGCATCCCGTCGGACGTGCTGGCCGCCGCGTTGCAGCAGGCCAACGAGGCCCGGCAGGTCATCCTCGGGGTGATGAAGGCGGCGATCGAGGCTCCGGCCGAGATGTCCGACTACGCGCCGCGGGTAACCACCGTCAAGATCCCGGTCGACAAGATCGGCATGGTGATCGGCCCGAAGGGGCAGACCATCAACGCGATCCAGGACGAGACCGGCGCCGAGATCTCCATCGAGGACGACGGCACGATCTACGTCGGCGCCACCAACGGCCCGTCGGCCCAGGCGGCCGTCGACCGGATCAACGGCATCGCCAACCCGACGCTGCCGAAGCAGGGCGAGCGGTTCCTCGGCACGGTGGTCAAGACCGCCGCGTTCGGCGCGTTCATCTCGCTCCTGCCGGGCCGTGACGGCCTGCTGCACATCTCCAAGGTGGGCGACGGCAAGCGGGTCGAGCGCGTTGAGGACTTCCTCAACGTCGGTGACCGGGTCGAGGTCGAGATCGCGGACATCGACGCCCGGGGCAAGATCTACCTCGACAAGGTCCGCCCGGAGGGCACCGAGGCTCCGGCCGCCGGTGAGGCCGCCGCAGGTGACCGGCCGGCTGGTCGGGACCGGGGCGACCGGGCTCCGCGTGACCGCGGCGACCGTGAGCGTGGCGGCGACCGTGGCGGGCGTGGCCCGGAGCGCGGCGGCGAGGGCGGCAACGGCGGCGGCGGCGGCGAGGGTGGCGAGGGCGGCGAGCGTCCGCGTCGTCGGACCCGGCACAGCTGACCGTCGTACACAGCATCACCCACCCCTCGTCGAACCGGGAGCAAGTCGTGAGTCGGGCCATCAGTGCGCCGTTTCCACCGGATCGACGGGGGGTGGCCCCGTCTAGGGACACCGGGGCGGGCCGCTCCGGCGGCACCGCCCGCGCGGTGACCCGGACGCTCAGCGACGACCCGCTGGGCGGCACGGTACGACGTACCGTGCTGCCCAGCGGCCTGCGCGTCCTCACCGAGGCGATTCCGGCGATGCGCAGCGTCTCGTTCGGCATCTGGGTGGCGGTCGGCTCGCGCGACGAGACCGGCCCGCAGGCCGGTGCCGCGCACTTCCTCGAGCACCTGCTCTTCAAGGGCACCCACAAGCGCACCGCACTGGAGATCTCCTCGCAGATCGAGGCGGTGGGTGGCGAGACGAACGCCTTCACCACGAAGGAATACACCTGCTACTACGCCCGCGTGCTGGACGAGGACCTGCCGCTGGCGATCGACGTGATGTGCGATCTGGTCGCCGACTCGCTGTTGGAGCCGGCCGACGTCGAGACCGAGCGTGGCGTGATCCTGGAGGAGATCGCCATGCACGACGACGAGCCGGGTGACGAGGTGCACGACCTCTTCGTCCAGGCCGTCTACGGCGATCACCCGCTGGGTCGGCTGATCTCCGGCACCGCGGAGACCGTCACGCCGATGACCCGCAAGCAGATCCAGAGCTTCTACCGGGGCCGCTACACCGCGCCGCAGATCGTCATCGCCGCCGCCGGCAACCTCGACCACGCCGCGGTGGTCAAGCTGGTCCGTCAGGCGGTGCGCGGCACCCCACTGGACAGCGACCCGGCCAGCCCGGCGCCGCACCGCGCGGCGACCCCGGCGGTACGCACCAAGCCGGCGACCACAGTGGTGGAGCCGAAGGAGACCGAGCAGGCGCACGTCATCATCGGCTGCCCCGGCATCGACCGGCTCGACGATCGACGGTTCGCCCTCGGGGTGCTCAACAACGTGCTCGGCGGCGGCATGTCCAGCCGCCTGTTCCAGGAGATCCGCGAGCAGCGCGGCCTCGCGTACTCGGTCTACTCCTACGCCAGCCAGTACGCCGACACCGGCCTGTTCGCCGTCTACGCGGGCTGTGCGCCGGGCAAGGTGGACGAGGTGCTGGCCCTGACCCGCGCCGAGCTGGCCCGGGTGGCCGCCGAAGGGTTGACCGAGGCCGAGGTGGCCCGGGGCAAGGGGATGAGCAAGGGCTCCTTCGTGCTCGGCCTGGAGGACACCGGTTCCCGGATGAGCCGGCTGGCCAAGGGTGAGCTGCTCTACGGCGACCTGATGCCGGTCGACGAGCTGCTCCGCCGGGTCGACGAGGTCACCGTGGAGGACGTGAACGTTCTCGCCGCCGAGCTGCTCAGCCGCCCGATGTCGCTGGCCGTGGTGGGCCCGTTCGGCGCCGGCGACTTCGCGGTCTGACCCGCTCGACGGGCCGCCGCCCGTGTCGACTCATCGACGTCGTTGCTCGCCTTCGATAGGCTGCGACGCGTCGAGACGAGCTGCGGGGGCTGGCGTGGACGTACGAATCGTGGTGTCTGGTGAGGACCACCTGGCCGCACTCGAGTCACTTCAGGAGTGGCTCGTCGACAACGGCGAACTCCGCGGCCGGGTCACCGGGCACGAGTCTCCGCCGCCGCCCGGCGCCCTGGGCCCGGTGCTCGACTCGCTCCTGTTGGCGCTGGCCCCGGGCACCGTGGCGACGGCCCTGGCCACCACGCTGATCTCCTGGATCCGGCACCGCGGTGGCGCCGTACGTGTCGAGATCGAACTGCCTGACGGTCGGCGGGTGAAGCTCGAAGCGGACCGGGTCCGCGAGCTGACCGATGCCCAGGTGCGCGCCCATGTGGTCGACCTGGTAGCCGTGCTGACGTCCGACGCGGAGGTCCCGGTGCCTTCGGACCCCGCCACGGTCCCGGTGGGCACCGACGCGGTCGCGCCCCCGGCCAGCCGGGCCGGCGTCGACGGGCCGCCCGTGACGCATGGGTGATCTCACCGGCCGGGGCGTACAGGTCCTGGTGATCGGCACCGAAACCCACCAGGGGGACGGGCTGCCCTCGGTGCCGGTGGTGGGTCGTACCTTCACCGCGTTGGTTGAGCGCCTGCGCACGCGGTGCGGGGTGCCGGCAGGGCAACTTCGTGCGGTGCACGACCCACCGGACGCGGTCACCATCGCCCGGGAAGTCACCACGGCCGCGCAGCAGGCCACCACCATCCTGCTGATCTACTTCGTCGGCCACGGTTTGCGGGGGCCCGGCGGCGAGCTGTACCTGGCGGCCAGCGGCACCGACCGACTCACCCCCGGTCTGGCCGCGCACCAGGCGTACCCGGTCTCGGACCTGCGCGAGGCACTGACGGCGTGCCAGGCGCCGTCCGTGGTCGTCGTGCTGGACTGTTGCTTCTCCGGGCGGGCCCACCTGGACCCGCCAGTCGCCGATCCGCTCGCCGGGCTTCCCCCGGTGCACGGTGTCTACCTCCTGAGTTCCGCCGAGCAACTCGCTTCGGCCGACCCGGAGCGCGAGCACACCGCCTTCACCGGTGAGCTGATCGGGTTCCTCGACCAGGGCGACCCGTCCGCCGGACCGCAGCTGACCCTTGACGACGCGTACCACCATCTCTTCGACGTGCTGCGGGCGCGGGGCGAACCGCTGCCCCGGCGTCAGGAGGCCGGGCACTCCGGTCGGCTCGTCCTCGCCCACAATCCGGCGTACCGCCCGGTCACCGACCCCGATGGCGTTCCCGTCGCACAGTCCAGCGGGCCGAGTCCCTACCGGAGCCTGGATTCGTTCCGGGAGAGCGACGTGGACGTGTTCTTCGGGCGGGAGTCGGCGACTGCCGTGCTGGTCGACGCGGCGGCGCGGCGGCTGACCGACCCGGGCACGCTGCTGGTGCTCGGGCCGTCGGGCAGCGGCAAGACGTCACTGCTGCACGCGGGTCTGCTGGCCCGCGTACGGCGGGACGGGCTGGCCACCGACGACGGTGAGTCGCCGGTGTGGCCGGTGATCCTGCCGGTCCTGACGCCGGGCGCCCGGCCGCTCGCGGCGCTTGCCCGAGCCCTCGGTGACGATCACCCGGATGCGGGTGGCTCGTTGGCGGAGCGGCCGGAGGCCGCCGTCGAACTGATCGAGGCCACGGCGCAGCGACGGACGGTGCTGCTCCTCGTCGACCAACTGGAGGAGTTGTTCACCCTCGACGTCGGCGACGAGGCCCGGGCGGCCTTCGTCGGCTGCCTCGCGGCGCTGGCCGCGCCGCGCCCCGACGGCACCCCCCACGCCGTCGTGGTGGCCGTCCTGCGGGCCGACTTCTACGGTGTGGCCAGCGAGGATCCGGCTTTCGCCGGGCTGCTGGCCGGTGCGCGGGTGGTGGTCGGGCCGCTGACGGGCACCGAGCTGCGCCGGGCGATCGACGGCCCGGCCGCCCAGACCGGTCTGGAGATCGGCGACGGCCTGGCCGAACTGGTGCTGCACGAGCTGGGCGCCGGTCGGCCCCGGGGCCCCGAGCCGGGCGCGCTGCCGTTGCTGTCCCACGTGCTCTGGGAAACGTGGCGGCGGCGCACCGGCAACCGGTTGAGCGTCGCCGGCTACCGGGACAGCGGCGGGCTCAACGGGGCGATTGCCAAGACCGCGGAGGACACGTACGACGGACTTGACGCGCCGCAACAGGCTGCCGCCCGCACGCTGCTGTTGCGTCTGACCCGGGTGGGGGAGGGCGGCACGGACACGGCCCGGCCGGTGCCGCGTACCGAACTGCTGCACGGGCTGGGCGCTGCCGGCCCGCTGGTGCTGGAGCGGCTCGCCGCTCGCCGGTTGGTCGGCATCGACCCGGAGGGCGTGGTCCGGGTCAGCCACGAGACGCTCCTGCACGCCTGGCCCCGACTGCGGTCGTGGGTCAACGAGGATCGGGCCCGGTTGGTGGCCCGGCAGCAGCTCTCCGACGCCGCCCAGGTGTGGCAGACCGGCGGACGGGACCGGGGAGACCTCCTGTCCGGGGCGCGGCTGACGGTCACCCGCAGATTCCTTCCCGAGGACGAGGCCGACCGGCTGAGCCCGGTGGAGCGGTCCTTTCTGGCGCGAAGCCTGCGCCTGCGGCGGTTGCGGCGCGCCGCGGTCGGGGTGATCGCCGTCCTGGTGCTGCTCCTGGGCTCGGGGGCGCTGGTGGCGGTGCAGCAGCGAGCCCGGGCGGAGCGGCTGGACGCGCAGATCGCCTCCCGCCGACTGGCCGCCCAGGCGAACGCGATGCGGTCGAGCAGGCCGGAGACGGCGCTCGCCCTGAGCCTGACCGCGTACCGCACCGCTGTCACGCCGGAGGCCCGGCAGGCGTTGTACGCCTCCTACGCCGAGCCTCGTCCGGAGCTGCTGACCGGCCACGAGAAGCACGTCTTCAACCTGGCCTACACGCCGGACGGTCGTACGCTGGTCAGCTCGTCCCACGACTGGAGCATCCGGCTGTGGGACGTCGCGGATCCCCGGCATCCCGCCCCGAAGGGCGTCATCCAGCGTTCGGGCAGCACAGCCATCGGGCTGACCCCCGACGGCCGGCTGGTGGTCGGCGGGTCACCAGAGAGACTGAGCCTGTGGGACATCACCGATCCGGCCCGACCGGTCGAGGTGGCCAGCGTCCCCACCCCGCGGTCTCCCACCTACTCGGTGGCGGTCGCGCCGGACGGCCACACGGTGGCTACCGGCGGCGACAACGGAACGCTCCGGCTCTGGGACATTCGGGATCCGACCCGACCGACAGTGATCGGCAGCCGCACGATTGGTGCGTCCGGGCTCCGCGGGGTGGCGTTCAGCCCCGATGGCCGGACCCTGGCCGTCGCCCACCTGATCGCCGACGGCAGGGAGCGGGGCAGCACGGTGTCCCTGTGGGACGTCCGTGATCCTCGACGGCTCACGCAGTTGGTCGAGTTGCCGGTGCTGACGGCCGACGCGGTCGCCTTCAGCCCGGTGGGCACGGTGCTGGCCGCCGGTGGCGCCCAGGGAGTGGTCAACGCGTGGGACGTGGCCGATCCCCGCCATCCCCGTTCGCTTCAGGACCAGACGCTCGGCAACCCTGCGCACGACGGCTCGATCTTCTCGCTCTCCTTCCGGTCCGACGGCACGGTGTTCGCCACCGCAAGCACCACCGGCGAGGTGAACCTGTGGCGGATCGATCGCGGCAGCGCCAGCGGCTCCGTCAACCGGTGGGCGACCCTGCCGGGTGTCGATCCCAGCGGGTCGGTGGCCTTTCGACCGGATGGGCGCGGCCTCGCCAACGGCACCGACGGTGGCGCGATCCGGGTCTGGTCACCCACCGCACCGGTGCTCACCGGCGACCTCAACCCGCTGGGGGCTCCGGTGCCGGGCAGAGCATTCGGGTTCGCGGGTCGATACGTGCTCACCAACGTCGAGCCTGACGGGCCGGCGGGGGCACGACTCTGGGACGTGGGGGTCCGGCCACCCGCACTGGCCGGCCAACTGCCCAAGGGTTGGAACGCGGCCCTGTTCCTGCCCGACGACCGGACGGTGATCAGCCGAAACGCGGACGGCAGCGGCTTCCGACTCTGGGACGTCACCGACCCGCACCGACCGATACCCGCCGCCGACCTGCCCCGGCCAACCCTCACCAGCGGTGAGTTCACGCTGGTTGCCAGCCCGGACGGCCACCACCTCGCCGCGGGTGACAGCAACGGCCGGACGATCCGGTTGCTGGATGTCCGCGACCCGCGGGCACCGGTCGAGGCCGCCCACTTCGACAACACCGAGGTCGCCCAGCACCTGTGGTTCCTCGACGATGGTGTGCTGGCGGTGTGGGGCGCCAAGGACATCCAGCTGTGGGACGTGCGCGACAGGCCCCATCCGGTGCCGGCCGGTGTGCTGAACGATGCCGCCGGTGCGGGCGGTCTGCTCTACGAACGTCGCAGGAAGGTGGCGTTCGTCGACGACCGCGACACGAACAACCAGGCGGTCAGCCGGCTGTGGGACCTGGGCGACCCGTACCACCCCGACCGCCGGGACGGCACCATCCCTCTGGACGATGCCGACGCCGGCCTCATGGTCACCGACCCGAACACGGTGGTCGTCGACACGGAGACCGGCACCGTGCAGACCTGGGACATCACCGACCTCGACCACCCGGTCGTCGGGCCGGCCCTCGCCAGCGATGTCGGTCTGCGCGAACTGGACATCAGCCCGGACCGGAAGACCCTCGTCGGCACCTCCACCTCCAGCTACACCGGTAGCGACTTCGAAGTCTGGCGACGCGAGGACCCGGACGGCCTGTTCAGCCGGTTCGCGGTGGTGCCCGGCGACTTCGCGGAGTTCACCCCGGACGGTCGGTCGGTGCTGGGACAACTGCCGGACGTGGGACCGCACAGCGTCTTCACCCGGGACGGTGGGGTCGCCCTGTGGGACCTGGACCCGGACAGGATCCAACGGGAGCTGTGCGAGTCGCCACCCACCACGCTGTCCGCCGTCGAGTGGCGGCGGTATTTCCCCGGCCTGTCGTGGCGGTCCCCGTGCCCCTGATCGGGCCCTCCTCGTCGTGCCCGGGACGGGTGACCCGACGGGTGCCCGACGAGCCGGCCCGGGGATGGGGCACGTCCTGATTGGGATAGGTTGTGCCCGTGACTGACGAGCAGGAGAAGACCCCGGCCCAGCAGCTGCGGGTCGGCGTGCTGGGTGCCCGCGGCCGGATGGGCATCGAGGTCTGCAAGGCGGTCGACGCCGCCGACGATCTCGAACTGGCGGCGGCGATCGACCAGGGCGACAGCCGCTCCGCGGTCTCCGGTGCGGAGGTGGTCGTCGACTTCACCACGCCCGACGTCGTCATGGACAACCTCCAGTGGTGCATCGAGCAGGGCATCAGCGCGGTGGTCGGCACGACGGGCTTCACCGAGCAGCGGCTGGAGCAGGTGCGCGGCTGGCTGGCCGACAAGCCCGAGGTGGGCGTGGTCATCGCCCCCAACTTCGGGATCGGCGCGGTGCTGATGATGCAGTTCGCCGCACGCGCCGCCCGACACTTCGAGTCCGTCGAGATCATCGAGCAGCACCACCCGCGCAAGCTGGACGCCCCGAGCGGCACCGCCACCCACACCGCCCGGCAGATCGCCCGGGCCCGGGCCGAGGCCGGCCTCGGCCCGGTGCCGGACGCCACCAAGGACGAGGTGCCGGGTGCGCGCGGTGCCGAGATCGACGGGGTACGCGTGCACGCGGTGCGCGCCACCGGCCTGGTCGCCCACCAGGAGGTGCTCTTCGGCGGCACCGGCGAGACGTTGACCATCCGGCACGACTCGTACGACCGGGTGTCGTTCATGCCGGGTGTGCTGCTGGCCGTCCGCGCGGTGCGCAACCGCCCCGGCCTCACCGTCGGCCTGGACGCCCTGCTCGACTGACGGTCCGTTCCCCTGCCACCCGGCCAAATGTTGGTCGTCAGCAGCAGATCTTGGACAGTTTCCGTTCAGCGCTAACGGAAACTGTCCAAGATCTGGGCCCCCAGCTCGGGTAGCATCCGGCGGATGATCAATGGCGGGCACCTGGACCGGGCCGGGCGGCGGGTGACGCTGCGGCAGGTCGACGACGACAACTGGCGGGCGGTGGCCGACGTCGCCCCGCGCGACGACCAGCGCCGGTTCGTGGCCGCGCTGGGGGCCCGTTACCTGCTGCTCAGCACGCGCTCCGAGGTGTGGAACTCGCTCGCGGTGTACGCCGACGAGACCGTCGTCGGCCACGTCATGTGGGGCGTGGACGACGACGGTTCGCACTGGATCGGCGGAATGCTTATCGATGCCGCCGAGCAGGGCCGGGGCGTCGGCCGGGCCACCGTGCAGACGCTGGCCCCCTGGCTGGCGGCGCGCGACGGCAGCCCTCCGGTCCGCCTCTCGTACCACCCCGACAACACCCCGGCCGCAGCCCTCTACACCTCCCTGGGCTTCCACCCCACCGGCGCGGTCGACGACGACGAGGTAATCGCCGAACGAACCCCCTGAGCCCCGCGATCTTGCACTTTCTGTAGCGACATAACGAACATTCGACCCATCTGGACAGCCGAAACTGCAAGATCGCCGGGGCGTCCGGCCTGGCCTCTGTCGATCATGGAGTTGTGGTGCCCCGCATAAGGGGCGTATATGGAGCTACCGCCCACCACAACTTCATGATCGACGGGCGAGGCGAGGCGGGGCGGGGCGGGGCGGGGCGGGGCGGGGCGGGGTTGGGGATTAGCGGGGGAGGGGTTGGGTTGTGGGGCGGCGTTGGGTGGGGAGGGTTGGGGTTGGGGTTGGGGTCAGTGGGGTGGGGAGGCCGGTTACGGTGGCTTCGCCGGTGCGGTCGACCGTGACGTGCACCGGGGTGCCGGCCACGCGGAGGTTGTCGACCGCTACGGCACCCAACTCTGCTCCCGCCAGGGGCGCCAGTCGGACCGTGCCGCCCGGTACGTCCGGGTAGAGACCCGTGGCGGCCTGGAGCAGCAGCACCGCGCCCGCCGCGGCCCACGCCTGCGGCCGGCACGAGGCCGGGTACGGCACCGGGCGGTTCACCGCTGCCCGGTCGTCGCCGCCGTACAGCTCCGGCATCCGGTAGTCGAACGCCTCGGCGGCGCTGAGCAGTCCGTCGGCCAGGCCGAGCGCGGCCTCGCGGTGCCCGGCGCGGGCCAGCCCACCGAGCACGATCGCGGTGTCGTGGGTCCAGATCGAGCCACAGTGGTACGACAGCGGGCTGAAGCCGGCGTCGTCGGTGGACATGGTCCGTAGCCCGAACCCGGCGGCCATGCTGTCGGTGGTGAGCAGGTGCGCGACCTGGGCCTCCTCGTCGCGGTCGAGCAGGCCGGTGCCGAGCAGGTGGCCGATGTTGCTGGTCAGCGAGTCGACCGGGCGCTTGTCGCGGTCGAGGGCCAGCGCGGGTTGCGGTCCGTGGCGACCGTCGACCCAGAAGCTCTTGCGGAACCGGCCGACCAGCGCGGCGGCGTGCTCGCGCCAGCGGTCGGCGCCCGGTCGGCCGAAGGCGTCCAGCAGGGCGGCGCCGTTCACGGCGGCCTCGTGCGCGTACCCCTGCACCTCGGCCAGCACGATCGGCGCGGTGGCCAGGGTGCCGTCGCGGAATCGGACCGCGTCACCGGAGTCCTTCCAACCCTGGTTGGACAGCCCGTGCCCGGTAGTGTCGACGTACTCGACCAGGCCGTCACCGTCCGGGTCGGCGTGTTCGCCGAGCCAGCGCAGCGCCGCCTCCAGGTGCGGCAGCAGGGGTTCGATCTGCTCGGCCGGCATTCCCCACCGCCACGCGTCGTGCAGCAGGTTGACCCAGAGCATGGTGGCGTCGACGGTGCCGTAGTACGCCGGTGGAAGGCGCAGGCCGTTGTCGGGCAGGGCGAACGCGTGGCGGCGCAGCTCGTGCAGGATCTTGCCGGGGGCCTCGCCGGTCGTCGGGTCGATCCGGGTGCCCTGCCGGCGGGCGAGCACCCGCAGGGTGCCGGCGGCCAGGTCGGTGCCGAGCGGCAGCATCATCCGGGCGGCCCAGAGGCTGTCCCGGCCGAACAGGGTGAGGAACCAGGGCACCCCCGCGCCGAGGAACACGTCGCCGGGTGCGCCGGTTTCGGCCAGTCGGAGGCCGCGCAGGTCGTCCAGGCCGCGGTCGAGCAGTCGGACCAGCCGTCGGTCGTCGGCGGTCACCTCGGGTCGGGACCACTCGGGCTCGCCGGCCGGGCCGACGACGACGGCGCGCGGGTCGTCGACTGTCAACTGCCAACGCAGCACGGTCTCGCCGCCGGGGGGCAGGTCGACCGGCCAGACCAGCCGCGGCGCGGTTGCTTGCTCGCCCTCGGCGCGTACGTCGGCGCCGGGCGCGGTGACGGTGACGGTGATCCCGGTGCCCGACCAGGTGAGCGTGCCCGGCTGGCCGGTCCTGGCCGCCAGCGCGTCGGTGGCGCCACCGGACTTGACGACCTCGATGGGTGCCAGGTCGCAGCCGAGGTCGACGGTGACGCTGGCCCGTACGCCGACAGTGGCGGTGGAGACGATCCGCAGCTCCTCGGTGAGGCCGTTGCGGGTGGCCCGGCGGACCCGGTCGACGCGGACGGTGGGGTCGGGCGTGGGGTCACCGAGCCAGCGGGCCAGGCTCACGAACTGTGCGCCGTGCGGGCCGTCGTCGGTGTGGGTCAGCCCTTCCAACTCCCGCTCGTCGACCCGCAGCTCGGCGCGGGAGAGCACCCGGGCATCGGCGTGGAAGACGCCCTGGACGCCGGTCGGGCTGATCTGCCCGGTCGCGTCCCCCAGCGCGCTGGTCGGGGCGAAGAGCACCCCGACCAACTCGTGCAGGAGGGGTTGCAGCTGGCGTTCGATCACGGTGTGGCTCCAGATCCTCGGGGTGCGGGGCGGACGTCTTGACAACGCGCCCCTGGCGGTGCAAAGTGCGAAACATTCCAGAAACTTGAACGATCCAATCCTGCCTTATCCAAATTGGATCGTTCAAGATGGCGAGAGGGATTAAGTGGCCGAAAAGGTGACCATCGCGACGGTGGCCCGGCACGCCCGAGTCAGCCGGCAGACGGTGTCCAACGTGCTCAACAGCCCGCACATCGTGCGGCAGGAGACCCGTCAGCGGGTCGAGGACGCGATCAACGCGCTCGGCTACCGGGCCAACCAGGCCGCCCGACAGATGCGCACCGGCCGGTCCCGCCTCATCGCCGCCCGGATCGACCCGACCCGCGACGGCATCAACGGCTCCGTGCTCGACCGCTTCCTGCACGGCCTCACCGAGACCGCCGACGCCGCCGGCTACCGGGTGCTGCTCTACACCGCCACCGACGACGACCGGGAGATCGCCACCTACGGTGACCTGCTCGGCACCTACGAGTTGGACGCGTTCGTGCTGGTGGGCACCAAGTACGGCGACCCGCGTACCGAATGGCTCGCCGACCGGGACGTACCGTTCGTGACCTTCGGTCGCCCGTGGGACGCGCTCGACGCCCACCCCTGGGTGGACGTGGACGGCGCCGCCGGCACCGCCCAGGCCACCCGGCGTCTGCTGGACACCGGCCACCGCCGGATCGCCTTCATCGGCTGGCCGGTCGGCTCCGGCGTCGGCGACGACCGGCGTGCGGGCTGGCGCGACGCGCTGCACGCGGCCGGCGTCGACCCGACCGGGCTGCACCGGGAGACCGAGGACGGCATCGCCGAGGGCGAACGCCTGATGCGTGACCTGCTCGCCACCGACGCGCCGAGCGCCGTGGTCTGCGCCAGCGACTCGCTCGCCCTCGGCGCACTCCAGGCGATCCGCGGCGTCGACCCGCCCGTGTCGGTGATCGGCTTCGACGACACGCCGGTGGCCGCAGCGGTCGGGCTGACAAGCGTCAGCCAACCGCTCGGCGAGGCCGCCGCCCGCTGCGTGGACCTGCTCACCGGGGTCCTCGACGGCGACCACGAGACCCCCACCCCCGTGCTGCTCCAGCCCTCGTTGGCACTGCGGCACACCGCGTAGTCCCACCCCCCACCAGGAGAAACCCATGGCACCCCGAACAATCACCCGGGCAGCGGTGGCCGGCCTCACCGCCGTCGCCCTCCTCGGCTCCGCCGCCTGCGGCAGCGGCTTCGACGACTCCTCCGGCGACACCGCCCAGTCCAGCGGCCCGGCCAGCCTGCAGATCCTGATCGGCTCGTCCGGCGAGGCCGAGACCAAGGCCGTGCAGGACGCCGCCGCGAAGTGGGCCGGCAGCTCCGGCAACAGCGCGACGGTCACCCCGGCACAGGACCTCACCCAGCAACTCGGCCAGGCCCTCGCCGGCGGCACCCCGCCGGACGTCTTCTACGTGGACGCCGCCCAGTTCGCCAACTACGCCAGCGTCGGCGCCCTTGAGCCGTACGGCGACAAGGTCAGCAACTCGGGCGACTTCTACGAGAGCCTGCGCACCACCTTCACGTACGACGGCAAGCTCTACTGCGCGCCCAAGGACTTCTCGACCCTGGCCCTGCAGATCAACACCGACATGTGGACCAGGGCCGGGCTGACCGACGCCGACGTGCCGACGACCTGGGAGCAGCTCACCGCCACCGCCCAGAAGATCAAGGCCAAGGGGCAGGTTCCGCTGGCCCTCGGTGACACCCGGGACCGGATCGGCGCCTTCATGGTGCAGAACGGCGGCTGGCTGGTGAGCAAGGATGGCAAGCAGCCCACCGCCGACACCCCGGAGAACCTCGCCGCCCTCCAGTACGTCAAGACCATGCTCAGCACCGGTCTGGCCAAGTACCCGAAGCAGCTCGACGCCGGCTGGTCCGGTGAGGCGTTCGGCAAGGGCAAGGCGGTGATGACCATCGAGGGCAACTGGATCAAGGGTGCCCTGCAGAACGACTTCCCGAACGTGAAGTACAAGGTCGTGGCGCTGCCGGCCGGCCCCAAGGGGCAGGGCACGCTCTCCTTCACCCAGTGCTGGGGCATCGCCGCGAAGAGCAAGTACAAGGATCAGGCGATCAAGTTCGTCGAGGCGATGACCAGCGGCGAGCAGCAGATGACCTTCGCGAAGGCGTTCGGTGTCATGCCGTCCCGCCAGTCGGCGCGCGACCAGTACACCGCCGCCTTCCCGGCGGACAAGGTGTTCATCGACGGCGTCGCGTACGCCCAGGGCCCGGTGAACGCCCCGAAGATGGACAGCGTCCTCAAGGACCTCGACACCGGTCTGCAGGGGCTGGCCAACGGCGACCCGAAGACCGTGTTGCAGAACTTCGACAAGAACGCCAAGGCGGCGCTCGGCGGCAGCTGAGGTGATGGCGGGGGCCCCGGCGACCACCGGGGCCCCCGCCGCACGTCGGCCGGAGAGAGGAGGGGAGGGAAGATGGCAACCGAGACACTGACCGCCGTGGCGACCGCCCGCGGGGCCGGCCCCCGTCGAGGCCGGGGCGGCATCCGGAGCAACGAGAACCTCGCCGGCTGGCTCTTCGTCGCGCCGGTGATCGTCATTCTGGGGCTGTTCCTGCTGCTGCCGATCCTGATGGCGCTCTGGGTCAGCCTGACCGACTGGAACGGCCAGGGCAGCCCGTTCACCGGCGACGTCCCGTTCGTCGGCGCGCACAACTACACCCAGTTGTTCACCGAGGACGGGCTGGCCCGCCGCGACTTCATGACCAGCATCCGCAACAACATCTACTACGTGGCGATCGTGGTGCCGGCGCAGACCGTGCTCGCGCTCGGACTGGCGTTGGTCGTCAACAACCGGATGCTCAAGGGCAAGAGCTTCTTCCGCAGCGCCTTCTACTTCCCCTCGGTGACCAGCTCCGTCGCGATCAGCGTGGTGTTCCTGTTCCTCTTCGCCAACTCCGGCGCCGTCAACGCGCTGCTCGGCGTCGTCGGGATCGACGGCCCGGAGTGGTTCGCCGACTCCCGGGGCGTGCTGCACCTGCTGTTCGGCGCGGTCGGCGTCGACTCGCCACCGGCGGCACTGGCCGACGGCGGCCCGTTCGGGCTGAGCTGGTGGGACTGGCTGGCCGGCCCGAGCGTGGCGATGGTCTCGATCATCACGCTGGTCGTCTGGACCACCTCCGGCACCTTCATGCTGATGTTCCTGGCCGGGCTGCAGAACGTGCCGGTCAGCCTGGACGAGGCGAGCACCCTCGACGGCGCGTCCCGGTGGCAGCGCTTCCGGTACGTCACCCTGCCGATGATCAGGCCCACCACCTTCCTGGTGCTCACCCTCGGCATGATCGGCTCCTGGCAGGTCTTCGACCAGGTGTACGTGATGAGCCAGGGCGACCCGGCCAAGACCACGCTCACCCCGGCGTACCTGTCGTACCGGACCGCCTTCCGGGACTTCGACTACGGCTCGGGCGCGGCGATCTCGTTCGTCCTGTTCCTGATCATCATCGTGCTCACCCTGATCCAGCGCCGGGCGCTGGCCGAGCGCGACACCGACCGGCCGCGCCGCGGCCGGTGGCGTCGGCGCGTACCGGAAAGGTCCTGAGATGGCCGTGCTCACCGACCGCCCGGCGGCGGTGCCCGAGCGGCGGCACCAGCGCGCGGCCCGCACCCTGGCCACCCGTTTCCTGGGGTACGCCACGCTTGTCTTCTTCGGGTTGGTGTTCCTCTACCCGTTCGTCATCCAGCTCGGCAACGCGCTCAAGACCGAACCCGACGCGGCGGCGAACCCGCTGTCACCGTTTCCGGACCCGCTCACGCTGGCCGGCTTCGAACGGATCTTCGCCGGCACCAACTTCCCCCTGTGGCTGGGCAACTCGCTGCTGGTGACGGTGCTGGTCACCATCGGCCGGGTCTTCTTCGACTCGCTCGCCGGGTACGCGCTGGCCCGGCTGCGGTTCCGGGGTCGGGGCGGCCTCTTCGCCGCCGTCATCGCGGTGATGGCGGTGCCCGGAGTGGTACTGCTGATCCCGAAGTTCCTGGTGCTCAACCAGCTCGGCCTCTACAACAGCTACGCCGGGCTGGTGGTGCCGCTGCTGGCCGACGCGGCGGGCGTGTTCATCATGAAGCAGTTCTTCGAGTCGATCCCGTTGAGTGTCGAGGAGGCCGCCCGGATCGACGGGGCGAGCATCTTCCGTACCTTCTGGTCGGTGGTGCTGCCGATGGCGAAACCGGCGCTGATCACCCTCACCATCCTGTCGTTCCAGGGCTCCTGGAACGAGTTCCCGCACAGCCTGGTGTCGGTGCAGGACCCGGACCTGTTCACCCTGCCGCGCGGGTTGGCCGACCTGGTCAGCGGCTCGCTCGGCAAGGGCACCCAGTACCCGCTCAAGCTGGGCGCCGCGCTGCTGGCCACTATCCCGGTGGCGATCATCTTCGTGGTGTTCCAGCGGTACTTCGTCCGCGACGCGAACGACGGCTCGGACAAGGGTTGACCGGCCCGGTGTGGCGGCCCGGCTGGGGCCGCCACACCGGTTCACTCGGCCGGTACCTTCTCGGTCGGCACGCCCACGTGCAGGCGCACCTGCGGCACCAACATGTCGTCGACGTCCAGCGCGCGGGCCGCGCCGTCGGGCTCCCACCCGGTGCTGGTGAGGAACTTGCGGGTCGCCTCGTCACCGTCGAAGGCCCAGGCCACCGCCCGACTCATCCCGTCCTCCCGCCACAGGTCGACGGCGGCGGCGAGCAGCCGACTCCCGTGCCCGCGCCGACCCCAGCGCGGCTCCACCAACAGATCGGTCACCGCGGCCACGTCCGGGCCGAGCGCGTCGGCCGGCTCACCCGGGGCCAACGCCTCGCCGTCGGCCGGGCCGGAGGCGGCGAACCCCACCAGATACGATTGCTCGGCCTGTTCGACGGCGACCAGCACCCGGTGCGCGCCCGAGGGCGGCTCCAGCACCGCGGCGCTCCACCGCCGGGCGAGGAACGCCTCGTCCAGGTTGTCGAGCACATGCCGAGGCAGGATCCGGCGGTACGCGACCCGCCAGGTCGCGAGCTGGATGCGTGCGATCTCGCCGGCGTCCTCGGGACGCGCCGGGCGGACGTACCCGAGAGCCATGGGACGGAAGCCTACGCAGGGCGAGGGAGACGACGGTGGCGCAGGGTGCCAACAGGACGACCGCGCAGGTCGTCGGGGTGGTGGTGCTCGCCGCGGCGGTCACCGGGTTCCTCGCCGTCGCGGCCGTCCGGCACGGTTTCTTCGACCTGAAGGTCTACTACGGCGCGCTGACCTGGTGGGTGCACGACGGCGGCGAGATCTACGACTACCTCAAGCCGGGCACCCAGTACGGCTTCACCTACCCGCCGTTCGCCGCGCTGGTCATGCTGCCGATGGCGTACCTGCCGTGGTCGGCCGCGATCGTGGTGAGCGTGCTCGCCAGCGTGGCCACCACCACGGTGCTGATCTGGTGGCTTGTCGACCCGATCGCCCGCCGCGCCGGCTGGACCCGGTGGTTCGCCCTCGCCGTGGCGCTCTGCCTGGCCGCCGCGTTCGAGCCGATGCGGGAGACGGTCAACTTCGGCCAGGTCAACACGCTGCTGCTCTTCCTGGTGGCGGTGGACCTGCTGCGGCTGCTGCCGGCCGGCAACCGGTGGACCGGGGTGGGTATCGGGCTCGCCACGGCGATCAAACTGACCCCTGGCGTGTTCATCGTCTACCTGCTGGTGACCGGGCGGTGGCGGGCGGCGCTCACCGCCAGCGGCACGGCCGCCGGGGTGTCGCTGCTGGCCGCCGCGCTCTTCCCGGACGCGTCCCGGGAGTTCTGGACCGAGGCGCTGTGGAACACCGGACGGGTGGGCGAGTTGGCCTTCGTCTCCAACCAGTCGCTGCGCGGGGTGGTCGCCCGGCTCGACCCGGAGCACCCGAACACCCTGCTGTGGCTCCTGCTGGTGCTGGGCACCCTGGCGCTCTGGGCCTGGCGGTCGAGGGCTGCCGTCGCGGCCGGCGACGAGGCGAGCGGCCTGGCGCTGACCGGCGCGGTGATGTGCCTGGTCAGCCCGGTCACCTGGGTGCACCACCTGGTCTGGCTGCTGCCCGCGTTGATCCTGCTGGTCGACAACGCGATGGCCGCGCCGGCCGGCCGCCGACGGCGGGTCCTGCTGGTCGCCGCGACCATCGGGTACGCGCTGCTGATCAGCCGGACCGTCTGGTTCTGGGAGAAGGACTTCACCGGTGTCGATGGCTTCCTGGGCAGCAACGCCTACGTGTGGATCAGCCTGGCGCTGCTGGCCTTCCTGCCGATCCGCCGGTGGCTGACCCCGGGTGGCTCAGCGGTCGAGGCGCCCGGCGTACCGCAGCTCGACCAGCCCGACCGGCGGGCCCCCGCCGGCCAGCGGCACCTGGTAGGTCGACCGCTCACCGTCCGGTGACAGCCCGACACGCTCGTAGAACCGGCGGGCCCGCCGGTTGTCCGCCAGCACCCACAGCCGGTAGTCGGTCCAGCCTCGCTCGATGAGCCCGGCGCGAGCGGCGTCGAGCAGGACTCTGGCCGTCCCGTCACCCCAGAACGCCGGCTCCACGTAGAGCGCCAGCACCTCGCCGACCGTCGGGTCCAGGTCGTCGCGGTCCTGGTTGCGGCGGTACGGCCCGAACGTGGTGAAGCCGACGACCGACCCGTCCACCTCGCCCAGCAGGGTGGTGAACGGATGCTCCGGATCGGCGGTGCCGACGTCGCGACGACGCTGCGCCCAGGCCACCACGTTGAGCCGCCCCAGCACCTCGTCCGGCATGACGCCGGCATAGCCGGCCTGCCAGCCGTGCACGTGTACCCGGGCGACCGCCTCGGCGTCGTCCGGCTCCTCCCGACGGATGGTCAGCATTGCACCGTTCTATGCCCCGTTGGTCGTCGCGTCCAGCTTCCCGCACCGGCGTCGTACCGATGAATTAAGGTCGCCGACGATGACCGCACCGGAATCACTCTCGCTCGCCCAGGCCCGCCGCGTCGCGCTCGCCGCCCAGGGCTTCGCCGACCCGGCGCCGACGGGCGTGCCCACCCGCCGGCACCTGCGTCGGGTGCTGGGCCGGGTCGGGCTGATCCAGATGGACTCGGTCAACGTGCTGCAACGCGCGCACTACCTGCCGCTCTACAGCCGGCTCGGGCCCTACCCGACCACCCTGCTCGACCAGGCCGCCTACCGGCGCCCACGCGAGCTTTTCGAATACTGGGGCCACGAGGCGTCGCTCGTCCCGGTCGAGCTGCACCCGATGCTGCGCTGGCGGATGGCCCGCGCGCACAGCGAATCCTGGGGCGGCATGCGACGGATCGCCCAGGAGCAGCCGGAGCTGGTCGCCTGGGTCCGGGACGAGGTGGCCGCCCGCGGGCCGCTGACCGCCGCCGAGATCGAGCACGACGCGCCCCGGGAAACCGGCAACTGGGGGTGGAACTGGTCGGCGGTCAAGCGGGCGTTGGAGTTCCTGTTCTGGGCCGGGGAGGTGGCCGCCGCCGAGCGCAGCACCTCCTTCGCCCGCCGCTACGACCTGCCCGAGCGGGTGCTGCCCGCCGCGGTGCTGTCCGCGCCCACCCCGACCGACGCCGAGGCGTACCGCACGCTGGTGGCCCTCGCCGCGCGGTCGCTCGGGGTGGCCGCCGAGCCGGAGCTACGCGACTACTTCCGGTTGCCGCTGGCCGGCGCCCGGCAGGCCGTCGCGGAGCTGGTCGAGGCCGGTGAGCTGGTCCCGGTCACCGTGGCGGGCTGGCGACAGCCGGCGTGGCTGCACGCGTCCGCCCGGCTGCCCCGCTGGGTGCGGGGCAACACACTGGTCAGCCCCTTCGATCCGCTGATCTGGGAACGTGCCCGCACCGAGCGGCTGTTCGACTTCAGCTACCGGATCGAGATCTACGTCCCGGCGCCACAGCGGGTCTACGGCTACTACGTGTTGCCGTTCCTGCAGGGCGACCGGTTCACCGCCCGGGTCGACCTGAAGGCCGATCGGAAGGCCGGGGTGCTGCTGGTCCCGGCCGCCTGGCTCGAACCCGGCGCCGACCCGGGGGAGACCGCGGTGGCACTCGCCGCCGAGCTGTACCGGCTCGCCGGCTGGCTCGGCCTGGACGCGGTGGCACCGCCCGCGGCCGGCGACCTGGCCGGTCCGCTCACCGCCGCGTTGGCCGGCGTGTCCGGTGTACCGTGAGGCGCGTGACGAGCGCTCCCGGACCGGTCGACCAGCCGCAGCCCGCCCCCGGCGTGGTGCACACGGTGCCGCCGGGCTTCGGCCCCGGGGGCGCGGGTCCGGAGGGCTGGCCGGCGACCCCGCCGGGTGGCTACCCGGCGCCCGAGCCGGACCGGCTCACCCGGTTCGTGCTGCGGCTCTACGAGCGTTCCCCGCGCTGGGCGGTGCCGTTGGCCGCGCTGGGTTGCGTCGCCATCGGGATGAGCTACGCGCTGGTCAGCAACCCGACCCACGCCGACCCGGACGCCGCGCCCACCTGTCTGCTCAAGTTGACCACCGGGCTGGACTGCCCGGGCTGTGGTGGCACCCGAGCACTCTGGTACGTGCTGCACGGCGACCTCCCGGCTGCCGCCCGGCACCACTTCCTGTTCGTCTTCGCGTTGCCGTTCCTCGCGTACCTCTTCGTGGCCTGGGCGGGAAGCCAGGCGTTCGGTTGGCGCCTGCCCGAGCTGCGGATCAGCTCGAAGGTCATCGGCGGTTTCCTGGCCGCGTGGCTGGTCTTCTCGGTGTTGCGCAACCTGCCGTGGGCGCCGTTCACGTCGCTCTACGTCTGACCCGCCCGGCCCGGTGCTCCCATGGCCGGCAACGCGCGTCGTGAAGGCCGCCGCGGGCCCCTCCAGGGGTGACTGGACCTTGCCGTACCCCCTGTAGAGCTGCCCCAGATGTGGGGCAGGGCGCACGGGCGGTCGGACACGGTGCGCGGCAGGTGTCCGGCCACCTTCCCACGGCGGCGGCTCGGGCCGACCGCGCCAGCCCTTGCCCCACGGTTGGGGCAGCTCTACAGGCAGCCGGCGAGGTGTCGAGGATCGACGCGGGGCGCGGGCGGGCTTGTCGAGATCTTGAACACCTATGTCCCCGCTGCTTCGGGAAGCTCGGCGATTTGGCTGCGGCTGGGCGGTTTCTGCACCGCGAGCCCGAGTTGGGTGCGGGGCCGCCGCCCACTACAGTCCCAGGAATGCCGGACATGGTGCAGCCCCAGGTCAAGTTGATCGCGTGGACCCAATTCGCGGCCCCGGACGACGTGCCGTGGTCGACCGACGCGGAGGGTGGCCAGGCGCTCGCCGAGTTCGCCGGCCGGGCCTGCTACCAGTCGTGGAAGAAGCCGAACCCGGCGACCGCCACCAACGCCGGCTACCTGGCGCACATCCTCGAAGTGGGCCACCTGAGCGTGCTGGAGCACGGGTCGGTCACCTTCTACTTCACCGGGGTGTCCCGCTCCTTCACCCACGAGCTGATCCGGCACCGGCACTTCTCGTACTCCCAGCTGTCCCAGCGCTACGTCCCGGAGCGGGACGCGGCCATGGTCGAGCCGGCGGTCATCGCCGACGACCCGGAGCTGCACAAGAAGTTCGTGGAGGCCGCCGAGGCGAGCGTTCGGGCGTACACCGAGTTGCTGGAGGGCCTGGAGCAGCGCTTCTCCGACGAGCCGAACCCGACGCTGCGCCGCAAGCAGGCGCGGCAGGCGGCCCGGGCGGTGCTGCCCAACGCCACCGAGACCCGGATCGTGATCTCCGGCAACTACCGGGCCTGGCGGCACTTCGTCGCCATGCGGGCCACCGAGCACGCCGATGTGGAGATCCGTGAGCTGGCCGTGGAGTGCCTGCGCCAGCTCCAGGGTGTCGCCCCGAACGTGTTCGCCGACTTCGTGATCTCCACGCTGCCGGACGGCACCGAAGTGGCGGCCAGCCCGCACGAGGCGTCCTGAGCCCTTCCCCGGCAGGCCCCGGCTGGTCGTCCGCTAGGTTGGAGGGTATGACGCACGACCACCTCGACGCCGCGGCCCGACCGGCGTCCCGCCCCTTCGGCCGGCTGCTCACAGCCATGGTGAGCCCGTTCACCCCCGACGGTTCCCTCGATCTCGACGGCGCCGCCCGGCTGGCGAGCCACCTGGTCGACGAGCAGGGCAACGACGCGCTGGTGGTCAACGGCACCACCGGCGAGTCGCCGACCACCACCGAGGCGGAGAAGGAGCAGCTGATCCGGGCCGTGGTGGAGGCCGTCGGTGACCGCGCCAAGGTGGTCGCGGGCGTCGGCACCAACGACACCCGGCACACCATCGAGCTGGCCGCCGCCGCCGAGAAGGCGGGTGCGCACGGCCTGCTGGTGGTCACCCCGTACTACAACAAGCCGCCGCAGAGCGGGTTGCTGCGCCACTTCACCGCGGTGGCCGACGCCACCGGCCTGCCGGTGATGCTGTACGACATCCCGCACCGCTCGGGCGTGCCGATCGACACCGAGACGTTGGTCCGGCTCGCCGAACACGGCCGGATCGTCGCGGTCAAGGACGCCAAGGGCGACCTGACCGCCACCAGCTGGGTCACCAGCCGGACCAGCCTCGCCTTCTACTGCGGCGAGGACGCCCTCACCCTGCCGGCGCTGGCCGTCGGCTCCGTGGGCGTGGTCGGCACCTCGACGCACTTCACCGGGGCGCTGACCGCACAGATGATCGAGGCGTACGACGCGGGGGACATGCCGACCGCGCTGACCCTGCACCGGCGGCTGCTGCCGCTGTTCACCGGCATCTTCCGTACCCAGGGCACCATCCTGGTGAAGGCGGGCCTGGCGTCGCTGGGCCTGCCGGCCGGCCCGGTGCGACCCCCGCTCGTGGACGCCACCGACGACGAGATCGCCCAGCTGCGCGCGGACTTCGCGGCAGCGGGCCTGGAGCTGCCCGAATGAACGAACGACACGATGGACGTCGAGTAACGGCGTCGCAGAATGAGGTGGACGCGTGACCGAGGCGCACATCGAGGCGGAACTACCCCCGCCGCTGCCGGAAGGTGGCCTGCGGATCATCCCGCTCGGCGGGCTCGGCGCCATCGGTCGGAACATGACCGTCTTCGAGTACGACGGCAAGCTGCTGATCGTCGACTGCGGGGTTCTGTTCCCCGACGTCGAGCAGCCGGGTGTGGACCTGATCCTGCCCGACTTCGGTCCGATCCTGGACCGGCTGGCCGACGTCCAGGCGATCGTGCTGACGCACGGTCACGAGGATCACATCGGCGCGGTGCCGTACCTGCTCGCCCACAAGCCCGACATCCCCCTGGTCGGCTCACAGTTCACCCTCGCCCTGGTCGAGGCGAAGTTGGCCGAGCGGCGCATCCAGCCGTACACGCTGACCGTGCGGGAGGGCGGCCGCGAGCGGCTCGGCCCGTTCGAGTGTGAGTTCTTCGCGGTCAACCACTCGATCCCGGACGCCCTCGCGGTGGCCATCCGCACCCCTGCCGGTCTGGTGCTGCACACCGGTGACTTCAAGATGGACCAGCTGCCGCTGGACGGCCGGATCACCGACCTGGCCGGTTTCGCCCGGCTCGGCGCCGAGGGCGTCGACCTGCTGCTGTCCGACTCCACCAACGCGGAGATCCCCGGTTTCGTCACCCCGGAGCGGGAGATCGGGCCGGTGCTCGACTCGATCTTCGCGAAGGCCAAGGGCCGGATCATCGTGGCCTCGTTCGCCTCGCACGTGCACCGCGTGCAGCAGGTCTTCGACTCCGCCGCCGAACACGGCCGCAAGGTCGCGCTGATCGGCCGGTCCATGGTCCGCAACATGGGCATCGCCCGGGACCTCGGCCTGCTCAACATCCCGGCCGGCCTGGTCATCGGGATCGAGGAGGCGACCACGCTGCCGCCGGAGCAGATCGTGTTGATGTCCACCGGTTCCCAGGGTGAGCCGATGAGCGCGCTGGGCCGGATGGCCAGCGGCGACCACCGGCACATCACCATCGCCCCCGGTGACACCGTCGTGCTGGCCTCCTCACTGGTGCCCGGCAACGAGACCTCGGTCTACCGGGTGATCAACCGGCTCGCCCGCGCCGGCGCGGTGGTCGTGCACAAGGACGTAGCCAAGGTGCACGTCTCCGGGCACGCCCCCGCCGGGGAACTGCTCTACCTGCTCAACGTGGTCCGGCCCAGCAACCTGATGCCCGTGCACGGCGAGTGGCGTCACCTGCGCGCCCACGCCCGGCTCGGCATCGAATCCGGGGTCGCCGCCGACCGGGTGGTGATCTGCGAGGACGGCGACGTGGTCGACCTGGTCGAGGGCCGCGCCAGCCTGGTCGGTCACGTGAAGAGCCGGTACGTCTACGTGGACGGCCTCGCCGTCGGTGACGTCAGCGAGTCGCTGCTCACCGAACGGCGGATCCTCGGTGACGGCGGTTTCATCGCCACCACCGTGGTCGTCGACTCGGTCACCGGCAAGGTGGTCGCCGGCCCGACGCTCTCCGCGAAGGGTTTCTCCGAGGACCCGGAGGCGTTCAACCCGGTGGTGCCGCTGGTCACCGAGGCGCTCAACCGGGCCGCGGCGGACGGCATCACCGACCCGCACCAGCTCCAGCAGATCGTCCGGCGGACCGTGGGGCGCTGGGTCAACGACAAGTACCGTCGTCGACCGATGATCGTGCCCACCGTCGTCGAGGTCTGAGCAACGTCCGCTGACGCCGGTCCACCCGAACGGGGGTGGGCCGGCGTCCGCCGTACCCGGGAGGTCAGGGCAGCGCGGCGACGGCCTCGGCGTACGCGACGCCGGTGGCGATGGCGGCGTCCATGAGGACCCGCAGCTGCGCCGGGGCGACCCCGTGCGCCAGGTCGGTGGCCACGTCGCCGGCCAGCACCAACTCGTCGCCGAGGTCGTGTGCGTACGCCTTGGGTAGCAGCCGGTCGTGGTTCCACGCGTTGCAGAAGGCGTACGCCTCGGCGCGGCGGGCCGCCGGCAGCCGGCGGTTGGCCATGGCGCGCGCGTGCAGCACCTCACCGCGTTCACCGGCGCGCCGGAACTGGATCACCGCGCCCTCCCAGTGGCCGACCACGGTCTCGCCCTCGTCCACCAGGTACCGGTCGCCACGCCCGTCCAGGATCGCGGTGATCATGGTGAGGGAGAGCGCCGACAACTCACGTTCGCCCAGCTCGACCTCGGCGTCGGAGCGGTCGGTGTCGGGCTCGTCGAGCCCGTCGGGTTCGTCGGCTTCGTCGTCGTCGGTGGGCAGCGCAACCGACGCCGCGAGTGGCCGCTCGGCCAGCCAGGCGGCCATCCGCCCGGAGTGGTGCCCGGTGCCGTTGCGCGCGTCGAAGCTGCCGGCCAACTCGCTGGCCACCCCGAGCAGCAGCGCCCCGAGCGCGGCGACGTCCACCTCGGCGGCGGTCCGCTCGCCGTACGCCGGGCGGGGCATCGTCCGCCCACCCAGCGCGGCGTCGGCGGCCAGCCCGCAGACCAGTGCCCCGGCGGCGGCGAACTCCATGGCGGCGAGATCGTCGGTCGGCCGGTCCAGCCGGGGCAGCTGCTCGGCCAGGATGGCCAGCCCCCGTTCCAGGTGCCCGCCCAGCGCGCAGAACCGCAGGTGCGCGGCGATGTGCGGGAACGCCGCCCGTTCGCGCCGGTGCCGGCGGTACGCCCGTACGTGTGCCGCCGCCGCCCGCGCCGGCTCGCCGGTGCGCAGTGCCGGCAGCAGACCGGCGACCAGGTCCCGCTCGGGTTGGTCGGTGCAGGACTGCGGGTCGCCGTCGGATTCGGCCAGCTCGGTGAGCGCGGCGGCCCACTCGCCCCAGCCGGCCAGCAGTTCGGCGCGCCGGGCCGAGGCGCAGCCCGGGCAGCCGCCGGCCGGGCCGGGCCGTTGTCCGGACCATCGCTCGTACCAGTGCCGGGCGGTGGGCTCGTCGCCCAGGTGATCGGCGATCCGGCAGTGCAGCTCCGCGACGGTGGGAGTGTCCGGACCATCGGCGCCGACCCGGTGGGCCAGGTCGTGCAGCAGGGACCGGGTCTGGTCCAGGCCGACCCGGGGGGTGCCGAGCAGCGCCTCCACCGCGTACCGCTGGTAGCGCAGCAGCAGCCCGGTCTCGGTTTCGGTGAGCAGGTCGGGTCGGTGGTCGGCGGCGGCCCGGCAGCGCCGGACCGGCTCGACCAGACGCCACCGCTCCCCGTGCAGCAGGTACGCCTCGATCAGCGCGAACCGCGCGTCCATCCCGGACCGCACGTCGCCGGCCGCGTCGGCGCGCTCGGCGAGGCGTTCCAGGGCCACCTGCCGGGCCGGGCTGTCGGGGAGGTCCCGGGCCTCGGCGAGCGCGGCCTCCAACGCCGGTACGCGGCCGCGCGCGAGGCGGTCACCGGGACCGGTGGGTGGCGTGCCGGTACGGCTGCCGGTGAACTCGTCCCGGCCGGTCACGACGGCACCGCGCCGGGCAGTCGACGGACCGCCACGGCCAGCTGGCAGCCGGTGGAGATGCCACAGTCGAGCAGTTGGTCGAGCTGGTGTGGGGTCACGCCGCGTTCCAGGTCGGTGATCACCTCTCCGTACACCCGGGCCCGACCGTCGTCGTCGACGTGCACGAACGCCTTCGGCCAGAGCCGGTCGTGGTTCCAGGAGTTGCAGAACGCGTACAGGTCCGGCACCCGTTCGATGCCGAAGGTCGGATCGACCATGGTGCGGATCTGGAGCAGCTCCCCGTCGCCGCCGACGCGGAGGAACCAGATCAGGTTGTCGTCGAAGTGGCCCACCAACTCGTCGTCCGGGGTCAGGCCGACGGACCGGCCGCGGGCAGCGAGCACCGCGGCGACCAGTTCGCCGGTCAGCGGACGCAGTGCGCCAGGGTGCCCGGCCAGCGGATCGTCCGGATCGCCCTCGATTTCCGGCGACGCCATGGGGCATCCCTTCTGAGGCGGATATCACGACCGGCGGTGGGGTTCGTGTTACGACGCGCGGACACGACCCGGAAAAGCGGGGTTCTGCCCGGCCCCACCGTTACCGTGACTCTATGGCGGGCCGTACCTCTCAGGCGAGCCGGCGGCGCGGCGCGTCGCCGCGCGGTGGCACCAACAGTCGTGCCCGCCAACCGGCGAAGAAGACCACCCGGGCACCGGTCCGACGTCGCACCACGCCGCCCCGGCCCGGCCCGGCGGTCTACGTCGGTCGCGCGGTCGGTGCACTGTGGATGGGGCTGGCGCACGGGATGGGCTGGGCCGTGCGTGCCGCCGGCCGGCAGGCCGCCTCGGCCCGTGACCTCGACCCGGAGCACCGCCGCGACGGTGCCGGGCTGCTCATGTTCGGGCTCGCCCTGCTCTCCGCCGTGGCGCTCTGGCTGTCCGGAGCGGGGCCGGTGGGCGCGCGACTGGCCGACACGATCCGGCTGTTCCTCGGTGCGATCTCGGTGGTCGTACCGGTGCTGTTGATGATCGGGGCGTGGCGGCTGATGCGTCAGCCAGCCGACCCGGAGCACCGGGGCCGCGGGCTGATCGGCTGGGGCTCGCTGCTGGTGTCGACCGCCGCGCTGCTCCAGATCGGTCAGGACCCGGCCGACCCGCTGCAACGTGACTTCGCCGGCGGCCTGGTCGGCGCGGGCGTCGGCGGGCTGCTGGAGCGGGCGGTGACCGCCTGGGTGGCGGTGCCGCTGCTCATCCTGCTGCTGCTCTTCGGCCTGCTCGTGGTGACCGCGACGCCGATCAACAAGATCCCCGAGCGGCTGGGCCTGCTCGCCGGTGGGCTGGTCGGCGCACCGGAGGCCGACGAGGAGGCGGACGAGCCGGCGGCCAAGCCCGCGCGCAAGCGACCGGCGAAGCGGATGCCGGCGCCACTGGACCCGGACGACTTCGAGGACCTGGACGGCGCGGACCTCCAGGAGACCATGGTGCTGCCGCGCAAGTCTCCGGCGAAGGTGCCGGCGACCCGCAAGCCGCCGGCCGAGCCGCCGGAGCACTCGCCCGCCCCGACCCGGGCCGAGCAGCTCGCGTTGACCGGGCTGGCCGGGGACTACACCCTGCCGCCGGCCAACATGCTCAGCGCCGGGGCAGCCGCGAAGACCCGCAGCAAGGCCAACGACGAGGTGATCGCCGCGCTGACCGGCGTGTTCGACCAGTTCGATGTGGACGCCGCGGTCACCGGTTTCACCCGTGGCCCGACCGTCACCCGCTACGAGGTGGAGCTGGGGCACGGCGTCAAGGTCGAGCGGATCACCCAGCTGTCCCGCAACATCGCTTACGCGGTGAAGTCGCCGGACGTACGGATCCTCAGTCCGATCCCGGGCAAGAGCGCCGTCGGCGTGGAGATCCCGAACGCCGACCCGGAGAACGTCGCCCTCGGTGACGTGCTGCGCTCGCGGGCGGCGACAAGCGACCACCACCCGATGGTGGTGGCGCTCGGCAAGGACATCGAGGGTGGCTACGTGGTGGCCAACCTCGCGAAGATGCCGCACATCCTGATCGCCGGCGCCACCGGCGCGGGCAAGTCGAGCTGCCTCAACACCCTGCTGGTGTCCATCCTCACCCGGGCCACCCCGGACGAGGTGCGACTGCTGCTGATCGACCCGAAGCGGGTCGAGATGACCGGCTACGAGGGCATCCCCCACCTGGTCACCCCGATCGTGACCAACGCCAAGAAGGCGGCCGACTCGCTGGACTGGGTGGTCCGCGAGATGGACATGCGCTACGACGACCTCGCCGCCAACGGGGTCCGGCACATCGACGACTTCAACCGCAAGGTCCGCAACGGTGAGATCAAGGCTCCGCCGGGCAGCGAACGCGAGATGCGTCCGTACCCGTACCTGTTGGTGATCGTGGACGAGTTGGCCGACCTGATGATGGTCGCGCCGCGCGACGTGGAGGACTCGGTCGTCCGGATCACCCAGCTGGCCCGGGCCGCCGGCATCCACCTGGTGCTGGCCACCCAGCGCCCCTCGGTCGACGTGGTGACCGGTCTGATCAAGGCGAACGTGCCGTCCCGGCTGGCGTTCGCCACCTCCTCCCTCGCGGACTCCCGGGTCATCCTCGACCAGCCGGGCGCGGAGAAGCTGCTCGGCCGTGGTGACGGCCTCTTCCTGCCGATGGGAGCCTCCAAGCCGGTCCGGATCCAGGGCGCCTGGGTCACCGAGCGCGAGATCGCCGACGTGGTGAAGTTCTGCAAGGACCAGCGTGAGCCGGAGTTCCGCAAGGACGTGCTTGCCCCGGCACAGGAGAGCAAGAAGAAGATCGACGAGGACATCGGCGACGACCTGGACCTGTTGGTGCAGGCGGTCGAGCTGGTGGTCACCTCGCAGTTCGGCTCGACCTCGATGCTGCAGCGCAAGCTGCGGGTCGGTTTCGCCAAGGCGGGCCGCCTGATGGACCTGATGGAGACCCGGGGAGTGGTCGGGCCGTCCGAGGGGTCGAAGGCGCGCGACGTGCTGGTCAAGCCGGACGAGCTGGACGAGGTTCTGGGCGGGCTGCGCGGCGACGGGGACTGACCGCCGCCGACCCCGGACGCACGACGGGCCCGCCGTCATCCGGCGGGCCCGCGACGAGGGGAGTGGTCAGTTGTTGATCAGCGCGCCGATGATCACCAGGCTGATGATCGCGGCGACGACGCTCGCCGCGGCCGCGTACCACCCCAGCGGCTTGTCACCGAGCACCGCGCCGACGACGCCCGCGATGACGCCGAGCACGCCGAAGATGATCGGGTTGAGCAGCAGGGCCAGGACCGCGAAGACGAAGCCCACGATGGTGAGGATGCGCGCGGCGTTGCTGCGGGGACGGGCGGTGCTCGGCATGTCAGCCATGTCTTCCTCCGGGTGAGAGCCTGTCGTGACGAATCGATCACTACCCACTGTGGGCGCTGGTCACGCCTGCCGACGGGGCATCTCAGTGGAAGATCTTCAACCCGATCACGCCCGCGACCACCAGCAGGAGGCAGAGGATTCGGGGCAGGCTCGCCGACTCGCCGAGCGCCAGCATCCCGACCAGCGCGGTGCCGACCGCGCCGATGCCGACCCAGACCGCGTAGCCGGTGCCGACGGGGATGTCCCGCAGCGCGTACGACAGCCCGGCCATGCTCAGGAGCAGGGTCACCACGAACACCACGGACGGGACCAGCCGGCTGAAACCGGCGCTGCGGTCCAGGGCGATCGCCCAGGCCGTCTCCAGCAGTCCCGAGATCACCAGTACGAGCCAGGCCATCAGTCACCTCACCGGAAGCGCCCGGGGCCGCCGCGCCGGGACGAGTCGAGTCTGCACGTCACGCGGGGCGTCTTGGCCTGACCGGGTACGCCCACCACTCGTCCGGAGCGGCCACGAGCATCCGGCCACCGGTGCCGACGCTAGCACCGACCCGGGGCGGCGGGCGGTGACCACCGCCACGGTCCGTTGACCTCTACCTGACTTCAACGTGCAGTATCGCCAGCATGACCATGCTCTACGCCGACCCCGAGGTCGCCGCCGCGCTGGACGCCGCCACCACGGTCGACGCCATGCGCGCCGCCCTCCTGGCCGCGTACGAGGGACGGCTGATCGCGCCGCCCCGGGCCGCCGCACCGCTGAGCGGCGGGCGGATGGTGCTCACCGCCGGGCACCTGGTCGGCGAGTGGTACGGCTTCCGCTCGTACGACACCTTCGGCCACCCGCAGGGCGAGCAGCTGGTGGTGCTGCACGACGCCCGGACCGGGGCGGTCCGGGCGGTCGCGGTCGGCGAGGAGCTGGGTTCCCGTCGTACCGGCGGGTTGGGGGGTGTCGCGGTCGACGCGCTGGCCCGTCCGGACGCCGCCACCCTCGGGGTGATCGGCTCCGGCCGGCAGGCGTGGACCCAGGTGTGGGCCGCCGCCGCGGTCCGCCCGTTGCGCGAGGTGGTGGTGCACAGCCGCTCCGCCGCTCGCCGGGAGGCCTTCGCCGTCCGGGTCCGGGGCGAACTGGGCGTGCCGGCCCGCGCGGTGGCCGACCCGGGCTCGGCCGTCGCCGGGCGGGACCTGGTGGTGCTGGCGACCACCAGCCCGACCCCGGTGCTCCGCGCCGCCGACCTCAGCCCCGGCACGCACGTCAACGCGGTCGGCTTCAAGCAGCGCGACCGCAGCGAGTTCGGCACCGACCTGCTGGACGTCGCCGACCTGTTGGTCACCGATTCGCCGGCCCAGGCGGCGGACTACCAGCCGCCGATGCTCGCGGCCACGCCCCCGTACGCCGGGCGGTTGGGGGACCTGGGCGGCATCCTGGCCGGCGCGGTCCCCGGCCGGACCACCGCGGACCAGATCTCCGTCTTCTGCTCCACCGGCCTGGCCGGCACCGAGGTGTTCCTGCTCGACGCGCTGACCCGGGTGGCCGCCGCGGCGCGCTGACCGGAATGACGTTCGCCCCCGTGTCCACCGTCTCCGCAGCCCGCGTGCGTGGGCTTACCCGGCCGGCCCGGTACCCTCGGATGGTGTCTGCCACCTCTCCTTCTCCCGCTGACCACGCCGAGGGCCGTCGCGTCGCCCTGCTGACCCTGGGTTGTGCCCGCAACGAGGTCGACTCGGAGGAGCTGGCCGCCCGCCTGCACGCCGACGGCTGGCAGGTGACCACCGACGGCGAGGGCGCGGACGTGGTGGTCGTCAACACCTGCGGTTTCGTGGAGAAGGCCAAGCAGGATTCGATCCAGACCCTGCTCGCCGCCGCCGGAACGGGCGCCAAGGTGGTCGCCGCGGGCTGCATGGCCGAGCGGTACGGCCGGGAGTTGGCCGACAGCCTGCCCGAGGCGCAGGCGGTGCTGAGCTTCGACGACTACCCCGACATCGCCGCCCGGCTGAACGCCGTCGTCGCCGGCGAGCAGATCACCGCGCACACCCCGCGCGACCGGCGCGAGCTGCTGCCGCTGACGCCGGTGCAGCGGCGCGACAGCACGGTGTCGCTGCCCGGCCACGGCACCGTGACCCGCACCGTCGTCGACACCGACGAGCACACCCCGGCTCACCTGCGCCAGGTGCTGCGCCGGCGGCTCGACACCGGCCCGGTGGCCTCGTTGAAGCTGGCCAGCGGCTGCGACCGCCGCTGCGCGTTCTGCGCCATCCCGGCTTTCCGGGGGGCCTTCGTCTCGCGTACGCCGGACGAGCTGCTCGCCGAGGCGGAGTGGCTGGCCAAGACCGGCGTACGGGAGCTGGTGCTGGTCAGTGAGAACTCCACCTCGTACGGCAAGGACCTGGGCGACCCGCGCGCCCTGGAGAAGCTGCTGCCGCAGCTCGCCGCGGTGACCGGCATCGTCCGGGTTCGGGCCAGCTACCTTCAGCCGGCCGAGACCCGGCCGGGGCTGGTCGAGGCGATCGCCACCACCCCGGGCGTGGCACCGTACTTCGACCTGTCGTTCCAGCACTCCAGCGAGCCGGTGCTGCGCCGGATGCGGCGTTTCGGCTCCACCGACCGGTTCCTCGAGCTGCTGGCGAGTGCCCGCGCCCTGGCCCCGGACGCCGGCGCCCGGAGCAACTTCATCGTCGGTTTCCCCGGCGAGACCCGCGCCGACGTCGACGAGCTGGTCCGGTTCCTGACCGAGGCCCGGCTCGACGCGATCGGCATGTTCGACTACAGCGACGAGGACGGCACCGAGGCCGCCGGCCTGCCCGGCAAGGTCTCCGCCGCGACCATCAAGCGGCGCTACGACCGGCTCAGCGCGCTCGCCGACGAGCTCTGCTCGCAGCGGGCCGAGGACCGGCTCGGCTCGACCGTCGAGGTGCTTGTCGACTCGATCGAGGACGGCGTGGTGGAGGGCCGGGCGGCCCACCAGGCGCCGGAGGTGGACGGTTCCACCACCCTGGTCGCCCCGGCCGAGGGCGGGGTCGACCTGGCCGCGCTGCGCCCGGGCGACCTGGTGCGCGCGACGGTGACCGGCACCGAAGGGGTGGACCTGCTCGCTGTGCCGGATGAGATGATCTCGGCGGCGCCCGGCGCGGCACGGTGACGGCGGGCCCGAGCGGAGCGGGGGACCCAGGTGGTGCGGTGCCCGGAACGCCACGGCGGCCCGAGCGGAGTGCGGCGGTGACCGGGGCGACGGAGTCGACGCCGGGCCGGGTGGTGGCCGTGGTGCCGGTGGTCAACGCGGCCAACGCGCTGACCGCCCTGCGGCTGGTGCTGGTGCCGGTCTTCGCCGCCTCGGTGATCGTGTCGGGGATGACCCACGCCGGTTGGCGGATGGCGGCCTGCCTGATCTTCGCGGTGGCCTCGGCGACCGACCTGGTGGACGGTTGGATCGCCCGCCGCTTCGGGCTGGTCACCTCGGTCGGCAAGGTGGCCGACCCGATCGCCGACAAGGCGCTCACCGGCGCCGCGCTGGTGCTGCTCTCCTGGTACGACCGACTGCCCTGGTGGGTGACGGCGCTGATCCTCGTCCGCGAGCTGGGCATCACCGGGCTGCGGTTCTGGGTGATCCGGCACGGCGTGATCGCCGCCAGCCGCGGCGGCAAGGTCAAGACCGCGCTCCAGATCCTGGCCATCGCCTGGTACCTCTGGCCGATGCCTGCCGCGCTCGCCGCCGTCGGCCCCTGGATCATGGCCGCTGCCGTCCTGGTGACGGTCGCCACCGGCTTCGACTACATAGCCCAAGCCCTACGCCTCCGCCGCCCCCGCTAACCCCCACCCCCAGGCCTCCGGCCGTTGATCATGAAGTTGTTGCCATCCGGGGCGGCGTGTCGTGACGCCAACTTCATGATCAACGCGATTGGGGTCGGAGGGTTGGGGGCAGTTGGGTTGGGGACTGGTGGGTGGGGAAGGGCTGGTTCGTGCGGGCGCTGGGGTGTTGGCGGACGGTGTGGGGCGGGTGGTGCTGAGGTGGGCGGTGTCGGTGTGGGTGGCGCGGTGAACGGTGCCGACGTGGGCGGTGCCGAGGTGGGCAGTGCGGCGGCGGCGGTCGTGCACCGGCTGGCCGAGCGGCACGAGACCCTGGCCACCGTCGAATCGCTCACCGGCGGGTCGCTGGCCGCCTCGATCGTGAACATCGCCGGGGTCAGCGGGGTCTACCGGGGTGGCCTCGTGGTCTACGCCACCGAGTTGAAGGCGACCCTGGCTGGCGTACCCGCTGACCTGCTGTCCGAGCGGGGGCCGGTGGACCCGGAGGTGGCGGCGGCGCTCGCCGAGGGTGGTCGGCAGCGGTGCGGCGCGGACTGGGGGCTGGCCACCACCGGGGTCGCCGGCCCGGAGCCGCAGGACGGAAAGCCCGTCGGCCTGGTCTACGTCGCGGTCGCCGGCCCGAACGGCGGTGAGGTCCGCCAGCTCGACCTGGGCGAGGGGCGGGACCACGTCCGCGCGGCGGCGGTGGTCGAGGCGCTGCGGCTGCTCACCGAGCGGCTCGCCGCAACGACATCGTGAACGCCAGGGCCAAAGCCACCCCGTTGCGCCACGACGACCACGACCAGAAGCCACCCGAGCCGACGCCACACGGGCGGCGGCGCACCCCGGTGGGCCCGTCCCGGCGAACCGACGGGCGGGGCGGGATGTCGCCAGGGCCCGCAACGGGTACGGTTGCGGGAAGGCTCCGACGTTCGGGGTCGGCGCGGCCAGCCGCGACCGGCTGCCCAGCGGCGGGCGCGAGGTATCCCTCAGGGGGAGGTGCGATGATCCTGCTACGCCGGGTGATCGGTGACGCACTGCGAGCGCGCCGGCAAGGCCAGCAGCGCACGCTGCGTGAGGTCTCCACCGCCGCCAACGTCAGCCTCGGCTACCTCTCCGAGATCGAACGGGGGCACAAGGAGCCGTCGAGCGAGCTGCTCGCCGCGATCTGTGACGCCCTCGGGGCCCGCCTGTCCGAGCTGCTGCGTGAGGTGAGCGACACCGTGGCGCTCGCCGAGCAGATGCCCGGGGTGCTCGTCTCGATGCAGGACGAGCCGGCCGACGCCGCCGCCAAGAGCACCAACCGGGGGGTCCGTCAGGTCACCTCCGACGGCAAGGTCGCTGTCTCGGTCCGCCAGGACTCGCCGCTCAAGGCCACGCTGCGCAGCACCCGGGTTCGCCCGACCGAGCGCGACCGGGACGTGGTCTGCGCCGCCTGAGCCGCCCATCCCGTTGACCATGGGCGGTCTGGCGCCGGCCGCGTAGGGTTGCTCGCAGGAGCCGCCGGTGCTGTCGACCGCCCGGTACGGATGCCTCGTTGGCGTTCGGCTGGGACGATGGAGACCGGCCGGTCACGGTCGGTCGGTTCAACCGGCCCGGCCGTGGTGGAGCGACGCTACTGAGGGGATACCACGGAGATGGCGAACCCGTTCGTCAAGGGTTGGAACTACCTGATGGCGCTCTTCGGTGCGAAGATCGACGAGCATGCCGATCCCAAGGTGCAGATCCAGCAGGCCATCGAGGATGCCCAGCGGCAGCACCAGGCGCTGGTTCAGCAGGCTGCCGCGGTGATCGGCAACCAGCGTCAGCTGGAGATGAAGCTGTCCCGGCAGATGTCCGAGGTCGAGCGGTTGCAGGGCAACGCCCGGCAGGCCCTGGTCCTCTCCGACCAGGCCCGGGCCAAGGGCGACGAGGCCGAGGCGGTGCGGTTCGAGCAGTCCGCGCAGACGCTGGCCAGCCAGCTCGTCTCCGCCGAGCAGGCCACCGAGGACCTGAAGACCCTGCACGACCAGGCGCTGGGCGCCGCCGCCCAGGCCCGTCGAGCGGTCGAGAACAACTCGATGATCCTCCAGCAGAAGCTCGCCGAGCGCACCAAGCTGCTCAGTCAGCTGGAGCAGGCCAAGATGCAGGAGACGGTGGCCCGCTCGCTGGAGTCGATGTCGTCGCTGACCGCGCCGGGCACCACCCCGTCGCTGGACGAGGTGCGCGACCGCATCGAGCGCCGGTACGCCAACGCGATGGGTCGCGCCGAACTGGCCGGCAACTCCGTCGAGGGTCGTATGTTGGAAATTCAGAAGGCCACGATCGACTCGGCCGGCTCGGCCCGGTTGGAGCAGATCCGGTCCAGCATGGCGGGGGAGCAGCTCGGCGGCGCGGCCCAGCGACCGGCCGTGCCGCAGGCCGAGAAGACCGGCCCGGCCAACGACCCGACGGCCGCCGCCCGGCTGGACGAGCTGCGCGCCAGCATGGCCCGCGAGCGGGGCACCGGCGACCCGACCGCCGCCGGCTGAACGACCGGATCGAGGGGGTCACGGTGGCAGACGAACGGACACGGTACTTCCGGAGGCTGGGTCGGCTTCGCCGCTCGGCCCGACGGTGGAGCGTGCTGGCCGGTGGGCTCGGCGGCGCGGCGGTGGTGCTGACTCCGTACGCCGGCCTTGGTCTGCCCGACGCGGCCTGGGCCGGCGCCGCGGGCAGTGCGGTGGCGCTCGCCGCCTGGCGTTGGATCGACGTGCGCGCCCTGGCCGCCCAGCCGGCGCCAGCCGCGCTCGATCCGGCCGAGGCGGCGGCGCGTTCGCGGGCCCGGTTGATCGCCGCCGTCGAGCGGCTGCCGGTCGGCCCGGGTGTGCTGGCCGAGGTGCGCCGGGTCCGTTCCCGGATCGCGCTACGTGGCACCAGCGCCGGGGAGCAGTGGGCCCGACTGGACCGGGCGGCGCTCACCCTGGCCGGGATGGCCCCCCGGCTCACCGGGCTGGCCGAGCCAGCGGTGCTGGAGGCCGCCGCCGCCGACCGCTCGCTGCGCGACCTGGCCGCCCGGGTGGCCAGCGTCGAACGCGCGCTGCGGCTGGCCCCGACCGACGCCCGGCCGCCGCTGGCCGAGGCGCACGCCGCGCTGACCGCCCAACTGGAGGGCGGGGTGGCGGCGTACGAACGGCTGGTGGTCGCCGCCGCCGGCTATCTGGCCGAGGACGCCCGACCGGAGACCGCCGACCCGGCCGCCGACCGGCTCACCGAGGCGACCGACCTGCTGCACGGCGTCGCCGGGGCCCTGGCCGAGCTGCGCGCCGTCGGCACCCCGCTGCGCGCGCCGACGCGCTGACCGCACGCCCGCCGACGCTCAGACGGCACACCCGCCGTGGCCGGCCGGTCACGGCGGTGTCGTCACCAGGACCGGCCCGGTGTACGGCGAGGTGCCCACGACATTGAACGACCGGATCCGGTAGTAATAGGTCACGCCCCGGGCCAGCCCCGTGTTGGTGAAGCCGCGGCCGGTCACCGTGAAGGTGGCCACCTCCTGGTTGAAGGCCGGGTCGAGCGCTCGCTGCACGGAGAACCCGGCCCCCGGGCCACCGGGTGTGCTCGCCGCCCAGGCCAGGATCACCGTGGCGGTGTCCGGCCCCGGTGCGTTGGCGGTGGCGCTCACCCCGCTCGGGGTGCCGGGCGCGGGTGGCGAGGTCACCGCGGCGACAGTCGACCACGCCGAGGCGGCGCCCAGGTAGGTGGTCCGCACCCGGTAGTAGTACGTGGTGTCCGGTGCGACCGTCGGGTCCAGGTGGTTGTCGCCGACCCCGATCGCCGTGGTGCCCGGGCCGCTGGTGAACGTCGGGTTGGTGGCCCGCTGCACGTCGATGCCGGTGGCGAACGACCGGTTCGTCCAGCGCAGCGCCACGCGTAGCGGCGCGGCCGGCGGGAGCGTCGCGACCAGACCGCTCGGCGCGGCCAGGTGCACCGCGGCGGGCACGCCGTTCGACCAGGACGAGTAGCTGACCGCGTTCTCCGCCCGGATCCGGTAGTGGTAGGTCACCCCGGGGGTGACGGTCGCGTCGGTGTAGCGGGTGGCGGCGGCCGCGACGGTGATCGTGGTGACCTCGCCGCCGAAGGTCGCGTCGGTGGCCCGTTGCAACAGGTGGCTGGTGGCGGGTGGCCGCCCGCCGTTGCTGGTCCACGCCAGCGTGATGGCGGGCAGCGCGGTGGCCGAGCCGGGCACCGGTGTGGCGGTCAGTCCGGTCGGCGCCTTCGGTGCCACCCGCAGCACCAGCGGTCGGGACATCCCGCCGTCGCGGTGGCCGGCGAGCTGGCTGTGCCAGCGGTACTCCCAGCCCAGGTTGACCAGTTGGTTGACCACCGTGGCGGGTCGCCCGTCGGACGGGCTGACCGGCGTCGACCCGGTCCGTGCTCCGGCCGGGCGACCCGGGTCGAGCAGCCGGACGCTGTCACCCAGCTTGAACGGCAGCACCGGCGCGACCGGGCGCAGCGCCACCACCACGTCCTCCCGGGGGTTGACCCGGATGATCCCCTTCCAGCCCAGCTCCGTGCCGTGCGGGAGTCGCAACGTGCCGTCCCAGCCAACCCGGTTGATCACCTGCACGTCGCAGCCGCCGACGTGCAACGGCTCGGTCTGCCGGACGTTGCCGCTGATCCGCCACAGCTGCGTGCCGTCGGTGGGGGCACCCACCGGCACGGCGGGGTCGGTGGCGAAGAGCACCTCGGTGGCCGGGTCGGTCGCACCGAGCGGCAGCGTCGGCGGGTTGAGCGGCCCGGCGTGCGGGTGCCCGACGCCGAGCCGACCCGCCAGCCGACCGTGGTCCGGCTCGAACATCTGCTGGGCGGCCTTGACCGCGATCGGCAGGGTCACCGGGCCGGTACCGGCAGTCGGCGTGAACGTCACAGTGGTGGCGTGCACCGGCACCGTCGTCTGCGCCGGGGTCCGGGTGCCGAACGCCGGGTCGTACGCCGGCTGCGGGACGATCGGCGGGCGCTGGCTGGCCGCGTACGCCAGGGGCAGCCGTTCGCGCAGCCGGCTCAGGTCGTACGGCGGCGCGGGCGTCCCGGTGACCCGGAACTGGAGCAGGGTGCGGGTGTTCGGGCCGTACCCCGGTTCGGTCGGGGGCGGGCCACCCTCGGCGCTGCGGTCCGGGGCGTCGGTGTGCTGGTCGTAGCGGGGGTCGAAGCCGGGCAGCGGGGCCGGAGCGTCGTTGTACAGGATCAGCGTGCTGCCCGGCGGCATGGCGGAGAAGTCGACGAGCACGTCGGCCCGTTCGCCCGGGGCGAGCAGCAGGGTGTGCCCGTCGACGTTCAGCACGGTCGGGTCGAGCCGGTCGTAGCGGTAGCCGATCGGTCGGTTCGGCAGCACCACCGGCGCGGGCAGGAGGCCGGCCTCGTTGCCGATCTGGATGAACTCCGGGCCGGCGGCTCGCGGGTCCGGCACACCGCCGTCGCGTCCGTCGGTCGGCCACCCCGGCGGACGGTCCGCCGCGTGTGCGGCGGGCACCATCGGCACCTCACCGGCGTCGGGGTCGGGGAGCGTCCCGTCGGCCGTCCACATCGGTGCGTCGGAGCAGGCGCGGTAGAGCTGGAGGTTGAGGCTGCGGTCCAGGCAGGCGTTGAGGATCCGGAACCGGTACGCGCGCGGCTGCACCTCCAGGTACGGGTAGGCGACGCCGTTGACGAGCGGGGTGTCGCCGTACGCAGCGGGGACGGCCGAGGGGTGCGGCACGCCGGGGCTCGACGGCGGCTCGTCCGGCGCGCCGACCGGGTCGTGGTACGGGTTCGGCACCCAGCCGTCGGTGCGGGCGTCGTCCGGGGTGGAGCTGCGGGACCAGGGGCCGTAGTCCCACCGGCCGGTCGGATTGCGTCCACCGGACCGGTACGGGTTCTGCCGGGGTTGGTAGACGTGCGGGTGCCAGAGGCTGCCCCGGGCGCCCCAGCGTTCCCGGTCCCAGGTCGGGTCCTCGGCGGCGAGTTGGGTGTCGTCCGGGACGAACGTCTTGTCCTCGATCACCAGGGGCACCTGGTCGGCCGGCAGCACCGCGTCGGCGACGAGCTGGTCCTCGGCCGGGTCGGTGAGCAGGTAGAGCCCGAGCTGTCCGCCGTAGACGGTGAGCCGGGCCAGGCCGAGGGTGTTGTCGTGGAACCACAGCAGCCGGCCGCTCTGCTCGTTCGGGAAGTAGAGGGTGGTGGCCCCGGCGCCGGGCGCCGGCATGTCCGGCACGTGGGCCAGGCCGGGCCCGGTCGGGTACGGGGTGATCTCTCCGGCCGGGGTGACCCACTGCCCCGGGTTGCCCGCGCTGGTCCAGCCGGTCTGCGCCCCGGCCAGGTGCAGTACGGCCCGGTTCTGCGGGTACGGCGCCGGCCCGTCCAGTGGGCCCAGGCCGGCCCCCTCGATGGTGTCGTCGACAGGCAGGAACAGTTCGCCGGCCCGACCGGTGGGGAGCTGGTTGATGAACTTCACCCGGACCGGTCGACCCCGACGGGCAAGAATCATCGGCCCGAGGTGCCAGGGACGCTCCGGGGGCACCACCGTGTTGTGTCCGGCCGGGTCGGTGCCCAGGTTGAGCTGCCGGTAGCCGCGCAGCCGGGTGGCGGGCAGGTCCCGGTGCAGCCGCTGGGCGTACTCCTGGAGGCTGATCTCGTAGTAGTCGCAGCCCGGGTAGCTGATCGTGTCCGGCGCTGCCACCGGTAGGTGGCTGCCGAGATCGTCGCGGCCCGGTTGGCCGGGCAGGGGCAGCGGGTCGACGAACTTGCGCAGCCCGGTCCCGGCTGCCACCTGCCCGGCGGGGTCCCGCGTCGGGCGTGGGCTGTGGGCGAAGTTCGGCACCGGGCCGAAGTAGCGGGGCACGACGGCCGGGTCCAGGCTCGGCGTCGGGACGGCCTCCTCGGCGGTACGCGCGGCCGGCACGGACACCGCCCGGCCGTTGGCGCTGGCGTCGGTGTGGCGTGTGGTCCGCTCGAAGAAGGTGGAGCGGAGTCTGCGGAACATCGCCATGACTCTCCCCGGTTCGGGGCGCGAGGTCCGCCACCCCGGCGTGGGAACCTCGGCACTCTGCTGACGGTGGGTGAGCGCTCAACCGCAGCATGCGACTCCGGCGGCCGGTTAGGAATTACCCAATCGTCCGTTTCTGCGATGGGTCTCGTTCGGCGAGCGCCTGCTCAGCCCAATGACGGCGGGCCCGGGCGCTCGGGCTGGCAGACCGGGCACCAGTAGGTGACCCGCTCGCCCAGCTCCTCCTTGTGGATGGCGGTGCCGCAGCGACGGCAGGGCTGGGCGCGGCGGCCGTACACGTAGCTGGTCTGCCCCCGGTGCAGCGAGCCGGTGCTGCTCTGCGTCCACCGACCCCGGTTGGCGGCGAGCAGCCGCTGGGCGAGGGCCACCAGGCCCGGCAGGTCGGGCACCCCGCCGACCGGGGTCCACGGCGACACGCCGCGCAGGAACAGCACCTCGCACTTGTAGAGGTTGCCCACGCCGGCCAGGTTGCGCTGGTCGAGCAGCGCCTCGCCGATGGTCTGCTCCGGGTGGTCGGCGAGTCGACGGACCGCCTCGGCCGGATCCCAGTCCGCGCCGAGCAGGTCGGGGCCGAGGTGGCCGACCAGTTGGTCCTCCTCGGTGGTCGGCACCAGGGCCAGGTCGTGCAGGTGGTAGCCGACCGCGACGGCGCCGGGGCTGCGCAGCACCACCCGGATCAGGTGCGCGGGTCGGCCGCTCCAGCGTTCCCCCGGTGCGTACGCCCGCCAGGCGCCGTCCATCCGCAGGTGGGAGTGCAGGGTCCAGTGCTCCCCGGTCGGGGCGCCGAGCCGCAGCAGCAGGTGCTTGCCCCGGCTGGCCGACTCGCGGACGGTCCAGCCGCTGAGGTCCGTGGTCGCCAGCTGCGGCACCCGGAAATCACTGCCGGAGATCCGCGCGCCGGCCAGCGCGCGGTGCAGCACGCGCGCGGTGTTCCAGACGGTGTCGCCTTCGGGCACCCTGCCATCCTCCCTCTTTCGAGCAAGATTCGCATGTGTCGCTATTTGTACACAGGTTCCTCATGATCTCCTGACATGCGAAGGTCAGGGGGTTCTGAGGAGAATGCCCATGACGCGACCGCGTTGTCGTATCCCATCCGTCGCCCTCATCGCCACCCTCTCCCTCCTGCTCGCCGCAGCGCTCCTGCCCGTCACCGGCACCGTCCCGGCCGCACCCGGCGGCACCCCGATCGCCCTCGTCGCCGCCGCACCCGGCGACGAACGGTGGAGCGCCGACCTCACCATCGTCGACCGCGACGATGTCAACGTCCGGCGCACCGCCGCCGGCCTACGCCTGCGGGAGGCCCGGCCCTCCGGGCGTGGCGCCCGCAGCCCGCACAGCGCGGTCGCCGAGGGGATGCTGTTGACCGCTCCCCGCACCCTCGCCCGACCGGCCACCCGGGTCCGCGCCGAGATCAGCGCCGCGGTACCGACCGGGGCGACCGTGGAGGCGCAGGTCCGCGGCTGGCGGGCCGCCGGCTGGACGGAGTGGCGGGCGGCCACCGGCGGCGTGGTCTTCGACCGCCCCGTCACCCGGGTGCAGACCCGGGTGGTGCTCACCGCCCCCGGGCGCGGCGCCACGGCGACGGTACGGGGCGTGCAACTCACCGCCGACGCGAACGCCGCCGTGTCCGCCGCCACACCGGGCCGCACCTACCGGGTGTACGCCACCCGCATCGGGCTCGTCGGTGAGGTGACCGCCAACGGCCGCACCGTGCAACCCCGCGACCATTTCGCGGCGTTGCCGTCGCGGCGGAGTCTGTCCCCGCTCAACACCGGCGACTACACCGTGCGGGTCTGCACGACCAGCGGCTCCCGCTGCGAGTACGCCCCGGTCTGGGACGTCGGGCCGTGGAACACCCGCGACGACTACTGGAACCTCTCGTCGGTCCGGGAGAACTGGAAGAACCTGCCGCAGGGCCGGCCCGAGGCGCAGGCCGCGTACCAGTCCGGCTACAACGGCGGCCGGGACCAGTTCGGGCGGACCGTGCTCAACCCGGCCGGCATCGACCTGGCCGACGGCACGTTCTGGGACGGGCTGCGGCTGACCACCAACGCCTGGGTGGACGTCGCCTACCTGTGGACCGGAGGCGGGCCGCGCGGCGTGGTCGGTGACGGGCCGCTCAACATCCGCACCGGGCCCAGCACGTCGTACGCGACCCGTGGCCTCGCCGCCCGGCTCGCCCACGTGCCGATCCAGTGCTACGTCACCGGTCAGTCGGTCGCCGGCCCCTACCGCACCACCACCCGCTGGAACCGCCTGGCCAGCGGCCAGTACGTCAGCCACGCGTACATCTCCAGCGTGTACGGCGGCAGCGTGCCGGCCTGCTGAGCCACGCTCGCCCCGTCGGGCGTCGCCTCAGCGTCAGGGGCGCTCGTCGGGGCGAGCCGTGCGCACCATGTCCTGGTAGCGCGGGTGACTGGCACCGTAGACGGCGTAGTTGAGGCGGGCGTGCGTGAGGCTCAGGTCGCCGTTGGGGCCACCCCGCACGGCGTCGGCGTCGGCGTCGGTCTGGCCGTCGTCGGTCCAGAAACAGACGGGGCAGGTCCCCCCGCCGGTCCGGGATGCACAGCAGGGACAGCCCACAGGAACCACATGCTCACCCACCGGAGAAGCATTCCACAGTCGAACATCAGCCCGATACCCGCAGGAGGTCCCCCGGGGACACCGCGAGGAGGTCCGCGGCCCGTCCGCCGTTGACCGCGACCGCGACCAGACCGGCCGAGTCGACGTACGCCACCAGGCCACCGGCCGGGGCGTCGCCGAAGGTCCGCCCGTGCACCGCCGCACGGGCCGGTGCCGGTCCCGGCGCACCCACCCGGAGCGTGCCCGGCAGCGGATCGAGCAGTTCGGCCGGTGCGGCCAGTTGGACGTTGCCGAAGTGGTCCACGGTCAGCACCTCGGCGGTGAAGCCATCGGCGTCCCGGGTCACCGTCGGCGTCGGTAGCCGCACCAGCCCGGCCGGGTCGACCGGTGGGCCCGCATCGGCCAGCGGCGCGCCGAGCGCCAGCCGGGCCGCCACCGGCGCGAAGACGTCCCGGCCGTGGAACGTGGTGGACACCCGGGCGGCCAGCCAACCCGGCTCGCTCAGCTCTACCGCGTCGGTCACCCCACCGAGCGCGGTGGCCGCGTCCAGCAGCAACCCGTTGTCCGGACCGACAAGCAACCCGCCCGGGGTGGCCAGCGCGACCGCCCGTCGGGCGGTGCCCACGCCCGGGTCGACCACCGCCATGTGCACCCCCACCGGCAGGTACGGCACGGTCTGCGCCAGCACGGCGGCACCCCGCCGGACGTCCGCCGGCGGCACCAGATGGGTCACGTCGATGACCCGGGCGGCCGGCGCGATCCGAGCGATGACCCCGTGACAGGCGGCCACGAAGCCGTCGGTGAGGCCGTAGTCGGTGGTCAGCGAGATCCAGGGCACTGCGGACATGCCCGCAGGCTAGTGGAACCGCGGGGTGCTGGCGGATACGGGACAGCGCAGTGGCCGACCGGCCCCTCCCGCCGCTGGGTGACGTTGGGCAGACTGCCCTGGTGACAACTCGGAACCTCCCCGCGCTCGGAATCCTGCTGGTCGCGGTCGCCCTGACCGCCGGCTGTGGCAGTGACGACGACGGCCGCCCGAACGCGACCCCATCCGTCTCGTCCGAGGCGGCCCCGACCGACCTGCCGACGCCCCCGGCCTCGCCCGGCGTCGACGGTGCGACCCCGCCCTCCGCCGCGGCGCAGGGCACGACGCAGCGGCGACCGGCCAGCCCGCCACCGGTGGTGCTGCCCAAGCGTCCGGCCAGTGCTCCCGGGGCGAAGCAGGTCGTCGACGCCTTCCGGGCCGCCGGCCTGAAGGTGCCGCACCCGAAGGACCGCTCGGTCGACTGTGGGCCGGACGGCCTCGGCCTGGGCTGCTCCGAGCTGATGGCCACCGACGCCGTCACCGTCTACGTCTTCCCGGACGAGACCAGCGCCAGCGACATCGCCGAGACGTGGGGTGGCCAGTCGTACCGGCGTGGCGCGGTGGTGCTGAACTACCTGGAGGCGAAGACCCCGGCCGCCGACCGGCCCCGCTACGAGAGGGTCCTCAACGGCCTGGGCTGACGTGCCGGCGTGGCCCAAGCATGTCGTTCTCTTGACTGTGATGTCTGTGAGTCATCGTGATGACTCACAGACATCAGGCTCTCTGCTGGATTGCCCTCGGCGGGGCCCTGGCGTTAGCCGCGCAGGCGCAGGCCGCGGGGGGTGGCCCGGAAGCCGGCGGCGGTCAGCGCCTCCCGCAGCGGCGACGAGTGCACCGCCTCGCCGTCGGCCCGTTCCACCGACATCGCGCCCAACGCTCCGGAGTGGACGGCGTCGGCGAGCGCCTTGCCGGCCGCGGCGAGCGTGTCGGTGTCGTCGCTGAAGGAGAGCAGCGTCCGACCGCCGCGTTCGACGTAGAGAACGAGGTCACCGCCGACCTGCACCACCAGGGCGCCCGCCTTGCGGCCGGCCCGGTGACCGGTCGCCGGGGTGGCCCCGTCGCCGGAGTCGACCACCCGTTCCGGCCAGGGCAACGCCGCGCCGTACGGGTTGGCCGGGTCGGTCGCGGCGAGCACGGTGGCCACCCCGCCCCGCCCCCGGGCACCGTCGGTCGGCTCGGCCAGCGCGCGCAGCCGGTCCACCGCACCGGGTACGGCGAACTGCGCCGCGCCGAGCCCTTCGACGAAGTAGCCCCGGCGGGCCGCGCCGCGCTCCTCCAGCGCCGACAGCACCGGGTAGACCGCCGAGAACCCGCCGACCACCTGCTCAGCCATCACCGCGCCCCGAGTGACCACCCCGTGTCGTTCGAGCAGCAGGTCGGCGAGCGCGGCGGCCCGCCGGGTCGGGTCGAGGTCCCGCTCCGGGAGACGTGACCAGCGGCCGGCGACCGTCGGTGGGCCACCGCGGGTCGGCAGCGCCACCCGACCGGGCCGCCGGTAACGGGTGCGGGGCGCGGACGGCCGGGAGCGGTGCGCGCCGCCAGCGCCGAGCACCGCGCGCAGCGGCGCGAGGGTGTCGTTGCTGAGATGCCCCGCCCAGACCAGATCCCAGATCACCCCGGTCAGCGCGGCGTCGTCGGTCGAGCCGACCCGGTCGGCCAGCGGGCGGAAGAACAGCGCCTGCCCGTCGCCGAGCGCGTCGAGCACCGCGTCGTGCAGCGGGGTGCGGGTCAACGCCTCGTCGGGCGGCGGAAGCAGCAGCGGCGCGGCGTCCGCGTACGCCAACGTGACCCAGCCGTCGCCCCCGGAGATCGCGCCCGACCCCGCCCAGAGCACCTCCCCGCTCGCGCACAGCTCGTCGAGTTGGGCGGGGGAGTAGTCCGCGACCCGTGCGGGCAGCACCAACCGCTCCAGGGCCGAGGCGGGCACCGCCGCCCCCTGCAACTGCTCCACGGTGGCGGCGAGCGCCTCCACACCCCGGGCGGACGAGCCGACCTGCTGCCAGCGGGGCAGGAACGTCGCCAGCGCCCGGGGCGGCACCGGCTCGATCTCCCGGCGCAGCGCCGCGAGCGAACGGCGGCGCAGCATCCGCAGCACCTCGGCGTCGCACCACTGGGCGCCGGCCGAATCCGGGGTGAACTCCCCGGAGACCACCCGCCCGGTGGCGCCGAGCCGGCGCAGCGCCTGCTCGACGACGAACACGCCGAGGCCGAACCGGGCCGCGCAACTGGCCGCCGCGAACGGCCCGTGGGTGCGGGCGTAGCGGGCCACCAGGTCACCGAGCGGATCGGCCACCGGGGCGAGGTACGCCTCGGCCACCCCCATCGGCAGCGCCACGCCGAGGGCGTCGCGCAGGCGGGCGGCGTCCTCGACGCCCACCCAGCGCTGCTCGCCCGCGATCCGGACCCGCAGCACCCGGCGGGTCGCCTCCAGCTCGTTGAGCCACGCCTCCGGCACACCCCGCTCGGTCAGCTCGGCGTCGCTCAGGTCACCGAGCACCCGCAGCAGCTCGACGACGTCCTCGGCGTCGCGGGGGCGGCGCTGCTCGGTCAGCCACCGCAGCTGTCGGTCGGTCTCGCTGAGCACCGCCGGGTCGAGCAACTCCCGCAGGTCGACGCGGCCGAGCAGCTCGCCGAGGAGGGTGGAGTCGAGGGCGAGCGCGGCGGCGCGGCGCTCGGCGAGCGGGGCGTCACCCTCGTAGAGGAACGCGCCGACGTAGCCGAAGAGCAGCGACCGCGCGAACGGGGACGGCGCGTTGGTCTCCACCTCGACCAGCCGCACCTTGCGGGTGGCCAGGTCGCGCATCAGCCCGGCCAGGGCCGGCTGGTCGAAGACGTCCTGGAGGCACTCCCGGGCGGCCTCCAGGGTGACCGGGAAGTCCGCGTACTCGCGGGCGACGTCGAGCAGTTGCGCGGCGCGTTGCCGTTGCTGCCAGAGCGGTTGGCGGCGGCGCGGGTCGCGGCGCGGCAGCAGCAGGGACCGCGCGGCACACTCCCGGAAACGGGCGGCGAAGAGGGCGGAGGTGCCGACCGACTCCTCCACCAGCTGGGTGATCTCCTCGGGCTCGAAGACCACCACGTCGGCGCCGGGAGGCTCGTCGGCGGTGTCCGGAAGTCGTATGACGATGCCGTCGTCGGAGGGCATCACCTGGGCGTCCACCCCGTACCGCTCGGCCAGCCGGCGGCCCACCGCGAGGGCCCACGGCCCGTTGACCCGGGCGCCGAGCACGCTGTGCACGGCCAGTCGCCAGTCACCCAGCTCGTCGCGGAACCGCTCGACCACGACCGTGCGGTCGTCGGGCAGCGAGCGGGTGGCCTCCCGCTGCTCGCGCAGGTAGGCCATCAGGTTGCTCGCGGCCCACTCGTCCAGCCCGCCGTCGCGCAACGCGGCCAGTGCCGCCTCGTCGGTCTGTCGCAGCAGGGTGCGCACCCGGGCGCCGATGGCCCGACCCAACTCGACCGGCCGACCGAGCTGGTCGCCCTTCCAGAACGGCATGCGCGCGGCCTGCCCTGGTGCGGGCGAGACCAGCACCCGGTCAGGAGTGATCTCCTCGATCCGCCACGAGGACGAGCCGAGCAGGAAGACGTCGCCGACCCGGGACTCGTAGACCATCTCCTCGTCCAGCTCGCCGACCCGGGCGGCCCGCTCGGCGCCGGCCAGGAAGACCCCGAACAGACCCCGGTCGGGGATGGTGCCGCCGCTGGTCACCGCGAGTCGCTGCGCGCCGGGGCGGCCGGTCAGCAGGTCGGTGGCCCGGTCCCAGACCAGGCGGGGGCGCAGCTCGGCGAAGGCGGTGGACGGGTAGCGGCCGGAGAGCATGTCGAGCACGGCGTGCAGCGCCGAGTCGGGCAGCTCGGCGAAGGGCGCGGCCCGACGGACCAGCACGGCCAGGTCACCGAGCGACCATGGCTCCAGTGCCACCATCGCGACGATCTGCTGGGCCAGCACGTCCAGTGGATTGCGCGGGTAGTGCAACTCCTCGATCGCGCCGTCGGTCATCCGCTCGGCGACCACCGCGCAGGAGAGCAGATCGCCGCGGTGCTTGGGGAAGACCACCCCGCGGGAGACGGCGCCCACCTGGTGCCCGGCCCGGCCGACCCGTTGCAGCCCGGCGGCCACGCTCGGCGGCGCCTCGATCTGCACCACCAGGTCGACCGCGCCCATGTCGATGCCCAGCTCCAGGCTGGAGGTGGCCACCACCGCCGGCAGCTGGCCGGACTTGAGCGCCTCCTCGATGTGCTTGCGCTCTTCCCGGGAAACACTGCCGTGGTGGGCGCGGGCGATCACGGGCGCCGCGCCGGTGGCCGCGCCGGACTGGGCCATCACCTCGGCCGGCGGCCGATTGCGCACCGGACTGGCGGGGCCACCCCAGCGCTGCGCGTCGCCCGCCGGGTCGTCGCCACCCGCCGGGTCGTCGCCCGCCGGCAACCCCTCCGGTACGCCGATCGGGCCCTCGTCCGACACGGATGCGGCCACCGCCTCGGCGGCCAGCTCGTTGAGCCGGGCGCAGAGGCGCTCGGCGCTGCGGCGGGAGTTGGTGAAGACGATTGTCGAGCGGTGTTGCCCAATGAGGGTGAAGACCCGCTCCTCCACGGCCGGCCAGATCGACGCCCGACGTGGCCCGGGGCCGCCGAGGTCGTCCTCCGGTGGCTGTTCCTGCTCGTCCAGGCGGGTCATGTCCTCCACCGGGACCTGCACGCTGACCTCGATGGTCTTCGGGGTGGCCGGCTGCACCACGTCGACCGGGCGGGCGCCACCGAGGAACTGCGCGCAGGCGTCGATCGGCCGGACGGTGGCCGAGAGCCCGATGCGCTGCGCCGGGGCGGGCAGCAGCTCGTCGAGGCGTTCGAGGGAGAGGGCGAGGTGGGCGCCGCGTTTGCTGCCGGCCACCGCGTGCACCTCGTCGATGATCACTGTCTGGATGCCGCGCAGCGAGTCGCGGGCCGCGGACGTGAGCAGCAGGAACAGCGACTCGGGCGTGGTGATGAGGATGTCGGGCGGGGTGCGGGCGAAGGCTCGTCGCTCGTCGGCGGGCGTGTCGCCGGTGCGCATGCCGACGGTGATGTCGGGCGGTGCGACGCCCAGCCGGGTGGCCGCCTGCCGGATGCCGGCCAACGGAGCGCGCAGGTTGCGTTCCACGTCGACGGCGAGGGCCTTGAGCGGGCTGACGTAGAGCACGCGGCACCGCTGGCGGGCCTCGGTCGGGGCCGGCTCGCGGGCGAGGCGGTCCAGTGACCAGAGGAAGGCCGCGAGCGTCTTGCCCGAGCCGGTGGGTGCCACCACGAGCGCGTTGCGACCGGCGGCGACCGACCGCCAGGCGCCGGTCTGCGCGGCGGTCGGGGCGGCGAAGGCGTTATCGAACCAGGCACGGGTGGCCGGGCCGAACCCGGCGAGCACCGCGCCGGCGTCTGCGTCTGCCCCGGTCACCGGTCTATCGTGCCCCGCCGGTCCGACATCCACGAACGACCGCACGACGGAATGGACCGGCAAAAGGCCAAAAGCGTGGAACGTGCGCTTAATACGTTAAGTCTCACTTAACTGCTTGCTTCCAAGGAGCAACATAAAGTAACTTCACTCGCAACGCGAACCGGGGTGAGGGGATTTGATGGCCGGCGAGCAGCGCACCATCGAACCGGGCACCGACGTGCTGATTCGCAAGGTCGACAGCCACCTCGCCGCGCTCCGTGCCGGCCTGCACGGCCCGGAGCTGGAGCTCGCCGAACGTCTCGCCCACTGCCTGCGCGAGTTGGTCCTCTGCACCGCCCAGGCTAGCGCCGCCGACCGGGGTCAGGTCCGCGTTGCCGTCCACTACTTCGTGCTGCGTCGCGAGAGCCGCGGCCGCCTGCTGTCGGTGCGGTCGCTGACCGCCGCCGAGCGGGTGGTCGACCGGGTCGCCCGCCAACTCGGTCGCCCCGACCTGCTCGCCGAGCTGCGCCGCGACCGCCCCGCACCCGACGACGCGCAACCCCTCAACAACGCCCTCCTGCGCTGACCCGCCCAACCCCGCCCCCTGGCCCCGCCCCCGGCCCACCCTGCCCCGCCCCCTCCCGCGTTGATCAAGAGGTTTGCGTCATCTACGCCCGCATTCCTGACGCAAACCTCTTGATCAACGGTCGAGGCTGGGGAGGCCGGGGTGGGGGTTGGGGTTGGGGTTGAGGGCTGGGCGAATTCCGGTAAAACCGCCCGGATGGCCACGAACTGGCGTCTGATCGCTGCTAGGCGCCACCGCTGCCACGGGCGTCGGCCATGTCGATCGGGAGCGCAGGTGCTGGTACTGCTCATCCTCCATCTCGTGGCGGCGCTCGCCGCGCCCCTGTTCGTCCGCTGGTGGGGTCCGCGCGCGTGCTACCCGTTGGCGCTCGCGCCGGCCGCCGCGTTCTGCTGGGCGGCGGCCCGCACCCCGGCCGTTGCCCACGGCGGGGCGGTGGTCGAGACGTACCCGTGGATCCGGCAGTTGGGTCTCGACATCGCGTTCCGGCTCACCACGCTGTCCTGGCTGATGACGCTGCTGATCGGCGGCGTCGGCGCGCTGGTGCTGGTCTACAGCGCCCGCTACTTCAGCGCCGGCTCCACCGGGCTGGCGCGGTTCGCCGCGGTCCTGGTCGCCTTCGCCGGCGCGATGCTCGTCCTGGTCTTCGCCGACGACCTGCTGCTGCTCTACGTCGGCTGGGAGCTGACCACGATCTTCTCGTACCTGCTGATCGGGCACAGCACCGAACGGCGGTCCAGCCGTTGGGCGGCGGCGCAGGCGTTGACCGTCACCACGCTGGGCGGGCTCGCCATGCTGGTCGGCTTCATCATGCTGGGCCAGCACGCCGGCACCTACCGCTGGTCGGAGATCAGCGCACAGCCGCTGCCCGGCGGCGGGTACCTGGTGGGCGCCGTGCTGCTGATCCTGGCCGGTGCGCTGTCCAAGTCGGCGGTGCTGCCGTTCAGCTCGTGGCTGCCGGTCGCGATGGCGGCACCCACACCGGTCAGCGCCTACCTGCACGCCGCCGCCATGGTCAAGGCCGGCGTCTACCTGGTCGGGCTGCTCGCGCCGGTGCTCGCCGCGGTCGGCCCGTGGCGGCCGGTGGTGCAGGTCGCCGGCGTGGCGACCATGCTGCTCGGCGGTTGGGCCGCGCTGCGCCAGACCGACCTCAAGCTGCTGCTGGCGTACGGGACGGTCAGTCAGCTCGGCCTGCTGGTCGCGGTGACCGGCTCGGGCACCCCGGACGCCGCGCTGGCCGGTACCGCGATGCTGCTGGCGCACGCCCTGTTCAAGGCGGCGCTGTTCCTGGTCGTCGGCATCATCGACCACGGCGCCGGCACCCGGGACCTGCGCGAGCTGTCCGGGCTGCGGCACTGGTCCCGGCCGCTGTTCGTGGTCGCCGTGCTGGCCGCGGCGTCGATGGCCGGGGTGCCACCACTGGTCGGCTTCGTGGCCAAGGAGGCGGTGTTCGGGGCGTTCACCGACCAACCTGTGCTCCTCACCGGTCTGGTCGCGGGGACGGTGCTCACCGTCGCGTACAGCGCCCGGTTCCTCTGGGGCGCGTTCGCCGACCGGCCGGGTGTGGAACCGGTCCCGCCGGGGTCGATCGCCGCGTCGCTGCTGGTGCCGCCCACGGTCCTCGCCGGTGTCGGTCTGCTCGCCGGTCCGGCCGCGAGCGTGCTGGACGACCTGCTGCGCCCGTACGCCGATCTGCTCGGCGGGGTCGACGCGCACCTGGCGCTCTGGGCCGGACCGACCCCGGCGCTCGGCCTGTCCGTGCTGGCCCTCGCCGGCGGCGGCCTACTGTTCGCCGTGCGCGGGCCGCTCGCGCCGATGCTGGCCCGGCTCCGGTCACCAGTGGGGGGCAACGCGGGGTACGAGTGGGTCGTGGGCCGGTTCGACCGGCTGGCCATCGAGGTCACCAGCGCGACCCAGCGCGGCTCCCTGCCGCAGTACCTGGGCATCATCCTGGTCACCCTGGTGCTGGTGCCCGGCGCGGCGATGCTCTCCGCCAGCCCCTGGCGGGCGCGGATCCCGCTCTGGGACAGCCCGCTGCAACCGGTGGTCGTGGTGGTGATCACGGTGGCGGCGGTGTTGGCGGTCGGTGCCCGTCGCCGGCTGACCGCGATGCTGCTGGTGGGCATGACCGGCTACGGCACGGCGATGCTGTTCGTGCTGCACGGGGCGCCGGACCTGGCGCTCACCCAGTTCCTGGTGGAGACCTCGACGATCGCGGTCTTCGTGCTGGTGCTGCGTCGCCTGCCGGAGCGGTTCTCGGCCCGCCCGCTGCGCCGTACCCGTTGGGTCCGTCGGGCGATCGGGGTGGCGGCGGGAGGGGTGGCCGCCGGGCTGGCCCTCACCGCCGTCGGCGCCCGCCGGGCCCCGGACATCTCCGCCGCCTTCCCGGATCTGGCGGTGGCGCACGGGTACGGCCGCAACGCGGTCAACGTGACCCTTGTCGACATCCGGGCCTGGGACACGATGGGCGAGCTGGCGGTGCTGGTGGTGGCCGCGACCGGGGTGGCCAGCCTGATCTTCGAGCGCTCCCGCACGGGGCCGCGACCGCGCCGGCCCGGGTCGGACCAGCGGGCGGGTGGACCCGACCGGCCGGTGTGGCTGCGCGGCGGCGCCACCCTCTACGAGGAGCGCCGCTCGATCGTGTTGGAGGTGGTCATCCGGCTGATCTTCCACACCGTGGTGCTGTTCTCACTGTTCCTGCTCTTCTCCGGGCACAACGCGCCGGGCGGCGGGTTCGCCGGTGGGCTGGTGGCGGGTCTCGCCCTGGTGGTCAGGTATCTGGCCGGCGGCCGGTACGAGTTGACCGAGGCGGCCCCGATCGGGGCCGGCGCGATTCTCGGCGCCGGGCTGGCCGTGGCGGTGGGCAGCGGCGTGGTGGCGCTGCTGGTCGGTGGGTCGGTGCTGGAGAGCGCGAAGGTCGACCGGACGCTGCCACTGATCGGCGACGCCCATCTGGTCACGTCGCTCTTCTTCGACATCGGCGTGTACCTGGTCGTGATCGGGTTGGTGCTGGACATCCTGCGCAGCCTCGGCGCCGAGGTGGACCGGCACATCGAGGCCACCGGAACGGCGGCGGGCGGTCTGACCGTCGACAAAGGGGAGCGGGCGTGAGCGCGAGGAGTGAGCCGGGTTTGCGAGCCCCGCAGTCGCGAACAGGGGTGGCACGGTGAGCGCGAGGAGTGAGCCGGGTTTGCGAGCCCCGCAGTCGCGAACAGAGGTGGCACGGTGACGGCGAGCGGTGCGGGGCCGACGTTGGTGCTGGTGTTGGCCGTCGCGGTGCTGGTCGGGTGCGGGGTGATCCTGCTGTTGGAGCGCAGCCTGACCCGGATCCTGCTCGGGGTGATCATGCTCGGCAACGGGGTGAACCTGTTGATCCTGTTGGGCGGGCGGTCGGGTGGGGCTCCGATCGTCGGTACGGGGCCGGTGGAGCGGATGAGTGACCCGCTGCCGCAGGCGATGGTGCTGACCTCCATCGTGATCACGTTCGGGTTCACCGCGTTCCTGCTCGCGGTCGCGTACCGCAGCTGGTATCTCTCCGGTGACGACGAGGTCCCCGACGACCTGGAGGACCGGCAGATCATCCGCCGGGCCGTGCGGAACGAGGCGGGCGCGGTCGACTTCGGCGGGGAGGGTCCGAACGGCGACCCGGAGCAGGTCGATCCGGAGCCGGCCCGCCGACGGCTACGACGCGGGGATGACGCGTGATGAGCACGCTGGTGCCGCTGCCGGTGGTGGTGCCACTGCTCGGTGCGGCGCTGACCCTGCTGCTGGCCGGGAAGCCCCGACTCCAGCGCGCGATCAGCGTGCTGTGTCTGGGCGGCACGCTCACGGTGGCGGTGCTGCTGCTGGTGCAGGCGTACCGGCACGGGCCGGTGGTGGTGGCGGTCGGGGCGTGGCCGGCGCCGGTCGGCATCGTCCTGGTGGCCGACCAACTCGCCGCGCTGATGCTTGTGGTGTCCTCGGCGGTGACCCTCTGCGTGCTGCTGTACTCGATCGGCCAGGGTCGCAACGAGACGAGCGAGAGCTCACCGGTGTCGATCTTCCACCCGACGTACCTGGTGCTCACCGCGGGTGTCACCAACGCGTTCCTGGCCGGTGACCTGTTCAACCTCTTCGTCGGGTTCGAGATCCTCCTGGCCGCCAGCTTCGTGCTGATCACCCTGGGCGGCACCGAGACCAGGATCCGGACCGGGTCGACGTACGTGGTGGTCAGCATCCTCTCCTCGATGATCTTCCTGACGTCGGTGGGTCTGGTGTACGCGGCCACCGGCACGCTCAACCTCGCCCAGCTCGCCCAGCGCCTCGACGACCTGCCCGACGGCGTCCGACTGGCCCTGGAGCTGATGCTGCTGCTGGCGTTCGCGATCAAGGCGGCGGTCTTCCCCCTGTCGGCCTGGTTGCCGGACAGCTACCCCACCGCGCCGGCCCCGGTCACGGCCGTCTTCGCGGGTCTGCTCACCAAGGTGGGCGTCTACGCGATCATCCGTACCGAGACGTTGCTGTTTCCCGGTGGGCGTGCCCACGTGCTGCTCATGGTCGTCGCCGGGTTGACCATGGTGATCGGCATCCTCGGTGCGGTGGCCCAGTCCGACCTGAAGCGAATGTTCTCGTTCACCCTGGTCAGTCACATCGGCTACATGATCTTCGGGGTGGCGTTGAGCACCGCCGCCGGACTCTCCGGCGCGATCTTCTACGTGGTGCACCACATCACCATCCAGACCACGCTGTTCCTCGTCGCCGGGCTGGTCGAGGAGCGCGCCGGCAGCACCGACCTGCGTCGTATCGGCGGGCTGGCCCGGGTGGCGCCGCTGCTGGGTGTGCTGTTCTTCGTCCCGGCCATGAACCTCGCCGGAGTGCCACCGTTCTCCGGCTTCCTCGGCAAGCTCGGCCTGCTCCAGGCCGGGGTGGCGGTAGGTGGACCCCTGCCCGGGGTGCTGGTCGCGGCCGGCACGCTGACCAGCCTGCTCACCCTGTACGTGGCGTCCCGGGTGTGGAACATCGCGTTCTGGCGCGCGCCCCGGCTGGCCACCAACGAACCGGTCGTCCGGTTGCCGAGGCTGATGGTGGGCGCCACCGTGGCCCTGGTCGCCCTCGGGTTGGCGTTGACCGTGCTGGCCGGGCCGCTCTTCGACGTCACCGCCGACGCGGCCGCGGACCTGCGCCTGCGCACCCCGTACGTGCGTGCCGTGCTGCCGGGCGGCGTGCCGTGACCGGCTCCCCCGAGCCGGCTCCGGACGCCCCCGGGCCCCCAGCGGTGGGGCGGGGTCGGCTCGGGCGCTGGCGGGACCAGGCGGTGGCGCTCGGGTGGCTGGTGCTGGTCTGGAGTCTGCTCTGGGGCGACATCAACTGGGCCAACCTCATCGGCGGCCTGCTGGTGGGTGCGGCCGTGCTGGTGTTCTTCCCGCTGCCGGCGGTCAGCTTCGGTGGCCGGTTGCGACCGTGGGCGCTGCTGGTGTTCGCGGGCCGGTTCGCCGTCGAGCTGGTCAGCGCGAGCCTGCACGTCGCCCGGATCGCCGTGCAGCCCGGCTACCGGCCGCGCGGGGCGATCATCGCGGTCCGGTTGCGGGTGTCCACAGACCTGAACCTGGCGCTCACCGCCGAGGCGGTCTCATTGGTGCCGGGCACGCTGATCCTCGAGGTGGACCGGGACTCCGGAACGCTCTACCTGCACGTCCTGGACACCCACGGCCCGGGGGACCTGGACGCGGCCCGGGAACGCACGCTCACCGTCGAGCGGCGAATCATCCGCGCGGTCGGCGCCACCACCGAACTGCGCCACCTCGACGTCGCCACACCCGAGAAGGGAACCCGCCCGTGACCACGTTCCTGGCTGTCGTCCTCACCGCCCTGCTGTCGGTCACCGCGCTCCTCGCGCTGGCCCGCCTCTACCGTGGCCCCTCGCTGGTGGACCGGGTGATCGCGGCGGACATGCTGCTCGCCACGATGGTCGGCGCGGTGGGCGCCGAGGCGGCCGTCAACCGGCACGCCAGCACCCTGCCCGTGCTGGTGGTGCTCTCCCTGCTCGGCTTCGTGGGCTCGGTGTCGCTGGTCCGCTTCGCCGTCCGGGAGCAGCAGTGATCGCGACGATCGCGGACTGGCTCGGCGCCGGTTGTCTGGTCGCCGGCGCGCTGCTCGGCCTGGCCGCCGGGATCGGCGTACTGCGCTTCCCGGACGCGCTGTCCCGGATGCACGCGGCCACCAAGCCGCAGGTGCTGGGGGTGCTCCTGCTGCTGCTGGGCATCGCGTTGCGGCTGCGGTCCTCGGCGGATCTGGGCATGATCCTGCTGGTGGCGGTCTTCCAGTTGGCGACCGCGCCGGTCGCGGCGCAGATGATCGGGCGGGCCGCGTACCGGTCGGGGCGGCTCGACCGGAGCCTGCTCGACGCCGATGAGCTGGCCGAGCGCGGTTCGGGTGATAAGCCGGTGTGACGCGCGGTGGCACCTGCCGAACCGGACGTTCCGCTCCTTCGGCCCACCCCCAGCGGAGTCCCAGCCAGCGCCGATAAAATGACGGCATGATCGACTCTTCTGCCCAGGAGGGCAGCAGTAGCCAGCCGGGTCGTGCCCGGCATATCCCCGTACCGACGACCCCGGGAGCCCTGAGCGACCCGTGCTGATCGTCGTCGGTCTCCTTCTGATCATTCTTCTCACTGCCGCCACCGGCTATTTCGTGGCGCAGGAGTTCGGCTACGTCGCCGTGGACCGGGGCAAGCTGCGCCAGCTCGCCGATGACGGCGACCAGGCCGCCGCCCGGGCCCTGACCGTCACCAGCCGGCTCTCCTTCATGCTCTCCGGCGCCCAACTCGGCATCACCGTCACCGCGCTGCTGGTCGGCTACGTCGCCGAGCCGTACCTGGGCGGTGGCCTCGCCGACCTGCTCGACGTGGCCGGCGTCAGCGAGGCGGTCAGCCTGCCGCTGTCGGTGGCGTTGGCCCTGGTCATCGCCACCATCGTGCAGATGGTCCTCGGTGAGCTGGCCCCGAAGAACCTGGCCATCGCCCGGGCCGAACGACTGGCCCGGGCGCTGAGCCGCTCCACCCTGATCTACCTGGCCGTCGCCGGGCCGCTGATCCGGCTCTTCGACCGGGCGTCGGTCCGTCTGCTGCGCCGCATCGGTATCGAACCGATCGAGGAGCTGCCCAGCGGCGCCACCCCGGCGGACCTGGAACAGATCATTGCCGAGTCCCGCGAGGAGGGCAGCCTGGACGCCGAGATGTCCACGCTGCTCGACCGAGGTCTCGACTTCCGCGAACTGACCGCCGGCGAGGCCATGGTGCCGCGCGTCGACGTGCACACCGTACGGGCGCACGAGCCGGTGAGCCGGGTGGTCGAGCTGCTGGACACCGGCCACTCCCGCTTCCCGGTTCGGGGTGCGGAGGGCGTCGACGACCTGCTCGGCATCGTCGGCATCGCCGACGTGCTCGGCGTACCCCCGGGGGAGCGGGCCACCACCCCGGTGAGTGCGGTGGCCGGGCCGCCGCTGCTCGTACCGGAGACGTTGCCCCTGCCCACGGTGCTCGACCGCCTGCGGTCCGGGCACCGGCAGATGGCGTGCGTGGTCGACGAGTACGGCGGCTTCGCCGGCGTCATCACGCTGGAGGACATCGCCGAGGAGCTGGTCGGCCCGATCCGCGACGAGGACGACCCACCGGAGCGGGCCCCGGCCCGGCAGGACGACGGGTCCTGGGTGGTGCCGGCCCGCTGGCGGATCGACGAGGTCGCCGACAGCACCGGGATCGCCCTGCCCGAGGCCCCCGAGTACGACACCCTGTCCGGGTTGGTGATGCGGGAGCTGGGTCGGGTGCCGGAGGTCGGTGACCGACTGGAGATCAGCCTGTTGCCCGAGGGGGCGGACGGCGAGGACAACGAGGCGGAGCCCCGGGCGCTGGTCGAGGTGCTGGCCGTGGACCGGCACGTGGCCGACTCGGTGCGGTTGCAGCTGACCAAACCGGGGGTGACCGCATGAGCGCGAGGAGTGAGCTTGCGAGCCCCGCAGTCGCGAGTGAAGGAAAGCGCCGATGAGCCCCGGGATCGCACTGTTCAGTTCGGTGATCCTGCTGGCGCTGAACGGGTTCTTCGTGGCCGCCGAGTTCGCCCTGGTGGCCAGCAAGCGCTACCGCCTGGAGCAGGCGGCGGCGAACGGTGGTCGGGCGGCCCGGGCCGCGCTCGACGGCGTCCGCGAGTTGTCGCTGATGCTGGCCGGCGCGCAGTTGGGCATCACGCTGTGCACCCTGGGTCTCGGCGCGCTGGCCGAACCGGCCATCGAGCACCTGCTCAGCCCCCTGCTGCACGCGGTGGGCCTACCGGACGCGGCCAGTCACCTGATCGCCCTGGTCTTCGCGCTCGGGGTGGTGACCTTCCTACACCTGGTGGTGGGGGAGATGGCGCCGAAGTCGTGGGCGATCACCGACGCGGAGCGCTCGGCGACGCTGCTCGCGTTGCCGTTCCGCGCCTTCGCCCGGGTCTCCCGGCCGGTCCTCTCCGCGCTGAACGCCCTGGCCAACGCGATCCTGCGACTGGTCGGCGTCAACCAGCAGGACCAGCTCGCCCAGGTACACGGCCCGGACGAGCTGCGGATCCTGCTGGAGCAGTCCCGTGAGCACGGGCTGCTCGGCCCCGAGCAGCACCAGTTGCTGACCAGCATGCTGGAGTTGCAGGGCACGTCGGTGGCGCAGGTGATGGAACCGTTCGCCACCATGGTCACCGTCCGCCGGGACGATTCGGCCGGGCGGATCGAGGAGGTCAGCCGGGACAGCGGTCGATCCCGACTGGCGGTGCTGGACGAGGCGGGCGACGTGTGCGGCCTCGTGCACGTCCGGGAGGCGGTACGGGTGGTCACCACCGGCCGGGTCGCCACCGCGGCGGAGCTGATGACGCCCGCGTTCACCCTGCCCGCGACGTCCTCGGTCACCGAGGCGGTGGCGGCGATGCGGGCCCGGCAGTCGCAGCTCGCGCTGGTACGCAACGGCGGTGGCCCGGCCCGGCCGATCGGTTTCGTGGCCCTGGAGGACCTCCTGGAGGAGGTCATCGGGGAGTTCGACGACGAGACCGACACGGTGCCCCGCGGGCGTCGGTTGCGGTAAATCGGAGGGGTGGTCGCTCTTCGCCGAAGTCGGGGTGACCTCGCGCCGGGTCCGCGAGAGTGGTGGGTGGCCTCGCGGCGGCGGGGCCACCCCAGCCTGGAGTGGAGGGCGCGGTGCGGTTGACCGGAGTGTCCCCGGAGTCCGGTGGGACCGGGCTCTCCGTGCAGACCACGCTGCCCAACCCGAGTACCCGTCCGGGCCTGCGCCTGCCGGGGCGGGTCACCCTCGCGGCCGGCCCGGAGGACGTGCTGGTGCGGCACATCCGGCTGGGCCTCGTCACCACTGTCGAGCCGGATGACCCGGCCGCGGCCCGCCGTCTCGTGCAGTTCCACCACCTGCCGATCGCCGGCCGGTTCGTGGTGCCGGCCGGTCGGCGGCGGGCGGTCGACTTCGCGTTCCCGCTGCCGTGGGAGACCCCGGTGACCACCTTCGGTGGGGTGCCGCTGCTGAGCCTGCGGATGGGCCTGCGGACCGAGGTCTCGCTCGACCCCGACCTCGACCAGGGGGCCATGGTGCCGGTCTTCGTGCACCCGATCCCCACCCAGCAGCACGTGCTGGCGGCGCTGGACACCCTGGGCTTCATGATCCGTCAGTCCGGGTTGCAGGAGGGCGGCCTGCCGGGGGTGGAGCACACCCTGCCGCTGCACCAGCGTTGGGGCTACTGGGTGGGGCCGCTCTACGCCGGCCCGATCACCGAGCTGGAGGTGATCTTCGTGACCAACTCGGCGGGCCTGGAGGCGATCCTCTGGGTGGATCGCCGGCTGGCGCTGGCCGGAATCACGCACCAGAGCATCAGCCGGTTCCGGATCTGGCACGAGGACGCCGACCGGCGGGACTGGGTCGCCACCGTGGACGGCTGGATCCGCCAGGCGATCAACCGGCACGCCGCCGCGGCCGCGCACGCCGACTGGTCCGCGCAGATCGCCGGGTCGGCCCACGTCAGCCGCCATCCCGACGAGCCGATCCGACCCGGTTACGGCCTCGGTGGCACCGCCGGCGGCGCCGGCGTAGGAGGCGGCGGCTCCGGCGGCGACGGCACCTGACCTCGCCCCGCCCCGCCCCGCGCGCCCCCGCCCTCTCACCCCGCGATCTTGCACTTTCTGCGTGAACAAATATGGTTAAAGCACGCATCCCGACCACCGAAAGTGCAAGATCGCGGGCGGCGTCAGGTGCGGAGGGCGAGCAACTCCATGATCGACCCGCGACAGCGTTGACGCGCGGAAGCGTCGGGCACGCGCGGAAGCGGCGGCGGACGGGGAGCGGGGTCAGCCGGCGCTGGCGGTGGCCAGCTTGAGGCTGAAGGCCAGGAACAGGGCTGCCACGGCGGTGGTGCCACCGGCCGCCAGGCGACGGCGCTGGCGGAACTGGGCGGCCAGGAAGGTGCCCGCGAAGATCAACGCGGTCAGGTAGAGCGCACTGGTCACCTGCGCGATCAGCCCGAGCAGCAGGAACGACAGTGCCGGCCAGGCGTAACCCGGGTCGACGAACTGGATGAAGAACGAGATGAAGAACAGGATCGCCTTCGGGTTCAGCAGGCTGATCACCAGCGCCTTGCGGAACGGGCTGCGCATCGCCGCCGGCTCTGCGGCGTCGATGAGCCGCGGCGTACTCGGGTCGTTGCGGTCGCGCCAGCGCCGCGCGGCGCCGAGCAGCATGGTCACCCCGACATAACCGAGGTACGCGGCTCCGGCGTACTTGATCACCATGAACAGCGGCGGGTACGCCTTGAGCAGCGACGCCACCCCGGCGGCGGAGAGGAACATCAGCACCCCGTCGCCGACGAACACGCCACCGGCGGCCCGGTAGCCGACCGCGACGCCCCGCTTGGCCGCGGTGGAGAGCACGAAGAGTGAGTTTGGCCCGGGCAGCAGGATGATGGCCACGGTGCCCAGCACGTACGTCCAGATGTCGGTGATCCCCAGCACGCCCGCCATCATCACGCCACCGGTGCCGTCCGCAGAAGTCTTTCTCGCAGCCTGGCCTGTGCGTTCGGCCACTCGTCGACGGTCATCGCGTACTGCACGGTGTCCCGCCAGGAGCCGTCCGGGCGTTGCCGGTGCATCCGCAGCACCCCTTCCCGGGTCGCGCCGAGCCGTTCGATGGCCGCCTGGGAGCGAACGTTGCGGATGTCGGTGTGCCAGGCGACCCGTACCGCGCCCAGGTCGTCGAAGGCCCGGCCGAGCAGCAGCAACTTCGCCTCGGTGTTGATCCCGGTACGCCACCAGGGCCGGCCGAGGAAGGTGTGCCCGATCGCCACCGCCCGCCGCTCCGGGTCGATCTCGTAGTAGGAGGTGCTGCCCACCACCGCCCCGGTCGCCGCGCACCGCTGCACCCAGGCCACCCGCTCGCCCCGGTGCTGGGCGGCCAGGGCGGCGCCGATCACCTCGGCGGTACCGGCGGGAGTGGTGGGCGGCGCGACGCTGAGGTGCCGCCACACCTCCGGGTCCGCGGTGGCGGCGTGCAACTCGTCGGCGTGCGCCACCTCCAGCGGCTCCAGCCGAACGTGCTCGCCGTGCAGCGGCACCGGGTCGTGCCAGGGCGTGCGGGGCGTCCGCAGGTACGCCGGCAGCGCCGCGGTGACCCCGGCGTCCGGCTCGGGCGGCCCGGCAGTCAGTCGCAGCGGCAGCACGCCGGCCCAGTGCGGCAGGTGCAGGTCGGCCTCGTCCTCGCGGACCCCGCCGGTGCGGGCCCGGACGGACACCTCGCGCAGTGGTAGCGCCAGTACGGCGGTCTCGGCCAGCTCGCGACGGCTGGGCGGACGGGTGGCGGTGCTGCGTCCCGCGCCGACCTTCTCGACCAGCGCGGTGAGCATGGCGAGCTTCTCCCGCTCGTCGGTGACCAGTCGGGCGGTGCCGTGCGCGACGACCGAGCGGTAGTTGGCGCTGTGGTGGAACTGGGAGCGGGCGTAGACCAGCCCGTCGAGCACTGTCACCGCGACGCAGACCGGCAGGCCGTCGTCGCCCCGGGCGGCGAGCAGCGGCCGACTGCCGGTGGAGCCGTGCAGGTAGAGCGTGTCGCCGATGCGGACGTGCAGGGTGGGCAGCACCCGTGGCTGGCCGTCGACGACGAAGCTGAGCGCGCAGTCGTACGCCTCGTCGAGCACGGCGTGGGCGGCGGCCCGGTCGTAGCTCATCTTCTCGCGGGAGCGGTGGGGTGTGGTCCGGGCGGTGGGTGGATACATGCGCTCGCCCCTTTGTTCTAGTACAATCTCTTATTTGTGTCAGCACACTATCAGCTCACCGGTACGACAGCCGTCGAGATTTCGGCCAGCATCGAGTCGGGCATCCGTACCGGCGGCCTGTCGCCGGGGGCCGCCCTGCCGCCCGTGCGGGCGCTCGCCGCCGAGCTGGGGGTCAGCCCGGCCACCGTCGCCCGCGCCTACCAGGAGCTACGCCAGCGCGGCCTGCTCGCCACCGCCGGTCGGCACGGCACCCGGGTACGCCCCCGCCCGCCGGTGGCCGCCCGCCGCTCCGCGCTGCGCCCCCCACCGTTGCCCGGTGCCCGGGACCTGTCCCGGGGTGAACCCGACCCCCGGCTGCTTCCACCGCTGGGCCCGCACCTGGCGGCGCTCGCCACCGACGGCGGCCCGTCGGTCGGCTACTCCGATGCCGGAGTGCTGCCCGAACTGGCCGAGGCGGCCCGCGCCCGGCTGCGCGCCGACGGCGTACCGGCCGGGGAGTTGACCCTCACCGGCGGTGCGCTGGACGGCATCGAGCGACTGCTCGGCGCCCACCTGCGCCCCGGCGACGCGGTGGCGCTCGAGGACCCGGGCTGGGCCAACCTGCTCGACCTGGTCGCCGCGCTGGGCCTGCGCCCGATCGGCGTACCGCTGGACGACGAGGGGCCGCTGGTCGCCGGGGTGGCCGCGGCGCTGGCCGCCGGAGCGCGGGCGCTGATCGTCACCAGTCGGGCGCAGAATCCGACCGGCGCGGCTGTCTCGGCGGCCCGCGCCGAGGCGCTGCGGACGCTGCTCGCCGGCCGACGGGACCTGCTGCTGATCGAGGACGACCACGCGGCCGAACTGGCCCGCGTACCCCTGCACCCGCTGGCTGGTGCGACCGCGAGTTGGGCCTTCCTCCGGTCGGTGAGCAAGCCCTTCGGCCCGGACCTGCGGCTGGCGGTGCTGGTCGGCGACGAGACGACTGTGGCCCGGGTGAGTGGCCGTACCCGGGTCGGCGCCGGCTGGGTCTCCACCGTGCTGCAACGCCTGGTGCTCTCCCTGTGGCGGGACCCGGGGGTCGCCGAGTTGGTGCAGCGGGCGGCGCGGAGCTACGAGCAGCGGCGCGAAGGGCTGCTCGCCGCGCTGGCCGAGCACGGCCTGACCGCACACGGTCGCAGCGGCATCAACGTCTGGCTGCCGGTCGCGGACGAGACCAGCACGGTGACCGCGCTCCGCGACGCCGGCTGGGCGGTGGCCCCCGGCGCTCTCTACCGGATCGCCGCCCCGCCCGCCCTGCGCATCACCGTCAGTTCCCTGGACACGGCCGACCTGGCCCCCCTGGCCGCCGCCCTGGCCCACGCCGAGAACCCTCCCCCCTCCCGGGGCTTCCCCACCTGACCCCTGCGGCCATCTCGTCGCTTGGTCGGCAAAATGCCGGGCCTGCGGGTGTTGGGGCAGAAATTGGGACATCGCGGGGATTCGGGACGGCCGGGACGGGTATGCGGGCGCCCGGAGGTGGGGGACATGGCTTCTCGTGGGGCTCGTAAGGGGATCTGGATCGCGGTCGCGGTGGCGATCATCATCATCGTCATCGTGCTGATCGCGATCGCGTCCGGTGGCGATGGGGGCGGGAACGGATACTGACGCGGAGCCGCCGATGCGCCGGGGCGTATCCGGCGGCGAGCAACGAACAGGTATATAACAGTCGGCATGGCCGAGCAGACCGGGAGCGCTCCGGGCGCCCAGCGGTTCATCCCGCCCGACGCCGACACCATCGACGACCTGCGCACCGCCGCCGGCGGCTGTCGGGGTTGCGAGCTGTACCGCGACGCCTCGCAGACGGTCTTCGGCCGGGGTGACGAGAGCGCCCGCGTGGTGCTGGTCGGCGAGCAGCCCGGTGACATGGAGGACCAGAAGGGGCTGCCCTTCGTCGGCCCGGCCGGACGCCTGCTGCGCCGCGCGGTCGACGACGCCGGGCTGGACCCGGGTCACCTGTACCTGACAAATGCCGTGAAGCACTTTCGTTTCGAGCTGCGCGGCAAGCGGCGGATCCACCAGACCCCGGACCAGGCGCACATCACCGCCTGCCGCCCCTGGTTGGTCGCCGAGTTCGCCCGGCTGCGTCCGGAGATCGTGGTGGTGCTCGGCGCGACCGCCGCCAAGGCGCTGCTCGGCCCGTCCTTCCGGGTCACCCGGCAGCGGGGCGAGCTGCTGCCCTGGCCGGAGTCGGCCCAACACCCCGCCGATTTCGAGCAGGTGCCCGTGGACAACGCCGGAAAGCGGGCCGACGCGCCGCAGGCCCGGCTGCTGGCCACCATCCACCCGTCCGCCGTCCTGCGGGCCGACGACCAGGACAAGGCGTACGAGGGCCTGGTCGCCGACCTCACCGTCGTCACCCGCGCCCTGCCCGGCTAGTCGCCGACCGCAGCCGCCCCGCCCGGAGCCGGCGAAACGCAGCCGTCCCGGCCCGAGCCGCGAAACGCAGCCGCCCCGGCCCGAGCGGCGAAACGCAGCCGTCCCGGCCCCAGCCGACGGAAAGTGCCGCCCGGGTCGGGCGGCGAGGCGATACCTGCCGGAAACGGCGAAGCGGGTACCGCGTAACAGATCCTCTGCAGACTCATGCGAGTCGATCTTGTAGGGGAGGCCGTTATGAGCGATCAGACGCAGTCGATGGTCAGCCGGCGTGGGTTCCTGCGTACGGTCGGAGTCAGCGGCGGTGCCGGAGCGATGCTCGCCACGATGGGCGCCATGGGGCTGGCCCCCAGCGCGGCGGCGTCGGTTACCCCGGCGTTCCGGCCGCCGGAGCGGTCCGACTTCACACTCACCGGGCGGTCGGGCGCCAGCGTGGTCGTTCTCGGCGGCGGCATCGCCGGACTCACCACGGCGTACGAGTTGGGCAAGGCGGGCTACCACTGCACCATCCTTGAGGCGCGGCACCGCGTCGGTGGACGGAACCTGACCATTCGCGGCGGCGACGTCGAAACCGACCTCGACGGACGCACCCAGCGGGCTAGCTTCTCCGACGGGGTCTACTTCAACGCCGGGCCGGGCCGCATCGCACAGTGGATGGTCACGATGGACTACTGCCGGGAACTCGGCGTACCCATCGAGGTCTTCACCAACCAGAACGCCGACGCCTGGATCTACAACGAGTCCGCCGGGATGACCGAGCCGGTCCGGTACCGCACCGCCAAGGCCGACGTGTACGGCTACGTCTCGGAACTGCTCGCGAAGGCCACCGACCAGGGTGCGCTGGACGCCCGGCTCACCACCGAGGACCGTGACCGGCTGCTGTCGTTCCTGCAGAGCTTCGGTGCGATCGGCGGACGGACCAGCGACTGGGCGTACACCGGCACCAACCGTCGCGGCTATCTCACCTATCCGGGCGCGGGCAACGACGTGGGGGGCCCGCTCGGTACGCCGCCGGCGCTCTCCGACGTGTTCGCCAGCAACATCGGCCGGTACTTCTCCTTCGAGTTCGGCTACGACCAGGCCATGCTGATGTTCCAGCCGGTCGGCGGGATGGACCAGATCCCCCGAGCCCTGGCCCGGGCGGTGGGCCCGCACCGGATCCGACTCAACGCCGAGGTGACCGCGGTGACCGACCGGGGCAGTCGGGTCGAGGTGACCTACCGGCAGGGTGGCCGGCAGTCGCAGATCACGGCCGACTACTGCGTGGCGGCGCTACCGCCGCACCTGATGGCCCGCGTACCGCACAACCTCGGCACGGCGGTGACCGCGGCCCTGGCCGACTTCCCGGCCACCGCCTCCGGAAAGATCGGCCTGGAATACCGCAGCCGCTGGTGGGAGACCGACCAGCGGATCTACGGCGGCATCACCGAGACCGACCTGGACCTGTCGCACATCTGGTACCCGTCCTACGGCTTCCACGGCAAGCGCGGCCTGGTCGTCGGCTACTACAACACCGGGGCGAACGCCAGGGCGTACAGCGGGCTCACGCCGGAGCAGCGCAGCGAGCGCGCCATCAGCCAGGGTGTGAAGATCCACGGTGACAAGTACCGCAGCGAGCTGGTCAGCTCGTACTCCCACGCCTGGGACCGGACCCGCTACATCGAGGGCGCCTGGACGTCACCCCGGTACGGCACGCCCGGCTACAACCTGCTGCTCCAGCCGGCCGGGCGGGTCTACTTCGCCGGGGACTGGCTCAGCCACGAGGTGGCCTGGCAGCACGGCGCGTTCGTGGCGGCGCGTTCGGCGGTCTCCGCGCTGCACCAGCGGGTGATGGCCGGCTGACCGACCCAGCCGTACGCCGTCCAGATCTTGGACAGTTTCCGTTCGCGCGGAACGGAAACTGTCCAAGATTGACAGTGCGTCGCGGATTTCGGGGTGGTCGCCGCCGTCAGTGTGGCCGTCGCCGCGATCACCCTGACCCGACTCGCCGGCTGGCAGCGCGGGCACCATAGGCGGGGGCCGCGCCGGTGGCGGCCCCGTTCCGGCGAAACCCACTGCCGCTGGTCGGGGCGGGTGCGCGAGGATGAGTCACACCCCTTCCGACAGGAGCGCCGATGGCGACCGACCTGACCGCGCCGCGTACCGCCGCCCGACCCGACGTCGCGTCGATCCAGCGGCGTACCCTGCGGCTGCTCTTCACCACCCAGATCATCGGCGGGATCGGCGTGACCATCGGCATCTCCGTGGGCGCGCTGCTCGCGGCGCGGGTCGCCGGGACCGCGGTGGCCGGTGTCGCGCAGAGCGCCGGGGTGGTCGGTGCCGCGCTGCTCGCCGTCCCGGTCACCCGGATCATGGCGCGGCACGGTCGCCGCCCGGGCCTGGTGCTGGCGTACACGGTCGGCGCTGTCGGCGGCGTGCTGGTGGTGCTGGCCGCGGCCACCCGCTGGGTGCCGCTGCTCTTCCTCGGCATGCTGCTCTTCGGCGGGGGTACCGCCGCGAACCTGCAGGCCCGCTACACGGCCGTGGATCTCGCCGAGCCGGCCCGCCGGGGGCGGCAGCTCTCCCTGATCGTCTGGGCCACCACCATCGGTGCGGTGGCCGCGCCGAACTTCGCCGCGCTGGCCGACCGGGTCACCACCGGCTGGGGGCTGCCCCCGCTGGCCGGCCCGTTCGCGTTCAGCGCGGCCGCGTTCGTGCTGGCTGCCGTCGTACTCCTCGGGTTGCTCCGGCCCGACCCGCTGCTCACCGCGCGGCGGCTCGCGGCGGCCGACGCGCAGGCCGCCGATCTGCCGCCGGCCGCCGACGCGACCGCGACCGCGGTGGCGGCCGAGGCGCCGGCGGCAGGTGGCGGTGCGACGCCGGCCGCCGCGCCGGTCACGGTGCGCGCGCCGCGCGGCGCCGGGATGCGTGCGGCCTGGTCGGTGGTACGCGGACAGCCCGCCGCCCGACTCGGAATCGCCGCCGTGGCGGTGGGTCACCTGGTGATGGTGGCGGTGATGGCGATGACACCGGTCCGGCTCGGTGAGTCGCACGCCGACGCCGACGTGTTGCGGCTGGTCGGCATCGTGCTGAGCCTGCACATCGCCGGCATGTACGCGTTCTCCCCGGTGGTCGGCTGGCTCACCGACCGGCTCGGTCGACGGGCGGTGATCCTCGGTGGGGTCGGGCTGCTGCTGGCCGCCTGCGCGGTCGCCGGCACCGCCGGGCACCACACGCCCCGGCTCTCGGTCGGTCTGGTCCTGCTCGGGTTGGGCTGGTCGGGGACGATGGTGGCCGGCTCGACCCTGCTGTCCGAGTCGGTGGCGGCCGCCGTGCGGCCGAGCGTCCAGGGGCTGTGCGACCTGATCATGGGGTTGGCCGGGGCCGGGGCCGCCGTGGTCAGCGGGTTTGTCATGCAGTTCGCCGGTTATCCCGTGCTCACCCTGCTCGCGGCGGTCGCGGCGGCGCCCCTGGTGGCGCTAGCGTTGCGCCCGGTGCCGACCGGGGCACCGGACGAGGAGGGCTGATCACTGTGCGGCTGACCGACTTCTGGACGCGGCTGGACGAGGCGTTCGGGCCCGGCTACGCGGCCAGCATCGCCCGCGATCAGGTGCTGTCCCAACTCGGCGGGCGGACCATCGAGCAGGCCCTGGCATCGGGGGAGCAGACGCACGTGGTGTGGCGGGCGGTCTGTGCCGCGTACCCCGACCGCGTGCCCGCCCGACTACGCTGAGCAGCCTTTTCGCCGGTTCCGCGTGTCGCTTGTCGAGTCGTACACCTGTTCGGCTATTGTCCACAGCTGGGTGCTCGTCCACAGCTCGCGGCCCGTCGGCTGGTTTTCTGTCGGACCTAGCGCCTAGCGTGTCCGCGTGACGCGAAGCTCAGCAAAGACGCCGGCGAAGGCAGGGGTGGCAACCATGGCAGCAGGGCCTGACCGGGAGAAGGCACTCGACCTTGCTCTCGCTCAGATTGACAAGCAATTCGGCAAGGGCTCGGTGATGCGGCTGGGTGACCGGCCGGTCGTCCAGACCGCGATTATTCCGACCGGCTCCATCGCGCTCGACGTGGCCCTCGGCATTGGCGGCCTGCCCCGTGGCCGGGTGGTCGAGATCTACGGTCCCGAGTCCAGCGGTAAGACCACGGTGGCACTGCACGCGGTGGCCAACGCCCAGCGCAACGGCGGCATCGCCGCCTTCATCGACGCCGAGCACGCGCTCGACCCGGAGTACGCGAAGGCCCTCGGCGTCGACACCGACGCGATGCTGGTCTCCCAGCCGGACACCGGCGAGCAGGCGTTGGAGATCGCGGACATGCTGATCCGCTCCGGCGCTCTGGACATCATCGTGATCGACTCGGTGGCGGCCCTGGTGCCGCGCGCCGAGATCGAGGGCGAGATGGGCGACAGCCACGTGGGTCTCCAGGCCCGGCTGATGAGCCAGGCGCTCCGGAAGATCACCGGTGTGCTCAGCAACACCGGCACCACGGCGATCTTCATCAACCAGCTGCGGGAGAAGATCGGCGTCATGTTCGGCAGCCCGGAGACCACCACCGGTGGTCGGGCGCTGAAGTTCTACGCCTCGGTCCGGCTCGACGTGCGACGCATCGAGAGCCTCAAGGACGGCACCGACGTGGTCGGTAACCGCACCCGGGTCAAGGTCGTGAAGAACAAGGTCGCCGCACCGTTCAAGCAGGCCGAGTTCGACATCATGTACGGCAAGGGCATCTCGCGCGAGGGCTCGCTGATCGACGTCGGCGTGGAGCAGGCGATCATCCGCAAGTCCGGAGCGTGGTACACGTACGACGGCGACCAGCTCGGCCAGGGCAAGGAGAAGGCCCGGGAGTTCCTCAAGGAAAACCCGGACGTGGCCGCCGAGATCGAGAAGAAGATCCTGGAGAAGCTCGGCGTCGGGGTCGGCGCGGGTGACGCCGCCGGTGGCCCGGAGCTGCCGCCGGTCGACTTCTGACCGGTCGCTGACCCATGGTAGGACGACGCGCTCGTACGGGGCGGGGCTGGGATGCCAGTCCGCCTCGTACGGGCGACGCCACCGATCCGCCCCGCCCTCGGCGAGGCCGCCGGGGTCGGTCCGAGGAGGCCGACACCGTCGAGTCTCCGGCGCCCCCGCGCGACGAGTCCGAGGTGGCCCGGGAGATCTGCCTGCGCCAGCTCGCCGTCCGGCCCCGCACCAGGGCCGAGCTGGCCGGGGCGTTGGCCAAGCGGGGCATCTCCGACGAGGTCTCGGCCGAGGTCCTCGACCGCTATGACGAGGTCGGCATCATCGATGACGCCGCGTTCGCCCGGGCCTGGGTGTCCAGCCGGCACGCCGGGCGCGGCCTGGCTCGCCGGGCGCTCGCCAACGAGCTGCGCCGCAAGGGCGTGGACGGTGAGGTGGCCACCGAGGCGCTGGGTGAGCTGGACGAGGAGACCGAGGCGGACACCGCCCGTGGCCTCGTGGAGCGCAAGCTGCGCACCGCCCGAGGCGAACCGGACGCGGTCTTCCGCCGGCTGGTGGGCATGCTGGCCCGCAAGGGTTACCCGCCTGGCGTGGCCATCCGGGCGGTGAAGGACGCGCTCGCCGCGCAGAGCGCCGAGGCGGCCGAGTTCGCCGAGCAGATCGACGCCGACGCGCTCGCCGACGCCGAGGGCGAGTTGGAGCGCGACAACCGTCTGGTCGAGTGAGCAGTCCGCTGCGACTCCCGATGGGGGCCTGATGTTGAAGGCATGTCTGAACGGTGGGCGCGGCCGGCAGGCCCATCCGGCCGTGCCGCTCACGGCCGCGGAGTTGGCCGCGGACGCGGCCCGCTGCGCGGCGCTCGGTGTGGCGGCCGTGCACGTCCATCCCCGGGACGAGACCGGCGCCGAGTCGCTGCGGCCGGCGGTGGTCGCCGCCGCGCTGAGCGCGATCCGTACCGCCCGGCCGGGGCTGCCGGTCGGGGTGAGCACCGGCGCCTGGATCTCGCCGGATCCGGCTGCTCGGGTGGCCGCCGTCCGGGCCTGGTCGGTGCTGCCCGACTTCGCCTCGGTCAACGCGCACGAGGCCGGTGCCGAGGCGGTCGCGGCCGCCCTGCACGAGCGCGGTGTGCTCGTCGAGGCAGGGCTGTGGACGCTCGACGCGGTCGCGGCGTACCGGAGGTGGCGGGTGTCGGCCGGACGGGTGCTTGTCGAGTGCATGGCCGAGGACGTGGCGGTCGCGTTGGCCGACGCCTCCCGGATTATCGCCGCGCTGCCGGGGGACGCGCCGTCGGTGCTGCTGCACGCCGAGGGTCCGGCGACCTGGCCGGTCCTCGCCGAGGCGGTGCGCAGGGGTCTGGACACCCGAATCGGGCTCGAAGACACCCTGGCCCTGCCGGACGGTTCACCCGCTGCGGACAACGCGGCGTTGGTCGCCGCTGCGGTGGCGGTCGGAGCCGGCTGACGTCGGAGAAGACGGATGGGTCACACCTTTGCTCGGTCGTCGGCCCCGTCCGACAACCGGCTGGGTGGGGCTGAGCAGGCCCGACACGTCCAGTGGGCAGCACGCCTCGCGGAGTTTGTCCCCTCCTGTCCGACGTGATATCAGCGCGCGGTGACGGTTCAACTTCTCTCCGTTCGGGGGGTTTGATCATGAGTCCTTGACCAGAGCACCCCCGGCGACCTAGCCTCGCCATACAGGCTCACATTGCCCGACCAGCGCAGGCTAAGCGCACAACATAGATCGCGTAACAGAACAGCATCACTTTGGCCGACTCCGCGGCCTTTGGCGGCAGTTCCGGACAGGCCGGTCCGGAACGCTGCGACAACTGCACCCGGTCGCCGACGCTGCCCATGGGCACCGCCGGCGGAGAAAGCTACCCACGGCCAGCCGCTCCGGTCGGGCGTCCACAGCCGCAGGAGTGTGCCCCCGGCACGGTCGCTGCGGTCTCGACGTTAGGGGAGGCGGCCATGGCGGGGCGGCGGCACAGGTTCATCGGTAGACCCGACGGGGTCCCGGCATGAACGCGTTCGACGTCGTGCTCCTCGCGGCCGTCCTCGTCCTCGCGGTGGTGGTGATCGGGGCCGTGCTGGTCGGCATCCGGACGATGCGCCGGATGGGCGCCGCGCCGGCCCCGGAGGATCCCGCCTTCATCGCCGAGAAGGACCGCCAGGAACAGTCCCTGGCTGCCCTGCGGACCGCGGCCGACGAGGCGAACAGCACGATCGACGTGGCGAAGTCCGCGGCTGCCGCGGCCCGTACCGAGGCGGCGGCGGCGAAGGCCGAGGCGAAGGCGGCCCGCGCCGAGGCGCGTCGGGTCCTCGACGACGCCCGGGCCGAGGCGGACACCGTGCTGGAGCGGGCCCACAAGCAGGCCGAGGCGGACGCCGAGCAGTTGCGCACGGCGGCCCGGCGCAGCGGCGAGCGGGAGGTCGCGGTGCTCGCCGCCACCACCCGGGAGCAGGCCGCCGAGGTGGAACGTCGGGCAGCTCGGATGGACGAGCGGGAGCGGATGCACACCGAGGAGGTGGAGCGGTTCGCCGAGCGGGAGCGGCAGCTCACCGCCGCGAAGGCCGCCCTCGCCGCCCGGGAGGCCGCGCTCGCCCAGCGGGAAACCGAGCTGACCGAGTCGGAGGAGCTGCGCCGTCGGGAGCTGGAGCGGATCGCAGGGCTCACCGCCGACTCCGCGCGACTGGAACTGGTCGAGGCCATCGAGACGCAGGCCAAGCGGGAAGCGGCGCTACTCGTACGGGACATCGAGTCCGACGCGCGCAACACTGCCGAGCAGCGCGCCCGACACATCGTGGTGGACGCGATCCAGCGGGTCGCCAGCGAGCAGACCGCGGAGAGCGTGGTCAGCGTCCTGCACCTGCCCGGTGACGAGATGAAGGGGCGGATCATCGGCCGGGAGGGGCGCAACATCCGCGCCTTCGAGTCGGTGACCGGCGTCAACCTGATCATCGACGACACCCCCGAGGCGGTGCTGCTCTCCTGCTTCGACCCGGTCCGTCGAGAGGTCGGCCGGGTGACCCTGGAGAAGCTGGTCCTGGACGGGCGCATCCACCCGCACCGGATCGAGGAGGTCTACGACCTGGCCCGGCAGGAGGTGGAGCAGCTCTGTCTCCGCGCCGCCGAGGACGCCCTGGTCGAGGTCGGCATCACCGAGATCCACCCGGAGTTGGTGGCCCTGCTCGGCCGGCTGCGCTACCGCACCTCGTACGGGCAGAACGTGCTCAAGCACCTGGTCGAGACCGCCCACATCGCCGGCATCATGGCCGCCGAGCTGCGGTTGGACGTGCCGATCATCAAACGGTCGGCGTTCCTGCACGACATCGGCAAGGCGCTCACCCACGAGGTGGAGGGCAGCCACGCCATCATCGGCGCGGACCTGGCCCGCAAGTACGGGGAGCACGAGGACGTGGTGCACGCCATCGAGGCGCACCACAACGAGGTGCCCCCGCAGACCATCGAGGCCGTGCTCACCCAGGCCTCCGACGCCTGCTCCGGCGGTCGGCCGGGCGCGCGTCGGGAGAGCCTGGAGGCGTACGTCAAGCGGCTGGAGCGGATCGAGGAGATCGCGGCCGGCAAGCTCGGGGTGGACAAGGTCTTCGCCATGCAGGCCGGCCGGGAGATCCGGGTGATGGTCAAGCCGGACGACGTGGACGACATCGGGGCGGCCGTGCTGGCCCGCGACGTGGCCAAGCAGATCGAGGAGGAGCTGACCTACCCGGGTCAGATCCGGGTCACAGTGGTCCGCGAGTCCCGGGTCACCGAGATCGCCCGCTGAGTCAGACCGGCGGCCCTTGCCGCGCGGACGCTGGAGATGACCGAAGGCCGCCCCGAGTTGCTCGGGGCGGCCTTCGGGCCTTCTGGTCGGTGTGACGTCGCTCAGGCGCCGCCGCCGCCTCCGCCGCCGCCCTCGGCCTGGGAGATCAGGGCCGCCGCCGGCGGGGCCTGCGCCGGGGTGTTGGCGGTCTTGCGGCCCCGGGCCAGCCGCCGTTGGACGTACTGGGCGAGCTTCGACAGCGAGTAGTTCACCACGATGAAGAGCACGGCGATCACGACGTAGACCTGGATCGGGTTGCCCAGCACGCCGATGATCTGCTTGCCGATGTTCAGGGTCTCCTCGTAGCTGATGATGAACCCCAGCGAGGTGTCCTTGAGCACCACGACAAGCTGGCTGATCAGTGCCGGCAGCATGATCCGGAAGGACTGCGGCAGCAGGATCATCCACGTGGTCTGGGCCGGGGAGAGCCCGATGGCGGCGGCGGCCTCCGCCTGACCGCCTGGCAGCCCCTCCATGCCGGAGCGGAGGATCTCGCCGATCACCACCGAGTTGTAGATGGTGAGGCCGATGACCAGGTACCAGAGGTTGTCGAAGTAGAGCCCGAACTCGGGGAAGCCGCGGGCCACGAAGAAGATGGTGATCACAACGGGCAGGCCGCGGAACACCTCGACGCAGACCCGGGTGATCGCCGACAGCAGCGTGCTCAACCCACGCAGCAGGTAGGCCACCGGCGTTGCCATGCCGGTGAACCGGAGCCGGGTCAGGCTCTTGAGCTGGATCCGCAGGATGGCGAGCAGTGTGCCGATCACCAGTGAGGAGACGATGGCCAGCGCCGCCGCGATCAGCGTGTTCTTGAAGCCGAGGGCGATCCGATCCCACACCTGGGAGAAGTTCTCGTTGGAGGGGTCGACCAGCGGCCCCCACAACTCCATCGAGAGCTGGCCCTTCTCGTCCAGGGGCTGGTAGATCAGGAAGTAGGCCCCGACGAGCAGGACGACGGCGGCGACGATGCTGCTGATCAGGGTGATCCGCCGCTGCCGCGGCCCGGGAACGTCGTAGAGGACGCTGGTCTGCTGACTCATCGGGCCACCGCCTGTCGCTTCTCGATCCGGTCCAGCAGGGCGCCGAGCGGCACGGTCATGATCAGGTAGCCGATCGAGATGCCGATGGCGACCGGGATGAAGGCGTAGCCCTCGGCGCCGGTGAGCTGGTCGGCCGTGGCCGACAGGTCACCGACCACACCGAAGAAGCCGGCCAGCGCCGAATTCTTGATCATCGCGATGATCACCGAGCCGAGCGGAACGATCGAGGCCTGCCAGGACTGCGGCAGCACCACGTGGCGCAGGTTCTGCCCGAAGGTCAGACCCAGTGACCGCGCCGCCTCCGCCTGGCCGGCGGGCACCGCGTTGACCCCGGACCGCAGCGCTTCGCAGACGAACGCCGCGGTGTAGAGCACCAGGGCGATCAGTGCGAACCGGAAGTACGGCAGATCGGTGCCGAGCCGGGTGAACAGCGAGTCGAGCACCGGGATGCGGAGGAAGTCCGCGTTGGAGCCAAGGGCCGGCAGGCCGAACGCGGCGAAGAACATCACCACGGTCAGCGGCATGTTGCGGAAGACGTTCACGTAGGCGGTGCCGAGCGCGCGCAGCGGCGGCACCGGTGAGATGCGCAGCACCGCCACGACGGACCCCAGGACCAGGGCACCGATCGCGGCGAGGATGCAGATCTGGAGGGTGAGCCAGAAACCACCCGCAAAGACGTCGAACTTGTCGATGAGCACGTTCACGGGTCGGTGTTCCTCCCCACCCTCCAGATCGAAGGATCAGATCAGTAGCGGTTGATGGTGGGCGCCGAGCCCAGTTCCGCGCCGAACTTGCCGGCGGTGCTGTCCCAGGCCTTCTTCCAGCTGCCGTCGGCGACCGCCTTGTCCAGCGTGTCGTTGATGAAGCTGCGGAAGTCCGCGTCCTCCTTCTTCACCCCGATGCCGTACGGCTCCTTGGTGAAGTTGCTACCGGCCAGCTTGAACGACGCCTCGTCCTTGGCGATGTAGCCGAGCAGGATCACGTTGTCCGTGGTGACGGCGTTGACCTGGCCACCCTTGAGGGCGTCCCGGCACTTGTCGTAGGTGTCGAAGAGCACCAGCTGGGTGCCGACGTCCTTGACGTACTGCTTGATCGTCTCGGCCGGGGTGGAGCCGGTGACGGAGCAGACCTTCTTGGTGCCGTCCTTGAACGAGTCCGGACCGGTGATGGTCGTGTCGTCCTTCTTGACCAGGATGTTCTGGCCGGCCTCGTAGTACGGGCCCGCGAAGGCGATCCGCTCCTTGCGCTTGTCGTTGATCGTGTAGGTCGCGGCGACCAGGTCGACCGTGCCGTTGACGATCACGTCCTCGCGGACCTTCGAGGGGGCCTCGACCCACTCGATCTTGTCCTCGGGGATGCCCAGCTCCTTGACGATGATCTTCGCGATCTCGACGTCGAAGCCCTCCGGCTTGCCCGACAGGCCCTTCAGGCCGAAGCCGGGCTGGTCGAACTTGGTGCCGACCTTGATCTTCTGGGCCTTGTTCAGCTTCTCCATGGTGGTGCCGGCGGTGAAGGACTTGCTGCCAGCACCGGTGTCCCCGCCGTCGTCGCCACCACAGGCGGTGAGGCCGAGCGCCAGAGCGGCGACCGCGGCGACTGCCGCAACGCGCTTGATACGCATACTCTTCTCCTTCTTCAACGGAGCCCACCGAGTACGGCGCGCTCCACTACGGACGCTCAGTGCGTGAGGATCTTGGAGAGGAAGTCTCGGGCCCGCTCGCTGCGCGGGTTCGCGAAGAACTCCGCCGGTGGGGCGTCCTCGACCAGTTGCCCGTCGGCCATGAAGATGACCCGGTTCGCCGCGTGCCGGGCGAAGCCCATCTCGTGGGTCACCACGACCATCGTCATGCCGTCGCCGGCCAGCGAGGTCATCACGTCGAGCACCTCGCCGACCATCTCCGGGTCCAGGGCGCTGGTCGGCTCGTCGAAGAGCATCGCCTTGGGCTGCATGGCCAGCGCCCGGGCGATGGCCGCCCGCTGCTGCTGGCCGCCGGAGAGCTGGGCCGGGAACTTGTCCGCCTGGTTGGCGATGCCGACCCGGTCCAGCAGGGCCAGGCCGCGCTCGCGGGCGGCGGCCGGCTTCTCCTTGCGGACCTTGATCGGGCCGAGGGTGACGTTCTCCAGGATGGTCTTGTGCGCGAAGAGGTTGAAGGACTGGAAGACCATGCCCACCTCACTGCGGAGCTTCGCGAGGGGCTTGCCCTCGGCCGGCAGCGGCTGGCCGTCGAAGGTGATGGTGCCGGAGTTGATCGGTTCCAGTCGGTTGATCGTGCGGCACAGCGTCGACTTGCCGGAGCCGGACGGGCCGATCACCACGACCACCTCGCCCCGACCCACCGACAGCGAGACGTCGTCCAGCACGTGCAGCGGCCCGAACCACTTGTTGACCGCGTCCAGCACGATGAGCGGTTCGCCCGTCGTCACGTCGTCCACCGTCCCCTGTCGTCTCCCGGATCGGGGTCGGTTGACCCCCGGTGCGGCCACTGTAGGCGGCCCGATGTGGCAGAACGCAACTCAGCGGGTCACGGAGCGGTAACACCGGTCACGATCGTTCTCGGGCGTCCGATTTTGGTCACCGGCTGGGTGGTCACGGTGGCGATCGTGGCGCCTTGTCGAGATCATGGGGGGATGACCGAACCCGTACGGTTGACCAAGTACGCCCGCGGCGGTGGCTGCGCCTGCAAGATCCCGCCGGGCGAGCTGGAGATCATGGTGGCCGGTCTCGGCCCGGCGACCGGCACCGCGGAGTTGCTGGTCGGGTTGGATCACGGCGACGACGCGGCGGTGGTGCGCCTCGACGAGCGGACCGGCCTGGTCAGCACCGCCGACTTCTTCACGCCGGTGGTCGACGACGCGTACGACTGGGGTCGGATCGCCGCGGCAAACGCGCTCTCCGACGTGTACGCGATGGGCGGCACCCCGCTGGTGGCGCTCAACCTGCTCTGCTGGCCGCGCGACGTGCTGCCGATGGAGTTGGCAGGCGAGGTGCTGCGCGGCGGTCAGGACGTGGCGCGGGAGGCCGGCTGTCACCTGGCCGGCGGGCACAGCGTGGACGACGACGGCCCGAAGTACGGCCTCGCGGTCACCGGCACGGTCCGGCCGGAGGAGCTGATCACCCTCGACGCCGGGCGGGCCGGGGTGCCGTTGTCGTTGACCAAGCCGCTCGGGGTGGGTGTGCTGAACACCCGGCACAAGGCGACCGGTGAGAGCTTTCCGGAGGCGGTGGCCTCGATGAGCGCGCTCAACCGGGACGCGGCCCGCGCGGCGGTCGCCGCCGGCATCCGGTGCGGCACCGACGTGACCGGGTTCGGGCTGCTCGGGCACGCCTCGAAGCTGGCCCGGGCCAGCCAGGTCACGGTGGCCATCGACACCGCCCGGGTGCCCTATCTGGCCGGTGCCCGCGAGGCGCTGCGCGACGGGTTCGTCAGCGGCGGCAGCCGACGCAACCTGGACTGGGCGACCCCGTGGACCGACTTCGGCGCGGCGGACGAGGCCGAGCGGCTGCTGCTGGCCGACGCGCAGACCTCAGGTGGGCTGCTGGTCGCCGGCGAGGTGCCCGGCGCTCCGGTGGTGGGCGAGCTGCTGCCCCGGGGGGAGCATCTGGTCGTCCTGCGCTGACCGAGGGCGGTCGGACCTGCGGCAGGACACGCGGTGGCGGTGGTGCGGATGGCGCACCATACCCGATAAACTGTCACCTTCCCGCTACTCCGAGCAATGCCGCTCAGGGAAATTTTGCCCGGAATGGTCACAGACCGGTAACTTGCCCCCGGCTGGGGTCAAATGCCCCCCACCATCGTGTGTAAGGCCCGATCCGGAGGCCGGTGGGGACGAACGCAGCGAGGAGGCGGAATGACCGAGCTGTGGAACTGGAGAATCGACGGGGCTCAACCCGTGGAGGTCTACCCGGCGCTGGCCGAGGCGCTTGGTCGGGTGGTGATGCCGTTGGCGGTGGCCGACCCGGCGCGGCTGCCGGCGTACGCGGTGGTGTGTGACGTCTGGCAGGCGCCGGGCGAGTTCTCGACGGTGGTGGACTGCTACGGGGTGCCCGAGCAGCTCTCCGAGCACGCCAGCATCGCCGCACTGGCCCGATTGCTGGGCCGCAACTGCCTGTTGCGCGACGACACGCTCGACGCGGGCCGGCACCTGCTCGTCGCCCCGGACGGCACGGTCCGTCCGGTGCACTTCGACGTGCGGGACACCGACGACGGTGAGGTGCTCAGCAGGCTGCGGCTCTGCTCGCTGGGCGACCCGGGTTGTCGGGGCTGGTCGCAGTGCCACCGCTCGCGCTGGGCGCCGGACACGGTCGCCCCAGCGCTCGCCGCGGCCTGACCCTCTGCAGGGTCAGGCCCGGCCGGGTGCCCTGCCGGTGGGCGCGATCAGCCGGCGGCGGTGGCCGACCGGTCCGGGGTGCCCGCTCCGGCGCCCCGCACCACCAGTTGGTCGAGCAGGGTGCGCGTCGCCTCGGCCACGGCGGCCACCGCGGCGTCGAACGCGGCGGCGTTGTGCGCGGCGGGCGCCCGGAAGCCAGAGATCTTCCGGACGTACTGCAACGCCGCCGCCTCGACGTCCGCGTCGGTCACCTGCGGGGTGAACGGTTCGCGCAGCGTCTTGATGCTCCGGCACATGTCAGCTCCTCCTCCGGCCACCGCGGCCTGCCACTCGGCGTGCGGGCAATGGTACCGACGGTGACACTGGGTCGATATTTGTCTATCCTGGTCACGGACCAGAGCCGTTCGAGCCACAGCCGCCGCTCGCGCTCCCAGCGCCCCGGGCCCCCGGAGACTCATTGTGGACCATGCCCCCGCCCGCTCATCCCGTCCCGACCTAGACGATCTCACCCGTAGCCTGCACACCCCGCTGGAACGGATCGCCGTCGAGCACGCCGATCTGATCGAGGCGGTGCGCAGGCGCGTCGTCACCAACGACTCCGTGCCGTCCGGCATCGTGGCCGTCGCCGCCTTCAACTCGTCCATCTGAGTGATGGTCTGCCGGTGCGGTCCACCCGGAGTGGGCGCATCGTGCCGGCGGATCAGCCAGTTCGTGCTGAAGGTGCACAGCCGCTGTGACCTCAGTTGCGACCACTGCTACGTCTACCAGCACGCCGACCAGACCTGGCGTGGCCGTCCGGCGCGGATGCCGCCGGCCACGGTCCAGGCCGCCGCCCGGCGGATCGCCGAGCACGCCCGCGAGCACGGGTTGCCGACCGTGCACGTGGTGCTGCACGGGGGTGAGCCGCTGCTGCTGGGTGCCGCCGGGCTGCGGGAGGTGCTGGCGGAGCTGCGGACGACCATCACCCCCTGGACGCGGCTCGACCTGCGCATGCAGACCAACGGCGTGCTGCTCGACGAGGAGCTGTGCCGGCTGTTCGTCGAGTACGACGTGCGGGTCGGGGTGTCCTTCGACGGCGACCGCGCCGCCAACGACCGCCACCGGGTCTTCGCCCACGGCGGCAGCAGTCACGACCTCGTCCGGCGGGCGTTGGCCCTGCTCCGGCGGCCGGAACACCGCGCCAGCTACGCCGGCATCCTCTGCACCATCGACGTCCGCAACGACCCCGACCGGGTGTACGAGGCGCTGCTGGCCGAGAGCCCGCCCCGGGTCGACCTGCTGCTGCCGCACGCCACCTGGGACGACCCCCCGGAGCGCCCCGGCCCCGGCCGCACCCCGTACGCGGACTGGCTGGGGCGGCTGCACCGGCGGTGGGTGGACGACGGGCGCCCGGTGTCGATCCGGATGTTCGAGGCGCTGCGACCGGGTGGCGGCGGCACCGAGGCGTTCGGTCTCGCGCCGGCCGACGTGCTGGTCATCGAGGCGGACGGCAGTTGGGAGCAGGTCGACTCGCTGAAGACCGCGTACCACGGCGCGGCCGACACCGGGTTCGACGTGTTCGACCATTCGGTGGACGAGGTGGCGCGGCACCCCGGGGTGGCCGTCCGGCAGGACGGCGCGGACGGGCTCTGTGCGACCTGCCGGGCCTGCCCGGTGGTCGACCGGTGCGGCGGCGGCCTGTACGCCCACCGCTGGCGCACCGGCTCCGGCTTCGACAACCCCTCGGTGTACTGCGCCGACCTGCTCCGCCTGATCGACACCGTGGACGCCTACCCGCCGCCCACCCCACAGGCGTCGGACGAGTGGTCCCCCACCTCGCCCGCCGACGAGTTGCTGGACGACCTGGCGACCGGGCACGGGTCGACCTCGACGCTCGCGCTGCTCGCCGCCACCCAGCTCTCCATCACCCGGGCGCTGCTGGCGGCCGGCCGGGACCGGTCCGGCGCCACGGCTGCCTGGGACCTCCTCGTCCACCTCGACCAGGCGGCGCCGGAGGCGGTCCGGGCGGTCCTGGCGCACCCCTTCGTCCGGCCCGGGCTGGTGCATCGCCTCGACTCGTCGGCCTCGCCCAGTCTCGGCGCGGCAGTCGACCCACTGCCGGCCCTTGCCATCGCCGCGGCCCTGCTGGCCGGCGTCCCGGCCACGTTGCAGGTGCCGGTGCGGGCCGACACGCTCACGTTGCCCACGCTCGGCAGCCTGGTGCTGCCCGGCCTGGGGGAGAGCGCCGAGGTGACCGTCCGACCCGGCGAGTTCCGGGTCCGGGGTGGGTCGGTCGAGCAGACGGTGCTCCTCGACCCGCTGGCGCCGCCGTCGACCGGCTGGCTTCCGACGCGCGACGTGTCGGTGCCCGGTGGCCGGTTGCTGCTGGAGGACGGTGACCCGTACCGCGACTGCTACGGCCAGCCGGTCGAGTCCCGGCTGGAGGTTCCGGCGGCGCGGGCGTTGGGCCGTACCCTGGCGGAGGCCTGGCGGGTCGTGCACCGGGACGTGCCGGCGCACGCGGCGGCGCTCGACGGCGGCCTGCGTGCCGTCGTTCCGTTGGCGCCCGACCCGGCGCGACCCCTGCGGAGCGCGACCGCCCGGCACGCGTTCGGCGCGGTCGCCGTCACCCCGCACAGCGACCCGGAGACGATGGCGGTGCTGCTCGTGCACGAGTGGCAGCACGCGAAGCTGGGCGCGGTGCTCGACCTGTACGACCTGGTCGAACCCGCCCACGGCACCCGGATCCGGGTGCCGTGGCGCCCCGATCCGCGACCTCCGGAGGGCGTCCTCCAAGGCGTGTACGCCCACCTCGCCGTCACCCAGGTCTGGCAGTCCCGGGCGGCCACCGACCAGCCGGACGCGTCGGCGCACGCGGCCCACTTCCTGGCGTGGACCCGGGACGGCGTCGACGCGCTGCTGGCCAGCCGGTCGCTCACCGCTGCGGGTGAGCGGTTCGTCGGCCAGCTGCGCCACGCCCTGGAGGAGACCCGTGTCGGGTCCCGATGAGCAGCCACTGCCCGGGCTGGGCCGTCCCCGCCTCGCCGACGACCTGCGGGCGCTGGGCGTACGCCCGGGGGTGTGCCTGCTGGTGCACTGCGGCCTCCGTCGGGTGGGCCCCTTGGAGCACGGCCCGGCGACCCTCGCCGGCGCGCTGCGCGACGTCCTCGGCCCGGCCGGCACGCTGCTGGTGCCCACCCATACCGACGGCAACTCGACCACCTCCCGGGCCCACCTGGCGGCCACCGCGGGCATGGACAGGGCCCAGCGCGAGCGGTACGAGGCGGCGCTGCCGGGCTGGGACCGCCGGACCACCCCCTCGCAGCGGATGGGTGCGCTCGCCGAGTACGTCCGGTGCACCCCCGGCGCCGTGCGCAGTGACCATCCACAGACCTCGTTCGCCGCGCTCGGCCCTCGGGCCCGGCAGCTCACCGACGGCCATGACCTCACCTGCCACCTGGGGGAACGCTCACCGGTCGGCGGCCTCTACGCGGCGGACGGGCAGATCCTGCTGCTCGGCCTCGGCTACGAGGCGTGCAGCGCCCTGCACCTGGCCGAGTACCGGCTGCCGGTGCCGCCGCCCGAGCGCGACTACCACTGCTTCCGGCTCGTCGACGGGGGGCGGCGGGTCCGCCTCGACTTCCGGACCCTCGACCTGGACGACCGGGACTTCCCGACGGTGGGTGCCGCGCTCGACGCGACGCCGTTGGTGCGGCACGGCCGGGTGGGGCGGGCCACCGCCCGCCTGCTGCCGGCGCGGGCCGCTGTCGACTTCGCGACTGGCTGGTTCGCCACGAACCGGTTGGCGGCGCAACGTTGACGCGGGGACTACGCTGATGTTCCGGCCGCGTGGGGAGGGCGGAGGGGCAGCGGTGAGCACAGTGGACGCACCCTCCCAAGCACGCGCCCCGCTCTTCTTCATCAGCTACTCGCGGGCGCCGGTCGGCCGGGCCACCGGCAAACCCGCCGAGTACGTCTCCCGTTTCTTCGAGGACCTCTCCGTCCACGTCAGTGAGTTGGTCGGTCCGGTGACCGGAGTGGACGCCGGCTTCCTGGACAGCTCCATCGCCGGCGGTGAACGCTGGAGCCCGGAGCTGCTCCAGGCCGCCGGCACCTGCCAGGTCTTCGTTCCGCTGGTGTCCAGCGCGCTGCTCGGCAGCGACTGGTGCGGCCGGGAGTGGGACGCGTTCTCCCGTCGACGGATCACCCCGCGACACAGCTCCGCCTCGGTCCACGAGACGGCGATCGTGCCGGTCACCTGGTCGCCGACGAACGGCACGGCACTGCCCCGGGTGCTCCGCGACATCCAGCGCTTCACCCCGACCGCGATGCCGGATCCCGACATCGCGGTGCACTACCAGCGGGACGGGGTCTACGGCTTGCTGACCATGCAGTGGGAGAACGCGTACCGGGCGGTGGTCTGGCGGCTCGCCCAGCGGATCGTGGCCATCCACCGGTCGTACCTGGTCGAGCCCTGGGTGCCGGCGAGCGTGGACGAGCTGTGCAACCGGTTCGCCGAGGAGTCGGAGTGAGCCCGCCGACGGACCGGCGCCGGCCGGGGGCGCGCGGGACGTACTTCTTCCTGAGCTACGCCCACTCGGCGCCGCCGCCGGGCGCCCGTGCCGACGCCGACGTCTGGGTCGGCCAGTTCTTCGCCGACCTGACCGACGAGGTGCGGCGCCAGGCCCGACCGGTGGCCGGGATGCGGATCGGCTTCTTCGACCAGCACATCCCGTTGGGCGCCGACTGGAAGGCCGCGCTCGCCGAGGCGCTCGGTGACGCCGAGGTCTTCGTCCCGCTCTACTCACCCGGCTACTTCAGTCGCCCCTGGGCGCTGGGGGAGCAGGAGTCCTTCCGGGCCCGGCTGGCCGCCGCCGGGCCGGCCCGGCTCACCGCCGGCCACCTCACCCCGGTGCTGTGGATCCCGTTCCCCCCGTGGGAGGCCCACCCGGAGCTGGACGGCGCCCTGGACCTGGGCCGCGACGTCCCCGCGTACGCCGCGGACGGCCTGCGCGCGTTCTGCATGCTGGCCTCCTACCGGGCCCAGTACGAGCTGCTGCTGAGCCGCCTGGCGAGCCGGATCGTGCACACCGCCGAGCGGCGACCGATGGGCCCGTCCCGGGCGCCCGGCCTGGACGAGGTCGTCCGTCCGGCGCCGACCGACCCGGACTTCGTCGTCGCCGTCCTGGCCCCGACCCGGGACCGGCTGCCGACCGATCGCGACCCCGCCGGCTACGCCGCCAGTGGCCGGCTCTGGCGGCCGTACGGGCGCAGCCAGCAGCTACCCGCCGCCGAGTACGCGGTCAGCACCGCCGAGCGGCTCGGGCTGTCGGCCCGTACCGAGGACTTCGCGCAGGCCTCCGCGCTGCTCGATCGACGGCCGGCCGTGCTGCTTGTCGACCCGTGGATCGCGGCGGCACCGGACGCGGCCGGGCTCCTCGCCCGCATGCTGCACGGCCTACGCGAGTGGGTCGTTCCGCTGGTGGTCACCGACGACGACGACACCCAGGACGCCACCCGCTGGGCCGCCGAGGTCACCCAGCTGCTGCACGACGCCGGTCTGCCCCAGGTGAAGCGCGCGTGCAGCATGCCGGAGTTCGTCGACCTGATGCCGGCGCTGGTCACCGAGGCGCGCCGGCAGTTCCTCAAGTACGGCCCGGTCGTCCCCTTCGAACCACCCCCCGAGCCGGTGCCGAGCCTGCGTGACGGCCTGCCCGCCGCCGGCTCGACCGTTTCCACAGACCCCGCGTCCCCGCCTGATGATCCGGCCCCACCGCGTCCCCACGGAGAAAACCGATGAACAACGATCGCGAAGGCCAGGTCGTCACCTTCTACTCGTTCAAGGGTGGGACGGGCCGGACGATGGCGCTGGCCAACGTGGCCTGGATCCTGGCGGCCAGCGGCCGGCGGGTGCTCGTCGCCGACTGGGACCTCGAGTCACCCGGTCTGCACCGCTTCTTCCACCCGTTCCTCGACGCCGACGCGATCCAGGGCACCAGCGGCGTGATCGACATGATCCGCGACTACGAGTGGGAGACCACCCGGGTCGACGACCGACCGGACCGCTGGATGGAGCAGTACGCCCGGGTGGGGCGGCACGCGTTCTCGCTGCGCTGGAACTTCCCCGACGGCGGCGGGCTCGACTTCCTCTCCGCCGGCCGGCAGAACAGCGACTACGCCGTCTCGGTGAGCGGCCTGGACTGGGACAACTTCTACAACCGGCTGGGCGGGGCGCAGTTCTTCGAGGCGCTGCGCGCGGACATGAAGCGCCAGTACGACTTCACCCTGATCGACAGCCGGACGGGGTTGAGCGACGTCGCCGACATCTGCACGCTGCACCTACCGGACACCCTGGTCGACTGCTTCACGCTCAGCGACCAGGGCATCGACGGCGCGGCCCGGGTGGCGCACTCGGTCCGGGACCGGTACCGGCGGCGCGACATCCGGGTCCTGCCGGTGCCGATGCGGGTCGACCAGGCCGAGAAGGAGCGGGCCGAGGCGGGTCGCCTGCTGGCCATGCGCCGGTTCGCCGGGTTGCCGGCCGGCATGACCGAGGCGGAACGTCGGCGTTACTGGGCCGCGGTGGAGGTCCCGTACCGACCGTTCTACGCGTACGAGGAGACCCTGGCCACGTTCGGCGATCCGCCGGGCTCACCGACGTCACTGCTGGCCGCGTTCGAGACGTTGACGGGGATCCTCACCGACGGCGCGGTGACCGCGCTGCCGCTGATGGACGAGTCGGTACGGGAGCGGGGCAAGGCCCGGTTCCGCCGACGCACCGAGGCGATCGACGATCAGATCGTGCTCCGGTACGCACCGGAGGACGCCATCTGGGCCGAGTGGCTGGAGCGGGTGCTCAGCTCGGCCGGGCTGCGGGTGGTGGAGCCCGTGGCCGCCGTCGGGTCGGCCGGCACGCCGGCCCCGCGCACCCTGACCGTTGTCTCGCCAGCCTACGTGGCGACGCCGTCCGGTGGTCTGCCCGACCGGGACACGAGCACCGGCTCCACGGCCCTGGCCGTGTACGTCGCGGACCTGCGCCCACTGGCGGAGTTCCCGGCCCAGAGTTCCACCAACCTGGTCAACGTGAGCGCCGCGACCGCCGTGGAGCGGGTGTTGCGGCTGGTCGGCCGGCCGGTGCCGTCGTCGGCGGACGGGCCGGCTGCCGGCGCCACCCGCTACCCCGGCACCGAGCCGTTGATCTTCAACGCCCCCAACCGGAACGCCCGGTTCACCGGCCGGGAGGACGACCTGGCCCGGCTGCGCGCGCAGTTGCAGAGCGGGGGCAGCGCGGTGGTGCTGCCGGTCGCCCTGCAGGGCATGGGCGGCGTCGGCAAGACGCAGGTGGCGTTGGAATACGTGCACCGGTTCAAGGCCGCGTACGACGTGGTCTGGTGGATCGTGGCGGACCCGCCGCAGTTCGTCGACACCGCCCTCGCCGACCTCGCCGGTCGCCTCGGCATCCTCGTCGGCCCGACCCTGCCCGACACGGTCCGGTCGGTGCTCCAGGTGCTCGGCCGTGGTGAGCCGTACGAGCGGTGGCTCGTCGTGCTGGACAACGCCGAGGAGCTCGACCAGATCGAGCCGTTCCTGCCGCAGGGCCCCGGGCACGTCCTGCTGACCTCCCGCAACCGCGCCTGGGGTGACCGGGCGAACCCGATCCAGGTGGACGTCTTCGACCGCACCGAGAGCGTGGCGCACCTCGCCCAGCGGGTGCCCACGATCAGCGCCGAGGAGGCCGACCGGGTGGCCGAGGCGCTCGGCGACCTGCCGATCGCGGTGGCCGCGGCGGGCGCCTGGCTCGCCGACACCGGCACGTCGGTCGCCGACTACCTGCGGCAGATCGAGCGGCACGGCCCCAGCGCCCTCTCCGTGGAGGCGACCTGGGACCTGTCGCTGAACCGGCTGCTCGAGCAGGCGCCCGCCGCGTACCGGCTGTTGCAGCTCTGCTCGGTGCTGGCCCCGGAGATCGCCCTCGAACTCATCTACAGCGACGAGATGGCGGCGGCCCTCGTGCCGTTCGACCCGTCGGTGTCGGAGCGGCTCGTGCGCGGCGCCCTGGTCCAGCAGATCAACCGCCTGGCACTGCTCAAACTGGACGTCCAGGGCGGTCGGGTCCAGGTGCACCGGCTGTTGCAGGCGGTGGTCCGCGACCGGATGACCGACGACGAGATCACCGCCGCCCGACACCAGGTGCACCTGGTGCTGGCCGCGTCCCGGCCCCGCGGCGACGTGGACGACCCGACCACCTGGGCCCGGCTGCGCATGCTCTGGCCGCACCTGGAGGTCTCCGAGGCGTTGACCTGCCCGGACGAGGCGGTGTGTCAACTGCTGATCGACCGGGTCCGTTATCTGTGGCAGCGCGGTGGTCTGGACCAGGCCGACGCGTTCAGCCAGGAGGTGGACGACACCTGGAGCGCCCGGCTCGGCGACACACGTGACGAGGTCGAGGCGTCGGCGCTGGGCCGACAGCTGCTGCACCTGCGGTTCAACCGGGCGAACATCCTGCGCAGCCTGGGCCGGTTCGACGAGGCCCGGGACCTGGACGAGGCGGTGCTGGCCGAGCAACGCCGACTGCTGGGCCCGCTGCACCCGCACAGTCTGATGACCGCCGGCAGCCTCGGCGGTGACCTGCGGGCGCTCGGCCGCTACGCCGAGGCCCTGGAACGGGACCGATCCACCTACGCCTCCTGGCTCCAGGTGTTCGGCGAGGACCACCCTCGGACGTTGAGCGCCGCCAACAACCTCGCCGTCTCGTACCGGCTGGTCGGCGACTACCGGTCGGCCCGTCGGTGGGACGACGAGGTGCACCAGCGGCGGCGGCTGGTGCTCGGCCCCACGCATCCCTACACCCTGGTCTCCGCCGTGCGGCTCGGCAGCGACCTGCGGGAGGCTGGCGAGTACGAGAGGTCGGCCACCCTGCTGCGCACGGTGTACGAGACGTACTGCGAGGTGCTCGGGCCGGATGACGGCCAGAGCCTGGCCGCTCAGGTCAACCTGGCGGTGTCCCTGCGCAGTTGCGGTCGGGGCAGCGAGGCCGCGCCGATGTTCGAGACGGCCTACCGCGAACTCGACGACCGCTTCGGTCCGGACAACCCGGACACGGTGGCGTGCCGGTCGAGTCGGGCGGCGAACCTGTTGGCCGTCGGCGACGCGGCTCGGGCGTTCACCGAGATGACCGCCGTGCGTCTGGCGTTCGAGGAGCAGCTCCGGCTCGGCCCGGAGCACCCGCACACCCTGGCGACGGTGAGCAACATCTCGGCCGCGGAGCGGGCGCTCGGCCGCCGGTCGGACGCGCTCGCGTCGGCGGCCCGCGCGGTCGGCGAGTTGCGCAAGGTGCTCGGGCCGGACCATCCGCACACCCTCGCGGCGGAGGTCAACCAGGCGGTGTGCCTCGCCGAGGAGAGTGACTGGGAGTCGGCGCGGGACCGGCTGCGGGAGACCGCCGGCCGGCTGGCCGCGGTGATCGGCGCGGACCACCCCGACACGCTGCGCTGCCTCGGCGATCTCGCCCTGGTGTCGCGGCGCGGGGGCGACGGCGCTCCCGCCGAGGACGTCGGCGTCGTGGCGGACCGGCTGGCCGAGGTGATCGGCGTGGAGCATCCCACCGTGCAGACCCTGCGGGAACGGCGGTTCGTGGTCCGGGTGATCGACCCCCACACGATCTGACCGGGTCGTCCGGCGGGCGGGGACGGGTGTCCGGGCCGCCCGCCGGTCTGGCCGTGCCGGCCGGCGCTCAGAGGCGCGGGCTGGTCGCGAGGTCCGGCGTGGCCAGCCAGGCCAGGGTCTGCGGCAGGATCTCCACCGCCCCGAAGTGCGCGGCGCCGGGCTGCACCTGCACCTCGGCGCGCGGGATCCGCGAGGCGAGCCAGTGGGAGTGCTCCACCGGGGAGAAGCGGTCCTGCTCGCCGTGCCAGAGCCGGACCTCCGCGCGGATGGCGCCCAGGTCGAACCCCCAGCCGCGCCGGATCGCCAGCACGTCGTCGATCCAACCCTCGGGGCCGTGCCGCAGCGCCTCGGAGTACATGTCGGTCAGCAGTCGGCGGATCGCGACGTCGTCGACGACCCGGATGTCCTCGTCGGGTAGTTGGGGGCGGAGGAAGTCCAGCAGTGTCATCGGGTCCCGGCGGGCCTCGTCCGCGCGAACCTTCAGGTTGAGCGTGAGCTCGGCGAGGTCATCGTCGGCCTGCCCGTAGTCCTCCACGTTCGATTCCGCCATGCCCGCGTACCAGTCCAGGTCGGGTGCGCCGGCCGGGGCGAGCCCCACCAGCACGGCGGCCCGGGTGACCCGGTCCGGCAGCAGCGCGGCGCAGGCCAGGGCGTGTGGCCCGCCTCCGGAACGGCCCACCACCGAGAACCGGTCGATGCCGAGGTCGTCGGCGATGGCCGCCACGTCGGCCGCGGCGTCGGCCACCCGCCGGCCCTCGTGCCGGTCGGAGTCGCCGTACCCGGGTCGGTCGTAGCAGACGAGGTGCACGCCGAGGCGGTAGACGACGATGCCCCGGGGGCGGGGGCCGCTGCGGCTGCCCGGGGTGCCGTGCAGCAGGAAGACCGCCGGCCCGTCCGGCGCGCCGGAGGTCTCCACCGCGAGGTGCCGCCCGTCCGGGGTCGTGACGGTGCGCTGTGTCGCCTCTTGTCGCGTCACGGTTGGCCTCCCGCGGGTCGTCATGTGCTCCCCCGTGAACGGAGCCGCGCATCGTCGGCGCCGAGTGCAAAGCCCCCGAAATCGCCCAGAACACATTCTTGTTGTGCAGCGTACTGCCCGTCGTGGATGCCCGCCATGGGCCGGCGGGTCAATGCCGGCGCGTTGGGCCCCCCGAACGGGCCGCTACCCTGGTAGCCCGAGGGGAAGGGGCACCAAGAGGGTGGCTAGGACCTACAACGTCGTGACGTACGGCTGCCAGATGAACGTGCACGATTCTGAGCGGATCTCCGGCCTGCTCGAACAGGCCGGCTACGTGCGCGCGGTGCCGACCGACGACACCCCGGACATCGTCGTCTTCAACACCTGCGCGGTGCGGGAGAACGCGGACAACCGGCTCTACGGCAACCTCGGTCGCCTGCGCCCGGTGAAGGACAAGCACCCCGGGATGCAGATCGCCGTCGGCGGCTGCCTCGCGCAGAAGGACCGGGGCGACATCGTCCGCAAGGCGCCCTGGGTGGACGTGGTGTTCGGCACCCACAACATCGGCGCGCTGCCGGTGCTGCTGGAGCGGGCCCGGCACAACGCCGCCGCCGAGGTGGAGATCCTGGAGTCCCTCGACGTCTTCCCGTCCACGCTGCCCACCCGCCGCGAGTCCACGTACGCCGGCTGGGTGTCGATCTCGGTGGGGTGCAACAACACCTGCACGTTCTGCATCGTGCCGGCGCTGCGCGGCAAGGAGAAGGACCGGCGCCCCGGCGACATCCTCTCCGAGGTGCGCGCACTCGTCGACGAGGGCGTGCTGGAGGTGACCCTGCTCGGGCAGAACGTCAACTCGTACGGCGTGGAGTTCGGCGACCGGTACGCGTTCGGCAAGCTGCTGCGGGCCTGCGGGGACATCGACGGGTTGGAGCGCGTCCGGTTCACCAGCCCGCACCCGAAGGACTTCACCGACGACGTGATCGCCGCGATGGCCGAGACGCCGAACGTCTGCCACTCGCTGCACATGCCGTTGCAGTCCGGCTCCGACGACGTGCTCCGGGCGATGCGCCGGTCCTACCGTTCCGAGCGCTACCTGGGGATCATCGAGAAGGTCCGGGCGGCGATGCCGGACGCGGCGATCACCACCGACATCATCGTCGGCTTCCCCGGTGAGACCGAGGCCGACTTCCAGCGCACCCTGGACGTGGTCCGGGAGGCCCGGTTCTCCTCGGCCTTCACCTTCCAGTACTCGAAGCGGCCCGGCACCCCCGCCGCGACCATGGACGACCAGCTGCCCAAGCAGGTCGTGCAGGAGCGCTACGAGCGGCTGATCGAAACCGTCGAAGAGATCACCTGGGCGGAGAACAAGCGCCTGGTGGGCGAGACCGTCGAGGTGCTGGTCGCGGTCGGCGAGGGCCGCAAGGACGAGCGGACCGGTCGGATGTCCGGTCGGGCGCGCGACGGTCGACTGGTGCACTTCGCGACCGAGACCCCCGGCGGGGAGTCGCTGGCCGGTCAGATCCGGCCGGGCGACATCGTGCACACCACGATCACGTACGCCGCGCCGCACCACCTCAACGCCGACGGTGCGCCGGTGGCGCACCGGCGTACCCGGGCCGGCGACGCGGCCGAGGCGGGACGCTCCCCGCGTACCCCGGGGGTTCTGCTCGGTCTGCCGACGATCGGCGCACCGCCGGTCGCGCCTGCACCCACCGCTGGTTGCGCCACCCACTGACCGCACGGAAGGGCCCCTGGACGAGGGGCCCTTCCGCGAAGGACCGAGTCAGACGGTGATCCGGCCGACGCCGGCGCCCGCCGTCACGATGGACTTGACGTTGCTCGCGGCCGATGCGGTGCGCACCGGCCGTCCCGGTGGTTCAGCAGCTGGCGCCGCTGAGTTTCACAGTGCCCGGCGCGCTGGCCGTGCCGTTGGCGGTGAAGCCCACGGTGACCGACCCGCCCGCCGGCAGGGACGGGGCGTGGCTCGGAGCGGCCGCGGTGACGGTCGTTCCGGACTGCGTGACGGTGGCGTTCCACCCACTGCCCAGCGTCACCCCGGACGGCCAGCTCCAGGTGACCGACCACGGGTTCACCGCGCCCGAGCCGGTGTTCTTCACGGTCAACTCGCCCTGGAAGCCGCCCTGCCAGGCGTTGACCTGCCGGTACGTGGCCGTGCACGCGCCGGCCGGCGGGTCCGTCGGCCCACCGGTCGGCGGCCCGCCGGTGCCGCCACCGGACGGCGCGATCAGGTACGGCTGGAGGATCGCCTGCTTGGCAGTGTTGATGGTGGTCCAGTCGTCCAACGCGATACCGCCGGTGTCACCCGAGTTGGGGTTCCACGACCAGTAGGTGAAGGACATCCCGGTCACCCCGGTGCCGGTGTACGCCATCAGCTTCTCCAGCCACACCTTGTCCTTCGGGTCGACCAGGGTGCTGCCGAACTCGCCCATCATGATCGGGGCGATGTTCTGCTTGTAGAGGTAACCGAAGTACTTGTCCCAGATGGCCGGCATGTTCGCCGGGTAGTCCGGGGCGTCGAACCAGGTCTGCCGGTACACCGAGGTGGCGTACTCGTGCGGCGAGTAGACCAGCCGGTTCGCCACGTTCAGCCGGACCGGGAACTGGCCCGCCTTGGACAGGTTGCCACCCCACCAGCCGCAGTCCTCGTCGTTGCTGGTGTCGCCGTCCCAGACGTTGGAGAGACCCCCGCTCGGGCAGCTCACCCCCTCCACGAAGATCAACCAGTTGGGCTGCACACCGAGGATGGCGTTCCCGGCCCGCTCGGCGGCGAGCCGCCAGTCCCGGGTGGTGTCGCCACAGCCCCAGCACGCCCCGGTGGCCGCCGGATTGGTGCCCTCCGCGTGCGGCTCGTTGTGCAGGTCAGCGCCGATCACCGTGGGGTTGCCCGCGTACCGCTGGGCGAGCATCTTCCAGTCGTTGATCCAGGTCGCCTCGGAGACCGTCGACGTGTACCAGAGCGGCGACTGCCCGGCGGCCGTCGGCCGGTGCCGGTCCAGGATGATCCGCATGCCCTTGCTGCCGGCGTAGTCGATCACCTTGTCCAGGATCTGCAACGGCGACAGCCCGATCAGGTCCGGGTTGACGAAGTCGTTGATCCCGCTGGCGGTCGCGCCCGGCTTCAGCGCGTCGTTCGAGTACGGCACCCGCAACGTGTTGTAACCCAGCCGGGCCATCGTGTCGAGCTGCCCCCGCCACGGGTTGCTCGACCACAGACCGTGGAAGGTCTTGTTGTCGGTCTCCATGCCGAACCAGTTGATACCGGTCAGCCGGACCGTGGCCCCGGTGCTGTCCACGATCTGGTTGCCGCTGGTGTGCAGATAACCGGTACCGGTGCCAGCGGCAACGGCCGGGCTGGTGCTGACGGCGGCGGCGAGGAACACGCCGGACGCGATGGTGGCGAGCGCAGTGAGCGCGCCGCCGAGAGCTTTGGGACGGAACATTCGAGCTCCACTTCGGAGGTCCGGCGCCGTCCAGAAACGACGCCGGCAGGCGGCCGTCCGCACGTCACGCTCCCCCAGGGGTACGCGGACAGTGCGCGACGGCCCATGTCACGCGGACGTGGTCACTCGCGGAAGCTCACCGGCGACCCTCGACGGCGGATGTTCCGCCTTCGTCGCCCTCGTGCCGGTGGCCCTACCTGGCTCCGTCGCTCATTCTGATCAGCCCGCGTCAATGCGTCAACCTGCCCCGCCTCGCCTCGCCCCGCCCGTCCCCGCGTCCGCGCCCCGGGTCCGCACCCGGTACCCGCCCCGCCCGTCCGCGCCCGCGTCCGCGCCCCGCGCCCGCACCGGCGCACCGCTGCCCGTTCTGCGCCGCGCCCGCTGCATGATCGCGCTAGAACATGGATGTAGTGGCATCCCGGGGCTTCGTGGCCACTACATCCTGGATCGAGCGTGACCTTGGCGGCGGATGCCCCCGAACGCCGCTCCCGGTCCGGTCGGGGGCGGTGTTCGTCGTCAAGATCCGCGCAATATCGGGGATGTTGCTGTCTCGCGCGCGCCGGAGGCAGCAACATCGGGGAAGTTGCGAGGATCTTGGCGCGGGGCGCGGGGCGCGGGGCGCGGGGCGCGGGGCGCGGGGCGCGGGGCGCGAGGCGCGAGGCGCGAGGCGCGAGGCGCGAGGCGCGAGGCGCGAGGCGCGAGGCGCGAGGCGCGAGGCGCGGGGCGGCCCGATCGGGACGGGTTATCCCGTCGCGGTGCGGGGCGCCGGATGCAGGGCGTGGGGGGATGGACACGCGGGAGCCCCCGGTCCCGTGAGGGGACCGGGGGCTCCGGACGTCGTCAGCTCAGCCGGCCTGCTCGGCGAGTTGGAGGAACTGCCGCTTGGAGGCGAGGGCCTGCTCCGCCTCCTTGATCCGGCGTGCGTCCCCGGCGCTCTGCGCCCGGGCCAGCCGGTCCTCGGCCTCCGCCACCTGCGCCCGCATCTGGGCGAGCAGCGGGTTGTCCTCCTTGGTGGTGCGGCGCCACGCCGAGTCCATCACGTCACGGACCTTGTCGTCGATGACGCGCAGTCGGCGCTCCAGCCCGGCCGCCGCCTCGCGGGGCACCCGGCCGGCCTCGTGCCACTGGGCCTGGATCTCCCGCAGCTTGGCCTGGGCACCCTTCGGGTCGGCGTCGATGTCCAACGCCTCGGCCTCGGCGAGCAGGGCCTGCTTGCGCTCCAGGTTGCCGCGCTGCTCGTTGTCCCGTGCGGAGAAGACCTCGCTGCGCCGGCTGAAGAAGGCGTCCTGCGCACCCCGGAACCGTTCCCAGAGCTTCTGCTCGGCCTCCTTGGAGGCGCGCGGAGCGGCCTTCCACTGGGTCATCAGGTCCTTGAGCTGGTTGGCGGTGGCGGCCCAGTCGGTGGATTCCTGGAGCTTCTCCGCTTCGGCGACCAGCTCCTCCTTGACCGTTTGCGCCTGCTTGCGCTGCGAGTCCAGGGAGGCGAAGTGGGCGCCGCGGCGGCGGGTGAAGCCGTCCCGGGCGGCGGCGAACCGCTTCCACAGCTCACCGTCGGCCTTCTTGTCGACCCCGCGGATGGTCTTCCACTCGTCGAGGATCTCCTTGAGCCGGTCCCCGGCGGTCTTCCACCCGGTGGATTCGGCGGCCAGCTTCTCGGCCTCCTCGACCAGCGCGGTCTTGCGGGCCAGGGCCTCGCCGCGAGCGGCGTCCCGGGCGGCGCGCGCCTCGCCGGCCTTCTCCTCGGCGAGGATCGCCAGCTTGTCCAGGCGTGCGGCCAGCGCGTCGATGTCGCCGACCACGTTGGCCTCGGGCAGCGTGGTGCGGATCCTCCGGATCGTGCTCAACGAGTGCCCGGCGTCCGCCGCACCCGACTTGAGTCGCGCCTCGGTCAGGTCCACCTCGGTCACCAGGTCGGCGAAGCGGCGTGCGAAGTGAGCCAGGCCCTCCTCCGGTGCTCCCGCCTGCCAGGATCCGACCACCCGCTCGCCCTCGGTGGTCTTGACGTACACGGTGCCGTCCGCGTCCACCCGTCCGAAGGCAGTCCAGTCGCTCATGTGCCCATCCTCGTTCTCCCGGCGTCGAGGGATTGATCCCCCGTCGCCGCCACGGCGCAGCCAAGTTGCTTCCGGCATTGTCACAGGTCCGACCCGGTCCGCGTCGAGCGCCTATCGCCGACCGTGACCATACGGTGTCCTAGGGGCCGAATGACCGGATCGGCTCGGAGACGCACCGGGGATTCCCGCTACGGTGAACGGGTGCCACTGGTCGCCGCCGCCGTCTGCCCGCATCCGCCCCTGCTCGTGCCCGAGGTGGCCGGCTCGGCGGCCCCGGAGTTGGACGATCTGCGTGCGGCCTGCGACACCGCCGTACGCCGGCTGTTGGCCGCCGATCCGGACATTCTGCTGCTGCTGGGCACCGGTCCGGTGACCGGCCCGATCCGTACCCCGGCGACCGGTTCCCTCCAGCCCTGGGGTGTCGACCTCGACGTGCCGCTGGTGCCCGGCCAGCCGGACCGGGGCGCGGTGCTGCCGTTGAGCCTGACCATCGGCGCGTGGCTGCTGGCCCGCCACGACGCCCGACCGCCGGTGACAGCCGTGCAGGTGGCCGCCGACGCCGGCCCGGCCGAGTTGGCCGCGCTCGCCGACGAGGTCGACGCCGCCGGTGACCGGGTGGCGGCGCTGGTGCTCGGTGACGGGTCGGCCTGCCGGGGAGAGAAGGCACCCGGGTACGACGACGCGCGCGCACTCCCGTACGACCAGGGGGTTGCCGCGGCGCTTGCCGACGCGGACCTGGACGCCCTGCTGGACCTGGACCCGGTGGTGTCGACGGAGCTGAAGGCCGCCGGTCGCGCCTCCTGGCAGGTGCTCGCCGGCGCGGCCCGCGCGGCCGGCGGCGGGTGGCGCGGCGAGCTGCTGCACGACTCCGCCCCCTACGGGGTGGCCTATTTCGTGGCGTCCTGGGAGCGGGTGTGACAGGCACGGTCGTCGCGGTGGTCGGCCCGACGGCGGCCGGCAAGTCGGCGCTGAGCATCGCGTTGGCGCACGCCCTGGACGGGGAGGTGGTCAACGCCGACTCGATGCAGCTCTACCGGGGCATGGACATCGGCACCGCGAAACTGACCCTCGCCGAGCGGGACGGGGTGCCGCACCACCTGTTGGACATCTGGGAGGTCAGCGAGCCGGCGAGCGTCGCGGAGTACCAGCGACTGGCCCGCGCGGCGGTTGACGACATCCTGTCCCGGGGGCGGGTGCCGCTGCTGGTCGGTGGCTCCGGGCTGTACGTGCGGGCGGTGCTGGAGCGCTTCGAGTTCCCCGGCACCGACGCGGCGCTGCGGGAGCGGCTGGAACGGGAGTTGGCCGAGGTCGGCCCGGCCCCGCTGTACGCGCGGCTGCGCGCCGCCGACCCGGTCGCGGCGGGCGGCATCCTGCCCGGCAACGGTCGACGGATCGTCCGGGCCCTGGAGGTGATCGAGCTCACCGGCGCGCCGTTCGCCGCGTCGTTGCCGCAGCCCACGCCGTACTACCCGTCGGTGCAGCTCGGCGTCGACCTGGACACCGGCCTGCTGGACGAGCGGATCGCGCTGCGGGTCGACCGGATGTGGGCCGACGGCCTGGTGGACGAGACCCGCGAGCTGGTCGGGCGCGGGCTGCCCGAGGGGCGGACGGCGAGTCGGGCGCTCGGCTACCAGCAGGTGCTGCGCCTGCTCGCCGGTGAGCTGACCGAGGCGCAGGCACACGACGAGACGGTCCGGGCCACCCGGCGTTTCGTCCGCCGGCAGCGGTCCTGGTTCCGGCGCGACCCGCGGATCCACTGGCTGGACTCGGCGACCCCGGACCTGATCGGGGCCGCCCTGCGCCTGGTGCCGGCCGCTGCGCGATGATGGGGGAGTGGAGTTCACCAAGGGCCACGGCACCGGCAACGACTTCGTCCTCCTTCCCGACCCGGACGGTCAGCTCGACCTGACCCCCGAGCTGGTCGCGGCGCTCTGCGACAGGCGTCGGGGCATCGGCGCGGACGGCGTACTGCGGGTGGTCCGCGCGGCCAAGCATCCGGACGGCGCGGGTCAGGCCGGCGAGGCCGAGTGGTTCATGGACTACTGGAACGCCGACGGCTCGTTCGCCGAGATGTGCGGCAACGGCGCCCGGGTCTTCGTGCGCTACCTGCTCGACACCGGGTTGGCCACGCCCGCCGGCGCGGCGCTGCCGGTGGCCACCCGGGCCGGCGTCGTGCGCGCGCTGGTCGAGGGCGACGCCGTGTCCGTGGAGATGCGCCGACCCCAGGTGTACGACAGCTCCGCCGCCACCCTCGGCGGGCTGACCCTGACCGGTGCGGTGGTGGACGTCGGCAACCCGCACCTGGTCTGCGTGCTGCCGGCCGGCGTGGAGCTGTCCGCGCTGAATCTGACCGTCGCGCCCGGGTTCGACCCGGCGGTCTTCCCGAGCGGGGTGAACGTGGAGTTCATCGTGGCGGGCGACCCGGTCGAGGGCACCGACGGGCACACCCTGATGCGGGTGTACGAGCGCGGCAGCGCCGAGACCCTGTCCTGCGGCACCGGCGCCTGCGCGGTGGGCGCCGTGGCGCTGCGCGACGCCGGCCGGGACACCGGCGTGGTCGCCGTCGACGTGCCCGGCGGTCGCCTAACGGTGACGGTCACTGCCGACTCCTGCTGGCTCTCCGGCCCCGCCGTCCTGGTAGCCACAGGCGAGCTGAACCCGACAACCCTCCGCCCCTAACGCCCACCCACGCCCCCACCCGCGCCCACCCGCGCCCACCCGCGTTGATCAAGAGGTTTGCGTCAGAATTCGCGCTCTTCCTGACGCAAACCTCTTGATCAACGGGGTCATCGGCCGGGTGACCGGCGCGCGTTACGGGGTGGCGCTGGCGTTTGCCGCGATCTCGGGGAGGTCGGCCGGGCCGGGGTCGGCGGCCGGGAGCGGGCTCGGGTTGTGCGCGGCGGCGCGTACGGCGGCGGCGACCGCCGGGGCGACCCGGGAGTCGAAGACGCTCGGCACGATCACCGTCGGGTTGATCTTCTCTTCGCCGACCACGTCGGCGATGGCCCGGGCGGCCGCGATGGCCATCTCCTCGGTGAACTCCTCGGCGTGCGCGTCCAGCATGCCGCGGAACACCCCAGGGAACGCGAGCACGTTGTTGATCTGGTTCGGCTGGTCCGAGCGGCCGGTGGCGACCACGGCGGCGTGCTTGCGTGCCTCCCGCGGGTCGACCTCCGGGTCCGGGTTCGCGAGGGCGAAGACGATCGAGTCCTTCGCCATCTGGGCGATGTCGTCGCCGGTGAGCAGGTTCGGCGCGCTGACCCCGATGAACACGTCGGCGCCCCGGATCGCGCCGGGCAGGTCGCCGGAGTAGTTCTCCTTGTTGGTGTTCTCCGCCAGCCACTGCCACGCCGAGTTGAGCCCGGTCAGCCCGCGGTGCAGGGCGCCCTCCCGGTCGTACGCGATGATGTCGCCGACGCCCTGGCGCAGCAGCAGCTTCATGATCGCGGTGCCGGCCGCGCCGGCTCCGGAGACGACCACCCGGACGTCCTCGAGCCGCTTGCCCACCACCCGCAGCGCGTTGGTCAGCGCGGCCAGCACGCAGATCGCGGTGCCGTGCTGGTCGTCGTGGAAGACCGGAATGTCCAGCGCCTCGCGCAGCCGGGCCTCGATCTCGAAGCAACGCGGCGCGGCGATGTCCTCCAGGTTGATGCCGCCGTAGGCCGGCGCGATCGCCTTGACGATCTGCACGATCTCGTCGGTGTCCTGGGTGTCCAGCACCACCGGCCAGGCGTCCACCCCGCCGAAGCGCTTGAACAGCGCGGCCTTGCCCTCCATCACCGGCAGCGACGCGGCCGGGCCGAGGTTGCCCAGGCCGAGCACCGCCGAGCCGTCACTGACCACCGCGACGGTGTTGCGCTTGATGGTCAGTCGCCGGGCGTCGGCCGGGTTCTCGGCGATCGCCATGCAGACCCGGGCCACCCCCGGGGTGTACGCGCGGGACAGCTCGTCGCGGTTGCGCAGCGCGACCTTCGAAGTCACCTCGATCTTGCCGCCCAGGTGCAGCAGGAACGTCCGGTCCGACACCTTGCGCACGTCCACGCCGTCCAGCGCGGTCAACGCGTCGACCACCTGGTCGGCGTGACCGGCGTCGGCGGTGTCGCAGGTCAGGTCGACGATGACATGGGTCGGGTCCGAGTCCACCACGTCCAGCGCCGTGACGATCGCCCCGGCCTCGCCGACGGAGGTGGTGAGCCGGCCGATCGAGGAGGCGTCCGCGGTCACGGCGATCCGGATGGTGATCGAAAATCCGGCGCTCGGCAGTCGGGTGATGGCCACGGGATCCCTCCGTAACGGCTGTGCGGCCGATCGGCCGCCGCCCGCATTTCTACCGGGTTGTCGCGGCCGACCAGCATTCGCCCCCACTTTTGGCGACCTTCAGCATGGGCATATAGCAGGTGCGTTCGGCGTTGTGTCATGTCAGGATTACGTTCTACTTATCAAAACGGACAGGAGAACCGCTTGCGAGACCAGGAGAGCTTTGTCCCCGTCGAGGACGAGCTCGACGACGTCACCACCGGCGAGATGGAGCTGTCGGAGCGGCAGTCCCTCCGACGCGTTCCGGGCCTGTCAACCGAGCTCACCGACGTCACCGAGGTGGAATACCGCCAGCTGCGGCTGGAGCGGGTCGTCCTGGTGGGCGTCTGGACCGAAGGCACTGTCACCGACGCGGAAAACTCGCTGACCGAGCTCGCCGCGCTGGCCGAGACCGCCGGTTCGCAGGTGCTCGAAGGGCTCATCCAACGTCGTACCCGACCCGACCCGGCCACGTATATCGGCCGCGGCAAGGTCGACGACCTCGGCGCGGTGGTGCTCTCCACCGGCGCCGACACGGTCATCTGTGACGGTGAGCTGTCCCCGTCGCAGCTGCGCAACCTGGAGCAGCGCACCAAGGTCAAGGTCGTCGACCGCACCGCGCTGATCCTCGACATCTTCGCCCAGCACGCCAAGAGCAAGGAAGGTAAGGCGCAGGTCGAGCTGGCCCAGCTCCAATACCTGCTGCCCCGACTGCGGGGTTGGGGTGAGACGCTCTCCCGGCAGACCGGTGGTTCCGGCCGGGGCGGCGGCGCCGGCGGCGGCGTGGGTGTTCGTGGTCCCGGTGAGACCAAGCTGGAGACCGACCGGCGGCGCATCCGTCACCGCATCTCCCGGCTGCGTCGCGAGATCAAGAGCATGAAGACGGTACGCGTGACCAAGCGCTCTCGGCGCTCCCGCAACGCCGTTCCCGCGGTCGCCATCGCCGGCTACACCAACGCCGGCAAGTCCAGCCTGCTCAACCGCCTGACCGGCGCGGGCGTGCTGGTGGAGAACGCGCTGTTCGCCACGCTGGACCCGACGACCCGCAAGGCCACCGCCTCGGACGGGCGGCTCTACACCCTCTCCGACACCGTCGGTTTCGTCCGGCACCTGCCGCACCAGATCGTCGAGGCGTTCCGCTCGACGCTGGAGGAGGTCGCGGAGGCGGATCTGGTGGTGCACGTCGTCGACGGCACCCACCCGGATCCGGAGGAGCAGGTCCGGGCGGTCCACGCCGTGCTTGCCGAGGTCAGCGCCGACCGGCTCCCCGAGCTGTTGGTGGTCAACAAGACCGACGCGGCCGACGAGGACACCCTGCTGCGGCTCAAGCGGCTCTGGCCGGACGCGATCTTCGTGTCCGCGTACTCCGGGCGGGGCATGGACGAGCTGCGCGCGGCGATCGAGGAGCGGCTGCCGAGCCCGGCCGTGGAGGTCCGGGCCGTGCTGCCGTACGACCGGGGCGACCTGGTGGCTCGGGCGCACCGCACGGGTGAGGTGCTCAGCACGTCGCACCTGCCGGAGGGCACCCTGCTGCACGTCCGCGTCGGCGCGGAGTTGGCGGCGGAGCTCATGGCGTTCGACGTGGAGCGGCAGGGACAGGCGGCCGGCAGCCGGTCCTGAGCGGCCACGGCGTCATCCACCGGAAACGCGCGGCATGCGACACTGGCCGAATGCGCCGCGTTGTTTCCTCGGTCACGGTTGCCCTCGGCCTGCTCGGGGCAACCGTGGCGCTCGCCGGAGTCGCCGCAGCGGCTCCCGCCCCTGGGGCGTCCGGGCCGCCCGCCGCGAACCCTGGCCAGAAGCGATGCACGATCACCGACGAGCGCCTACGGGAGCTGTCCGGGCTGGTCGCCACCAAGAGTGGCTTCATCGTCATCAACGACGGCACCGAGGTCCCGGAGCGCAAGCGGGTCTTCTTCCTCGACAGCAAGTGCAAGATCTCGAAGGAGCCGATCCGCTACTCGGGGCAGGGTCCGTTCGACACCGAGGATCTCGCCCTGTCCAAGGACGGCAGGACCCTCTGGATCGCCGACACCGGTGACAACCCCGACGCGAAGGAGCGCCGCAGCCGCGTCGCGCTCTGGTCGATGCCGGTCACCGGCGCCAAGCAGCCGACGTTGCACCGGCTCTCCTACCCCGAGGCCAAACCGCACGACGCCGAGGCGCTCATCATCGGCGACGACGGAAAACCGCTGATCATCACCAAGGTGACCAGCGGCAAGGCCGAGATCTACACGCCGTCGGCGGCTCTGAAGAGCGGCGACACCGACCCGGTGCCGATGCGGAAGGCCGGCGAGCTCACGCTGCCGAAGACCCAGACGGAGAACACCCTCAACACCTTCGGCCGGATCGCCATCACCGGCGCGTCCCGGGCACCGGACGGCTCCCGGGTGGTCCTGCGCACCTACGCCGACGCCTTCGAGTTCGACGTGAGTGGCGGCGACATCGTTGGCGCGCTCACCAGCGGCAAGCCGCGGGTGACGCCGCTGGCCGACCCGTTCGGCGAGGCCATCAGCTACACCCCGGACGGAAAGTCGTTCCTCACCGTCTCCGAAGCGGGCCGGTTCGCCGAGGACGAGCCGCTCGACATCCTCAGCTACGCCCCGTCCAGTTCGACAGCCGTGCCACTGGCTCCGGAGGAGGGCGGCAAGCCGGCCGCCTCGAAATCCTGGACCGCCGGGCTGAGCCTTGACGACATCACGTACCTGGTCGGGGCGGTCGGGCTGATCGGTCTGCTGTTGGTCGCCGCCGGCATCTTCGGCATCGTTCGCGCCCGCCGCCGCCCGCCGACCGCCGACGCGTCCGACCCGTCGGACCCGGATGGCGAGCCGTTCGGCCCGCGCGCGGGCCGAGCCGTCGACGGTTTGCCGGCCGATGACGACCGCAGGGGTGGTGTCTACGGGGGCGGCGCGCCGGCCGGCGGCGCGGTCTACGGCGGTGGTCCGGGTCGTGGCGGTCCGGCCCCGGCGGGTGGTGCGGGTCGTGGCGGCCCGGCCCCGGCGGGTGGTGCCGTGTACGGCGGTGGCGGCCGGCCGGCCCCGGCTGACGGTGGCTACGGTGCGCCGCGACCGGACGGCGGTGGTGCCGGCGTGTACGGCGGCGGCGGACGCCCTCCGGCCGGTGGCGGCGGCCGTCCCCCGGCTGGTGGCGGTGGTCGTCCGCAGGGCGGTGGCACTGGTCGTCCGCAGGGCGGTGGCAGTGGTCGTCCTGGCGGTGGCGTGTACGGCGGCGAGGGCGGTCAGCCCGGTCGCGCGGAGCCGCCCCGGCGTGGTGGGCCGGAGCCCGACTACCGCGGTCAGCGACCTGGCCGCCGACGCGACGACGACGCGCCAGTGGACCCGTACGGGCAGTATCCCGGGGGTGGGCGTGGTCACCGGGGCGACCGTTACTGATCGGCGCTGAAGCGATCATCCGCCTCGAGAACGAGCGGTGCGGGTGAGTGCTGTCGGCACCCACCCGCCGATCGGTCAGATCCGGCGTAGCACCGCCACGACCCGGCCCATGATGGTGGCGTCATCGCCGGGGATCGGGTCGAAGGCCGGGTTCTGCGGCATCAGCCAGACGTGCCCGTCGCGCCGCCGGTAGGTCTTCACGGTCGCCTCGCCGTCGAGCATGGCGGCCACGATCTCGCCGGAGTCGGCGGTCGGCTGCTGCCGGACCACCACCCAGTCGCCGTCGCAGATCGCCGCGTCGAGCATCGAGTCGCCCTTGACCTGGAGCATGAAGACCTCGCCCTCACCCACCAGCTCGCGGGGGAGCGGGAAGATGTCCTCCACGGCCTGCTCGGCGAGGATCGGGCCACCGGCGGCGATCCGGCCGAGCATCGGCACGTACGCCGGGGTCGGCCGCTGGGCCCTCGACAGCTCGTCGTCGATCGCCTCGCTGGGGGCGCGGACGTCCACCGCGCGCGGCCGGTTCGGGTCGCGACGCAGGAAGCCCTTCTTCTCCAGCTCCTTGAGCTGGTAGGCGACGCTGGACGGCGACACCAGGCCGACCGCCTCGCCGATCTCCCGGACGCTCGGCGGGTAGCCGTGCCGTTCCACCCAGTTGCGGATGAACTCCAGGATGCGGCGCTGGCGGGCGGTCAGGTCGACCGTCGCCGGGTCGGGGAAGGCGCTGACCACCGGGGTGACCGGGCGCACGGCGGGCTGACCCGTCCGGCTGCGCGCGGCGCTGCGGCGTCGGGTGGCCGGGGGGCCCGCCTCGGTGATCTGCTGCGGGCTCTTCGGCCGGCTGGCCCGGTCCTCGGTCACGTCCGTCCTCCCTGGTCGGCGCTGGGTGCCTCGTCGGCTCGTGGTGCGTGCGGTGGTGCCACGTTGTTCATGACCGTATAGGTGAGATCAGTCATTTTCAAACATCTGTACGACCTCTCACCGGCGTGTCGGGGTGAAAAAGCACTCCGGTCGTACGGATGTTCTGATAAATGGTACGTCAGGTCGTACTGGTGTTCGATCCTCGACCATTTCCCGGCCGGGTCCGACCTGCTGGGCCGGTAACCCGGGCGGGGTCGTGGCGTTGGGTCTTCGGGCGTGCGGCGGGGCGGGGATGACCGGATGGTCCGTGACGCGCCGGACACGCCGGCCAACTTGACCCGGCTTCCCCGGCGACATACGGTCGACCCCTAGATGTAGTAGTGACACGGGCGTAAGTTGCCTACAGGTTGGGTCTGACTACCGACCGCACTCCCGTAACGTCGATCACGGCGGGCGTCATCCGAGGATGGCACCGTCGCGGTGCGGCGTGCCCGGGGGTGTCCGGTGCGCTCGCAGTTGATCATTTTTAGGAGGTGGGCGAATGCGGTGTCCGTACTGCCGGCACGCTGACTCCCGGGTGGTCGACTCGCGGGAGGCCGACGACGGCCAGCTCATCCGACGGCGGCGGTCCTGCCCGGAGTGCGGCAAGCGGTTCACCACCGTCGAGGAGGCGGTGCTCGCGGTCGTCAAGCGCAGCGGGGTGACCGAGCCGTTCAGCCGCACAAAGATCATCGGCGGGGTGCGCAAGGCGTGCCAGGGCCGGCCGGTGGACGACGACTCACTCGCGCTGCTCGCGCAGCGGGTGGAGGAGACGGTCCGGGCCAAGGGGGCCGCCGAGATCCCCAGCCACGACGTGGGCCTGGCGATCCTGGGTCCGCTACGCGACCTGGACGAGATCGCCTACCTGCGGTTCGCCAGCGTCTACCGCTCGTTCGACTCGCTCGCCGACTTCGAGCGCGAGATCGAGACGTTGCGGGCCGCGGCGCGAGCCCGGGAGCAGGGCCGGGCCGATGCGGTTGAGGCCGCCGGCCGTACCAGCTGAGTCTTCACGGTTTTTCGAGAGATTGGGACGCGCGGTGGGTGACCGCGCAGACGAGGGGGGCGACGGCGTGACAACTAGCCGTTCACGGAACAAGGCAGGCGCGGGGCTGAAGATCGAGCGGGTGTGGACGACCGAGGGGGTCCACCCGTACGACGAGGTCTCCTGGGAGCGCCGGGACGTCGTGATGACGAACTGGCGGGACGGCTCGATCAACTTCGAGCAGCGTGGGGTGGAGTTCCCGGAGTCGTGGAGCGTCAACGCGGCCAACATCGTGACCACCAAGTACTTCCGGGGAGCGGTGGGGACCCCGGAGCGGGAGTGGTCGCTCAAGCAGCTGATCGACCGGGTGGTCACCACCTACCGCACCGCGGGTGAGGAGTACGGCTACTTCGCCGGCCCGGCCGACGCCGAGGTGTTCGCGCACGAGCTGACCTGGATGCTGCTGAACCAGGTGTTCAGCTTCAACTCGCCGGTCTGGTTCAACGTCGGCACGCCGTCGCCGCAGCAGGTCAGCGCCTGCTTCATCCTGGCCGTCGACGACTCGATGGACTCGATCCTCGACTGGTACAAGGAGGAGGGGCTGATCTTCAAGGGCGGCTCCGGCTCCGGAGTCAACCTGTCGCGCATCCGCTCGTCCCGTGAGCTGCTCTCCTCCGGCGGCACCGCCTCCGGCCCGGTCAGCTTCATGCGCGGCGCGGACGCCTCCGCCGGCACCATCAAGTCCGGCGGCGCGACGCGCCGGGCGGCCAAGATGGTCATCCTCGACGTGGACCACCCGGACATCGAGGAGTTCGTGGTCACGAAGGCGCGCGAGGAGGACAAGATCCGCGCGCTGCGCGACGCCGGCTTCGACATGGACCTCGGCGGCTCCGACATCGTCAGCGTGCAGTACCAGAACGCCAACAACTCGGTCCGGGTCTCCGACGAGTTCATGTCGGCGGTGGAGAACGGTAAGGGCTTCGACCTGCGCGGCCGGCTGGACGGCTCGGTGATCGACACCGTTGACGCCAAGAAGCTGTTCCGCACCATCTCCCAGGCCGCCTGGGAGTGCGCCGACCCGGGCCTGCAGTACGACGACACGATCAACGACTGGCACACCTGCCCGGAGACCGGGCGGATCACCGCGTCGAACCCGTGCTCGGAGTACCTGCACCTGGACAACTCCTCGTGCAACCTGGCCTCGCTCAACCTGATGAAGTTCCTCCGCGCCGACGGTGGCTTCGAGGTGGAGAAGTTCGTCAAGTCCGTCGAGTTCGTCATCACCGCGATGGACATCTCGATCTGCTTCGCGGACTTCCCGACCGAGAAGATCGGTGAGACCTCCCGCGCCTACCGGCAGCTCGGCATCGGCTACGCCAACCTGGGCGCCCTGCTGATGGCCACCGGCCTGCCGTACGACTCGGACCAGGGCCGCTCGGTCGCCGCGTCGATCACCTCGCTGATGACCGGCACCGCCTACCGCCGCTCGGCCGAGCTGGCCGGCGTCGTCGGCCCGTACGACGGCTACGCCCGCAACGCCGAGCCGCACAAGCGGGTCATGCGCAAGCACGCCGCGGCCAACGACGAGATCAAGCCGACCAGCCCGGTGGCCACCGCGATCGTCCGCGAGGCGACCAAGCAGTGGACCCAGGGCAACAAGATCGGCGATAAGAACGGTTGGCGCAACGCGCAGGCGAGCGTCCTCGCCCCGACCGGCACGATCGGCTTCATGATGGACTGCGACACGACCGGCGTGGAGCCGGACCTGGCGCTGGTCAAGTTCAAGAAGCTGGTCGGCGGCGGCTCGATGCAGATCGTCAACCAGACCGTGCCGCGCGCCCTGCGCAGCCTCGGCTACCCCGAGGAGCAGGTCGAGGCGATCGTCGAGCACATCGCCGATCACGGGCACGTGGTGGACGCCCCCGGCCTCAAGCCGGAGCACTACCCGGTCTTCGACTGCGCGATGGGGGAGCGGACGATCGCTCCGATGGGTCACGTGCGGATGATGGCGGCCATCCAGCCGTTCGTCTCCGGCGCCATCTCCAAGACGGTCAACATGCCGGAGGCGGCCACCGTCGAGGACGTCGAGAAGATCTACTTCGAGGGCTGGAAGCTCGGCCTCAAGGCGCTGGCGATCTACCGGGACAACTGCAAGGTCGGCCAGCCGCTCTCGGTGGCCAAGTCCAACAAGGCCACCGAGCCGGCCGCCGTCGAGACGGCACCGGCCGCGCCGGCCGCGGTCGAGAAGGTCATCGAGTACCGGCCGGTGCGTAAGCGCCTGCCGAAGAAGCGGCCGTCCGAGACGGTCAGCTTCTCCGTCGGTGGTGCCGAGGGCTACCTGACCGCGTCGTCCTACCCGGACGACGGCCTCGGTGAGGTCTTCCTGAAGATGTCCAAGCAGGGCTCGACCCTGGCCGGCGTGATGGACGCCTTCTCGGTGGCCATCAGCATCGGCCTGCAGTACGGCGTGCCGCTGGAGACGTTCGTCAGCAAGTTCACCAACATGCGCTTCGAGCCGGCCGGCATGACCGACGACCCGGACGTGCGGATGGCGGCCTCGGTGATGGACTACATCTTCCGTCGTCTGGCGCTGGACTTCCTGCCCTACGAGCGCCGTGCCGAGCTGGGCATCTTCACAGCCTCGGAGCGGGCCGCGCAGCTGCGGGCCGAGGCCGACGCGGAGGCCGCCGCCGTCACCGGTGTCGAGCTCACCGCGATGGCGTCGTCCGCGCCGGTGGAGACCCCCGCCAAGCCGGAGGCGGTCGCCCAGCCGGCCCAGGAGATGGCCGATGTGGCCGCCGCCAAGCCGGCTCCGAGCGTGGGTTCCAGCACCGAACTGCTGGAGGCCGTGATCGGTAAGGCCGCCGACGCACCGCTCTGCTTCACCTGCGGTACGAAGATGCGCCCCGCCGGTAGCTGCTACGTCTGCGAGGGCTGCGGCTCCACCAGCGGCTGCAGCTGACGTACGCGAAACGCGGCGCTGCCCCGGTCTCCCTCGTCGGAGGCCGGGGCAGCGCCGTTTTCGGGTCCCCTGGAGGCTCGCGCGGGAGGGCATGTTGTCGTTGGCCGTGATGCCTGTGAGTCATCTTGATGACTCACAGGCATCACGCTCGTCAGGGTGTTACGCGGTGGGCTACCAGCCCACTCGCTACATCAAGTGATCTTGGCGACCGGGCTACTGGCTTGCTCGCTCGGCGGCGCGAACGGCGTTGCGGAACAGCATCGCGACGGTGGTCGGACCGACTCCGCCGACCCGGGGGGTGATGGCGCCGGCTACCTCGGCGCATGCTTCGTCCACGTCCGGTAGGAGCCGCCGGCCTTCGTAGCGGACGCCGGCGCCGATGACGACGGCGCCAGGCTTGACGTGCTCAGGCTGCACGATCCCGGGTACGCCCGCGGCGGCGACGAGGATGTCGGCGCGGCGGGTGTAGCGGGCCCAGTCGGGAACACCGGTGTGTACGACGGTGACGGCGGCGTTGGCGGTGGGGCGTTTCTGGGCGAGCAGCATGGCGAGGGGGCGGCCCAGGGTGGCGCCTCGGCCGAGGATGACGACCTCACGACCGGCGACGGGGATCTCGTAGTACGCCAGGAGGGCTTCGATGCCGGCGGGGGTGCAGGGCAGTGGGCCGGGCAGGCCGACGGCGAGACGCCCCATGTTCAGTGGGTGCATGCCGTCGACGTCCTTGTCCGGGTCGATGGTCTGCAACGCCGCGTCGTAGTCCAGGTGCCCCGGAACCGGGTACTGCACGAGCAGCCCGTGTACGGCCGGATCGCCGTTGAACCGGGCGATGGCCTGGTGCAGCTCGGCCTGGGTGGCGGTGGCAGGCAGGTGCACGTGCGGGGAGGCGAACCCGAGCGCGGCGGCCTGACGCTGCTTGATCGCGATGTAGCCGGCGCTGGCGTCGTCGTCGCCGACGAGGATGGTGGCGAGGCTCGGGGTGATCCCGCGGCTGCGGAGGCGGGCGGCCGCGTCGGCGGTCTCGGCCAGGACGGCTTCGGCTACGGGGGCACCGGGCAGGAGCCGGGCTGTGCCCGACGTGGTGCGCTGCTCTGCGGATGTGCTGGTCGTGGTCATGACGGTTCCTCGACGCGGGCGCCCAGGCGGTCGACGCCCGCGACAGGCTCCCCGATGGTTCACACCATCCCCGTGCCGCCAGTCGCCGGTGCTTCGATGATGCCGCATCACCAGGGCGGTTGCCCAACTGGACCAGCAGCGCCGTGGTCAGCCCCGGGTGGGCTCAGTCAGTCGGCAGGAGCGGGCGCATGAACGTCCGCTCGTACCGCACGACACAACCCGAGCTTTCGCGGATGCTGTCCGCCGCGACGAACTCGGTAACACCCGCGCTCCGGCTGACGAAGAAGAGGTGTGAAGGCTACGAGGGAGGACGGCCTGTGAATGAGCGGAGCCGAGCCGACGACGACATCTCCGGCATCGGAGCCGATCCGGTGGCCTTCGAGGTCTTCTACCGGCGGCACCTGGAGGCGGTGGGCCGGTTCGTGGCGCGGCGGGTCGACGACCCGCACCTCGCCGCCGACCTCACCGCCGACGTGTTCCTGGCGGTGATCGAGTCGGCGGCCGGGTACCGGCCGGACCGGGGTAGCCAGATCGGCTGGCTGTACGGGGTGGCCCGCAACGTCATCGGCGACGAGCGGCGTCGGGCGGCCCAACGACTGCGGGTGACCGGCCGACTGGCCGGACGGCGGGACCTCGGCCCCGACGACATCGCTCGCATCGAGGAGCGGATCGACGCCCAGTCGGCGGCCCGTCACACCCATCGGGCGCTGAGCGAGCTACCCGAGGGCACCCGAACGCTTGTCGAACTCGTCGCCGTGGACGGCCTCACCGTCGCGGACGCGGCGACAGTGCTCGGGATGTCACCGGTCGCCGCTCGGGTCCGCCTGCACCGTGCCCGCCGCCTCGTCCGCGCCGTGCTCGCCCGCCCGGTCACCACCCTCGCTTGATGAGACGGAGATGACGATGAACGAGACCGAACGGTCGCCGCAGGGTTTCGAGGAGCAGCTCCTCAGGGATCTGAGCGCACACGTCGCCCAACGGGCTGAGATGGCGTCGGCGGCCCACCCTGCCGGGCGCCGTACCCAGTTCCTCCGGGGTTGGCGCCTCGCCGGAGCGTTCGGGCTGGCGGTCGCGCTGACCGCCGGTGGTCTGGCGGTCCAGACGATGAGGCTGGGCGACCAGCCACCGCCGACGGCCAACGCGTCGGAGATCTTCCACTTGGCGGCCGACGCGGCCCGGCAGCAGCCGGAGCTCACCGCCCGACCCGACCAGTACGTCTTCACGGAATCCCTGGCCACGATCCGGGACATGCCGGACAGCGGCCCGTACCAGACTATCCGGAACCAACTGTGGCAGTCGGCCGGCGGAGTCGCGTACACGCAGAGACGCTACCGACCGGAGAGCGACCCGAACGGGTGGGGCGAGCTGAGGGAGCTCCGCATGGGCGATGCGGCCGATCCCACGAAGGACCTCGACGCGTTCCAGCCGCCCGCGTACCACGGCGACCTGCCATCCGATCCGGACGAACTGCTTCGATACCTCCGGGAGCACCCGGTCGACCTGCATCTCCCCGAAGGAGCCGACGAGGAGGCCGTCTACGGGGACGAGAGCATGGCGTACACCACGGCGCGGTCGATGGTCCGTGGCGGCTACGTGCCGCCCCGCGCGCTCGCGGCGCTGTTCGAAGTGCTGGCACGGGAGCCCGGAGCGGTGGTCATATCGGGCGACGTGGTGGACGCCGCAGGCCGGCACGGGGTGGCGATCCGGATGCCCGGCGTGATCGGTGGCAACGAGGACCTTCTCTTCGACCGAGACACCCACGTCTTCCTCGGCACCAGAAGTTCGGTGGTGCGAAACGGTAAAGAGTCCCTGTATTTGGCTATCGCGCAACTGCGCATCGCCATCGTGGACCGGCCGGGCCAACTGCCCTGAGCGGTGGTGGGCACACCCCAGCCCTGATTGGTCCGGTCACGTCGGACCGGTCAGGGCTGGGCGAACAGGGGCCGTAGTTCGAGCGGAACATCTGCTCGCCGAGGCGGCGCAGCACCAGGTCACGCAGCGCGGGTGGCACTCTACGAGGCGGGTGAGTCAGCCCACGGGAATGAGGGCTGAATTTCCGAGGAATGGGCTGCGACGATGAGGGCATGACGACCGCTGACGCGTACGTCGAGTTCGGCAGCCGCGAGGCGCGCGGGGTGTCGCCCACGTACGAGCGCCTGTCGCAGACCGTCGCCCACGACACCGCCCTGCTCGCCCTGCTCGACGGGCTCCCGTCGGCCAAGCGGCAGCCGAATCTGCTGTTCGGCGTCGTCCGTTGGCTCGGTGGCCCGGTCGACGACCCGGTCGCCTTCCACGACTTCGTGGTGACGCACTGGCCTGCCGTCGAGGCGGAGATGCGCACCCGGGCGACCCAGACGAACGAGGCGGGCCGGTGCGCGGTCCTGCTGCCGGTGCTCGCCGCGTTGCCGCAGCCCCTCGCCCTGCTGGAGGTCGGCGCGTCGGCCGGGCTCTGCCTCTACCCCGACCGGTACGCGTACCGCTACGGCGACCATCAGGTCGGCTCCGGTGAGCCGGTCCTCGACTGCATGGCCAACGGGTTGGTGCCGCCGCCACGCGTACCCCAGGTGGTGTGGCGGGCCGGCCTGGACCTCAACCCGCTCGACGTGACCGACCCCGACGACGTGTCCTGGTTGGACGCCCTGATCTGGCCGGAGCACGCCCACCGGCGGGTCCGGCTGCGGGCCGCGGCGACGGTCGCCGCGGCCGACCCGCCGCTGCTGGTCCGCGGGGATCTGGTGGACGACCTGCCGGCGCTGGCCGCGCGGGCGCCGACCGACGCGACGCTTGTGGTCTTCCACACATCAGTGCTCTACCAGGTGCCGCCTCCGCGCCGGGGCGCGTTCGTCCGGTTGGTCCGCGAGCTGCCGGGGCACTGGGTGGCGAACGAGGGGGCGGAGGTGCTCCGGTACGACGGGCTGCCCGAGCCGCCGAGCGATGCGCTGCACAACGTCCTCGCGCTCGACGGAAAGCCGCTGGCCTGCGCCAGGGGCCACGGCCAGGCGATGACCTGGTTCGGCTGAGCCCGCCCAGCCGCCCGGGCTCGGTCAGCTCACCGAGCCGGCTCGGGCATCCGGGCGCGCAGGGCCCGGATGAACCAGTCCACCGCCGGCACTGTCGCATCGCCTGTCGACCAGCCGTTGAGCACCGCCAACAGGTCGAGGTAACGGTCCCGGCGGGGATCGTTGGCCGGAACCAGCCGGTCGAGCAACCGCCGACGCAGGTCGGCGTCGTCCGGGTGACCGTGCAGGCTCGCGTACCGGGCGGTGACGGCCGCGACCACCGGATCGGCGTGCGGGCTGGTCGGGTCGAGACCTACCGCGAGGGCGGGGGCCACCGCGTCCCGGACCACCGCGACGGCGTCCGGGCGGGGCAGCCCCGGTACGTCGTGGTCGGCGGCGTGCTGCCGCGCCAGCCGCCGCATCCGGGCCCGGAACTCCGGGTCCCGGCACAACTCGGCCAGCTCCAGCCACGCCTCGACCTGCTCGGTGCTGGGGTCGTCGGGAAGCTCCGGTGTCATCGAGACGATCACACCCGGGTACGCGGGATGGTCGCCGAGGCAGGCGAAGACGCTGCCCAGGAAGTCGGCCACCAACTGCCCCCGCTCCCGGCTGGTGAGCCGGGCCAACCGGTGCAGCTCGTCCACCTCGGCCGGGCCCGACCCGCGCCTCGCCGCGACGGTGAGCACCGCCTGACGCAGCCGCAGCACCCGGATCTGCACCGCCAACGCCTCGGCGTGCGCGGCGGCCACCTCGTGCAGGGGCACCTCCTGGTTCACCACCCGTCGGATGGTGGCCAGGTCCAGGCCCAGGTCACGCAGCGTCCGGACCAGCTCCAACCGGGCCACGGCCGCCCGGCCGTACCGCCGGTAGCCGGCCGGGCTCCGGTCCGTCGGCGGCACGATCCCGCTGTCGGCGTAGTACCGGATCGTCTTGACGCTCAGGCCGGTCCGTCTCGCCAGCTCACCGATCGTGTGACGCGTCTCCCCGCTCATGCCCCCACCCTCGTATCTCCCCCCGGTGGAGACTCAAGCAGCTGCGTTGATCGGTCAGCGGACCCGCTCGTGACGAAGCAGGACCACCCCGTTGCCGAAGACGCGGCTCTCCACGAGTCGCAGGCCGGTCGGGGCGTCCGCGTCGGGGAAGAGTCGGCGGCCCCGACCGACAAGCACCGGGTGGACGTAGATCCGGTACTCGTCGATCAGGTCGTGCCGGGCGAACGTCGCGGCCAGGTCGGCCCCACCGAGCGCCAGGTCGCCGCCCGGCTCGGCGGTGAGCCTGCGGACCTGCTCGACGTCGAACTCGCGCACCACTGTCGCGTTCCAGTCGGCGTGGTCGAGCGTGCGCGAGTAGACGATCTTCGGCATGTCCCGCCAGATGCGGGCGAACTCGCGTTCCGGGCCGCTGGCGGTCGGATCCTGATCGGCGGTCGGCCAGTAGGCGGCCATCAGCTCGTGGCTGACCCGGCCGCTGAGGAACCCGCCCATCGAGGCGATCACGTCGTTGAAGTGCTGGTGCAACTCCTCGTCGACCTGGTGCCAGCCGATGTCGCCACCCGGGCCCTCGAAGAACCCGTCCAACGACAGGCTCATCTGCACAACGATCTTCCGCATCGCGTCCCCTCCGTATGCGTTGATGGGCGTCGACCCCGATCGTCGTCGGACCGTACGACGAAACGACCGCCCGCCGCGACGACGCCGGGGGCGTGTCGCGTCTCCGGGCAGCGGGAAGCCGACCACGACGCGTCCCTAGACTGCTGCGGTGACCGGAGAGCGACGACCCCTGGCCGACCGGCCGCTCACCGAGCCGCACCCGTCCCGGCTGCCGCCCGACCACCCCGACCGGGCCCGGGTCCTCGCCGCGCACAACGCCGCGCTGGCCGCCGGTGAGGCCGGCTACCTCGACCCGGCGAGCGGGCTGTTCGTGCTCAGCGCCGCTTTCCTGGCCCGCCGTGGCACGTGCTGCGGACGCGGCTGCCGGCACTGCCCGTACGTGGACGATCCACCGTCGGAATAGGCGACAGCGGGGGCTTTCGCCCGACACCGACACCCCGTACGGTGTCCGACGGACGTCTGGCGGGAGCCTTCCGCCGTCGGTCGGCGAGAGGGTGGGACGTGCGCGGTCGGATCGTGGTCGCCGGGCTGGCCGGGCTGCTGGTGAGCGGCTGCGCGGACGAGGCGGCGCCGGTGGCGGTGCCGCCGCCGGTGCCGATCGCGGTGGACGTGGCGGCGGCCTCCGCGGGCGGCGCCTGCCGCCTACTGGACTTCGCGGTGATCGAGCAGGTGGTGAAGGTCCGCTTCGACGTGGCGGCGGCCAGCGAACAGGGCGACACCCACGCCTGTGTGGTCCGGGCCGCGGGTGCGACCCTGCCGGAGCTGACGCTCAGCGTGACCGAGAGCACGATCGACAAGACCAGCTTCGGCGCGGACGTGGTGCCGGACAGGGCGGCGAAGGTCACCGGGCTGGGTCAGCAGGCCTACAAGCGGACCACCGCCGCGACGAGCGGACATGGGCCGGTCGCCGAGGTGGGTTGGCTGGCTGGCGACGGGCGGCTGGCCACGGTGAGCTGGACCGCTGCCCGTGGCAGTGAGCGCTCGGCGGTGGAGAAGCTGACCGGCGACCTGGCCGCGCTGGCGAAAAAGGTGGACACCCGGGCGTTGTGACGCCCGGGTGCCCGGTTGGTCAGCTGGCGGCGACGAAGACCCGGGAGGCGACCTCGCGGGGCAGCCGGACCCGGTCACCGGAGCGGTCGATCGACACCCCGTCGCGCTCCTGGGCCACGGTCACCGTGGCGCCCGGGTCGACACCGGCGGCGTGCAGCTGGCGCAGCACGTCGGCGTCCTTCTGCACGCTCTCGCAGATCCGGCGCACCACGACCGGCCCGGAGAGGCCGGGGAAGGCCAGGTTGCGCTCGCCCTCGGCAGCCTCGATGGTCTCCGTCGCCGGCGAACCCAGCTCCTGAAGACCGGGGATCGGGTTGCCGTACGGGGAACGGGTCGGCCGGTTGAGCAGGTCGTACACCCGCTTCTCCACCGCGTCGCTCATCACGTGCTCCCAGCGGCAGGCCTCCTCGTGGGCCTCCTCGTAGGGCATCCCGATGACGTTGACCAGCAGCAGCTCGGCGAGGCGGTGCTTGCGCATCACCGACACGGCGCTGCCGCGGCCCTGGGCGGTGAGCGTCAGGTGCCGGTCCCCCTCGACGGTGAGCAGGCCGTCGCGCTCCATCCGGGCGACGGTCTGGCTCACGGTGGGGCCACTCTGCTGCAGCCTCTCGGCGATCCGGGCACGCAGCGGCGGCACTCCCTCCTCTTCCAACTCGAGGATGGTGCGCAGGTACATTTCGGTCGTGTCGACCAGGTCGTGAGACTTCATAACGTCAGCGGCCCTCCGGTGCACGATGCTACCTCGGGGAAGGGCTGGCGACCGCCGCCGAGCCGCGTGCCGTCGGCGCGAATGGTGTTGGATGGTCGCCATGTCCGGTACCCAGGAGCCGTTGGTCGAGGTCGATCGGCTCGTCGCCGAGCTTGACCAGGCCGATCCGCCCACCCTGCTCGACGTCCGTTGGCGGCTCATCGGCCCGCCCGGGCGCGACGACTACCTCGCCGGCCACCTGCCCGGGGCGGTCTTCGTCGACCTGGACACCGCGCTCTGTGGGGCGCCGGGCGCCGGCGGTCGGCACCCCCTGCCCGACCCGGCCGCGTTGCAGGCCGCGCTGCGGGCCGCCGGCGTCCGCACCGGTCACCCCGTGGTGGTGTACGACGACGGCGACGGCATGGCCGCCGCGCGGGCCTGGTGGACGCTGCGCTGGGCGGGGCACCGTCCGGTGCGCGTGCTGCACGGCGGCTACCCGGCCTGGGTCGCCGCCGGCCGGCCCGTCTCGACCGACGCCCCCGCCCCGCCCCCCGGTGACGTCGTGGTGCGCCCCGGTGATCTCCCGGTGCTCGACGCGGGGCAGGCCGCCGCACTGGCCGCCGCGGACGACGCCGTGCTGCTCGACGTACGGGCGGCGCCGCGCTACCGGGGTGAGGTCGAGCCGATCGACCCGGTCGCCGGGCACGTGCCGGGCGCGGCGAACCTGCCCGCCGGCGAGTACGTCGGACCGGACGGCCGGTTCCTGGCGGCCGACGTGTTGAGCGAGCGGTTCGCCGCCGCCGGGGTGACCGAGGGGCGGGCCGTCGGGGCGTACTGCGGCTCGGGGGTGACCGCCGCGCAGGCGGTGCTCGCGCTGCACCTGGCCGGCCGCACGGACGCCGCGCTCTACGTTGGATCGTGGAGCAACTGGGTGGCCGACCCGGCCCGGCCGGTCGCCTCCGGGTCGACACCTGGCCGCTGACCAGCGCGTGCGGTGGGCCAGTGCGGGTCCTCGTGCGACGATGGGCTCATGTCCGACGACACGGTGGTGGTGTGGGACGAGTCGCTGCTCGCCTACGACATGGGTGACCATCCACTCGACCCGGTCCGGGTGGAGCTGACCATCGCGCTCGCCCGCGAGCTGGGCATCCTCAATCGGCCAGGCGTGCGTGTGGTCAAGCCCGAGCCGGCCGACGACGCCCTGCTCACCCGGGTGCACGAGCCGGCCTACCTCGCCGCGGTGCGCAACGCGCCGCGCGACCCGCTCTTCGCCGGGTACGGGCTGGGCACCTCCGACAACCCGGTCTTCGAGGGGATGCACGAGTCCAGCGCGCTCATCGCCGGCGCGACGGTGGCCGCCGCCGAGGCGGTCTGGCGCGGCGACGCCCGGCGGGCGGTGAACGTGGCCGGTGGGCTGCACCACGCGATGCCCGCCCGAGCCTCCGGCTTCTGTGTCTACAACGACCCCGCGGTGGCCATCGCCCGCCTGCTCGACCTGGGCGCCGAGCGGGTCGCGTACGTGGACGTCGACGTGCACCACGGCGACGGGGTGCAGCAGATCTTCTGGAACGACCCCCGGGTGCTCACGGTCAGCGTGCACGAGACCCCGCTGGCGCTCTTTCCGGGCACGGGTTTCCCGGACGAGACGGGCGGCCCGGGCGCGCAGGGCACCGCGGTCAACATGCCGTTGCCGCCGGGTGTCGACGACAGCGGCTGGCAGCGGGCGTTCCACGCGATCGTGCCGTCGGTGCTGCGCGCGTTCCGGCCGCAGGTGCTGGTCAGCCAGTGCGGCGCCGACGGGCACCGACTGGACCCGCTCGCCGACCTCAACCTGACGGTGGACGGGCAGCGGGCCACCTACCTGGCGATGCGGGCGCTCGCCGACGAGTTGTGCGACGGCCGGTGGGTGGCCACCGGCGGCGGCGGGTACGCGCTCGTCGAGGTGGTGCCCCGGGCCTGGAGTCACCTGCTGGCCGTGGCCACCGGTGACCCGATCGACCCGGCCACGCTCACCCCACCCGGGTGGCGGGACCTGGTCGCCTCCCGCCGTCTGGGCCGGGAGGTGCCGCTGCGGATGACCGACGACGCCGACCCGTCGTACGAGCCGTGGCAGCCGACCGGCGAGCCGAACGCGGTGGACCGGGCCATCGCGGCCACCCGCAAGACGGTCTTCCCGCTGCTCGGGCTCGACCCGCACGATCCGCGGGACTGAGCCGGGCCGGGGGAGGGCAGTTCCGGTGACGACCGTGGGCCAGCCGGTCGACGTGCTGCTCAGCGATGGCAGCACGGTCCAGTTGCGACCGATCGACCCGGCCGACGCGCCGGGCATCGTGGCGATGCACAGCCGGTTCTCCGAGCGCACCCGTTACCTGCGGTACTTCTCGCCGTACCCGCGCATCCCGGAACGGGATCTGATCCGTTTCGTCACCGTGGACCACCACGACCGGGAGGCGTTCGTGGTGCTGGCCGCCGACCAGATCGTCGCGGTCGGCCGCTACGAGCGGCTCGGCCCGCAGGCCCCCGAGGCGGAGGTGGCCTTCGTGGTGGAGGACGCCTACCAGGGTCGGGGCATTGGCTCGGTGCTGATGGAGCACCTGGCCGACGCGGCCCGGCGCAACGACATCATGAGCTTCGTCGCGGAGGTGCTGCCGGCCAACGGGACGATGCTGCGGGTCTTCGCCGACTTCGGCTACCAGGTCCAGCGCGAGTACGCCGACGGCGTGGTCCACCTGAGCTTCCCCATCGCGCCCACCGAGGCCAGCCTGGAGGTGCAGCGCGGCCGGGAGCACCGCACCGAGGCCCGCTCGATCGCCCGGCTGCTCGCCCCGCGCGGCATCGTCGTCTACGGTGCCAGCGCCACAGGCCAGGGCGTCGGCGCGGCGGTGCTCGGGCACCTGCGCGACGGCGGGTTCACCGGTGCGGTGGTGCCGGTGCATCCGAGCGCGTCGACAGTGGCCGGCCTGCCCGCGTACCCGTCGGCGGTGGACGCCGGAGCGCCGGTGGACCTGGCGGTGGTGGCGGTCCCGCCGGAGGCGGCGACCGGGGTGGTCGCCGACGCCGCTGCCGCGGGTGTGCACGGCCTGGTGGTCATCTCGGCCGGCTTCGCCGAGGCCGGCGGTGAGGGCGCGGCCACGCAGCGGGCGCTGGTCCGCGCGGCGCACGCGGCCGGAATGCGGGTCGTCGGCCCGAACTGCCTCGGCGTGGCCAACACCGACCCGACGGTACGCCTCAACGCCACCCTCGCCCCGGCGCTGCCGCCGGCCGGTCGGGTCGGCATCTTCAGTCAGTCCGGCGCGTTCGGGGTGGCGTTGCTCGCCGAGGCGGACCGGCGGGGCCTCGGGCTGTCCAGCTTCGTGTCGGCGGGCAACCGGGCCGACGTCTCCGGCAACGACCTCCTGCAGTACTGGCAGGACGACCCCGGCACCGACGTGATCATGCTGTACCTGGAGACCTTCGGGAACCCGCGCAAGTTCGCCCGGCTGGCCCGGCGGATCGGCCGCGCCAAACCGGTCGTCGCGCTCGCATCGCCGGCCCGCCCGCCCGGGGTCGGTGACGCCGCCGGGCCGGACGAGGTCGCGGTGGCCGCGCTCTTCGCCCAGTCCGGGGTGATCCGGGTGGACACCGTGCCGGAGCTGCTCGACGTGGGGGTGCTGCTGGCCAACCAGCCGTTGCCGGTGGGCGGCCGGGTCGGTGTGGTCGGCAACTCCTCGGCCCTCACCGGGCTGGCCGCGACCGCCTGCGTCGGGCACGGCCTGAGCGTGGCCGACGGTTATCCCCGCGACGTCGGGCCGAGCGCCGGTGCCGCCGAGTTCGCCGCCGCGCTCGCCGAGACCGCCGCCGACGAACGGGTGGACGCCCTGGTGGTGGTCTTCGCCCCGCCGCTACCCGGCCAGCTGACCGAGGTGGACGCCGACGTGACCGCCGCGCTGCCGGCCGCCCTCGCGTTGGGCAAGCCGACCGTGGCGACGTTCCTGGTCGGGCGGCTGCCGCCGGGGGTGCCGGCGTACGGCGGCGTGGAGGAGGCGGTCCGCGCGCTCGCCCGCGCGCACCGGTACGCCGAGTGGCTTCGCCGCCCGCCCGGGGTGGCACCGGAGTTGCCCGGCCTCGATCGAGTCGCCGCGCAGGCCGCGCTCCGGGCCGACGCCACCGACCCGGGCGCGCTGCTGGCGGCGTACGGCATCGACGTGGTGGCCTCGGTGCCCGTCGACTCGGGCGACGCGGCGGCCGACGCGGCGGCGCGGCTGGGCTTCCCGGTGGCGCTCAAGGCGGCCGCCCCCGGGCTGCGGCACCGGCTCGACCTCGGCGCGGTCCGGCTGGACCTGCCCGACGAGCCGACCCTCCGTCGCGCGTACACCGACCTGGCGGCGACCTTCGGCGCGGACGCCCTGGTCCAGCCGATGGTTCCGCCCGGGGTGGCGTGCGTGGTGGAGGTGGTGGAGGATCCGGCGTTCGGGCCGGTGGTCGGCTTCGGCCTCGGTGGGGTCGCCACCGAGCTGCTCGGCGATCGGGCCTGGCGGGCAGTGCCACTGACCGACCGGGACGCGGCCGAGCTGGTCGACGAGCCCCGGGCGGCGCCGCTGCTGCGCGGGCACCGGGGGGCCGCCCCGGTCGACCGGGCGGCGCTGGCCGACCTGCTGCTGCGGGTGGGTCAGCTCGCCGACGAACAACCCCGGGTGCGGTCGCTGACCCTCAACCCGGTGCTCGCCCGCCCGGACGGCATCTCGGTCCTGCACGCCCAGGTAGGGGTCGGTGGGGTGGTCGCCCGCCCGGACACCGGCCCGCGCCGCCTGTGAGCGTGCCGGGTCAGGCGCGGCTGGAGATCTGCTGGACGCCCCAGGTGTTGCCGTCCGGGTCGGCGAAGAAGACGAAGCCGACATTGTCCAGCGGATCCGGCACCGGCCGGGGGTTCTGACCCACCACCTGGATCTCGCTGACCTCCACACCCCGCCCGACCAGCTCCTCGTGGGCCCGCTTCAGGTCGGGCACCACCAGTTGCAGGCCCTTGAGTGAGCCGGGCGGCATCTCCGGAATGACCCCCTTGCCGATCACGATCGAGCAGCCCGAGCCGGGCGGGGTCAGCTGGACGATGCGCGCCTCGTCGCTGATCACCGTGTCGTGGTCCACCGTGAAGCCGAGCTGGTCGGCGTAGAACTTCTTCGCACGGTCCACATCGGAGACCGGCACGATCACCACTTCCAACGTCCAGTTCATCGTCGCTCTCCTCGCCTCGTCGATCAGCGGGCCGGTGCCCCAGTCAAACACCCCGACGGCACGGAAGGCCCCGGCGAACCGCCGGGGCCTTCCGTGGGAACCGGGTGCGTCAGCAGGCGTACGCCTCCAGGCGCTGGGCCCGCTCGGGTGCGCGCAGCTTCAGCAGCGTCACCTTCTCGATCTGCCGGATCCGCTCCCGGGACAGGCCGAACTCCCGGCCGACCTCGTCCAGGGTGCGCTGGCGGCCGTCGTCCAGACCGAACCGGAGCCGGATGACGGCCTGCTCCCGCTGGGACAGGGTGGAGAGCACGATGCTGACCTCGTTGCGCAGCTCGCCCTGTGCGGCGGCGTCGCCCGGCTCGGTACGCGGGTCCACCGAGGCCACGAAGTCGCCCAGCGCGCTCTCACCGTCGTCGCCGACGGCCTGGTCCAGGCTGACCGGCTCCCGGTCGTACGAGATCAGCTCGATGACCTGGATCTCGGGGATCTCCAGTGCGCGGGCGACCTCGGCGACCGTCGGTTCGCGGCCCAGCGTCACCGCCAGCTCGCGGCGGGCCCGGACCATCCGGTTGACCTGCTCGACCATGTGCACCGGGATGCGGATGGTGCGGGCCTGGTCGGCCATGGCGCGGGTGATGGCCTGCCGGATCCACCAGGTGGCGTACGTGGAGAACTTGTAGCCCTTGGCGTAGTCGAACTTCTCCACCGCCCGGATCAGACCGAGGTTGCCCTCCTGGATCAGGTCGAGAAACGCCATGCCCCGGCCGGTGTAGCGCTTGGCGATGCTGACCACCAGCCGCAGGTTCGCCTCCAACAGGTGGTCCTTGGCCGCCCGACCCTCCGCGACGATCAGCTCCAGGTCGGCCCGCAGCTCCGCAGAGACCGGGGTGCAGGTGGCCAGCTTCTCGTCGGCGAACAGGCCGGCCTCGATGCGCCGGGCCAGGTCGACCTCCTGGGCGGCGGTCAGCAGCTTCGTCCGGCCGATCCCGTTGAGGTAGGCCCGGACCAGGTCGGTGGAGATGCCGCGCTCGTCGGTGGCGTCCAGGTCGACGAGGGCCTCGGAAGCCCCGTCGGTGTCGGTCGTGGTGGCCGGGCGCGTCCGGTGTTCCGTCATCTGCAGGACCATCTCTGTCTCTCCCCGTTTCCACGTCGGTGCCGTGTTCCCGGCCCAGTGGTGCCGGTGTGACAACAGCTTGGCGGGCAGGGCGTAAAACGGGAGTGAGGCGATCGGGCACCCGACAGGAATGGGTCGGATCGCTGGTGCGGTGTGTCGTCGGAGTGTGTGGTTGCCCGCCCCGGCTACGTTGCGGACGGCCGGCCACCTCTGGTCGGCGTTACGACAGATGGAGGACGGTGTGGTCTTCAAGCGGCTCATGAAGGCGATGGGCGTCGGCGGCCCGTCGGTGGAGACGGTGCTGGCCAACCCCAACTGCCGCCCGGGCGGCCAGTTGGAGGGCCGCATCCAGGTGGTGGGAGGCGACCACCAGGTCGACATCGACCACGTCACCCTCGGCCTGGTCACCCGGGTCGAGGTCGAGAGCGGCGACAACGACTACGACACCACCCAGGAGTTCCACCGCCAGCGGGTCACCGGCGCGTTCCGGCTGGAGCCGGGGCAGCGCTACGACCTCCCGTTCCGCTTCGACGTGCCGTGGGAGACGCCGGTCACCGAGCTGTACGGGCAGCACCTGCACGGGATGACGATGGGCCTGCGTACCGAGCTGGAGGTCGCCCGCGCGGTCGACAAGGGTGACCTGGACGCCGTGTCGGTGCACCCGCTGCCGGCGCAGGAGCGACTGCTGGACGCGTTGCTACGGCTGGGCTTCCGGTTCGCACGCGCCGACGTGGAGCGTGGTCACATCTACGGCGTACGCCAGACGTTGCCGTTCTACCAGGAGATCGAGTTCAGCCCGGCGCCGCAGTACGCCCGCTCGATCAACCAGTTGGAGGTCACCTTCATCGCCGACGCACAGCAGATGCAGGTGGTGCTGGAGGTCGACAAGCGCGGCGGTGTCTTCACCGAGGGCCGGGACGCCTTCGGCCGGTTCACTGTCGACCACGCCACCGCCGACCGCACCGACTGGACCGCCGAGCTCGACAACTGGCTCCGCCAGTCCCTGTCCCGCCGAGGCCTCTTCTCCTAACCCGCCCCCACCGCCCACGTTCGTTGATCATGAAGTTATTGCCACGACACGCCGAGGCGGCGGGCAATAACTTCATGATCAACCGAGGGGGCCGGGGGAGGGTGGGGTGGGGAATGGGAGGTGGGGTCAGAGGTCCAGGAGGAGGGTTTGGGGGCCGACGTTGATGCTTTCGACGAGCATGTGGGCGCGGAAGCGGCCGGTCTCCACCTTGGCGCCCCGCTCGCGTAACGCGTCGACCACCGCTGTCACCAGTGGTTCGGCGACCTCGGCGGGGGCGGCGGCGGTCCAGGTCGGTCGGCGGCCCTTGCGGGCGTCGCCGTAGAGGGTGAACTGGCTGACCACCAGGATCGGTGCGCCGGTGTCCGCGGCGGACCGTTCACCGTCCAGGAGGCGCACCTCGTGCACCTTGCGGGCCATCGTCTGAGCGGTCTGCGCGGTGTCGGTGTGGGTCACCCCGAGCAACACCAGCAGGCCGTTCTCGATGGCACCGACCACCTCGCCGTCCACCGTCACGCTGGCCCGCCCGACGGTCTGCACCACCGCCCGCATCAGGCGCTCACCGGCTCGATGAAGCCGCGCTCCACCAGGTGCGCCACGATCGGGCCGGCGGCCTCGGCCATCTCGTCGGGCTCGACGTCGTGCGCGGCGGCGAGCAGGGCGAGCTGGTCACGCAGCGGCAGCCGGCCGTCGGCGCCGCCGACCAGTGCCAGCACCAGCGGGTCGATCTCCTCGGTCCAGCGCAGGCCGTGCGGCATCGCCAGGACCTGCCGGTCCACCCCCCAGCCTTCATCGCCCATGGTGGCCTCCTGCCGAAGCTGGAGGCCCTCGGCGGCCCGGTAGCGCTCGGCGAGCAACGCCTCGGTGTCGCGTACCCGGAGGAAGTCCCGGCGGTCGAACCAGGCGGCGACCTGGTCGCCCAGCGGTGGCTGCACCCGCTGGCGCAGGTCCTCCACCCGGACCACCGGGTCGGTGTGTCCGCCGCGGCGCAGTGACACGATGCCGAAGCCGATGCCCTCCACCTTGTGCGCGTCGAACCAGTCCAGCCAGGCGGCCATCCGCTGCGGGTCGGCGGTCTCGCCGACGTCGGTGAGCCACAGGTCGACGTACGCCATCGGGTCGGCCACCTCGCGCTGGATCACCCAGGCGTCCAGGCCGGTCCCGGCGAACCAGCCGGCCACCCGCTCGTCCCACTCCTCGCCAGCGACGTGCACCCAGTTCGCGAGGTACTGCATGGTGCCGCCCTCGGTGAGCAGACCCGGGGCGGCGGCGGCCAGTTCGGCGCCGATCGCGTCACCGATTCGGCCGGAGTCGCGGTACACGTGCGTGGTGGTGCCCGGGCCGACCACGAACGGCGGGTTGCTCACCACCAGGTCGAAGCGCCGACCGGCCACCGGGGCGACCATGTCGCCGCGGAGCAGCTCCCAGTCCTGATTGTTGAGGGCGGCGGTGGTCGCGGCGAAGCGCAACGCCCGCTCGGAGAGGTCGGTGGCGGTCACCGACCGGGCGTGGGTGGCCAGGTGCAGGGCCTGCACGCCGGACCCGGTGCCCAGGTCCAGTGCGGTGTCGACCGGCCGGCGCATGGTCGCGCCGATCAGGGTGTGGGTCGCCCCGCCGATGCCGAGGACGTGCTCGGCGTGCAACGGGCGACCCGGGCGGGCGCTGGCCGGCACGTCGGCGAGCACCCACCAGTCCTCCCCGTACGGCTCCAGGTCGACGCCGGCGCGCAGGCCGTCGCCGTACCGCTCGACCAGCCCGCCGGCCAGGGCCTCCTCCAGGCTCAGCGGCGCCAGCGCAGCGGCCACCGTGGCCTCCGGCTCGGTCTGGTCGCAGATGAACACCCGGATCAGGGTGCCGAGCGGGTCGCCGTCCTCGGTGGCGCGCAACGCGGCCCGGTAGTCGTTGCGGGCGACCGCGGCGGTCGCCTGGGCGCCCAGCCGCTCGGCGATGCCGTGGCTGGTGAAACCGGTCCGGGTCAGCGCGCTCCGCAGCGCGTCGATGCCGGCGGGGGAGAGCAGCATGTCGTGTTCGTCCACCCCGACATCCTGCCCCCCGTCGTGTCCCGGGTCAGCGTCACCCGCCGGTAGACGTCGGAGCGTCGGTGTCCGCCCGGATCGGCGCGGGAGGCAGGATGGTCCGCATGACGCTCGTTCCGCCCATCGACCCGGAGGCCAACCGGCTGCTGGAGCGCAGCCCGCTGGCCCTGCTCCTCGGCATGGTTCTTGATCAACAAGTGCCGATGGAGAAGGCGTTCTCGTCGCCGTACGTGCTCCAGCAGCGGCTCGGCCACGAACTAAACGCGGCGGAGCTGGCCGGGTACGACCCGGAGGCCCTGGTCGCGCTCTTCGCCCAACCGCCCGCGCTGCACCGGTTTCCGAAGGCCATGGCGGCCCGGGTGCAGGAGGTCTGCCAGGTGCTGGTGGAGCGCTACGACGGTGACGCGGCGCTGCTCTGGGCCGAGGTCGCCGACGGGCCGGAGCTGCTGCGTCGGGTTTCCGCGCTGCCCGGCTTCGGCAAGCAGAAGGCACAGATCTTCGTGGCCCTGCTCGGCAAGCGGTTCGGGGTGACCCCGCAGGACTGGCGGAAGGTGGCCGGCGACTACGGCGACCCGGGCGCGTACCGGTCGGTGGCCGACGTCACCGACGCCGATTCGCTGCGTCGGGTGCGGGAGTTCAAGCAGCAGATGAAGGCGGCAGCCAAGGCGAAGACCGCTGGCGGCTGAGCCGTTTGCTTCAGGCGGCGGTGGGGTGCGCCAGCGAGGCCAGCGCACGCCGGACGTCGGCCAGCGAGACGGTCGCCGAGTCGTCCAGGTCGGCCAGGCCGGCCTCGATCCACTGGCGCATCAGCGTGGTGACCCCGATGCCCCGGGCGTCGGCGGCGGCGCGGACCCGCTCGTAGGTGTCCAGTGGGAGCCGCACCGAGCGGCTCACCATCGGCACGTCGGTGTCGGGGGTGGGTAGCTCCGCCGCCGGGCTCTCGTCGATCAGGTCGGCGATCCGGTCGCCGCCGCCGTGGAACTGCTTGGTCGCGTCGTTACGGTGCATCGTCACGGCCTCCTCATCGGCGCGGTCTCCGCACGGCCTCGTCGTATCGCTTGGACTCGACGTCGCTCAGCTCGCGGGCGGAGAGGATGTCCCAGTCGTTGTCGGTGCCATCGGCCTCGGCGAGCAGCACCGCCAGCCGGCGGCCCCGACGGGCGGCGGCGTAGACCACCATCACGTCGTCACCCAGATGCCGGATGACCCGTCGGGCGCTGTGCAGCGCCTCCCAGACTTCCCCGGGTGTGACGTCGTAGACCCTCAGGTTGGCCAACGCCTCGTCGGTGAAGCTGAACCTGCTGCCCACGTCGCGGAGCGTACCACGGACGTAACACGCGACGGGATGAGTCGAATTTCGCTGATCACGGAGCTGCGGTGACAGGATGAGGTGTAACCCCCTCGAGGAGGTCCATGGTGAAGCGTCAGGCGTACCAGCCGATTCTGATCACCGACGCCTCGCGCAGCCAGGACGATCAGCTCAACAGTCGCCAGCGCCGCTATGTCCTGATGATGGGCATCCGGGTGCTGTGCATCATCGTCGGCGCGATCCTGGTCGGTGCGAACGCCCCACTGCTCTGGCTCTGGCTGCCGCTGTGCGGCCTCGGCATGGTGCTCATCCCCTGGCTGGCCGTGCTGCTGGCCAACGACCGGCCGCCGAAGGAAGAGCACCGGCTGGCCAACCGGTTCCACCCGCGCCAACAGGACGACACCCCGCCGATGAGCCTCACCGCCGAGGATCGCCCGCACAAGGTCATCGACGTCGAACCCTGACCCGCCAGCGGGCCAGGGTTCGATTCGTCACGCCCGCGCTACGGCTGTGGCCGTGCGCCGGCCGTGGAGACGGCCAACGCGCCCAGGTCGGTGGCGCGGCTCAGTGCCGCGGCCGGGGTGGCACCGGCGAGCCACGCGGTGAGCAGACCGGCCGCGAAGGCGTCGCCCGCGCCGGTGACGTCCACCACCGCCACCCGCCGGGCCGGCGCCACGCAGACCGGCGTGGTGCGGTCGACCCAGACCGCGCCGGCCGCGCCGCCCTTCACCACGACCCGCCGAGCCGTCGCCGACAGCACCCGCCCCTGCGCCGCCGGGTCCAGCCCGCCGGCCAGCACCGTGGCCTCGTCCGCGTTGACCAGGAGCAGGTCGATGTCGCGTACCCAACTCAGGAACGCCGCCGCGCCGACCCGCCGCAGCGGCGCCGCGGAGGCCGCGTCGACGCTGGTGCTGAGCCCGCGCTCGCGGGCGGCGGCCAACGCCCGCAACCCCGCGCCGCGCGACTCGGCGTCCAGCAGGGTGTACGCGGACAGGTGCAGATGCCCAGCGTCGGGCACCGCCGCGAGGGCCTGCTCGACGTGCGCGGCGCTCAGCCGCAGGTTCGCGCCCCGCTGGCTGACCATCGTGCGTTCGTCGTCGGCGGCCAACACGATGACCGTGCCGGTCGGGGCGCCCTCGACCCGCTCGATCGCGCAGTCGACGCCCGCCCGGTCGAGTTCGGCCACCCGGTCCCGCCCGGCGTCGTCGTTCCCGACGGCGCCGACGAGCGTGACGTCCACCCTCTGCGCGGCGACCCAGGCGGCGGTGTTGGCCGCCTGACCGCCGCCGCCGAGACTGATCTCGGCCCCGGTGTCCGAGCCGGCCGCGAGCGGCCCGGACAGCACGGCGACCACATCGGTGATCACGTCCCCGACGACGACCATTCGGGCCGGTCGGGTCATGCCGGGACGGCGGTGCCGCGGGCCGCCGAGGCGACCGCGATCCGCGCGGCCAGGTCGGCGTTGCGCAGGATGATCCGCACGTTCACCGCCAGGCTCGCGCCCTCGGTGGCCGAGTGGAAGTGCGCGAGCAGGTACGGGGTGACGGCCTTTCCGGTGATCCCGTCCCGCTCCAGCAGGGCCAGGCCCTCGGTGAGCGTCCGGTCGTGCAGCTCGGGGTCGAGCTGTTCGTCGACCGGCAGCGGGTTGGCGATGAGCAGCCCACCGGTGTGCAGGGCGTGTTCGTCCCGGGCGGCGAGCACGGCGGCGACCTGCTCTGGCGAGTCCACCGACCAGTCCAGGTCGAAGCCGGCGTCGGTGAGGTAGAAGCCGGGGAACCGGCGGGTGCGGTAACCCACCACCGCGACCCCGAGGGTCTCCAGGCGCTCCAGCGTCGCGCCCACGTCGAGGATCGACTTGACCCCGGCGCAGACCACCGCGATCGGGGTCTGCGCCAGGGTGACCAGGTCCGCCGACTCGTCGAAGGTGTGCGCGGCCTCCCGGTGCACCCCACCCAGCCCACCGGTGGCGAACACGCCGATACCGGCGGAGGCGGCCACCGCGCTGGTCGCGGCCACCGTGGTCGCGCCGTCCGCGCCGGTCGCGGCGGCCACCGCGAGGTCGCGGACGGAGAGCTTGGTCACGCCGTCGACCGTGGCCAGCCTGGTCAGCTGCGCGTCGTCCAGGCCGACCACCAGCTCGCCGGCGATCATGCCGATCGTCGCCGGAACGGCCCCGGCCTCTCGAACCGTCCGCTCGATCTCCCTGGCCACCCGCAGGTTCTCCGGCCGGGGCAGACCGTGCGAGACGATGGTGCTCTCCAGCGCGACGACGGGCCGGCCGTCGCGCAGGGCTTCGGCGACCTCGGTGCCGTAGCTGGTGCGAAAGTCAGTCACACGGGCACCGTACGGGGTGGGGCCTCGGCCGGCCTCAAGTGGACCCGGCCGTGATGACCTGCCAAACTTGTCGGTTGGAGGTGCAGACGTGAGCACAGAGGTTCTCGAGCGTCCGGAACTGAAGGACGCCGACACCGGTCCCGAGATGTTCCACTACGTCCGCAAGGAGAAGATCGCCGAGAGTGCCGTCATGGGCACTTTCGTCGTCGCTCTCTGCGGCGAGACCTTCCCGGTCACCAAGGCGGCCAAGCCGGGTTCGCCCGTCTGCCCCAAGTGCAAGGAGATCTACGACTCGTACCGTGAGTGATCGTCGGCCGGGGCTCCGGCCGGCGACGTAGCCTGCGGCGGTGACCACCTCCACCGCCCTGCTCCTCGCCGACCTGACCGGGGTGGCGGTGTTCGCCGCGTCCGGGGCCTCGGCGGCGGTGGCCAAGCGACTGGACCTGTTCGGCGTCGCGTTCGTCGGGTTCGTGGCCGCCCTCGGCGGTGGGATCTTCCGGGACCTGGTCATCGACGAGGTGCCGCCGCTGGCCTTCGCCGACTGGCGGTACGCGGCCACCGCCGCGATCACCGCGCTCGCCGTCTTCTGGCTGCACCCGCAACTGGCCCGACTGCGCACCACCGTGCTGGTGCTGGACGCGGCCGGCCTGGCGCTGTTCACCGTCACCGGCACGCTCAAGGCGCTCGACGCCCGGGTGCCGGCGGTCGGCGCCTGCCTGATCGGCATGCTCACCGCGATCGGCGGCGGGCTCGGCCGAGACCTGCTCACCGCCGAAATCCCGGTCGTGCTGCGCCGGGAGATCTACGCGCTGGCCGCGCTGGCCGGTTCGGTCCTGGTGGCGCTGCTGTACGTCACCGGGCAGACCGGGCCCGCACCGCTCACCGCCGCCGCCGTCCTGGTCTTCGGGCTGCGCCTGATCGCGCTGCGTCGACGCTGGTCCGCGCCGGTGGCCCCGTTACGTCCGCCGCGTGCCGACGGGGCGGATCCACGCACCGACCGGGAGTGGTGAGAGGGCCGGACCGCTGTTCGGTCGGGTGCGGGATTGTGACCAGCGTGGCGTCGCCTGGGCCCGGCGGCCCGTGCTGGTTATGCTGAGTCGGCCTTCGCGGCAGCTTCTGCGCGGAGGCGTTTTCATGGGCGGCGGATCCTCGTGGCCCTCGCCCGGGGTCCGCCATCGTGCGGTCGGAGAGGAGCTTCGCGTGGCAGCCCGGACGCCGGTGCTCGAGACGTTCCCGGCGCTGCGCGCCTGGCAGCGCAAGGCCCTGGTGGAATACCTGCGTCGCCGCAGCGAGGACTTCACCGCGGTCGCCACCCCCGGCGCCGGCAAGACCACCTTCGCCCTGCGGATCGCCGCCGAGCTGCTCGGCGACGGCACCGTGGAGGCGGTCACCGTGGTCGCCCCGACCGAGCACCTGAAGAACCAGTGGTCCGAGGCCGCGGCCCGGGTGGGCATCCAACTCGACGCCGCGTTCCGCAACGCCGACCTGCACTCCGCGGCCGACTTCCACGGCGCGGTGGTCACCTACGCGCAGGTGGGGATGGCCCCGCAGGTGCACCGGCGGCGCACCATGACCCGACGCACCCTGGTCATCCTCGACGAGATCCACCACGCCGGCGACTCCCGGTCCTGGGGCGACGGCGTGAAGAACGCCTTCGAACCCGCCGTACGCCGGCTGATGCTCACCGGGACGCCGTTCCGCTCCGACGACAACCCGATCCCGTTCGTCAGCTACGAGCGGGGCGGAGACGGGCTGCTGCGCTCCCGCGCCGACTCGGTGTACGGCTACTCCGACGCGCTCCGCGACGGCGTGGTCCGGCCGGTGCTCTTCCTGGCGTACTCCGGGGAGACCCGCTGGCGTACCAACGCGGGGGAGGAACTGGCCGCCCGGCTGGGCGAGCCGATGACCCAGGACCTGGTGGCGCAGGCGTGGCGTACCGCCCTGGACCCGGCCGGCGACTGGATGCCACAGGTGCTGCGGGCCGCCGACGCCCGACTCACCGTGCTGCGCAACGCGGGCATGGCCGACGCCGGTGGTCTGATCATCGCCACCGACCAGCAGACCGCCCGCTCGTACGCCAAGCTGATCGAGCAGGTGACCGGCGAAAAGGCCGCCGTGGTGCTCTCCGACGACCAGGGCGCGTCCGCCCGGATCGCGACGTTCGCGGCGTCCGACCAGCGGTGGCTGGTCGCGGTGCGGATGGTGTCCGAGGGGGTCGACATCCCGCGACTGGCGGTCGGCGTCTACGCCACCAGCGCCAGCACACCCCTCTACTTCGCCCAGGCGATCGGCCGGTTCGTGCGGGCCCGCCGGCCCGGGGAGACCGCGTCGGTCTTCCTGCCCAGCGTGCCGCACCTGCTCGGGTTGGCCAGCGAGATGGAGACCGAGCGCGACCACGTCCTCGGCAAACCCAAGGAAGCCGACGGTTTCGACGACGACCTGCTGGAACGCGCGCAGCGGGACGACCAGGCCAGCGGGGAGTTGGAGAAGCGGTTCGCGGCGCTCTCGGCCACCGCCGAGCTGGACCAGGTCATCTTCGACGGCGCGTCCTTCGGCACCGCGGCCCAGGCCGGCACCCCCGAGGAAGAGGAATACCTCGGCCTGCCCGGCCTGCTCACCGCCGACCAGGTCTCGCTGCTGCTGACCAAGCGACAGGCCGCACAGCTCGCCGCCCAACGCCGCCGTACGGCCGACGGGGCCGCTCAGCCGGCCGCTGCGCCCACAGCAGCGCCGCCCGCACCCATGAGCGCCGCCCAGCGTCGCGTGGCCCTCCGGCGCCAACTGAACGCGTTGGTGGCCGCCCGACACCACCGCACCGGCCAGCCACACGGCAAGATCCATGCGGAACTGCGCCGGCTCTGCGGCGGCCCGCCGAGCGCCCAGGCCACCATCGAGCAGCTTGAGGAACGCATCGCCACCGTGCAGACCCTCTAGACGGGCCCATCGGTGGACGGGCCCATCGGTGGACGGGCCCATCGGTGGACGGACCCAGTGGGCGGCCTGCCGATCGGCGGGCCGGCTGGGATCACATCGTTACCGAATGGCCCTTCAGGCCCCGTCCACGCCACTGGGATGGACGGGCCCAGTGGGCGGCCTGCCCATCCGCGGGCCGGCTGGGATCACATCGCCGCCGGGTGGCCCCTCAGGCCCGTCCACCCCAGTGGCACCGCCAAGGCCAGGCGGCGCCCGGGTTGGGCGGCGCCGACTGGCCTGGGCCCTGACCTTGGGAAGTGGTGCGCAAACGTGCTTGCGGGGTGGTCTGTGACCGTGCACGCGGCGTGATCCACTCGGTCTTCTTGAAATCGCGGTGTTCGAGCGAGGCGGAAAGCGCGACTTCCGTGAAACCGAGTGGATCACGGTTGCCCTGGGGTTGGGCCGAGGGTTGCCTGGCCGGAACGGCCGCGCGGTGCCTCCATGGGGCATCCCGACTCCAAGATCGTGCAAAAACCAGGATGTAGTGGCCTCGGTGCGTCGGTGAGGCCACTACATCCTGGTTCGAGGGTGACCTTGGCGGCGGTGGGCGCACCAGACCCCCCTCCGGCCCTCTCGGGGGCGGTGTCCGTCGTCAAGATCCGCGCAGTATCAGGGATGTTGCTGTCTCTGGCGCGTCGGAGGCAGCAACTTCGGGGAAGTTGCGGAGATCTTGGTGCGGGGTGCGGGGTGCGGGGTGCGGGGTGCGGGGTGCGGGGTGCGGGGTGCGGGGACAGAGAAAGCCGGGGGGGGGGCCCCCCGGGGGGGGGGGGGGCCGGGGATTTGGGTTTGGGGGTTTTTTTTCCCCAAAAA
>NZ_JBIAFG010000012.1:0-40980 GCF_042869175.1 Micromonospora sp. NPDC007208 | reverse complement strand
AGGGGGGGGGGGGGGGGGGGGGGGGGGGGGGGGGGGGGGGGGGGGGGGGGGGGGCGCCCCCACCCCGCCGGCGGGCCCCCCCCGGGGGGCCCCCCCCCCCGGCTATGTCGGTTTGCGGATTTAGTTCGCCATCAGATCGGCGCCACGCCAGCTGAAATCGGGCTCCGTTGCGAACCGCTCGGTGATCTTCACGAGATCCTCCGCGTACTTGTTCGCGTGGTGCCCGCAGAACACCAGCTCGCTCCCACCCGCCAGAGTGATCCGGAGCTTCCCGGCAGCATTGCAGCGGTCGCACCGTTCATCGGCGGCTGGGGGCGCCACCGTCTCGGGCGGCGGCGTGAGGGTCGGGGTCATCGCCTTCCTCCTCTGGTCGTCACCGATGAACAATCTCTTCGGTCGTTGCTCACCTATCGTGCAACACCCTTACTAGGCACTGCCTTCCCTGTGTGCCCGCGGGGGACCGAGGTCACACCTGGAAGGGACAGTGTGCCGTGCACCCAGGGTGCCACGTCAACGATCACATTCGTGCATCCGGACGATCACCATCTGGTGTTGCACGCCAGGTGGTCAAAACGACACGTTCGGTTGACGAAACCGGCTCAGTCCAGGTAATCCCGGAGAACCTGCGACCGGGACGGGTGACGCAGCTTGGACATCGTCTTGGACTCGATCTGCCGGATCCGCTCCCGGGTCACCCCGTAGACCTGGCCGATCTCGTCGAGCGTCCGAGGTTGGCCGTCGGTCAGGCCGAAGCGCAGACGTACCACACCCGCCTCACGCTCGGAGAGCGTCTGCAGCACCTGCTGGAGCTGGTCCTGGAGGAGCGAGAACGACACCGCGTCGACCGCGACCACGGCCTCGGAATCCTCGATGAAGTCGCCGAGCTGGCTGTCGCCCTCGTCGCCGATGGTCTGGTCCAGTGAGATGGGCTCCCGAGCGTACTGCTGGATCTCCAGCACCTTCTCGGGTGTGATGTCCATCTCCTTGGCCAGCTCCTCCGGAGTGGGCTCGCGGCCCAGATCCTGGAGCAACTCACGCTGTATGCGGCCGAGCTTGTTGATGACCTCGACCATGTGCACCGGGATGCGGATGGTGCGGGCCTGGTCGGCCATGGCGCGGGTGATGGCCTGCCGGATCCACCAGGTGGCGTACGTGGAGAACTTGTAGCCCTTGGTGTAGTCGAACTTTTCGACGGCCCGGATCAGACCGAGGTTGCCCTCCTGGATCAGGTCGAGGAAGGCCATGCCGCGGCCGGTGTAGCGCTTGGCCAGCGACACCACCAGTCGGAGGTTCGCCTCCAGGAGGTGGTTCTTGGCCCGCTCGCCGTCGCGGGAGATCCAGCCCAGGTCACGGACCATCTCCCGGGCGAGCTTCTCCTCGCCCTCGTCGGCAGCCCGCAGTCGCTCGGCGGCGTAGAGCCCGGCCTCGATCCGCTTGGCCAGCTCCACCTCCTGCTCGGCGTTGAGCAGCGGAACCTTGCCGATCTGCTTCAGGTACGCGCGGACGGAGTCGGCGGAGGCGGTCAGCTCGGCGTCGCGTCGCGCCTGCTTGAGGGCCTCGGACTCCTCGTCGTCCCACTCGAAGTCGTTGTCGGTCGCCGAGGCGGCGGCGTCGGTCTCGGCGGCCTGGGCCAGCTCGGCCGGCTCCTCGACCACCACGTCCTCGATCGCGGCGGCCAGTTCCTCCGGGTCGATCTCGCCCTCGGCGCCCTCGCCCTTCGCCTTGCCGCCAGCCTTGGTCGGCTTGGCGCCGGCAGCCGCGGCCACGGTCGCCTTGGTGGCTCGGGTCGACCGGGTCGCCTTCGCCGGTGTCGCCGCGCCGGCCTCAGCGGCGGTGCCGGTCGCCTTGCGGGCGGCCACCTTGCGCGGGGCCGGCGTCGCCGGAGCGTCGTCGGCGGCGGGGGCCTGCTTCGGCGCCGGCGCGGCGGCCTTCTTGGTGGTCTTGGCGGTGGTGGCCCGGGACGCTGGCGTGGTCGAGCGGGCCGCGGCGACACGGCGACGGGTGCTCGCCGAGCCGTCCACCACGACGGTCACTCCCGCCTCGGAGAGCGCCCGCAGGATCTTCTTGGCCTGGGCCGGAGTCACCTCGGCGGACTCGACGGTGCGCGCGAGCTGAGCCGACGTCAGCTGACCACCGGCGCTCTGCGCGTGGGCGATCAGGGTGTCGGTGAGCGAGCGAACGTCGGCGCCGGGCTGGCGGGGTTCTGTCACGAATGACCTTCCGGAGGCGAAGAGCGGGCACGGCGGGTTCGTCCAGCGCAGCGAGGGTTACCGTGCCGGGCGATGTGGTTGAGGGACCCTCGTGTCACGGTCCGGCCGGTGGTCGGCGGTCCGTGCCGCGTGGGCAGGGGTGAATTGTAACGCCGTCTGCGGCGATCATCCTGCTCCGCACCGCGTACCGCCGGTGGGGACCGTCGGTGCGGCGGAGATATGGGCTTCGCGGTAATGATAGCCGCGCGGCCGGCGAAGGGCGCCCATCGTCGAGCCTGGCGGCGCGCAGATCGTGTCCGAACTGCCGTTTGAGCAGGCAGTGCCAGGTCAGCGTGCCGGTTGCGAGGGCGCGCGTGCGGATCACCCAGGTCGCTGACGGTCCGGCGGGTGGCACCCCCACCAGGTCGCGGTTGGGCAACGGTTGCGAGCCGAGCACGGACGGGGCGGTAAGCACTTAAGCGACATTACCGGACCTAATGGGGCATGTTGGCGAAGGTTGGCCGCCCAAGTCGCAGGTGCACGCATCTCGCGGTGGGTGCCAGGCACCAAAGATCCTGGTCTGGTGCCGTCGCGCGGCGTGGGGAACGATGATCTTCGGAAGCCGGGTCGGTAGTTCCACCCATCCACATGCACCCGGAGTGCGGAAAGAGGCGAATCATGACCAACTCGGCTACGACGCCATCGGAGCTGCTGACCATCGCGGTGGAGGTGGCGAGGGACGCGGCGGACACCGCGTACCGGATGCGTGCCGAGGGGGTCGTCGTCGCCGCCACCAAGAGCACCGTCACCGACGTGGTCACCGCCGCCGACCGGGCGGTCGAGCGGCAGATCCTCGACGCGCTGGCCGCGCTGCGTCCCGAGGACTCGGTGCTCGGCGAGGAGTACGGCGAGGACGCCTCCGGCGCCGGGCGCAGCGGGGTGCGCTGGATCGTCGACCCGATCGACGGCACGGTGAACTACCTGTACGGGCTGCCGCACTCCGCGGTCTCGCTGGCCGCCGAGGTGGACGGGGTGGTGGTCGCCGGCGTCGTACGCAACGTGAGCACCGGCGAGGAATGGACCGCCACGGCCGGCGGCGGGGCCTGGCGCGACGGTGTCCGGCTGCGCTGCTCCGGCGAGGTCGACCTGGGGCAGGCGCTGGTCGGCACCGGCTTCGGCTACGACGCCGCCCGCCGGACGCACCAGGCGCAGGTGGTGGCCGGGCTGATCGCGCACGTGCGGGACATCCGCCGACTCGGCGCCGCCGCGCTGGACCTCTGCCTGGTCGCCGAGGGGCGGCTCGACGCGTACTTCGAGAAGGGTCTTGCGGCCTGGGACCTGGCGGCGGGCGGGCTGGTGGCCGCCGAGGCGGGGGTTCGGGTCGCAGGCCTGGCCGGTCGGCCGCCGGGGCCGGATCTGGTGGTCGCGGCCCCGCCCGCGCTCTTCGCGCCGCTGCACGATCGGCTGGCCGCGCTGGACGCCGCCGGCGGACCCTGACCCTAGGAACCCTGAACGGCGGACCCTGACGGGCCAGCCTGACCGGCGGACCCTGACGGGCCGGCCTGACCGGCTGGCCTGACGGGCCGGCCTGACCGGTGGACGAGGCCGGCGGACCTGACAGGTGGACGAGGCCGGGGGACCTTACGGGTGGACCAGGCCGGTGGGCCAGGTGGCTCCCGATCGCCGACCTGCGCTGCGGCGGGGCCGGTTACGCAGTCACTTGGCGGGTGGGGAGGGGCAGGAGCCCTTCGGTGCCTCCGGCGGGCCCGAGTCGCCGAGTGACTGGTTGACCTCGGTCGTGGTGGCGAGCTGCTGGAAGCCGTTGCCGAGCACCACGTCCACGGTGTCGTCGGTGCGCTTCGGGTCGTAGCCGGGGGTGGCGTTGTTGAGGAAGTACGCCTGGAGCAGGTGCGCGGAACCGACGCCCTTGGGGCCGTACCGCAGGACCGCGACGCTGTTGACCTTCTTCTCGTTCCCGGTCTTCTTGACCTGGAACTGTCGATTGCTGAACTCGTCGGCGACGGTGCCGGCGAGACCGGGCTGATCCGTGGCATTGAACACGTTGATCTTGACGTCCTTGCGCTCGCGCAGGGTCAGATCCGCCAGCGGCCAGCCCTCGGGGCAACCCGCCGCGGTGCCCGCGTTGCCCTGGCTGTCGCGGACCACGGCCACGACGACGAAGACCAGGGCGATGATCGCCAGCAGGCCGACGACGACGAGTGCTCGCACGCGCGCAAAACTCATCAGGGCACTCCCCGGACCTCAGGTGGGTGGTGACGGCCAGGAACGATCGCTCAGGCCGCCGGCCGTCGAATACGCCGCTGAGGTTAACGGTTGTCCGGCCGTCGCGTGGAAACAGCCCGACATGCCGGCGCGCCGACCGCGAACCGGGTACTACTACCCCTATCTTCGTGTCGCCTGAATCACATTGGGAACAACTTCGCGTGCGGGGGCGTACATCTCAGCCGCAAGGGCGGTATACATGCCTCGCCCAAGGGGGGGTAAGGTTCCGCGCTCGCAGGGGAGTCGCCCCGGCGAGCTCGACCCGTTCGGTCCTCGGGTCGGGTGCCCGACACAAGTGGTGGCCGGCCAGCGGAACCGAAACAGCGTCGTCCGGCGTTACAACCGGAAGCGACAACATCGATATGGGAGAGTGAAACCGATGGCCACCGACTACGACGCCCCGCGTCGCGACGAGGTCGACCTCGGCGAGGACAGCCTGGAAGAGCTCAAGGCACGGCGCGTCGACTCACAGTCGGGCGCGGTGGACGTCGACGAGGCCGAGGTGGCCGAGAGCTTTGAGCTGCCCGGTGCCGATCTGGCCGACGAGGAGCTCACGGTCAAGGTGCTTCCGATGCAGCAGGACGAGTTCCGGTGCGCCCGCTGCTTCCTGGTCCACCACCGTAGCCAGCTGGCGGTCGAGCGTAACGGCGAGCTGATCTGCCGCGAGTGCGTCTGACAGCCACAACACCAGCGGCGGCCTCCTGAACGGGGCCGCCGCTGCCGGTGTAGGCATGCGGCAGCGGTGGGTACCTGCTTGACTCGTAGCGGGTAGCCACAGCACCGGGAGGTCCGATGAGCGATCGAGGCGGCACCACCGATGGCGGCACGGACGACCTCGGTGCCACCCGTGGCACGGATGACCTTGGTGCCACCCGTGGCACGGATGACCTTGGTGCCACCCGTGGCACGGATGACCTTGGTGCCACCCGTGGCACGGATGACCTCGGTGCCACCGTCGCGGCGTTGACCGCGGACGACATCGCGCCGGCCCGACGCCGCCAACTGCTGACCCGGATGGTCGGGCAGGCCCGTGCGCGTGGCATCTCCGACCTGTTCAAGCCCCGCGCCGCCGTCCGGTGGATGGTCGACACCGTCGCCGAGATCGCCCCGCACGTGCCGGTGCGGGACCTGGACACGCTGCGCCGGCACTTCCCCGGCCTGGACGACGCCGCCCTGGCCGACAGGCTCATCCGCAACGCGTCGAGGACCACCGCCGCGATCGGCGCGGCCGGTGGGGGCGTCGCCGCCGTCGAGTGGGCGGTGGCCCCGACGCTGCTCTCCGCGCCGGTGCTGCTCGCCGCCGAGACCGTGGCCGTGGTGGCGGTGGAGCTGAAACTGGTCGGCGAGCTGCACGAGATCCATGGTGTGTCGCTACCGGCCGGCGGCAGCCAACGGGCGGTCGCACTGGTGCACTCCTGGGCCACTCAGCGCGGCGTCAACCCGATGGTGCCAGGTGTGGGAGTGGGAGCGGTGCTCGGCACCGCCGCCCGCAAGGAGTTGCGGGACATGCTGCTGCGGCGTTTCGGTCGCAACCTCACCACGCTCGGGCCGTTCCTGACCGGTGCGGCGGTGGCCAGCTTCCTCAACCGCCGGGCCACCCAGCAGATGGCCGACCAACTCCAGGTCGACCTGCGTCGGCGGGGCATCGCCCGACCCGCGCCACCGACGGCCCTCCCGGGCCCGCCGACCGGCACCTGAGCGAGCCGCGGGCCTTCGGCGCCGGACCGGCACCTGAACGGACCCGGCGCCGTCGGATCAGCCCGGCTCGCCTGCCGCCGGGTGGGACGCCGCCAGGGCGTCGCGCGCGGTCAGCACCGCCTCGGCCAGCTCGACCGGGTGGCGGGTGCTCACCACCCAGAACGGGGTCGGATCCGCGGGGTCGTCGAGGATCACCTGAACGGCGCCGCCGATCCACGGTCGCTGCACCACGAAGGCGAGCGGGTCCGCGCCGACGCCGAGCACCTCACGTCGGCCGGCCACGTCCAGCGGCACCACGTCGGCCACGAAACGGACCGGCAGGCGGGCGTCGTCCACCCGCAGCTCGGCGTCGGCCACCCCGACCCGGATCCGGCCCAGCCACCACAGCCCGACAGCGGTGAGCGGCACCAGCACGGCGAACGGCAGCCAGGCGCGGACGCCGGAGGCGCCCATCCAGATCTCGACGGCCAGCAACGCGGCGGCCACCAGCCCGGACAGCCACAGCCACCAGGGCAGATCCAACCGCTCGGTGTACGCCGAGCGGGCGGCGTCCGGCGGCTGATCGGCGGATGGGGAGGGCGACATGCTCACTCCTGCGAGGGTACGGCGCACGGCGGCTCGACGAACCGGCAGGATGGCAGGGTCACCCCGCGAACCGGACGGAAGAGGGGACCCGTGACCGACGTCGTACCCGTGCCCGTGCAGCTGCTCGACCCGGAGCTGCCGTTGCCCACGTACGCCCATCCTGGCGACGCCGGGGCCGACCTGGTGGCGGCCGCGGACGTGGAGTTGCCGCCCGGCGGCCGTGCCCTGGTGCCCACCGGCGTGGCCATCGCGCTGCCGGAGGGGTACGTGGGGCTGGTTCATCCGCGCTCCGGCCTGGCGGCCAGGCTCGGCGTGACGGTGCTCAACGCGCCCGGTACGGTCGACGCCGGCTACCGGGGTGAGATCCTGGTCAACCTGATCAATCATGATCGGGATGTGCCGGCGAAGATCTCCCGCGGCGACCGGATCGCGCAGCTCGTGGTCCAGCAGGTCGCACGGGCGCGGTTCGAGCCGGTGGTCGAGCTGCCCGCGTCCCGGCGCGGGACCGGTGGGCATGGGTCCACCGGTGGGCACGCCGGGCTGGTGCCGTCGCCGACGGGCCAGGACCGGGTCGAGCGGCGGCCGAACGAGCTGGGCCGCGGGCAGACGGAAGAGGTGGCAGGGTGAGTGTGAACAGCGGAGGGCAGGCGCAGTGATCTTCTCCCGAAAGCGGGCCGATGCCGAGCGGCAGACCCGTGACGAGCGGGCCACCGAGGTCCCGGACCAGGGCGATGCGACGCCGACGCTGGAGCGCGGCCCGTACGACATCTCCGAGAGCTACGACGACGTGCAGCGACTCGACCTGGGCAGCCTGCACATCCCGGCGATCGCCGACGTCGAGGTCCGGGTGCAGGCCGACCCGCAGGGTGTGGTCCAACAGGTGGTGCTGGTGCACGGCGACAACGCGCTCCAGTTGGGCGTCTTCGCCGCACCCCGGTCCGAGGGGATCTGGGACGAGGTGCGCGAGGAGATCCGGCAGTCGCTGCTCCGCGACGGCGCGAACGCGCAGGAGGTCTCCGGCGAGTACGGCCCGGAGTTGCACGCCCAGGTGCGTACCCCGGACGGCTCGACGAACCTGCGGTTCGTCGGGATCGACGGGCCGCGCTGGATGGTCCGTGGCGTGTTCCAGGGCCCGGTGGCCACCGACCCGACCATGGCTGGGCCGCTCGTCGAGTGCCTGGACGGCCTGGTGGTCGACCGCGGGCAGGAGGCGAAGCCGGTCCGCGAGCCGCTGCCGCTGCGGCTGCCCAAGGAGATCGCCGACCAGGCCGAGGCCGAGGCGGGCGACGCCGCCGCCGCGCCGCGTCAGGTCTGACCCGAGCGCACCGGCCCGCCGGAACCAGCCCCGTCGGCGTACGCTGGCGGCACGGTTCCGGCGCCGCCGGGGCCGGCCGGGGACGGCGAGCGTGGAGAGGGTGACGCGGAGGTCATGACGACCGACGAGAGCCGGGTGTCGCTGCGGCGCATCCTGCAGAAGTTCACCGCCAGCGAGGCCGAGATCGACGCGCAGGAGCTGCGTCGGGAGAGCGCCGAGTGCGGCGGGATCCCCGCCCAGCAGTGCTCCCGGGGTCAGCTGGTCTCGGTCGCCGGGCGGCTGCGCACGGTGGTCTACACGCCGCGCACCAACCTGCCCACCCTCGAGGCCGACCTGTACGACGGCAGTGACGTGGTCACCCTGGTCTGGCTGGGTCGACGGCACATCGCCGGGATCGAGCCGGGCCGGCACCTGACCGCCCGTGGCCGGGTGGCCGTGCGGGACGACCGCAAGGTCATCTACAACCCCTACTACGAGCTGGATTCGCCCAAGTGACGGCACTGCGGACGGAAGGCCGGCGATGACGACGGGACAGCACCGGGCGGCACAGCCGGAGACCGGTCCTCAGGACGACGAAGAGCCGCTGCCGACGATCGCCGAGCAGATGGCCGACCAGCTCGGCGGCTGGCGCGGGCTGGTCGAGTCCAGCATTCCGGTCGTGGTCTTCGTCCTCGCCAACATCATCGGGGAGCTGCGGCCGGCGGTGATCGCGTCGGTCTCCGTCGCGGTGCTGATCGCCGGGGTGCGGCTGGCCCAGCGCCGGCCGATCCGGCACGCCGTGAACGGGCTCTTCGGCGTCGGCGTCGGCGCGGCCATCGCGTGGCGCACCGGCGACGAGCGTGACTTCTACCTCCCCGGCATCCTCTACGGCATCGGGTACGGGGTCGCCCTGCTGATCTCGGCCGCGATCCGGCAGCCGCTGGTGGGCTGGATCTGGTCGGTGTTGGTGGCCAAGGGCCGCTCGGAGTGGCGGGCCGACCCGAAGCTGGTGCGCACCTTCACCCAGCTGACCGTGCTCTGGGGTGTGGTCTGGCTGGCCAAGGTCGGCGTGCAGGCCGGGCTGTACCTGGCCCACCAGGACACCGCCCTGGGCGTGGCCCGGCTGGCGCTGGGCTACCCGCCGTACGCGCTGCTGCTGCTGATCACGGTCTGGACGGTGCGCCGGGTCACCCGGGAGTCGCCGCCGGCCCCGCTGCCCAGCGCCTGAGCGACGCCGGGCCCGCCGGGCCGCTCGGCGCGCCCGTCGGGGTCAGCGTGAGCCGCGGGTCCGTTCGACGCTGTCCGGTCCGAGGATCACCGCGCGGACCTCGTCCTCCACCTCGGCGGTGCAGACGAAGATCAGCTCGTCGCCGGCCTCGATCGGGTCGTCCGGGCTGGGCACCAGGACCCGCTTGCCACGCAGGATCGCCACCAGGGCGGAGTCGCGGGGCAGCGGCACGGCGTGGATCGGCTGACCGACGTAGGGGGCGGTCGGCGGCAGGGTGATCTCGACGAGGTTCGCCTCGCCCTGTCGGAAGGTCATCAGCCGGACCAGGTCGCCGACGGTGACCGCCTCCTCGACGAGCGCGGCCATCACCCGCGGCTTGCTCACCGCGACGTCGACGCCCCACTGCTCGGTGAACAGCCACTCGTTCTCGGCCCGGTTCACCCGGGCCACCACGCGGGGCACCGCGAACTCGGTCTTGGCCAACAGCGACAGCACCAGGTTGGTCTTGTCGTCGCCGGTCGCCGCGACCACCACGTCGCACCCGGCGATGTTCGCCTCCTCCAGGCTGGCCACCTCGCACGCGTCGGCCAGCACCCAGTCGGCGGCCGGCACCCGGTCCGGGCGCAGCATCTTGGGTTGACGCTCGATGAGCATCACCTGGTGGCCGTTGTCGATCAACTCCTGGGCGATCGAGCGGCCGACGTTGCCCGCGCCCGCGATGGCGACCCGCATGGCTCAGTGCCCTCCTTCCGGCGGCGTCGCCGCCACCGACGTGACCGTCGCCACGATGTCATCGCTGACCAGCATGAACACCTGGTCGCCCTCCTGCAGGACGGCGGAGCCGGTGGGCAACGTGCCGATGCCGAAGCGGATCAGGTAGGCCACCCGCGCGCCGGTCGCGTCCTCCAGCGTCCGCACCGGTCGGCCGATCCAGTCCTTGTGTACGGGCACCTCGACGATCGACACCGTGCTCGTGGGGTCGCGGAAGATCTCCACGTTGCCCTCCGGCACCAGGTGTCGCAGCATCCGGTCCGCCGTCCACCGCACGGTCGCCACGGTGGGAATGCCCAGCCGCTCGTAGACCTGGGCGCGGCGCTGGTCGTAGATGCGGGCGGCGACCCGGGACACGCCGAACGTCTCGCGGGCCAGCCGGGCCGAGATGATGTTGGAGTTGTCGCCGCTCGACACCGCCGCGAAGGCGTCCGCGCGCTCGATGCCGGCCTGCCGGAGCACCTCGCCGTCGAAACCGGCCCCGGTCACCGTGATCCCGGCGAAGTCGGGGCCGAGCCGGCGGAAGGCGTCGGCGTCCTGGTCGATCACCGCCACCGAGTGCCCTCGGGACTCCAGGCTGTGGGCGAGGGTCGACCCGACCCGACCACATCCCATGATCACGACGTGCACGCTGTCCCTCCCAAAGGTGGTACCGCTTCCGCTGCCGGTGGCCTTACGAGTGCGAGCCTGCCACGTCCCGGTGGCGAGCGGGGACCGACCGTACCCCGCCGTCTGGAGCAGCCGTGATCGCCCACCCCCGCACCCCCGCCGTGGTGGTCGTACTCTTGGCGTTCGTGGCCAGTCCCACCTCGCTGCTGAAGCGGCTTCTTCTCGGTCGACCGTTCCGGTCCGACCGGCTGCAGCACACCCTCCTGCCGAAGCGCATCGCGCTGCCCGTGTTCGCGTCCGACGCGTTGTCCAGCGTCGCGTACGCGCCTGACGAGATCCTGCTTACCCTTTCCATCGCCGGTGCCTCCGCGTACGTCTTCTCGCCGTGGATCGCGCTGGCCGTGGTCGTGGTCATGCTCACCGTGGTGGCGAGCTACCGGCAGAACGTGCACGCCTACCCCTCCGGCGGCGGTGACTACGAGGTGGCCACGGTCAACCTGGGGCCGAAGTTCGGCGTCGGGGTGGCCAGCGCATTGCTGGTCGACTACGTGCTCACGGTGGCGGTGTCGGTCTCCTCCGGGGTGGCCAACCTGGGCTCCGTGGTGCCGTTCGTGGCCACTCACAAGGTCCTCATCGCGGTGAGCGCGGTGGTCCTGCTGAGCGCGGTCAACCTGCGGGGGCTGCGCGAGTCGGGCACCGCATTCGCCATCCCCACCTACGGCTTCGTGATCGTGATGGGCGGGATGCTGCTCACCGGGCTGTTCCGGGTCTTCGTCATGGGTGACGACCTCCGCGCGCCGAGCGCCGGCCTGGTGATCCAGGCCGAGCACAGCGTGACCGGTTTCGCGCTCATCTTCCTGCTGCTGCGGACGTTCAGCTCGGGCGCCGCCGCGCTCACCGGTGTCGAGGCGATCTCCAACGGGGTGCCGGCGTTCAAGGCGCCGAAGAGCCGCAACGCCGCCACCACCCTGCTGCTGCTCGGCACCATCTCGGTGAGCATGCTGGTCGGGATCATCTGGCTGTCCCGGCTGACCCACCTGCAGTTCGTCGAGGACCCGGCCCTCCAGATCATCTCCGGCCCCGAGGGGTACGTGCAGAAGACGGTCACCACCCAGCTCGGGGAGACGGTCTTCGGTTCCGGGTCGATCCTGCTCTACGTGGTCGCCGGGATGACCGCCCTGATCCTCTTCCTGGCGGCGAACACCGCGTTCAACGGCTTTCCGGTGCTCGGCTCGATCCTCGCCCAGGACCGCTACCTGCCCCGTCAGTTCCACACCCGGGGCGACCGGCTGGCGTTCTCCAACGGCATCGTCTTCCTGGCCCTGTTCGCGATCGTGCTGATCGTCGGCTTCCAGGCCGAGGTGACCCGACTCATTCAGCTTTACATCGTCGGGGTCTTCGTCTCGTTCACCGTCTCCCAGGCCGGCATGATCCGGCACTGGAACCGGCACCTGCGCACCGAGCGGGACCCGGAGGCGCGCCGCCGGATGCACCGGTCGCGGGCCATCAACACGTTCGGCGCGGGCCTGACCGGCGCGGTGCTGGTGATCGTCCTGATCACCAAGTTCCTGCTCGGCGCCTGGATCGCGATCGCCGCGATGGCGGTGATCTACGTGCTGATGCTGGCCATCCGCCGGCACTACGACCGGATCGCCGTCGAGCTGACCCCGCCGGACGAGGGCCGGGCCGTGCTGCCGGCCCGCAACCACGCGATCGTGTTGGTCAGCAAACTGCACCAGCCGACGCTGCGGGCCATCGCCTACGCCCGCGCCACCCGGCCGGACACGCTCACCGCGGTGACCGTCAACGTGGACGAGAAGGACACCCGGGACCTGCAGGCCGACTGGGAGCGCCGCGAGATGGCCATCCCGCTCACCGTGATCGACTCGCCGTACCGGGAGATCACCCGCCCGATCCTGGACTTCGTCGCCTCCACCCGCCGCAAGTCGCCCCGGGACGTGGTCACCGTGTTCATCCCGGAGTACGTGGTCGGCCGCTGGTGGGAGAACCTGCTGCACAACCAGAGTGCCCTGCGCCTCAAGGGTCGGCTGCTCTTCGAACCGGGGGTGATGGTGGTCAGCGTTCCGTGGCAGCTCGCGTCGACAGCGAGCAAGAACCTGGACCGGCTGGACGCCACGCTGTCCCGCACACCGGCCCGGGGGCCCCGGAGCACCGGGTCGCCCCTGGTCGCCGCCCCGCCGGTGGCCTCCGCGCCGCCCGCCGAGGGCGGGCCCGAGAACAGCGAAACGATGGGAAACACCCGTGACTGAGTCGGGCGGTCAGCGCACCGCGACGCCCCGGACGCCGTCGGCCTCGGCTGCGTCGTCGCCGTCGGCGGCCTCGTTGGCGTCGGCCTCGGCTGCCTCGTTGGCGTTCGAGCGGGGCCTGGCCGAGACGGACCGGGTCGAGCTGACCGTGGACGCGGTCGCCCCCGGCGGGCACTGTGTCGCCCGGGTGGACGGGCAGGTGGTCTTCGTCCGGCACGCGCTGCCCGGTGAGCGGGTGATCGCCGAGGTCACCGAGGTGCACAAGGGGTTCGTCCGGGCCGACGCGGTGACCGTGCTGGAGCCCTCGGCGGACCGCGTCGAGCCGCCCTGCCCGTACGCGAAGCCGGGTGCCTGCGGGGGCTGCGACCTCCAGCACGTCGCCCCGGCCGCGCAACTGGCCTGGAAGACCGCCGTGGTCCGCGAACAGTTGGTCCGCCTCGGCGGGCTGACCGACGTCGAGTTGGACCGGCTCGGCGTCCGGGTCGAGGCGCTGCCCGGTGGGCTGCTCGGCTGGCGTTCCCGGGTCCGTTACGCGGTCGACGCCGCGGACCGGGCCGGCCTGCTCAAGCACCGCTCGCACGAGGTGGTGCCGATCGACCGTTGCCGGATCGCCCACCCGGCCATCCAGCAACTGCCGGTGCTCGCCCCCACCGGTGCGCGCTGGCCGGCCGCCGAGGCGGTTGAGACCATCGCCAGCACCGGCGGGGATGTGACCGTCACGGAGATCCGCGACGGGGTGCCCACCCCGGTCAGTGGCCCGACCGAGGTCCGCGAGGTCGCCGACGGACGGGACTGGACGCTGCCCGCGTCCGCGTTCTGGCAGGTGCACCCGGCCGCCGCGGACGCCCTCTCCACGGCGGTGCTGGAGTTGCTGGCCCCGCAGCCGGGCGAGACCGCCTGGGACCTCTACGGCGGCGCTGGGCTGTTCGCCGCGGCTCTCGCCAGCCGGGTCGGCGACGCCCGGATCACCCTGGTCGAATCGAGCCGGGACGGGGTGGACGCGGCCCGGGCCAACCTGGCCGACCTGCCCCAGATCGAGGTGGTCGCCGCCCGGGTGGAGACCGCGCTGACCCGCCGACGGATCACCGGCCCGGTCGACGTGGTGGTGCTCGACCCGCCGCGCTCCGGCGCGGGAGCCCAGGTGGTGCGGGACATCGTCGCCGCCGGCCCGCGGGCGGTCGCGTACGTGGCCTGTGACCCGGCTGCCTTCGCCCGGGACGTGCGCACCTTCGCCGACCTCGGTTGGCGGTTGGCGGCGCTGCGGAGCTTCGACCTCTTCCCGATGACGCAGCACGTCGAGCAGGTCGGGCTGCTGCTTCCGCCGGACGAGCGGTAGCAGACCGCTCGTCGGCGCTGTTGCCAGCGCCTGACCGGGTGCTCAGCTGCCCACTCCCCGCCCAGCCCGGGTGCGCGGGTCTCCGGGCCGGGCTGCGGAGTACCGGGCGGCCGATAGACTCTCCGGTCATGAGCGTTGAAGAGGACACGGCCAACCACGGCCGGCTGCTGGGGACGGTTCGCGGTCCGCAGGATGTCAAGCGGATGTCCGGCGAGGAACTGGACGTCCTCGCCGCCGAGATCCGGGACTTCCTGATCACCAAGGTCTCCCGTACCGGCGGGCACGTCGGGCCCAACCTCGGTGTGGTCGAGCTGACGCTCGCCATGCATCGCGTCTTCGACTCCCCCCGGGACCGGCTCCTGTTCGACACCGGCCACCAGGCGTACGTACACAAGATCATTACTGGCCGTCAGGCCGGCTTCGACAAGCTCCGCCAGCGCGGTGGCCTCTCCGGCTACCCCAGCCAGGCGGAGAGTGAGCACGACCTCATCGAGAACTCGCACGCCTCCACCGCGCTGTCCTACGCCGATGGCCTCGCCAAGGCGTACGCCCTGCGCGGTGAGGCGCGCAGCGTCGTGGCCGTGGTCGGTGACGGCGCGCTGACCGGCGGCATGTGCTGGGAGGCGCTGAACAACATCGCCACCGCCGGCAACCCCCTCGTGATCGTGGTCAACGACAACGGTCGCTCGTACGCCCCGACCATCGGCGGGCTGGCCGACCACCTCTCCTCGCTGCGGCTCAACCCCGGCTACGAGAAGGTCCTCGACACGGTCAAGGACGCCCTCGGCTCCACGCCGCTGGTCGGCCGCCCGATGTACGAGGTGCTGCACGCGGTCAAGAAGGGCATCAAGGACGCGGTCGCCCCGCAGGCGATGTTCGAGGACCTCGGCATCAAGTACGTGGGCCCGGTGGACGGGCACGACGTGACGGCGGTCGAGGCGGCGCTGCGCGCGGCGAAGAACTTCGGCGGCCCGGTCATCGTGCACGCCGTCACCCGCAAGGGCTACGGCTACCGTCCTGCCGAGGAGGACGAGGCGGACTGCCTGCACGGCCCCGGCAGCGCCTTCGACGTGGAGACCGGCGCGCTGCTGGCCGCCCCGTCGGTGAAGTGGACGCACGTCTTCGCCGACGAGCTGCTGGCCATCGCCGACGAGCGCCCGGACGTGGTGGGCATCACCGCCGCGATGGCCGAGCCGACCGGCATCGCCAAGCTGGCCCGCAAGTACCCCGAGCGGGTGTACGACGTGGGCATCGCCGAGCAGCACGCCGCCACCTCGGCGGCCGGGCTCGCGCTCGGCGGCCTGCACCCGGTGGTGGCGGTCTACGCCACCTTCCTCAACCGCGCCTTCGACCAGGTCCTGCTGGACGTGGCGATGCACAAGCTGCCGGTGACCTTCGTGCTGGACCGGGCGGGCATCACCGGCCCGGACGGGCCCAGCCACTACGGCATCTGGGACATGTCGGTCTTCGGGGTGGTGCCGGGCCTGCGGATCGCCGCTCCCCGCGACGCCGCCACCCTGCGGGAGGAGCTGCGCGAGGCGGTGGCCGTCGACAACGGCCCGACCGTGGTGCGGTTCCCGACCGGCGCGGTCGCCGCGGACCTGCCGGCGCTGCGCCGGGTCGGCACGGTCGACGTGTTGGCCGAGTCCGCCCGTACCGACGTGCTGCTCGTCGCCGTCGGCTCCTTCGGCCAGTTGGGCATGGAGGTGGCCGCCCGGGTCGCCGAGCAGGGCTACGGCGTCACCGTCGTCGACCCCCGCTGGGTGCGTCCGGTCCCGACGGAGCTGGTCGACCTGGCCGCCCGCCACCGGCTCGTGGTCAGCGTCGAGGACGGCGTCCGGGTCGGCGGGGTGGGCGACGCGCTCGCCCAGGCGATGCGCGACGCGGACGTCCGGGTGCCGCTCAAGGACCTGGGTGTGCCGGCCGACTGGCACCCGCACGGCACCCGCGCGCAGATCCTCGCCGACCTGGGTCTGACCGCCCAGGACGTGGCCCGCAACGTCACCGGCTGGATCTCCGGCCTGGACGCCACCCCGGACCGCCTCACCCCCAGCGACGCGGCCGCGCAGAACTAGCCCCGCGCAACGACGAACGGGCGCCCCTCAAGGGGCGCCCGTTCGTCATGCGTACCCGCCCCCGTCCCGGGCCTCCCCGGTCGATCAAGGACTTCTGGTGGGCAGTGATTGGTGGTTCGCGCCTTTTGCGAGGCACCACAACTCCATGATCGACCGGGTCAAGGTGCGGCGCGGCGGTGTGCCGCCACGTTCCGCCGCGTTGCCCCGTCGATCTTGCACTTTCGGTTGGCGTGATGCCCCTTGCGCCCTGGATTGTCGGCGCAGAAAGTGCAAGATCGCGGGGGCGGGGGCGGGGGCGGGGGCGGGGGCGCGGGGGGTTAGCGGGGCGGGGGGTTAGCGGGGGGAGATTGAGCGGTAGTGGGTCTTGTCGGTGTTGGCGAGGCTGTAGGTCTGGGAGCGGGACGGGGTGGGGATGACCACCAGGCCGGGGCGCTCGACCAGCAGGGGAGTGCCCGGTGGGACGGAGAGCGAGCTGTCCCGGGTGGCCCGCCAGCTCAGCACCACCAGCGGCTGGCCGGGCACCGGCAGTTGGTACGCCTGCAACGGGGTGGCCCGGTCGGCGGGTGAGACGACGGGCGCGCTCCCGTCGGCCGGTCGGTAGATCACCGCGGTCATCGCGCCGGCGTCGGTGTCCCAGCTGAGCTGCTGCAACTCGGCCGCCTCGCCGCCGCCGAGGGCGACTTCGCCGAGCGAACGCACGGTGAGCTTCGCCATCGGCCAGGACGTCGGCACCGAACGCGGGGCGTCCCGGTCCCCGATTCGGCGCGGGATGCTGCCGAACGGGCCCCGATCGCCGGCCAGCACGCAGGTGTCCAGGCCGGTGAGCGCCCGCCGGCCCGTGCCGGACTCGTCGCGGACCAGCGGGTAGCGCGGGTCGACGGTGCCGGTGCCCAGGTCGAGCAGCCGGTCGGCGGCCCGCCCACGGGGCAGCGACTCCGTGGTTCGCAGGGTCGCGGTAACCCCGACGGCCGTGCAGGACGGCACGTCGACCGGTGCGCTGAGGCCGTCCGCGATGGCCAACGTCCGGTCCTGTGGCCCGAGGAGGGTCTGCACCCGGGCCGAGACGAGGTAGCGCCGGCCGCCGGCCGTCTGCACCGGCAGCACGTCGGAGTAGACGAGGTAACCGGGGTCGGTGTACTCGGTGGCGCGGGTCACCGCGTACCGGTCGCCCTCGCGGGTCAGTTGCAGCAGCCAGGACGCGCTTTCGCCGGGCACGTCGGCGGCCACCAGCGCCACCGGGGCGCCGTCGACCCGACCGGAGAAGAGGATGCCGGACGAGGGCAGGTGCGCGCGGTCGTCGGCCGGCGACCGCCAGCCCCGGACCGCCGCGGTGACCGCAGCCGTCGCCGTCGGGTCTCCGGAGAGGTCGCCGCGGGGCGGCCACACCGCGAGGGTGCCGTCCAGGCTGTCGTACCCGACCCGCAGGTCCTGCGGCTTCCGCTCGGCTACCGGACCGCAGGCCGTGGTGGCCAGCAGCGCGCTCAGCAGGACGGGAAGCGCCCTGCCGTACCGACGGCCTGGAGTCACCTGGCCCGCCCCCGATCGCCTCACCGTCGCTGTCGGAAAGCGCCATAGTACGAGATGTCCGATGCGATGCCTCAGCTGGCCGGCACCCGACCAACCACAGTGGACACCACCGGGGGTTTAGGACGTTTTGGTTGCTCCGGTAGACTCCGCCGACTGTGACGCCTGCCGAGTCCCGCGCCCTGCCCGCGCCGCACCCGGAGGCGGCAGCCGACTCCGCCGAGCTGGTGAGCTACCGCACACCGGCCGGCCTCTTCGCCGGCCCGCCCGCGCTGACCGCCCCCACCACGAACCCGGCCGAGCCTGAGGCGCCGGCCGAGCCTGAGGCGCCGGCTGGGCCTCAGGCGCCGGCTGGGCCCGAGGCCCCGGCGGAGCCCGAGGCGCCGGCCGAGAACGCGGTGCCGACGCGGGCGCGGTGGCGTCGGTGGACTCGGCGTCGGCAGCACCTGGCGGTGGGCGGGCTGTTCCTGCTCGCCGCGCTCTGGGTGACAAGCCGGATCTGGCTGGACCCGTCCGGCCGGGTGGCGTCGCTCTACACCGGTGACCCGGCCCAGGTGCAGTTCTTCCTGGCCCACTCGGTACGCGTGGTGCTGCACGGCGAGTACCCGTTCTACACCGAGCAGTTCAACTACCCGGACGGCGTCAACCTGATGGCCAACACGGCCGTGCTGGCGCTGGGCATCCCGATGGTCCCGGTGACGCTGCTCTTCGGGCCGGCGGTCTCCTTCGTGGTGCTGGTCACGCTCGGTCTCGCCGGCACCGCCATGGCCTGGTACCTCATGCTCTCCCGGCACCTGGTGCGTACGCCGCTCGCGGCGGCGGTCGGCGGCTGGTTCTGCGGGTTCTCGCCCGCGATGCTCTCGCACGCCAGTTGGCACCCGAACATCATCAGCCAGTTCCTGCTGCCGTTCATCGTGTGGCGGGTGCTGGTGCTCACCCGCTCCGCAAAGCCGGTTCGGGACGGGGCTCTGCTCGCCCTGCTGGTCACCGCGCAGGCGTTCATCAACGAGGAGATCCTGCTCTTCGCGGCGCTGGCCTGCGGCGTCTTCCTGTTGGCGGTGCTCGCCCAGGAGCCGGCCCGGTGGCGGGCGGCGTGGCGGCCCCTGGGGGTCGGCGTGGTGACCTGCGCGCTGCTGGCCGGGTCGCTGCTGGCGTACCCGCTCTACATCCAGTTCGCCGGGCCGATGGCCTACCACGGGCTCAGTGACGCGGTGCAGGACTACGGCAACGACATCGCCGCCTTCTTCGCCCCCGGCTCGCCCACCCTCGGCGGCAACCAGCGAGCCAACATCAACCTGGCGCCGAACTACTCGGAGGAGAACGCCTTCTTCGGCTGGAGCCTGTCGATGCTGGCCATCGGCATCGTGGTCTGGCTGCGCCGGGAGTTGATCGTGCGGGCGCTCGCGGTGACCGGCGTGTTCTTCGCCGTACTCTCCCTCGGCGAGCGGGTCTCCTGGTGGGACCGGGAGCTGATCACCGGGCCGTGGCAATGGTTGGTCCACCTGCCGCTGCTGGACGCGGTGGTGCCGACCCGGTTCGGGCTGATCACCAGCGTGGTGATCGGTCTGCTGCTCGCGCTCGCCGTCGAGCGGGCCTGGGCACTGCGTCCGGCCGACCGCCGTACCGTCCACCTGCTGACCGCCGCGGGCCTGGCCTTCGCGCTGCTGCCGATCGCACCGATGCCGCTGCGGATGGTCTCCCGGCCGCCGGTGCCGGACTTCATCACGGCGGACCGTTGGCGGGCGTACGTCGGGCCGGACCAGACGCTGGTGCCGATTCCGGTGCCCAGCATGGGTAACACACACGGCATGCGCTGGGCGGCGGCCACCAACCTCGACTTCAAGATTCCCGGCGGGTACTTCCTCGCCCCTCGCAACGGCAACACCGGTGACGCGGGCCGGTTCGGCGGTCGTCCCAGCGGGGTGGGCCAGATGCTGGAGGAGGTGGCGACCACCGGCCGTACGCCCAAACTGGACGACCGGCAGCGTCGGCGCTTCAGCGACGAGCTGCGGCACTGGCGGGCGGCGATCCTGGTGCTGCCGGTGCGGCAGCAGAACGCCGAGCCACTGCGGCGTACGGTCGAGGAGCTGGTCGGCCCGGGCCGCCAGGAGTTGGATGTCTGGGTCTGGGACGTCCGGACGCTCAGCGACCGTTCGGTCTGATGACCACCGGGACGACGTCCCCGAACACCTCGTCCCCGGCGACGGCCGGCGCGTCCCGTCCGGCCTGGCTGCGGGACGCGCTGGTGGTGGCCGGCTATCTGGGCCTCGCCGTGGTGCTGACCAGCGGGCAGTGGGGTCGCCCGTGGCGGCTGTTCCACCAGGCGGGTGACCAGATCCTCTTCGAGTGGATGTTGGCCCACGCGGCGCACGCGGTCGTCGAGGGGGAGAACCCGCTCTACAGCACCGGGTTGAACGCGCCCGACGGGGTCAACCTGATGGCGAACACCTCGGTGCTCGGCCTGGGTGTCCCGCTCACCCCGGTCACCCTGCTCTTCGGCTCGCAGGTGGCGTTCTGCGTGGCGGTCGTCTGCTGCCTCGCCGGGACCGCCGTCGCCTGGTACGTGCTGCTGCGCCGCCGGCTGGTCGGCACCCGGGCCGCGGCCGCGGTGGGCGGGCTGATCTGTGGCTTCGCCCCCGGCATGGTCGCTCAGGCGGGCGCCCATCTGCACATCGCCGCCCAGTTTCTGGTGCCCGCGATCCTCGCCCTGGTGTTCCGGCCCGCCTCCGCTACGACGAGGAACGGCGTGTGGCGGCCCGGCGTCGGCCTGGGGCTGCTGCTCGTCTGGCAGGTCTTCATCGGCGAGGAGGTGCTGGCCTTCCTGGCGCTCGCGGCCGGGGTCTTCGCGCTCGGTTACGCGCTCGCCGACCGGGTGGCCGCACGGCGGCTCGCCCCGGCCCTGTTCGGCCGGCTCGCGGTGGCGGCCGGCGTGGCGGTGGTGCCGCTGGCGTACCCGCTGTGGTTCCAGTTCCACGGCCCGCAGCACTACGCCGGGATGGCGTTCGCCACGCAGGCCTTCCAACTGGACGTCGCCTCGTTCACCGCGTCGGCCCGGCAGACCGTGCTGGGTGACGACTGGCTGCCGGGGTTGCTCGCGCCGAACCCGACCGAGGAGAACTCGTTCTTCGGCCCGGGTCTGCTGGTGCTCGCCGTGGTGATCGTGATCTGGCAGTGGCGACGACCGTTGGTCCGGGCACTGGCCGTCTGTGGCGGGGTCTTCGCCCTGCTCTCGCTCGGCGGCGAGCTGCGGGTGGACGGGGAGGCCACCGGCATCCCGGGGCCGTACCGGCTGCTCGGCGGGCTGCCGCTGCTCGATCTCGCGGTGCCGGCCCGGTTCGCGCTGGTCTGCGTACCGGTGCTGGGTGTGCTGGTGGCGCTGTCCCTGGACCGGGTCCGCGCCGCGCGTGGGCCGACCACGGCGCCGGGCCTACCGGTGCGGCTGCTGTGGGCCGGCGCGGTCGCCGCCGCGTTGCTGCCCCTGACCCCGACGCCGATCCGCGTGGTGCCGGTCGCGCCGGTGCCGGCGTTCGTCGCCGCCGGCGGCTGGCGTCCGCTGGTGCCGCCCGGCCGGACGGTGGTCGCGGTACCCCCGGTCACCGGTGCGGGGCGTAGCCCGGCGATGCTCTGGTCCGCCCGTGCCGCTCTGGGATTCGCCGCGCCGGGTGGTTACTTCATCGGCCCCAGCGGCCCGGACGACCCGGCGGCCCGCTGGGGCGCGCCGGACCGGCCCACGTCGGTGCTGCTCCGGCAGGTCGCCGAGACCGGCGCGGTGCCGGTGCTCACCGACGCCGACCGCCGCCAGGCAGTCGAGGACCTGCGGCACTGGCGTGCCGCCGTGGTCGTCCTCGGCCAACTGGAGCACGGTGACCCGGTCCGCCGAACCGTCGACGACCTGCTCGGCCCGGGTCGACCGGTCGACGGCGGCTGGTTGTGGGACGTCCGGGACCGCGTCGGCTGAGCCGACGACGGACTAACCCACCAGGGCGCGCACGTCCCAGACCCAGACGTCGTCGACCCGCTGCGGTGGCCCGAGCAGGGCGGTGACCAGCTCACGGAGCACCGCCTCGCGGGGGTGCGCCCCGAGGACCACCACCGACGCCCGCCAGAACCGCAGGTCCTCGACGGCCTGGCGGCGGTTCTCGTCGGTCAGCGCCGGGACCGTGCCACTGTCCATGGTGGAGTAGATGAGGGAGCTGGTCGGTCGGTTGGGCGCACCGAAGACCCCCTCACCCAGCTCGTTCGGCCCGATGAAGTAACCACCCGGCACGGGGAACTCCTGCCCGGTCAGCGCACTCCACCGCAGCGTCGGCAGGCCGTGCACGTTGCTCGGGATCGGCACCGGCACCAGGGTTCGACCCGCCGGCACGTACGGCCGCCAGCCGCCCGCGGTGATGAAGTGCGGCGGCGGGTCGATCTGCTGGGCGGGCAGCGGCCGCGGGAAGAGTGGCAGCACGGCGAGGGCGACCGCCGCGTACCCCACCGGGCGCAGCCACCGACGGCGCGCCGCGACCGGCGCGGCCGGCTCGGCGGGCTCCGCCGACGTAGCCGGGGCCGCTTCGGCGGTGCGCTGGGCCGGCACCCGCGGCCGGTCGGCCAGCGGGTGCCCCTGGCGGTGCGCGGCGTCCCAGGTCAACGCGAGCAGTACGCCCACCGCGGCGGCGACCACGAGCGTCAACCGGGTCGGCATCATCATCTCGACCAGCGGCAGGTCGTCCGAGACGTACGACCACGGGCCGCGCACCCCGGTCTCCACACCGTTGAACCGCACCCACGGCCCGATCGCGGCCACGCTGAACACCACGATGAGCACCGCGACGATCCGGGTGGCCAGCGAGCGGCGTACGAGCAGCACCAGGGCCACCACCGAGAGCAGCACCAGCGGCCAACCGAACCAGGTGTTCTGCTCGGTCAGGCCGATCGTCTTCTCCACGGCCGGGTCACCGGCCCAGGTGTCCCGGGCGAAGGTGACGAAGGCGACCAGGTCCTCGCCCCAGTTGTGGAACACGCCACCCTGGAGGCCGCGGTAGGACTGCGGGCCGTTGAACTGGAACCAGATCGGGTACGCGGTGAGCAGCAGGGCCAGCCCGCCGGCGACGCCGAGCCCGGCCAGGAACGTGCCGGCGGCGGCCCGGGTGGCCCGTGGCCGCTGCACGGCGTACGCCAGCACGATGACCAGGCAGGCCAGCGCGGTGAGCAGCAACATCTCCTCGTTGATGAAGACCTGGTACGCCACCAGCGCACCGAGCACGAGCCCGTTGCGCCGCCACCGGCCCGGCTCACCCAGGGTCAGCACCCGCACCACGATCAGCGGGAGCAGGAAGTTGGAGACGAAGTTCGGTTGACCGTTGGCGTGGTGGATGATTCCCGGCGCGAAGCCGAGGAACGCGCCGCCGACGAACGCCGCCGCCCGGGACCGCACCAGGTGGCGGGAGAGCATCCAGTACCCGGTGCCGGCGGTGGCCGCCAGCGCCGCGCCCAGGTAGAGCGCGTACATCACCTGGGTGCCGAGCAGCATGGTCAGCGGGGCCAGCGGCAGGGTCACCCCGAGCAGCGAGGTGTTGGCCATCATGTTCACCCCGTCCGGGGCGTTCTGACGGGCCGTGAACAGCGGGTTCTCCAGGTGCCGCACCGAGTACGCGCCGTGCGCGAACAGCCACTCGAACCAGCTGTGATCGGTGGGCAGGTGCGAGGAGACCCGGCCGGTGACGTCACCCCAGTAGTTGAGGCAGACGAAGACGCCGAGCAGCACATAGGCTCCGAGGGCCAACAGGTCGGCTCGGGCCGGGCGGCGTCGAGGCCGCCGTGTCGACTCGGCCTCGGCCGGGTCGACGTCGGTCAGGGAATTCAGCGAAGGGTCTACCACCGGCACGGCCACGACGCGCCATCGTACAGGCGGGGTTCCGTCGCTTTTGCCGGCCCGGTGCGCTGACGGTCGGTTTGCCGGACGGCGACCCGTCGGCCAGCCTTACCTGGTGACGGAAGGACGGTCGTTGTCGATCATCGAGCTGGGCGAGATCCGGGACGAGCCCGCGTCGACGCCTCCGGTTCGTCGCCCGCGCGCCGCCGGTCGCCCGCTGCGCGGCGCGGCGGTGCTGGTGTTCAGCCTGGTGGTGCTGGCCGGCGCCACGCCGTCACCGCAGCGGACGGTGAGCCTGGTGCCGGCGTCGCAGACGGCCACGGCATACCTGGCCGGGGACGGCGTCTTCGTGGTCGACCCGCCGGCACCCGACGGGGACCGCTACCTCACCGCGTACGCCCAACCGGCACCGGCCGGAACCGCGGTGCGGCGGCGGTGGCAGGCGTCGCTGGCCCGCACCGGTGACTACCTCGACGTCCGGGTCCAAAGGGGGTTGGTGCTGGCGACGGCGGTCAACGCCCCGAACCGCTTGTTCCAGACCACCGTCTTCGACGGCGCCACGGGCCGGCAACGCTGGCAGCAGCCGGGGGCCCTGCAACCGACCGCCGGCGGCGGCCTGCTGCTGACCGACGTCCGGGAGGACGGGTCCGGCGCGATGAGCGGGGTCGAGCCCGACACCGGCCGGGTGCTCTGGTCGGTGCCGATCCCGCCGGCCGCCAACCCGACCTCCCATCTCGATTCCGAGGGCCAGGTCGACCGGTTCGTGCTCCTGCAACCAACCGGCGAGGTGCAGGTGTACGACGCCGGCACCGGCCACCTGCTGCGCAGCATGGACACGCTGCCCGGTGGCCGGTCGGCGTACCAGCGGGTGCAGGTCGTCGACGACCTGCTGCTGCTCGTCCCGCCCGGCAGCACCCGGCTGGTGGCCTTCGGGCTGGCCGAGTTGGAGCCACGGTGGACCTCCGAGGTGACGCTGGTGTCGCATGTGCTCGCCTGCGGTGGTCTGCTCTGCGCGGTACCGCAGACCGGCGGCCTCCAGGTGCTCGACCCGGTCAGCGGCGCGGTGCGGTGGTCGGAAGCGGGCCAGGACAACCTGGCCGACGTCCGGTCCGGCCGGTTGCTGATGGCCAGTCCCGGCCGGGGGTACACGGTGCGGGACGCGGCGACCGGACAGGTGCGCATCGATCTGGGTGCGTGGGTCCTGCTGCCGGTGCTCGGACCGGACGATCCGCTGGTCGGTGTGCGGCGGGGCGACCGCGGTGGGATGGTCGTCGCCGAACTCGATCTGGTGGCCGGCCGGTCGCGGATCGTCGACGTGCTGCCGGGCATCGCCGGCAGTTGCCAGGCGTCCCTGCCCGTCCTGCTCTGTCAGCGCCTCGACGGCACGACCGCGCTGTGGCGGTTGACGCGATGACCGGCCCGGTGATCGACCTCGGCGAACTGTGGCACGACCCGAAGCCGATGCCCCGCCCGCCCCGCGCCCACGGTCGCCCGCTGCGCTGCGCGCTGGTCGTGCTGCTCGCGCTGGTCACGCTCACCAGCGCGGCCGTGTCGCCGCCCCGGCGCACCCCGGTGACGCTGGCGGCCCAGCGTGGGTCCGACGTCATGGTGGACGGCGACCTCCTCCTGCTCATGGAACCGGTCAACACCTCGACGCGGCAGGCGCGGCTGTCCGCGTATCGGCTGCCCGACGGCGAGCCGGTCTGGCAGGCGCCGCTGTCGGCGGAGGCCCGGTACTGGGGAATGACGTCACTGGCCGGAATGCTGCTGGCCACCGGGTACGAGATCGGCCCGGAGGGTCGGGAGACACTCACCGTCGCACTGGACCGGGCGACCGGGGCGTACCGGTGGCAGCAGCCGGGCACCGTCTCCAAGCTGACCGACGGCAACCTGCTGCTGCGCAGCGGCGGCGAGACCTTACCGTCCAGTCTGCGCGCTGTGGATCCCTGCTGCGGCACCGTGCGCTGGCAGCTCTCCGGGCTCAGCGCCGACATGAGCGTGCGCGGCACCGGGCTCGGGGTGGACCGGGTGGTGCTCAACCAGTTGGACGGGCCGGTCGAGGTACGCGACGCGGTCACCGGCGCGGTGCTGGCCCGCGCCGACCTGCGCCCGCCCGACGGCGGTCCGATCGGACTGGACCTGACAAAGGACCTGCTGCTGGCCATCGACAGAGGCTCGGGCACGGTCACCGCGTACGGGCTGGACCAGCTTGTGCCCCGCTGGACCCGCGCCAGGCTGCACGTCGACTTCGCGTTGGACTGTGGCCCCGTCCTGTGTGTGCGCACCGGCAACAACGAACTGCAGGCGCTCGACCCGGCAACCGGGGAGGTGCGCTGGCGCAGCAGCCAGTGGGGTTGGGCCTGGGCGGCCGACGGCCGGCTGATGGCCAACCTCAACGGTGTCGGTCCGCCGGAGCAGTACGTCGTCCTCGATGCGCTGACCGGCCAGCAGTTGGCCGACCTGGGCCAATGGGAGCTGTACCAACTCGGTGTCGGCGGTCGGCTGGTCGGCATCCGCCGGCATCCCGACGGAGGGGTGCTCGTCGGCGAGTTGGACATCGGCGCCGGCAAGGTGCACATCGTGGACGTGCTGCCCGACGCCACCGGGGAGTGTCAGGCGATCACCGGCTACCTGGTGTGCAGTGCCGCCGCGGCCAACTCGTACCAGCTCTGGAAACTGGCCGACTGATCACCAGTTGGCCTGGGCGGGTGGCGGGGGCAGCGGCACCGACGCCTGTCGCAGCACGTACGCCACCCCGCCGCTGCCGCGCTGCCAGACCGCCTCGAAACCCCGCCGGGGCACGGTACGACGGACCGCGTTGTCGTCCGGGGCGTACGGGTCGTTGAGCACCGGGTCGCCGTCGACGGTGAAGCCCACCAGCACCATCAGGTGCCCTCTGGTGTCGTACCCGAGCCCCGGCACCTCGTCGGCCCGGAACGCGGCCGAGACGATCAGGGGGATGCCGGCGGCGACGAACGCCTCCGCCTCGACCAGTGACCGCAGTCGGGTGACGAACGCGTCCACCCCGTGCAGACCGGCGTACGCGGTGTTGAACGGCCAGTTGCCGGCCCCGGCGTACGCGTGGTCGTAGCAGTGTCGGGCGGCGTGCACCACCACCGGACGCGGGCCGGACGGCTCGACCCAGGCGTAGCGGTCCGGCGCCGGCTCGGCACCCCAGTAGGCGAGCACCATCGAGGTGCAGGTGGGGCTGCACCAGGAGTCGCCCCCACCACCCCACTGCGGGTACTGGCCGGCGTGCAGCCGCTGCGAGTAGCGCGGCACGTCCAGCACCCGGCCCCAGGCGGCGGACGAGGCAGCCTCCGGCGCGTACCCCTGGTCAGCGCCCGTTGGTCCGGTGGCGACCGCGCCGACGCTGCGCAGCACCGGGCCGGCGGGGCTACCGGCGGGCCGGCACAACGTCACCCGCGCCTGCCAACCGGTGACCGTCGCTCCGGTCACGATCAAGGTGTCGGTGTCGACCCGGGCGGCGCTGTCGCGCTGTCCGGGCAGCGAGGTGCGTCGCACCGCGTGGTCGTCGGCGGCCCAGTGGGCCAGCCGGTACCAGTCGGTGCCGGGCGCGTCGTCGTGCCAGCCCCGCAGGTCGACCTCGATCCAGCAGCCGTCCGGGGTGTCCGCCGTCCAGGACGGCACCACCTCAACGACGGCGAAGCCGACAGGTACCGGCGGCGACGTCCAGGTGCCCCGTCGGGCGACGCCGTCGAGGGCCAGCCCTCGACCGCTGGCGAGCAGGCCGTCGCCGCTGCCGCCGGACGTGTCGGCCGGCAGGTGGAAACCCCGGTAGGCGATGTCCCGTCGGGTGGGTGGTGCCGCAGTGGTCATGCCAGGTCCGTCCGTCGCTCGGTGCCGCCGGCCAGCATCGCGTACGCCGCGGTGGCCCGCAACGCCAGCCGGCGCGGGCGGCGAGGGACGATGGGTTGCCAGCCGGCACTAGGTTGGCGGTGGTCAGCAGCGAGGAGGCCGGGATGCGGGTACTGGTGGTCGAGGACGAGCGCAACCTCGCCGACGCGATCGCACGCGGGTTGCGCAAGCGGGGGATGGCGGTCGACGTGGCGTACGACGGCGACGCCGGCCACGAGGCGGCGTTCGTCACCCGGTACGACGTGGTGGTGCTCGACCGCGACCTGCCCGGCGTGCACGGCGACCAGATCTGCGCCGACCTGGCGGCCTCCGGCGCGTTGACCCGGGTGCTGATGCTCACCGCCAGCGGCACGGTGGCCGACCGGGTGGAGGGGTTGCAGCTCGGCGCGGACGACTACCTGCCCAAACCGTTCGCCTTCGACGAGCTGGTCGCCCGGGTGCAGGCGCTGGGCCGCCGGGCCACCCCGGCCGCGCCGCCGGTGCTCGAACTGGCCGACCTGGTGCTCGACCCGGCCCGCCGGGTGGCCACCCGCGCCGGTGTGCCGGTGGAGCTCACCAACAAGGAGTTCGGGGTGCTCTGCGAACTGCTCAAGGCGCGCGGCGCGGTGGTCTCCAGCGAGGAGCTGCTGGAACGGGTCTGGGACGCGAACACCGACCCGTTCACCACAATCGTCCGGGTCACCGTGATGACGCTGCGCAAGAAGCTCGGTGACCCGCCGCTGATCGAGACGGTGGTCGGCGCGGGTTACCGCACCGCCGAGGTAGGGGCATGAGCCGGCGGTTGCGGCCCACCCTGCGGTTGCGGCTGACCCTGCTCAACGGTGTGCTGCTCGTCGGGGCCGGAGCGATCCTGGTGCTGTTGGCCTGGCTGCTGGTCCGCGACGCGCTGCGACCCACCGACGAGTTGGTGCCCGGCACGACCGTGCTGCTCTCCGACGGCCGGGAGATGGACGCCGCCCAGTGGCAGCGGCAGTTGGTCGATGCCGCCTCCGGGGAGCTGCTGGCCAAGGGCCTGGTCGCGCTGTTGGCGATCAGCGTGGTGGGGGTGGCCGGCGCGTACGCGGTGGCGGGCCGGGCGCTGCGCCCACTGCACCAGGTCACGGCGACCGCGCAGCGGCTCGGTGAGGCGACCCTGGACCAGCGGATCGGTTACTCGGGTGCCGACGACGAGGTGGCCGAGCTGGCCAAGACGTTCGACGCCATGCTGGACCGGATCGCGTCCGCGTTCGAGGCCCAGAAACGTTTCGTGGCGAACGCCTCGCACGAGCTGCGTACCCCGCTCGCCGTGATGCGGACGGAGATCGACGTGACGCTCAGCGACGATGACGCGGACGCCGCCGAGTACCGGCGGATGGCGACAGTGGTCCGCGACGCCTCCGAGCGGGCCAACGGCCTGGTGGACGCGCTGCTGGTGCTGGCCCGCAGTGAGGCGCAGGCCGGGCGGCAGTTGGGTCGGCGTACCGAGTGTGACCTCGCGGCGGGCACCGCCAACGCGTTGTCGGCGATGCGCCGCGAGGTGGAACGGATCGGCCTGCGGGTGCAGACGTCGCTGGAGTCCGCGCCGGTCGTCGGAGACCCGGGGCTGCTCGACCGGCTGGCCGGGAACCTGATCGAGAACGCGGTCCGCTACAACCACCTGCACGGCCGGCTCTGGGTGCGTACCGGCACTGACGGCGACCGGTCCTGGCTGGTGGTGGGGAACACCGGTTTCGAGGTGGACCAGGCCGACGTGCCGGGGCTGTTCGAGCCGTTCCGGCGCGGCGGTCGGGAACGCACCGGCGCCCGTGGCTCCGGCCTGGGGCTGTCCATCGTCCGGGCGGTCTGCACGGCGCACGGCGGCACCGTACGGGTGGTCGCGCAGTCGGGTGGTGGCCTGGAGGTGACTGTCACCCTGCCGTCGGCGGACGCCCCGGCGGTGCCCGGGACGGTGCCCACCGCTGGCTGAACGGGGTTGCGCGCCTCGCTCGACCGATGACAGGATCGCGTCGTCAGCTCGAGAGGGAAGGGGGTGCGTCGATGTCCACCAATGTTTGGCTCCGCGCCCCGGGTCAGCGTCGGCTGACGTCCCGGAGGCGGAGCGCCCCCGTACGGGTCGGGCGCTGATCGCCCACTCTCGAAGGGGAAACCAGTTCCTGCGTGGTGCGCCGCGCCCGGCAACGGGGCCGCACCACGTCGCCACCGTGGAGGACCACTGTGAGTTCGACGATCCACAACATCAGCATCGACTGTCACGACACGTACGCCCTGGCCGGCTTCTGGGCGCAGGTCTTCGACTGCCCCCGGCAGCCCGACGACTTCCCCGGCGACCCGGAGGCGATGCTCCTGCCGCCGGGCGGCCCGGAGGTGCTCTTCATCGCGGTGCCCGAGGGCAAGACGGTGAAGAACCGGCTGCACCTGGACCTGCAACCCGCCGACCGGACCCGGGCCGAGGAGGTCGAGCGGCTGCTCGGCATCGGCGCGACGCTCGTCGCCGACCACGTCAGTCCGACCGGTGGTGGTTGGGTGGTGCTCGCCGACCCGGAGGGCAACGAGTTCTGCGTGCTCGGCAACGCCGCCGAGCGGGCGGCAGCGGCGGCGGCACGGGCCGCGGCAGCGGTGGCCGAACCGGCCTGACCGTCGACGTACGGCACGGGGCCCCGACCACCCGAGGGTGGCCGGGGCCCCGGGCTCCGTACGGATCAGGACTGCTGCTCGACCTGGCCCCGGATCGTGGTGAACTCGGCCTTCGCCTGCTCGGCGGACTTGAAGTACATCACCACCATGCCCAGACTGCCCCGGTCGGCCCAGACGCAGATGCCCAGCGGCACGGTCTCGGCCTTGCCGTCGCCGCAGCGCGCCTCACCGCCGAGCGGGCCGGCGTCGACGGCCGTCATCTCGCCCACCGTCAGCTGCTTGGACAGGCCGCTCACGTAGGCGTCGAGTTCCTTCTTCGGGTCCGACAGCAGCCCGGACACACCCGCGATCATGACGAGGTCCTGCTTGGTCGGTTCGCCGTAGAAGGCGGCGACGGTGCTCGTCTCGTTCCCCGCCGCCGTCTTCATCCCGGCGACCGCCTGCTCGGCGGCCGCCAGGAGTTCCGGATTGGTGAGCTTCGGTCGGCCGGCGAGGGTGGCCGGCGCGACCACCCGGGTCTTGCTGGCGTCCACCACGGCGCCCACGTCGTCCTTCACGACGAACCAGGTGATCGCCACGCCACCGAGGCAGAGCACCAGCACCGCGGCCAACACGATCAGCACGATCTTGCCGACGTTCGACTTCTTCGCCGGGGGCGGGCCGCCGGCCAGGTTCGGGTCACCGTACGGCTGACCCGGCTGTGCGGGCGGGTAGCCCGGCTGTGCGGGCGGGAAACCCGGCTGTGCGGGCGGGAAACCCGGCTGTCCGGGCGGGAAGTTACCGGGCTGCTGCGGGTGTCCCTGCTGCTGCGGCGGCGGCCAACCGCCAGGCTGCTGACCCGGCTGCTGCGACGGGTCGGGGGAATCGTGCGGCGGGCCGTAGGGATTGGCCGGCGGCTGGGACATCAGTCAGCTCCAAGATGGGGGTGCAAAACGCGTGATCCTAACCCGGCGCGGAGCTCGCCGTTGTCCCCGCGGAGATCCGCACCCGGCGATCACCTGAGCACAAACGGTCGCGGTGGCCGGCCCGTCCACGAGGGACGGTCCGACCACCGCGACGGTGGTGCTGCTATCTCCTCAGGCCGGCAGGCTCGCCGCACCGCGCGGCAGGAACCGCTGGCCGGTGACCCGCTCGGAGGTGCCGGTCCGGTCCAGGTACGGCGTGACGCCGCCCAGGTGGAACGGCCAACCGGCGCCCAGGATCATGCACAGGTCGATGTCCTGCGCCTCGGCGACCACACCCTCGTCCAGCATCAGCCGGATCTCCTGCGCGAGCGCGTCGAGGGCGTTCTGGCGTACCTGCTCGGCGGTCAACGGCTGGTCACCCACCACGAGCAGCTTGGCGACCTCCTCGTTGACCTGGTCGTCGACCACGATCGGTTGACCGGAGTCGGCGATCCGCTTGAGGTTCTCGCTGACCCCGAACCGGTCCGGGTACGCGGCGTGCAGGGTGCCGCCCACGTGGTACGCGACGGCCGGCCCGACCAACTGGAGCAGGGCGAGCGGGCGCATCGGCAGGCCCAGCGGGTCCAGTGCGCTGTTCGCCACGTCCAGCGGGGTGCCGGCGTCGACGGCGGCGAAGACGGTGCCCAGGAAGCGGGTGAGCAGCCGGTTCACCACGAACGCCGGGGCGTCCTTGACCAGCACGCTCGACTTCTTGAGCTGCTTGCCGACCGCGAACGCGGTGGCCAGGGTGACGTCGTCGGTGCGCTCGCCCCGGACGATCTCCAGCAGCGGCAGCACCGCCACCGGGTTGAAGAAGTGGAAGCCGACCACCCGCTCCGGGTGCTCCAACTCGGCGGCCATCTCGGTGATCGACAGTGAGCTGGTGTTGGTGGCGAGCACCGCCTCCGGAGAGACGATCTTCTCCAGCTCGGCCCAGACCTGCTTCTTGACGCCCAGGTCCTCGAAGACCGCCTCGATGACGAAGTCCGCGTCGGCGAAGGCGCTCTTGTCGACTGTGCCGCTGACCAGTCCGTACAACTTGGCTGCGGTGCCCTTGTCCATCCGGCCCTTGGTGACGGCCTTCTCGATCTGGGTGTGCACGTAGCCGACGCCCTTGTCCACCCGGGACTGGTCGAGGTCGGTCAGGACCACCGGCACCTGGAGGCGGCGGGCGAACAGCAGCGCCAGCTGGCTGGCCATCAGGCCCGCGCCGACGATGCCGACCTTGGTGATCGTGCGGGCCAGGCCCTTGTCCGGTGCGCCGGCCGGGCGCTTGGCCCGCCGCTGCACCAGGTCGAACGCGTACAGGCCGCTGCGCAGCTCCTCGGAGAAGACCAGGTCCGCGAGGGCCTCGTCCTCGGCGGCGGTGCCGGCGGCGAAGTCGCCGTCCTTCGCCGTCTCCAGCAGGTCGAGCGCCTTGTACGCGGCCGGGACCGCGCCGTGCAGCCGCTGGTTCAGCGTCTCCCGGGCGAAGTAGAGCACGCCCGCCCACATGTCCTTGTCGACCTCGGGCCGGGTCACGGTGACCTGACCCCGGACCACGCTGGCGGCCCACTCCAGGGACCGCTCCAGGAAGTCCGCCGGCTCCAACAGGATGTCCGCGATGCCCAGCTCGGCCGCCTGCTTCGGCTTGAGCATCTTGTTCTGCATCAGCGGGTTCTGGATGATCACCTGGGTCGCTGCCGGGATGCCGATCAGGTTCGGCAGGAGTTGCGTGCCGCCCCAGCCGGGCACCAGACCGAGGGAGACCTCGGGCAGCGCGAGGGCCGCCGCGCCGCCGGAGAGCGTCCGGTAGTGGCAGTGCAACGCCAATTCCAGGCCACCGCCCATCGCCGCGCCGTTGACGAACGCGAACGTGGGGACGGTGCTGTCCTTGAGCCGGGCGAAGACCCGGTGGCCGAGCCGGCCGATCTCCAACGCCTGCGCGCGGTCGGCGAGCTGCGGCAGGCCGACGATGTCCGCGCCCACGCAGAAGATGTACGGCTTGCCGGTGACCGCGATGAACGCCGGGTCGGCGGCCAGCGCGGCGGTGATCGCCTCGTCCAGGCTGGCCAGCCCACCCGGGCCGAAGGTGTTCGGCTTGGTGTGGTCGAGGCCGTTGTCCAGCGTGATCAGGGCGGCGGGCCGGTCCAGCCCCGGCACGTTCACCTGGCGCAGCAGCGCCCGGGTGACGACCTCGTTCGGTGCCTTCACTTGTTGCCACCCTCCCAGTGCGGGTTCTCCCAGATGACCGTGCCGCCCATGCCGATGCCGATGCACATCGCCGTGAGGCCGTAGCGGACCTCGGGGTGCTCGGCGAACTGGCGGGCCAGCTGCGTCATCAGCCGCACGCCGGAGGAGGCCAGCGGGTGACCGATGGCGATCGCGCCGCCCCACGGGTTGACCCGCACGTCGTCGTCGGCGATGCCGAAGTGGTCGAGGAAGGCGAGCACCTGCACGGCGAACGCCTCGTTCAGCTCGAACAGGCCGATGTCGTCGATGCTGAGCCCGGCGAGGCGCAGCGCCTTCTCCGTCGACGGGATCGGGCCGACGCCCATCACCTCCGGCTCGACGCCGACGAACCCGAACGACACCAGCCGCATGGCGACCGGCAGGCCCAGCTCGCGGGCCGTGGCCTCGTCGGCCAGCAGACTCGCGGTGGCGCCGTCGTTCAGGCCGGCCGCGTTGCCCGCGGTGACCTTGCCATGCGGACGGAACGGAGTCTTCAGGGTGGCCAGCTTCTCCAGCGAGGTGTCCCGTGGGGCCTCGTCGACCGTGGCCAGACCCCAGCCGCCCTCCGCGTCGCGGATGGACATCGGCACCAGGTCGTCCTGGAGCTTGCCGTTGGCGTACGCCTTGGCGGTCTTCTGCTGCGAGGCGAGCGCGAACGCGTCGGTGCGTGCCTTGGTGATGTGCGGGACCAGGTCGTGCAGGTTCTCCGCGGTCGAGCCCATCACCAGCGCGGACGGGTCGACCAGCTTCTCCGCGATGATCCGCGGGTTGGGGTCGACGCCCTCACCCATCGGGTGGCGGCCCATGTGCTCGACGCCACCGGCGATGGCGATGTCGTACGCGCCCATGGCGATGCCGCTGGCCACGGTGGTGACCGCGGTCATCGCACCCGCGCACATCCGGTCGATGGCGAAGCCGGGAACGGTCTTGGGCAGCCCGGCCAGCAGGGCGGCGGTGCGGCCGATGGTGAGGCCCTGGTCGCCGATCTGGGTGGTGGCCGCGATGGCGACCTCCTCGACCCGCTCCGGGGGCAGCTGCGGGTTGCGACGCAGCAGTTCCCGGATACAGCGGATCACCAGGTCGTCGGCGCGGGTGTTGGCGTACATGCCACCCGCCTTGCCGAACGGGGTACGGACGCCGTCGACGAAGACGACGTCGCGAACTTCACGGGGCACTTGAGCCTCCTATTCGACCGTGATTCGGCCTTCACGCCGGGCGGCACGCCGGACCGAACAAGGGTCGCCGACACGGGCACGTTTCCCTCGGATGCTACTCGCCAGTAACCAACCCCGTCCCCACCCCCCGCTGTGGCCCACCCCACACCCGGCTCCGGTCGATCATGAAGTTATTGCCGAGACACGCCGGTGCGCATGGCAATAACTTCATGATCAACAGAGAGAGGGTGGGGTGGGTGGGTTAGGGGGTTGGGGTTAGGGCTTCCGTCAGGTCGGCGGTGAGGAGGCCGATCTGCCACTCGCGGGCGTTGAGGCCGCGCAGGGTCTCCGCGACCGACTCCTCGGTGATCTCCTCCGGTGGGGTCCACGCCAGCCGGCGGACCGAATCCGGAGTGATCAGGTTTTCCGGCGGAAGGTTGTGCGCACCGGCGATGCGGATCACGACCTCCCGGCAGCGGGCCAGCCGACCGGCCGCCACCGGGTCCCGTTCGGCCCACCGGTGCGGCGGGGGCGGGCCCTCCACGGCCGGCGAGACCGGCAGCGAATCCTCCGGCAACTGCCGGGCGTCGTCGAGCGCGGCGAGCCAGGTGCGGGCCAGCCGACGGACCGACCGACCACCGAAACCGGGCAGGGTCAGCAGGGTCTTCTCGTCCTTCGGGTCCAGCTCGGCCGCGGCGATGATCGCCGAGTCGGGCAGCACCCGACCGGGAGCGGCGTCCCGCCGGGAAGCGATCTGGTCCCGGGCGTACCACATCGAGCGGACCCGGGCCTGGGCTCGAGCCCCCCGCAGTCGGTGGATGCCCGAGGTGCGCCGCCACGGCTCCGCGCGGACCCGCGGCGGGCGTGCCCCGGTGCGGACCAGCGCGGCGAACTCCTCCGCGGCCCAGGCCGACTTGCCCTGCCGGGTCAACTCGGCGTCGAGCGCGTCGCGAAGGTCGGTGAGCAGCTCCACGTCGAGGGCGGCGTACGTCAACCACGACTCGGGCAGCGGTCGGCTCGACCAGTCGGCCGCCGAGTGGTGCTTCTCTAGGGTGAACCCGAGCAGCTGCTCGGTGAGCGCGGCCAGCCCGACGCGCTCGAAGCCGGCCAGTCGAGCTGCCAGCTCGGTGTCGAACAGTCGGCGCGGACGCAACCCCACCTCGGCCAGGCAGGGCAGATCCTGGCTGGCCGCGTGGAGGACCCACTCCGCCTCGCCGATCACCGCGTCCAGCGCGCTGAGGTCGGGCAGGGGCAGCGGGTCGATCAGCGCTGTGCCAGCACCGGCCCGGCGCAGTTGCACCAGGTACGCGCGTTGGCTGTAGCGGTAGCCGGAGGCCCGCTCGGCGTCCAGGGCGACCGGGCCGGTGCCGGCCGCGAAGCGGGCCACGACCTCGGCAAGCTCGGCCGGGGCGGCCACCGGATCGGGGGTGCCGTCACGCGGGGCGATCAGCGGAACGGGCCCACCGTCGGCCGGGTCGGCCCCCTCGCCCGCCGGCTGCGGCTGGGCCGACGGCGGGTGCTGGGGTGCGTTTCCCGGAAGTTCTTCGGTGGGCCGACGGCGCAGGGGTGGTTCGTCGGTCACCTGCCAACCCTAGTGCGCGCGGAGATCCGACGGGTGCAGCCGGTCCGGCGTGTGTCGATCAGGTGTCCGCAAAGTGTCCTCTCGAGGGCCGAACGTCAGGCTGCGCCGGCGGGACGGCGGTCGGAGAGGGCGGTCACGCCGGGTGGGGGGAGACCGGCGGTGGAGGCGAGCAGCGCGCACCAGCCGAGCAGGTGTGGGGTCAGGTCGTCGTCGACAGGCGTCCAGGACGCGCGGATCTCGATGTCACCGATGGTCGGTGGCCCGGCAAGATCGCCGAACCGGGTCGACATGGTCTGGGTCACCGTCCCGCCGATCGCCCGGTGGCCGGCGTCCTGGGCGTCCAACGCGTCGGTCAGCCACGTCCAGCCGACCCCGGGCAGCAGCGGGTCGGCGGCCAGATCGACCTCCAACTCGGCGGTCACGTAGGTGACCAGCCGCAGAGTGCCCTGCCACGCCTCGTGCCCGACCGGGTTGTGCAGCAGGATCAGCCGGCCGGTCGCCACCTCGTCGTCGTCGCGCAGCACGGTCGCGGCGAGCGCGAACGCGTACGGGGCCAGCCGCTGGGGGGCGCCGACCTCCTCCAGGGTGATCTCCGGCCGGGGGGCGGCCGACCGCAGCCCGGCGACCGCGCGGGCGAACGTCTCCGGGAGCGCGATCGGGGGGGCCATGTCGGCAGCCTATGCCGACGCCCGCCCCCCGCTTCGACGGCGCGCCGACGCTCACCGAGGGGCCCCTGCTTCGACTCCGACGTAAGGAACGGTGCCCTTCCTCTCACCCCCACCCGGTTGGGGGTGGCGGGCGTGGCACGATTGCGGCGATGACCACGGACACCACGGGCACTGTCGCCCGAGACGGAGATTCCCGCCCCGGCGGACCGGCCGACTCGCCCTTCATCCGGGCCTGCCGACGTCGGCCCGTTCCGCACACCCCGGTCTGGTTCATGCGCCAGGCCGGCCGCTCCCTTCCGGAGTACCGGGAGATCCGGGCGAGCGTGCCGATGCTGGAGTCCTGCCGCCGCCCGGAGCTGGTCACCGAGATCACCCTCCAGCCGGTACGCCGGCACGGCGTGGACGCCGCCATCCTGTTCAGCGACATCGTGGTGCCCGTCGCCGCGGCCGGGATCGACCTGGACATCGTGCCGGGCACCGGCCCGGTCGTCGCCGAGCCGATCCGCACCGCCGCCGACGTGGAACGGATCCGCCGGATCACCCGCGACGACGTCTCGTACGTGGACGAGGCCGTCCGGCAGCTGGTGGTCGAGCTGGGTGACACCCCGCTGATCGGTTTCGCCGGTGCGCCGTTCACCCTCGCGAGCTACCTGGTCGAGGGCGGGCCGTCGCGCACCCACGCGAAGACCAAGGCCCTGATGTACGGCGACCCCGAGCTGTGGCACGCGCTCTGCGCCCGGCTGGCCGAGGTGACGCTGGCCTTCCTGCGGGTGCAGATCGACGCCGGCGTCTCCGCCGTGCAGCTGTTCGACTCGTGGGCCGGCGCGCTCTCCGAGGCCGACTACCGCCGTTTCGTGTTGCCGCACTCGACAACCGTGCTGAGCGGGCTCGTCAACGCGGGGGTGCCCCGGATCCACTTCGGGGTGGGCACCGGCGAGCTGCTCGGCGCGATGGGCGAGGCCGGGGCGGACGTGGTCGGCGTCGACTGGCGTACGCCGCTGGACGTCGCCACCGGCCGGATCGGCGCGGACAAGGCGGTGCAGGGCAACCTGGACCCGTGCGTGCTGCTCGCGCCGTGGCCGGTCGTCGAGGCCGAGGTGCGCCGCATCCTGGAGCAGGGCCGGGCCGCCCCCGGGCACGTGTTCAACCTCGGCCACGGGGTGCTGCCGGAGACCGACCCGGAGGTCCTGACCCGGGTGGTCGCGCTGGTGCACGAGCTGTCCAGCCGCCGGGCCGACCAGGGCTGACCGGGAATGCGGCAGCCCTGGCGGGTGGCGGTGGTCGGCGGCGGGATCGCCGGGCTGGCCGCCGCGGTCCGCCTGCGCGACCGCGCTCCGGCCGGCACCGAGATCACGGTGTACGAGCAGTCCGGCGCCCTGGGCGGAAAGTTGCGCACCGGGGAGCTGGCTGGTCAGCAGGTGGAGTTCGGCGCGGAGTCGTTCCTGATGCGCGACCCGACCGGCGCCGAGAGCGCGGCGGTGGCGTTGGCCCGCCGGCTCGGCCTGGCCGAGAAGATCGTGCACCCCACGGTGGGGCAGGCCGCGCTGGTCATCGACGGAGGGCTGCGCCCCATCCCGGGCGGCACCCTGGTGGGCGTACCCGGGGATCTGGACCGGGTGACCACGGTGGCCCGCCCGGCCGCGGACGCCGACACCGACGGCGGTCGGCCGCTGGTCGGGCCGGACGCGGACGTCTCGGTGGGCGCGCTGGTCCGGTCCCGCTTCGGCGACGAGGTGGTCGAGCGACTGGTCGACCCGATGCTGGGCGGCGTGTACGCGGGCCGCGCCGACGATCTCTCCCTGGTCACGACGATGCCGGCGCTGGCCCGCGCGGCCCGGGTGGAGCACACCCTGGTCGGCGCGGTCCGGGCCGCGCAGGCCGCCGCGCCGCGTGCGCCCGGCGCCCCGGTCTTCGGCACCCTGGCCGGTGGGCTGAGCACCCTGGTCGAGGCGGCGGTGACGGCCAGCGGCGCGACGGTACGGCGGGACGCCGCAGTGCGCGAGCTGACAGCGACCGAAACCGGTTGGCGTCTCACCGTCGGCCCGACCCGCGACCCCGAGTTGGTCGACGTGGACGCGGTGGTGCTGGCGGTGCCGGCGCGACCGGCGGCGCGGCTGCTCGCCGGCCCCGCGCCGGCGGTGGCGGCGGGCGTCGGCGCGCTGGACTACGCGAGCGTCGCCCTGGTCACCATGGCGTTGCCGCAGCCGCGACTGCCCGAGCTGTCCGGCTTCCTGGTGCCGGGTACCGAGGGCCTGCTGATCAAGGCGGCGACCTTCTTCACCACCAAGTGGGGGCACCTGCGCCGGCCGGACGGGTTGGCCCTGGTGCGCGCCTCGGTGGGCCGGTACGGCGAGGAGGCGCACCTGCAGCGCCCCGACGCGGACCTGGCCGCCACCGTGCACCGCGAGCTGTCCGCGGTGCTCGGCACCCCGCTGCCCGCCCCGGTCGACGGGCACGTGCAGCGGTGGGGCGGTGCGTTGCCGCAGTACGCGCCGGGGCACGCCGACCGGCTCGCCGCCGCACGGACGGCGCTGCGGGCCGCGCACCCCACACTGGTCCTCGCCGGCGCCGGCTACGACGGCGTCGGCATCCCGGTCTGCGTCCGCTCCGGCGAGACGGCGGCCGAAGAGATCATCACAGCACTGGGAGGATCGGCGAGATGACCGAGCAGACCAACGCGGCCCGGTTGCGGGAGCTGAACGACAGCATCCGCTACACCATGTGGTCGGTGTTCCGGGCCAGCTCCCCGCTGCCCTCGCTGCGGGACAACGTGACCGGCGAGGTCGTGTCGCTCTTCGACGAGCTGGCCGGCAAGGACGTCGTGGTCCGGGGCGTGTACGACGTCTCCGGGCTGCGCGCCGACGCGGACGTGATGATCTGGTGGCACTCCGCGTCCCCCGACGCGCTCCAGGACGCGTACCTGCGGTTCCGCCGCACCACGCTGGGTCGGGCGCTGACCCCGGTGTGGTCGCAGATGGCGCTGCACCGGCCGGCGGAGTTCAACAAGAGCCACATCCCGGCGTTCCTGGCCGGCGAGGAGGCCCGCCCCTACATCTGCGTGTACCCGTTCGTCCGCTCCTACGAGTGGTACCTGCTGCCCGACGCCGAGCGGCGCGAGATGCTGGCCGAGCACGGGAAGATGGCCCGCGGCTACCCGGACGTACGGGCCAACACGGTCGCCTCGTTCGCGCTCGGCGACTACGAGTGGATGCTCGCCTTCGAGGCCGACGAACTGCACCGGATCGTCGACCTGATGCGGGACCTGCGCGCCTCCGGCGCCCGCCGGCACGTCCGCGAAGAGGTCCCGTTCTACACCGGCCGCCGCCGCTCGGTGGCCGAGATCGTCAACTGCCTGGTCTAACGCCCACCGCCCCCACCCCCGCCCCCGCCCCCACCCCCGCCCCCGCCCCCGCCCCCACCCCCGCCCCCACCCCCACCCCCACCCCCACCCCCACCCCCGCCGATCTTGCAGTTTCTGTCCCGGCGAAAAGTGCATAAGCCGCGATCGGGCGACTGAAAGTGCAAGATCGCGGCAAGGGTGCGGGAGGAGGGGCGGGCGCGGGTCAGAGGGGGCGGAGCATGACCTGTTCGCCATCGGGCGTCAGGTTGTCCGGCTCGTCGCTCAGAGTGAAGCCGGCGCGGTGGTAGAGGGCCTTCGCCCGCGCGTTGTCGGGCCTGACGTTGAGCCTGAGTTGGCTGGCGCCGCGCTCGCGGGCCCACTGTGCCACCTCGTCCACCAGGCGGTCGCCTACACCCTTGCCGCGGGCGTCGGGGTGCACCCACATCGAGATCAGGTCCATCGTCAACGGGTCCGCCGTGGGTGTGCCGCTCGACATCCCGACCGGACGCCCGTCCAGGACGGCCACCAGGTTGTGTGAGCCGGGGATGCTCAGCCGGTCGCGCCAGCGTTGTTCGCGGTCACCGTCGCCCTGCCAGTCGGCGAGCCGGGAGCCGAACGCTCCCGGCGCCTCGGTGAGGGCGGCCAGCCGCAGTTCGCGCCAGGTGGGCCAGTCATCGGGGGTGAGCACCCGGATCTCGATCATGAGGGGAATGGTGACCGGACGGACCGCCGGGCACCACCGCATTTCCCACCGGCCGGGGGCGCCCCCCCCCCCCCGGGGGGGGGCCGCCCGGGGGGGGGGGGGGGGGGGGCCGGGGCCCACCCGCACCCGGGGGGGGGCGGTGCACCCGCCCCCGGCAACCACCCGGGTGG